>CAZSGD010000047.1:0-24152 GCA_964606155.1 uncultured Chitinophaga sp. | reverse complement strand
TTGTTGTTTCTAAATTATTTCTTCAGTTCTATTGTTCTTCCGTTCCTCTGTTCTTTTGTTCTTCTGTTCCTCTGCTCTTCCGTTCTTCTGTTCCTCTGTTCTTCTGTTCTATTGTTCTTCCGTTCCTCTGTTCCTCTGTTCCTCCGTTCTAAAGGCTCATCATCTCCTTAAACTTCACCGTTTGTCTCCGGCTTACTTCGATCTTCTCGCCGCCTTTCAATTCCAGCAACAGGCCTCCGTTGAAATAAGGTTCAATCTTATCGATCATACGCAGGTTAACGATATGCTTACGGTTGGCACGGAAAAAAGTTTTTTCATCCAGTCTTTCTTCTAATGCATTCAGCGATTTTAAGATCAGCGGCTTATTGGTGCCGAAAAATACTTTCGCATAGTTGCCCACACTTTCAAACAAGCGTATCTCGCTCAGTTTTACAAACCAGCAACGTTCACCATCTTTCACAAATACCTGGTCATGCTCGGTAAGAATGCTGTTATTCACTATGCCAGTCTCACCCCTGGGTTCTTTACTTTCGCTGAAATGTAATTTCTGGATAGCATCGGCCAGGCGTTTGGGCTCCACGGGTTTGAGCAGGTAATCCAGCGCATTTACTTCAAAAGCTTTCAGGGCAAATTCGTCATACGCTGTGGTAAAGATCACCTGCGGCGCCCGTTCCAGTTGCGACAGCATATCAAAACCTGTTTTCCCCGGCATCTGGATGTCGAGAAAGATCAGGTCGGGCTGCTGGCTTTCAATTTTAGCAATGCCTTCTTCTGCATTGGCCGCTTCATCCACCACTTCCACTTCCGGGAAATCCTGTAAAAGCTTTTTCAACTCTGTTCGGGCAAGGCGTTCGTCATCAATAATAATCGCTTTCATTTAAAAAATTTGATGTTTTACATTGAATGTCTAAAGTCAACAATATTGATTTCCCAAAGGCAGGCTTTACTCAGTAAAGGCTATTCTATATTGACAGGAATCAGCACTTTGGCCTGTACCAATGAACCATTGATCTGTTTTATTTCAAATTTAGCTTTATCGCCGTATAATAAATTCAGCCGGTTGGTAGTACTGGATAAACCAAAACCCTCTGCATTGACCGAGCCATTCAACTGGCCGGTATTTTCCACCACCAGCTCATGGTAATTATCTTTGAAATCGGAGATCACTTTTACCACACCCCCGCTGATCTGTTTGCTGATACCGTGCTTGATCGCATTTTCCACCAGCGTTTGCAGCATCATGGGCGGCACGGGCTGGTCCAGCGTATCCTCATCAATATGATATTCCACTTTCAGCCGGTCTTCAAACCGCATGTTCTCCAGCGCCAGGTAATCTTTTACGATATACAATTCTTTTTCGAAAGGTACCGTTTCGAGTTTTTCCGATTGCATGCTGCTCCGCAGGATATTACTCAGTTCTGTAACAGCTCTCCGGGCCCGCTGTGGATTTTCATCCACCAGGGCACGGATACTATTGAGCGAATTAAAAATAAAATGCGGGTTGATATGCGCTTTGATGGTCTTTAATTCCAGTTCTTTCACCAGTGATTCCAAACGTAAGGTGTCCAGTTGCTGTTTCCGGCTCTTGGTTACATAGTGATACATGAAATAGATGAGATTCCAGATAAAGAAGAGCACGAAGTAAGAAAAACCGTTACTGAGGATCAATACCAGTTTATTAACGCCATAACTCACGCTGGACCGTGCTAATAATTCCTGCTCATCGCTGCGTAATAATTGAATACTGCTGTCCAGTTTTTCAACTCCAATAATAGCTTCTATGTTTAAAAAGGAAGCGCAGAGTGCGAAAACAAAAGTCAGTAAAAGAAACTGTACAAACTGGCGGTTCAGGTTTTTTTGCAGGGTGCCCAGCTGGGTAATGACCTCTTTCATGATATGAGAGATCACGATACCGAAAAACAGGAAGATACCCAGCCTGTAAAAGAACTTGGTACCCAGCTTATCGAAAGAGAATGCAAAAAAAGTATTGATCGCTGCAAAGCTGCCCCAACCTATCAGCTGGAATGTCCAATATTGCGCCCACTTATTCTTCATAATTTCAAAGCTACTTAAATCTGAATCAGTGCCTTTTGTGTAAATATACCAGTGGTGGATTAGTTTTACAAATGGGTCACAGAGCTGCTTATTTTGCTAAAATCCGCTCCTGCTGAACATTTGACGCAGTTTATTGTTACACAATCTTTAGCAAAAGCCACTTATGGCAATCCGGGGAAAATATTACTTTTACATCGCCGTTATGATACAAGCCATACAGCAAAACAATCTAATCTAATGGAAATTACACCCGGCCCACTCTTAAAGACCATTGATTCTCCGGCAGATCTGAAAAAATTACCCCGGGAAAAGTTACACCAGCTTTGCGACGAATTAAGGCAATACATCATTGATGTGGTGAGTGTGCACGGGGGGCATTTTGGTGCCAGCCTGGGAGTGGTGGAACTCACAACAGCCCTTCATTATGTATATTATACACCTTATGACCAGCTGGTTTGGGACGTGGGCCACCAGGCTTATGGCCATAAAATTTTAACCGGCAGAAGGGATAATTTTCACACCAATCGTAAATACAAGGGGCTGAGCGGATTTCCCAAAAGAAGTGAAAGTGAATACGATACGTTTGGCGTTGGCCATTCTTCCACCTCCATATCCGCAGCATTGGGCATGGCGATGGCAGCTAAATACAAGGGAGAAAAGAACCGTAAAGTAGTGGCTGTGATCGGCGACGGTGCCATGACGGCCGGGCTGGCTTTTGAGGGTATGAACCACACCGGGGTGGCCGATGCGGATATGCTGATCATTCTCAACGACAACTGTATGGGTATTGATCCCAATGTGGGTGCCCTGAAAGAATACCTGACCGATATCACCACATCCCCCACTTATAATAAGGTGAAAGATGATGTATGGAAATTGCTGGGTAAGCTGCCCGTGGGTAAGAATTTTACCCGTGCCATGGCCCATAAACTAACAGAAGGCATGAAAGGCGCCCTGAGCAGCAGCGCTAATTTATTTGAGGCACTCAAACTCCGTTATTTCGGACCTATTGACGGACATAATGTGGCCAAACTCGTGGATACCCTGCGTGACCTCCGGGAAATACCCGGGCCCAAGATCCTGCACATCATCACCACCAAAGGAAAAGGATATGCACTGGCGGAAAAAGACCAGACCAAATGGCATGCACCCGGCCTTTTTGATAAAGTAACCGGCGAAATTCAGAAAAAGAAATACGATCTGCCGCAACCCCCCAAATACCAGGATGTATTTGGACACACGATCATTGAACTGGCAGAAAAAAATGATAAGATATTCGGCATCACTCCGGCTATGCCTTCGGGTTCATCCCTGAAATATATGATGGAGAAAATGCCTCATCGTGCTTTTGATGTGGGTATCGCAGAGCAACACGCAGTAACAGTGAGTGCTGGTATGGCCACACAGGGCATGCGGGTGTTCTGTAATATTTATTCCTCCTTCATGCAAAGGGCGTATGACCAGGTGATACATGATGTGGCGATACAAAAATTACCGGTGGTCTTTTGTCTCGATCGTGCCGGTTTGGTGGGCGATGATGGTCCCACGCACCATGGTTGCTATGATATAGCATATATGCGCTGTATCCCCAACCTGATCGTAAGTGCCCCGATGAATGAAAGTGAGCTGCGCAATCTCATGTACACATCACAGTTAGAATCCACCACCCTGCCCTTTGTGATCCGTTATCCCCGGGGAGAGGGTGTGATGCCGGAATGGAGAACAGAAATGAAGGAAATAAAGATCGGTACAGGCCGCAAACTCAAAGAAGGAAAAGAAATTGCTGTTCTTACGATCGGTCATCCCGGCAATTTTGCTGCGGCTGCTATTCGTGAATTAAAGAATGATGGTATCCTGCCCGGTCATTATGATATGCGCTTTGTGAAACCGCTCGATGAAGCTTTGTTGCATGAAGCCTGCCAGAAATATCCCAAACTCATAACGGTGGAAGATGGTACCGTGGTGGGCGGGTTTGGAAGTGCCGTGCTGGAATTCATGGCGGAACACGGCTATAAGAACGAGGTGAAAATATTGGGCATTCCCGATCACCTGGTAGAACATGGCACACCAAAAGAGCTGCATCGTGAATGTGGTTATGATGCGCAGGCAATCAAAGCAGCAGTAATAGAGATGATGAATGATAAAGTTACTGCTGAAATTCTTATTCAGTAGAATGAGATCGGTCCGGGTCAAATGGTTGCTAATTGCATGCCTTTCTATATATGCATTCTCCTGTCAACCGGAACAAAATAAACAAGATATTCTTTCAAACGTTGAAATCGAAGCAGGCAGAGCAATTGCCTTGCGCCCTGCGGGAGAGGTTCAGTTCAGGAGATCTTATGCCAACATTCAATTCATGGAAGATGAGAAAGAAATCGACGAATATATCCTGGAGCAGGACAGAACTCCTCCGTGGTTAGTTACGGATAGAGACAGCCTGATAAAACCATTAGAAAAGTTAGGGTTTGTTAAGAACGATGGCATATTGCTGGACAAATTTCCAGCTATAAAAAAGGATGAAACCAGTTTTACTTATTATGCTGATCATAAAAATGCGACTATCAAAAGAAGGCTGGAAGATGGCTATTGGAAAATCTGCATCACAACAGGACAAGATTCCACTTCTATTTACTTTCTGTATAATTTTTACGATATTAAATTTGCTTTGCTTGATGTTATACCTGGAGGAAACAAAGAAGTTTTGATTCTCGAAGAATCTTATATCATGAATGGATATAATTACGACATTTATGTTTATGAAGTCATTTCGCTACCCAGACAAATATTTTAATACATTTTTAATTTTATTTCGCATGCCATTATTAAAGAAGATCGTTTTACTAACGGTCACAACGCTGATAACCCTGTTTTCGTTCTCTCAAACTTCCCTTGCCAAAAAAGAACCCCTCAATGGCTGGCACCTGCTGGACCAGCAAACAGATGGCTATATGGGCATTAGCCTGAACAAAGCATACGACCTGCTCAAAGGAAGAAAGAGCACCACCGTGATCGTGGCGGTGATCGATAGTGGTATTGATACGGCACAGGAAGATCTCCAGGGTGTATTATGGACCAATGAAAAAGAAATAGCCGGCAATGGTAAAGACGACGATGGCAACGGGTATATTGATGATGTACATGGCTGGAATTTCTGCGGCAGCAGCAAAGGGGAGAACATGAACCGGAACACTTATGAGATCTCGCGGGTATATCATGGATGGAAAAACGAATTTGAAGGCGTGAAAGAAAAGAAAGTACCGGACGATAAGAAATTTCTTTACAGCCAGTGGAAAAAGTCTGCCGAGATCATTGAAAAGGATTATGAGTCGGCCTCTAAAGAAAAAACAGGAATCGAAGGCATGTTGCGGGCGATCACTAATACCTCTAAGGTCATCTGCGATCATTTATCTGTTACAGAATTTTCTCTTGCGCAGGTAACCCCGCTTGTTAAGAACGCTAACGAAAGAGTGGCATCATCCGCATTGATGTGGCAGGGTTTGTTTGAAAGAATAGATGACCCTACTGCCAAAAACACCAACTTCATCACAGAACTGACAGACTACGACAACCAGCTAACGAACAAGATCAACCGAAAAATGCAAAGCCCCGAGGATTTCCGCGGGCAACTGGTGAAGGATAACTATACCGATATCAACGATCGCTACTATGGCAATAATGATTTAAAAACATACAGTAATAATCACGGAACCCTGGTGGCCGGCACCATCGGTTCGGTGCGGGGCAATGGTTTGGGCGGGGATGGTATTGCAGATAATGTGCGCCTGATGGCCGTACGGGCTGTGCCCGGCGGGGATGAACATGATAAAGATGTGGCACTCGCCATTCGTTACGCAGTGGATAATGGGGCCAAAGTGATCAACATGAGTTTTGGCAAACCTGTTTCTCCTTACAAAGAATTTGTGGATGATGCGGTTCGCTATGCTGCTTCCAAAGGTGTGCTGCTGGTGCATGGCGCCGGTAATGATGGCAAAGACATTTCAAAAGATATTTTCTATCCCAATCCTGTTTTTTTAGATGGAAAAAGGGCCACTAATTATCTTACCATAGGCGCCAGCGGCGATCCCTCCACAGGCGGATATGCTGCTTCTTTTTCTAATTACAGCAATGAAGAAGTGGACATTTTTGCCCCGGGTACTAATATCTATTCTACTGCGGCCAACAATACTTACCAGGGTGCAGATGGCACCAGCCTGGCTTCTCCCGTAGCAGCCGGTGTGGCAGCACTTCTTCGCTCCTACTTCCCACAATTCTCTCCCGAGCAGATCATTACTATCATCAAAACCTCCGGTAGCCCTTTTACGGAAGAAGTAACCCGGCCCGGAGACCGTGACAAAGAAGTGAAATTCTCCACGCTGTCTTCCAGCGGAAGGATCATCAATGCGTACGAAGCCGTCAAAATGGCCCTTAGCTTAGAGAAGCAAAACCCCAAATCCTTTTAGTCCCGGGCTTTAACGGCTATTTAGCAACCTACTGCTATGGAATCATGTTAAGGTGGCATCTCCCTGCTTCCAAAACCATGTTATGCGCACAGTAAGGTCCTTCCTTCTTTTGCTGATCGTTTTTTTATCGGTTAGCTGGTTTTCCTCCACTGGCACCCGGAAAAAATTTAAGTCCACAATCACCCGAACCCCAACGGTAACAGGTAGCCGAAATTATCTCCCCATCAAAAAATTGCGGTCAAAAGCAGGTGATGCCCGCACATTCACCCGGCAAAAAGCTTTTAACGAAGAGGTTTGCTTTCTCATCGACATGGGCCTGCCTTCGGGACAAAATCGTTTTTTTATTTATGATCTAAAAAAAGATACGTTACAACAAGCCGGCCTGGTAGCCCATGGCAATTGCTTTGAAAACTGGCTCGAAGGCAGAAAATACAGCAATGTGGCGGGCAGCGGCTGCACTTCTCTTGGAAAATACAAGGTTGGCATCTCTTATACGGGCAAATGGGGTTATTCTTATAAACTGCACGGACTTGACAGCACCAACAATAAAGCTTTTGAACGCACCGTGGTGCTTCACTCACATAGCTGCATACCCGAAAATGAAGTAACAGATGATATTTGCCAGAGCAATGGCTGCCCCACCGTTTCACCCAACTTGTTAAACAGCCTCAAAGCCATCATCAACCCTTCCAAAAAACCGGTGCTGCTCTGGATCTATGAATAAAAAAAGGTGTAAGGAAAACCTTACACCACTGTTAGCATTATTACAATTCATTTATGCTAAGGCAGCATCCATGGTAATGGTGGTGTTCAGTAATTTGCTGATGGGGCAATTGGCTTTCGCATCGGCGGCACACTCTGCAAACTTAGCTGCATCTATACCCGGTACGGTGGCTTTCACATCCAAGTGGCTGGAAGTAATGGCGCCATTTTCTAATGTAATGGTGCATTTTGTTTCGATGTTATCCGGTGTGAAGCCTGCAGCGCCCAATACAAAGGTCAGCTTCATAGAAAAACAACCCGCATGTGCAGAAGCCACGAGTTCTTCCGGGTTGGTATATTCACCGCCTTCGAAACGGCTTCTGAAATCATATTTTGTGTTATCCAGGACTTTTGACTTAGAAGTGAGCGTACCAATACCTTCTTTACCAGTGCCTTTCCAGTTGGCTGTTGCAAAGCTTTTCATGATGAATAATTTTTATTGTGGTTGATTTGTTTCTTCCATTTCGGCCAGCCGGTTCTCCGGCTCATTGTACTCAATAATGAAATTGTTCTTACCCTCGCCAATGATGATCTTCAGGAATTTCTGTTGCACCAGCTCCAGCAGAGAAAGGAAGAGAAAAATGGCATGTACCCTGTTTTCACAACGGTCAAAGATCTTCTCAAAGGAGACAGTCTTCTCTTCCCTTGCCCGGTTCAGCATCAGGTCACGGCTCTGCTCCATGGTGTAGTTATATTGCACCACCGTGTGAACAGGTTTATTGAGCCTGTCGCTGTATTTCTGCATGGCCCTTTCAAAAGCCCTCATCAGCTTAAAGAGGGTGATATTCTGTATTTCGGTACCATCGCTTTCTGTTTCGCCGATGCGGGAGAGTTCTTTCTGGATATTCCCCCGCTTCACCATCAGCATACGAAGGGCTTCCATTTCAGCCATCTGGGCAGATGCTTCCTTAAATCGCTTATACTCGAGTATCTTATTGATCAATTCCTGGCGCGGATCGATCTCATTGCCCTGTGCATCCAGTTCTTTGCGGGGCAGGAGCATCTTGGCCTTAATACGCATCAGCGTGGAAATGAACAGAATGAATTCACTGCTGAGTTCGATATTCAGTTCCTCGCTTTGATGGATATAATCCAGGAAGTCGTTGATGATATTGGTGATCGGGATATTGTAAATATCCAGTTCATCCCGTTCAATAAAAAAAAGCAGGAGATCGAAGGGGCCTTCAAACTGCGGTAATTTGATATGGTACGATGTGTTCTGCACTACTCTTGAATTGATAAAATAAAGTCCTGTGAGGTGGGTGTATCCCGCGTCACAGGACTGGCAAATTTAGGGGAAAACAGGCTTTATCAGGAAGCCCGTTTTCCACCGGTTTATTTCTTTAAAGAGTCACGTATTTCCCGGAGCAATGTAATTTCTTCAGGGGGCGCAGCCGGGGCGGCGGCTTCTTCTTTTTTCTTCATGGAATTCATGGTCCTGATGATCAGGAATAAAACAAATGCTATGAGTATAAAATCAATGATTGCCTGCAGAAAGATACCGACCGGGAAAATTGTTTTCCCTACCGTGAATGACATTTCCGATACACCTCCTTTGCCCATAATGAGGCTTAATACCGGCATAATAAGGGTGTCGGTAAGTGCTGTAACAATTTTGCCGAATGCCCCTCCAATGATCACAGCCACTGCGAGGTCGACAATATTGCCTTTCATGGCAAACTCTTTAAATTCTTTAAGCATTCCCATAATGAATTGTTTTTGGTGATAAAAACTTAAGGTAACCATTTTCCGGTTAGATCAAAATGATTGTTCCCTATTTTTTCAACCCCGGGAACTGCATATCCAGCCCCTTCAGCAGGTCACGCAAACGGGAGGCTATGATATATTCTTTATACCAGTTCTGATCAGCCGGCACGATGGTCCACTCCGGGTTATTACAATTATTAAAACAATCCTCATACATCTGCATATACAGGTCCCATAATTTGGCCTCTTCAAAATCTTTCTCATTGTACTTCCACATTTTGGCGGGGTCCTTCATTCTTTCACTCAGGCGTTCGTGTTGTTCTTCGGGCGAAATGTGCAGGTAAAATTTCAGGATATGTGTATTATTATGCTTCTGCAATAATGTTTCAAAATCATTGATCGCCTTCATCCTTTTCTCTGCAGTTGCATCATCGCACCATTTGTGTACCCTGGTAACCAGTATATCTTCGTAGTGCGAACGGTTAAAAACCTGTATCATTCCTTTTGATGGTGCCTGCTGATGGATCCGCCATAAAAAATCATGTGACAATTCCTCTGCGGTAGGCGCCTTGTATGATTTGACCGTTACCCCCTGCGGGTTCATATTACCAAGTACATTCCGGATCACACCATCTTTTCCGCTGCCATCCATTCCCTGTATCACCACCAGTACGGAGTGTTTACCCTCTGCATACATCAGGTTCTGCAGTTCATCCAGCTCCTGTATATACCCTTCTGTTTTTTCTTTGATCTCCTTTTTGTCAATGTCCTTCGGGGCCCTTGTGGATATTTCACCGAGTTTGATCTTTCCCATAATTATAAAATGTTTGTATTGCAATATACAATTTCAGTTTATGGTTTATGGCTTGTAGTTTATAGTTTGTGGTTACCTTTGCCGCCATTCAACATGAGTAACCGATTCATCAGCTGGTTCATCTTTATCATCCTTTGCATTATTTGGGGGAGTTCCTTTATCCTGATGAAATGGGGCATGTATGACGCCCATCAGCAACCTACCTTATCGCCTTATCACGTGGCTGCTTTGCGCATGTTGTCGTCAGGGCTTATCATGATACCTTTTATGATCAAAGCCCTCCGCGAAATTCCAAAAAAATCCAGGGTACCTGTCTTGCTGAGCGGATGGCTGGGTAGTTTTTTTCCTGCCTTCTTATTTTGCATTGCAGAAACCAGGATCGATGGTGCGCTGACAGGAAGCCTGAATTCCCTTACACCCCTTTTTGTGATCATCACCGGTGCCTTGTTCTTTGGTCTTCGAACAGGTGTTAATAAAATACTGGGGGTTATTGTGGGCTTACTGGGAAGCGGGGTATTATTGTATGCCAATATCCACCAACCCCCTGAATACCTCGCCTATATCGGGTATGTGATCCTGGCCACTATCTTTTATGGTATCAATGTGAATATGATCCATAGTAAACTGGCGGGGGTCAGGTCTGTTCAGATCGCCGCTGTTTCTTTTACAGGACTGATACCTCCTGCATTGATCGTTCTTTTTATTTCCGGTTTTTTTCAACAGCCTCTCACACAACATGAATATGCGGTAAGCACCCTTGCCAGTTGTGTGCTGGGGGTATTTGGCACGGCCATCGCATCCATATTATTTTATGTTTTGGTAAAAAGGGCCGGTGGATTGTTTGCTTCGCTGGTTACTTACGGCATTCCCTTTATTGCCATCCTATGGGGAGTGTATTACAAAGAAGAAGTTACTATTCTGCAGATCATCGGGCTTTGTATCATCCTGTTAGGTGTGTATCTCGCCAACCGGCCCGATAAAAAGAAAGCAACACCGGATGGTGTTGCTTCAAAGTAATTAAAGATTTGGCGTTGTTTAAACCGACATGATCTCTTTTTCCTTGGCAGATAAGTGCTTTTCAACAGCTACTGTGAATTTATCTGTCACGGTTTGCACATCCGCTTCGGCATCTTTAGCCGCATCTTCACTGAGCCCGTTCTTTTGTAATTTTTTTATTTGTTCAATAGCATCCCGGCGAATATTCCTGATCGCCACTTTTGAATGCTCTCCTTCGCCATGACATTTTTTGACGAGTTCTTTTCTTCTTTCTTCTGTCAGTGGTGGTAAGAAAAGACGGATCAGCACTCCGTCATTTTGCGGGTTGATGCCGATATTGGCCGCAATGATAGCCCTTTCGATAGGCTGCAACATATTTTTTTCCCAGGGCTGGATGCTTAAAGTGCGGGCATCCATCACACTGATATTTGCCACCTGGTTAATAGGCATGGGAGATCCGTAATAATCCACCATAATGCCATCGAGCATTTGGGGATTGGCTTTCCCAGCCCTGATCTTGACCAGCTCGGTTTCAAGATGGTTAATCGCTTTTTTCATGTGGTCTTCTGCCACAGCAATAATTGAAGGAATATCTTCTGCCATATTTGGTCCTTTTAATTCCGGGAGGCAAATCTACTGAAAGAGCCGAACCCAAAAAAACCGGAAGAGGGGGCCCTTCCGGCATTTATCAATACCATTATCAATAGATCAGTTATTTCTGTCGGCAGCATGTGCCTCGTGTGTAAGGGTCACTATTTTCGAAGCAGTTTTAAGCTCAGTAGTTTTTCCGGCACTTTTGGCCACCACCATCGTTCTTCTGGATTTACGGTAGTATAACAGCCAAACACCGGCCAGTGATATGGCCAGCATAATCAATAAGAGGTAGTTAGGCCCTATCGGTCGCCCCAGCCAGGCCAGCAGTATCATGCCAATATTGAAACTAACACAAGTAAAGGTAACGGCCGCATGCCCCATACCTCTTTCGAGTAACAGGTGGTGAACGTGGTTCCTGTCCGGCGTAAACGGAGATCGGCCATTGGCGATCCGGATGCTAAACACCCGCAGGGTATCCAGCATGGGCACGATCAGTACGGCAAACCCAATAGCTACTGCAGAAGATACAGGCACTGCAATAAATGGAGTATTGGCCACATTGATGAATTTGATCACCAGGATGGCATTTACCAGTCCTATCATTAGTGAGCCGGAATCGCCCATGAATATTTTTGCAGGATGATGATTGAAAATGATAAAGGCAACCAGGCTACCAGCCAAGGAAAAAGCCAGCAGAGCATAAGCCTGCATACCTACTGCAAAAAAGTAGGCGCCAAATACAGACATGGTAAGAATGCCCAGGCTGGATGCCAGGCCATCCACTCCGTCAATAAGGTTGAAAGAGTTGATAATCACAATAATAGTAAGGTAAGAAAGGGCTAGTCCAAAGCCTTCAGGTACTATATCAAAACCAAAAAGGCCATGCATACTATCCAGCCGGATATCACCTAAATGGATCAAAATGGAGGCAGCGATGATTTGGCCAATGAATTTCTTGGTGGCAGACAGGATCATCAGGTCGTCCTTTAACCCCAGGAAGAATATTACCAGTGCGGCGGCAAAAAAATATTGAAATTCAGGGTTAATATTACCCTGGATAGAGAGTAAACAAGCCAGCAGGAAGCCTCCGAAAATACCTACACCTCCCAGGGAGGCAACAGGCCTGGTGTGTACTTTCCTTTCATCTGGAATATCATAGAGCTTCTTATTATCAGCAATTTGTAATACAACGGGTATTGCAAGGAAGGTAATAATAAACGAAACTGAAGCTGTCAATAAAACATCTAGCATCTAAGCAGTTTTATATGGTACAAAAATAGGCCTTAACACCCATGAGTTTTCTTTTTAAGCTTACATTTAGCCTTTTACAGCTATTAATTTTATGTAAAGCATAGGGTCGGTAAGTTCCATGTAAAGTTAGACGCACCCGGTTGAACTTTCTATCTAAAAAGGTTGCACATTTGCAGCGCAAACCGGATTTTGATGCGGCAAGATACGAAAAGTTTAATCCAAACCACATAATTAATTTAGTGTATGTCAGACCTTCGCTCCATTGCAACGCAAATCAGACGTGATATTGTAAGAATGGTACACGGTGCCAGTAGTGGTCACCCGGGTGGTTCACTCGGTTGTACAGAATTTTTTGCAGCTCTTTATTTTAAAATCATGAAGCATGATCCGAAATTCAATATGAATGCCACCGGAGAGGATGTATTCGTATTGTCCAATGGACATATTTCACCTGTATTTTACTCCACGCTGGCCCGTGCAGGATACTTCGATATAAAAGAGCTGGCCACTTTCCGTAAAATCAATTCAAGATTACAAGGTCATCCTGCCACTCACGAACACCTGCCTGGTATTCGTATCGCTTCCGGTTCATTGGGACAGGGTATGAGTGTGGCCATTGGCGCTGCATTGACCAAAAGACTGAATGGAGAAAAGAATATCGTTTACTCTTTACATGGAGATGGTGAACTCGATGAAGGCCAGGTATGGGAAGCGATTATGTTTGCAGCACACCATAAAGTGGATAATCTTATTTCCACTATCGACTGGAACCGGCAACAGATCGACGGGCCCACTGATAAAGTCATGAACCTGGGTAATATTCGCCAAAAATTTGATGCGTTTGGATGGACCACGCTGGAGATGAATGGAAATGATATGGATGAAGTGGTGGCCACTCTTGAAAAAGCAAAAACATTGGTGGGCCAGGGTAGACCGATCGGTATCATGATGCATACGGCCATGGGTAAAGGCGTTGACTTTATGGAAGGCACGCACGAATGGCATGGTATTGCCCCCAACGATGAGCAACTGGCTAAAGCACTGGCCCAATTACCGGAAACATTAGGAGATTATTAATTCATTTTTTGATGTAACGGGGAGGTTCGGAAGTGTGGTGAATATACTCAGATGGATGGTCATATTTCGACAAGCTCAATACGACAAGTTCAATATGACGATCCATTTTTATTCACTTCTTAAAGAGTACTGCTGCGCTGCAGCTTTTCGGGAAGGAAGCCATGAAGCTATAAAAGCGATCACAAATACAGTAGCCCCTACTAACACAAAATCCGTCCACTTTAGCTCCACGGGGTAATAATTGATGAGGAAAGAACCTCCCTGGAGCGGAATCAAATGAAATTTTATCTGCAACCAGGCCAGTAAAAAAGCAAACAGCATTCCTGCGCCACCGCCGATCAATGCCAGCAACATACCTTCACTCAAAAAGATCCGTTGTATAAATCCTTTGCTGGCACCCAGCGCATGCAACACCCCGATATCTTTTTGCTTTTCCAGCACCAGCATGGTCAGCGCCCCGATCATATTAAAGGCAGCCACTACTAATATTAAACAAAGCACTCCATAAATGACCCAGCGCTCTACATTCATAATAGAATAAAGGCTCCTGTTTTGCTCATACCGGTTTTGAACAAGGTATTGGTCACCCAATAATTTCTTAAGCTCTTTCCTGATATCATCGGTTGCGGATGGATCATTCAAAGCGATCTCCATGCCGCTGTACTCGTTAGCGCCCAAACCCAGCGACCTTTTTACAAACTCAATATTGGTAATGCCGTATTTATTATCAAAATCCTGCTGAATGATAAAAGCGGCCGCCGACCGGATCGTATCGTTGGTAATCCCACTCATAGCATCCAGTTGCTCATCACCTGTTTTGCGGGGCAGATGAATGGTGAGGGTAAAAATATTTCTGTCGGCCACAATACCCAATGCCCCTTCCACTCCTGCTCCGAGTATCAATTGCGGCAGATCTTCATTGCCCAGTTCATATTTTCCATTTACAATATGATCTGCCACCCCTGTAACATAACGGTAATTGGTATCCACTCCTTTTAATTGCACCACCGATTGATAATCGCCATTTTTCAGCAATGCTTTCTCTTCCACTACCAGCGAGTAGTTTTTTATGCCGCCTACCTTCCTTAGGCTGGCTAACTGCTCCGTTGTGAGGGTGATCGTTTTTCCGGTAACCGGAGATATTTTCAGGTCGGTATAAAATGAAGAATAGAGCCCCTTCACCAACCCTTCAAACCCGTTGAACACACTCAGCACCAGCACCAGTGCCGCCGTGCCAATGATAATGGCCACAATACTGATCCACGCAATAATATTAATAGCGTTCGTGGATTTTTTTGCTTTGAAATAGCGCCAGGCAAAAAGAAAGTTCAAAAATTAAAAGTTTATGGGTTTAAAGTCGGGCATTCCTGGTTACAGAAAGCAGGGTGTTTACGGGTAAACATTTACTTTTTATCCTTTCCCTGTTCTCCGCCGCGTTCTTCCTCAATTTTTTTAAATATTTCTTCCATCCTGAACACATGGTCCAGCGTTTCATCCTGGAAAAATTTCAATACCGGGATGTTTCGCAACTGGTGCCTGACCTTTGCAGCCAGTTCCTTTTTGATCTCGTGGTGACGGTCTTCGATCTTTTTTAGCGCCGCTTTCACATCTTTTACCTGGAAAAAACTGAGATAGAACCTGGCTTCCAGCAGGTCAGGGGTCACTTTTACCGACGAAATAGATACCATTCCCCCGTCTATCATAGTAAGGCCCAACCGCTGAAAAATGCCGTTCATCTCCTCATTCAGCAGCCCGGCTATTTGTTTCTGTCTTTTACCTTCTTCCATATCAATGATTTGCGATGTTAAAATTACCTTTGCGGGCAATGATTGCATTTATGCTCCTCCTGGCGAAGTTGAAGGAGGGGTGGTCGGCCAGTACTAAAATGATGGCAGACAATGCAAAATTAATTACTTTGACCCGTTCAAGCGATAAAAGGCATAATGAAGCAATACTCACGGATCTTTCAATACCTCAGGGCCTATAAAGGAAAAATCTTTCTTTATTTCTTATTTACGCTGTTCAGCATCCTCTTTTCTATTGTATCCATTGGTATGCTGACCCCTTTTTTACAACTGATCTTTTTAAAGAACCAGGGAGTAAATACCGGCAGCAATGCGGTACTGAGAACGATCAATAGCCTGATGGAAAAACTACCGGCAAATGATAATGTGGCACAACTGGGGCTCATCTGCGGCCTGATCATCATCTTTATCATTTTAAAGAATCTTTTCCTGTATCTCTCTTACTATATTCTCAATCCACTCAAGAATAAAGTGGTGAATCAGTTGCGGGAAGAGCTGTATGATAAAGTACTAAAACTCCCCATCGGGTTTTTTACAGAAAAAAGGAAGGGAGACCTGATGAGCCGTATGACCAATGATGTGGGTGAGGTGGAAGCATCGGTGGTGGGTACGCTGGAAGGCTGGATCAGGGACCCCATGACGATCCTTGTCACCCTGACAGTGCTGTTTATGATCAGTCCCCAGCTGACCGGCTTCATCCTGATCCTGATACCTGTACTTGGCCTGGTAATCGGCCGTGTGACCCGTTCCCTGAAAAAACATTCACAGGAAGTAGCTCATAAATACGGCGAAACACTTTCCCTCCTGGATGAAACACTTGGAGGTTTGCGGGTCATCAAGGCATTTAACATAGAGAAACTATTGCGTTTGAGATTCTTTACAACAAATGAAGAGCTGTTAACTGCCAAGAATAATATTTCCTATCGCCGCGATCTGGCCTCCCCTTTATCGGAAGTAATGGGCGTTATTCTTTTCACAGGTGTTCTTTATTATGGCGGAAGACTGGTATTAAGAGAGAACTTTCTGGAAGCGTCTGTATTTCTTGGCTACCTGGGTATTTTCTACAACATCATCAATCCAGCCAAAGCCCTGTCCACTTCTTTCAGTAATATGCGCAAAGGGGCGGCGGCTATCGGGCGCATAGAAGAAATATTGCAAACACCGCTTACTGTGGATGCCAACCCGAATGGCCGGCAATTGCAGGCATTTTCTGGAAAAATTGAATTCAGGAATGTGGGTTTTGCGTATGATGATGCTGTAATACTGGATAATATCAACCTCACGATTGAAAAGGGAAAAACGGTGGCGCTGGTAGGCTCATCCGGCGCGGGTAAATCCACCCTGGCCGACCTGGTGCCACGTTTTCATGATGTAACCAGCGGCGAAGTGCTGATCGATGGTATCAATATAAAGGAATATTCATTGGAGTCTGTCCGGCACCAGATGAGTATTGTAACACAGGAGCCCATATTATTTAATGATACCATTGCCAATAATATTGCACTCGGCCATCCCGAGGCTAGCATGGAAGAGATCATCCATGCTGCCAAAATAGCCAACGCCCACGAGTTTATCACAAAAAAAGAAGGGGGTTATGCCAGCAATATTGGCGACAGGGGCTCCAAATTGAGCGGTGGTGAAAGACAGCGGCTGACCATTGCCCGGGCACTATTGAAAAATCCACCGATCCTGATCCTTGACGAGGCCACTTCCTCATTGGATACAGAAAGTGAAAGGCTGGTACAGGATGCCATTAACAATATGATGCAGAACAGGACCAGCATTGTAATCGCTCACCGTTTATCCACCATACGGCATGCGGATGAAATCATTGTTTTACAAAAAGGAAAGATCGTGGAGCGGGGCACCCATGAACAGTTGCTGGCACAAAATGGTTTCTATAAAAAATTAGTGGAGATGCAGGAGGTGAAATAACTGATGCTACCGGTTAACTACGGGAAAACACTTACTCCTTCGCCTGAACATATTATACCTGCATGTGATGTAAGATGAACTTTAACTGCGTCCGGTTCAGAGATAGCAGAAAAACATGCAACTCATAAAGCCGAAAACATTTTTTCTCCATCTGTCTGTCCTGGTCAATACTATCCGGATAGTTTTCATGGTTTGTTGTCTTTTCACTGGCCGAATTCTATTACGGTGTTCAAAAATGATGCCGGTAACTTTTAGTTTAGACGATAAATGATGCATCAGCTTTCATGCAACACTAAAATTCTTTGAGATTAAAAAAAATTTTTATCCGGCGATGAAAAGAACCAGTTAATTTGATTCATTATTTTGAAATGAAATATACTGTTGCGTTTAACCTGGCGTTGGATTTTTTTTAAATAATATGCGCTAAGCATGGCTTTTGCAAATCATATTGTTTTAATAAAGTATACCCGGCCTTTGTTAATCAATAACCACTTTCAAGGAGGATATTAAGATGAATGAACATTTTATCACAGCGGGCTGAAATAATATCATGGTGAGATTTCATTTATTGATGTAAAGGGAAATAGCAGAAATTTGTCATACATAGCTCATTTATATCTGCCTGCATTTCAACTCACTGTGATAGATACCCGGTTTGTAGTATTTATATATATTAATAGGTGTTTTGGGTCAATTCCCCCCGATTTCTTATCTTCGCTTTCCGGTTTCAACCGGGCTTAACAATTATTGTTTAACGCCTTTAAATGTCTATTTAAAATGGCAGCCAAAATCCGTCTTCAAAGACACGGGTCCAAAAAGAGACCCTTCTACTTCATCGTAGTTGCTGATTCACGCAGCCCCCGTGATGGGAAATTCATCCAGAAATTAGGTACTTACAATCCACTGACTGTTCCTGCTACTATACAGCTGGACCGTCAGAAAGCCCTCGAGTGGCTGAACAAAGGTGCTACACCCACTGATACTGTTCGCCGCATTCTGAGCTTCAAAGGAGTGTTGTACCTGAAACACCTGCTCCGCGGAGTGGGCCTGGGACTGTTTGATGAAGCAGCGGCCATGGAGAAATTCACCAAGTGGAGTGCTGAGCATGAAGCCCAGGTGAAAAAACGCCAGGAAGAAGCTTACCGTCAGAAAAGAGCAAGGCGTGCTATGCCGGGTCGCAGACCTGAGCGTAAAGCCGAGCAGGGCGGTGGTGAAGGATAAATTTATCACGGTAACCATACCGGGATAGGTCCTGATCCTGAAAGTTCATTAATCCCGTTTCGCTTTATTAAGTGAAGCGGGATTTTTTATTCCCTGAATTATTATATTGTTTTGCAAACATGGCCGGGTATTTCAAAATAGGCAAGCTGGTAGCAGTGCATGGGCTGAAAGGTGAATTATTGCTCCAACACGGGCTGGGTAAAAAAACATCACTGAAAGGTTTGCACAACATTTTTATTGAAGAAAGAAAGGGTTCCTTCCTTCCCTGGTTCATCGAAAGCACAAAGATCAAAAGTGCAGACGAAGTGTACCTGTCACTGGAAGGAATAAGCACAAGAGAAGAGGCACAGAAACTGTCTCAAAAAGAAGCCTGGGTAACCGAAGATGATTTTAAAAAATTTGCTGCCAAAACCGCACCGGCCGGTTTACTGGGTTATACTATTATTCATAATAAAGAACCGCTGGGCGAGATCCTGGAAGTAATTGAACAACCCCACCAGTTACTCTGCCGGCTGGAGATACGGTCCAAAGAGGTGCTGATCCCCCTGCATGAAAAATTTCTTCGGTCCGTAGATCACAAGAAAAAGCAGGTAATTGTGGAGCTGCCTGAAGGATTGCTCGAAATTTATCTTACTTAGGGCCTTTTAAAAAATCGGCCAGCAATTTCATCCGGTAATAAAGATTGCTCAGCATCAGCGAGATATTATTCTTTACCTGCTCCACGCTGTTCTTATTCATTTTTTTGATATCCTTTAATTCTTCGATCTTTTCATCGATCTTATCTACCAGTTTATCCGCTTCCCAGCCAATGTATTTCTTATTGCGGTCGTCGAACACATGATACGGTTCGATCTTCCCGGGTTTTAATTTTTTGAACTTAAAATTTTCGCTGATCGCTTTTTTGATGGCATCATTGGAGAGCATATCGATCATTACATCCGGTGATACATTGTTCAAAAAGGCGTTATGAAAAATATTAAGGTTGCTCCGTAATTCCCTCAGCACCTGTTTCTTTAACACATCGTTGGTTTTACCCTCTTTGGTCAGGAAAGTGAGCAGGTCTTTCAGCGGTCCGATCCCGGTTTTAAGCCAATCCAATTGCATGAATAAAAATAATCATTCAGGTTTACAAGCCGATAACCCTTTAAAAAATTCTTTACCTGAAAATGATCTGCTCCCGGGCTACAGTAGCTCCATAACGCACTTCGATGATATAGTGTGTTTCTCTTGAGAAGGATGGCGGCACCCTGAAGCTGATAATAGGTTGCCGCTCATTGAAGCGATTGTAGTACACTTTAGCTCCAAGCAGGTCATAGATGGTAATATCCACCCAGGTACCTGGCGTTTCGTACAGCTTCACATTCACCTGGTTGTTTACCACCGGGTTGGGGTATACGCTGATAAGCTGTTCTTTTTGATTGGCCCTGAGTAAAATTGTATTGGAATATTTAATCCGGCCACCTTGTAGTAACTGCCCTTTTATCCGGTAAAAAAGTTTTGACGCCGAAATCACATGGTCATAACTATACGTTTCCAGATCGTTCAAACTAACCCGGCTAACCTGGTGTAGTGTATTAAACAAGATCCCGTCTGTGGAATATTCCACAGTAAACTTATCATAGTGTGTATTGTCCTCCACTTTAAACAGCAACCTCGATTTTCCATCATAATATTGTCCCGAAAGGGTGATATCTTCCAGCGGCAGGGTAATATTATTATTGAAAATATTGAGTTTGGTAAAATTGCTCCCCAGCACCGTTTGTGCTTCCCCCGGTGTCATACAGAACCAGTCCTGCATTACTGTTGAATATAATTGTCTGAAATCAAACTGCATCGGCACCTGGCTGTTGACAGTGGGGTTAAGCGGGATATCGGGAGATGCGCCAATCATACCTGCGTTCAGGTTAGCACCAAAAAAGATCACCGGGGCCCCTACACCATGATCTGTACCCATACTGGCATTATTAATGATCCGCCTGCCAAACTCACTAAATGTCATTCCGGTTACCAGGTGCGATTTGCCCATTAGTGTAATATCATCCTGGAAGGCATTGATGGCTTTGGAAAGTATCGATAATATATTAGCATGAGTACCGGTTGTTGTATTACCTGCCACCACCTGGTCAACGTGCGTATCATGTGAATTAGGGTGATTAACAATATAAACAGGTGTTTTTAACCCCCCACCGATTAGTCTTGCCACGATCTTTAACTGTGTGGCGAGGCTATTACCTGATGCCGGGTATAAAGCAGATAGTGTTTGCTGTGCATTATAAGCGGTTTGGATACTGGTGCGGTAAGCATTGCTCTGATCTTTCATCAGGCGTAAGAAAGACAGCTCACGACCATAGTCATTATTCGGCGCTGGGTCAGGGGTTGCATTGATCACATTTAGCAAAGCATTGGGATCGGAAACGTTATACCCCATATTGACAGCCGGGCCCTGCAGGGAAAAGGGCAATGTGGAACCAATCTGTATCGCCACCGGATCAGGCATATTTACATTGGGATAGGCAGAGGGATAATTGGGGTATTGTGTATCAAGTGACCTCCCGAGCCAACCGGTTTCCAATGTAACATTGCTGTCTGATGCAGAAAACCAGATATCAGTGGCCCGGAAATGACTGAAATTGGGGTTAGGATAAGAAACACCCTGTACGATCACCACTTTTCCTGAATCATATAATCCTCTTAATTCTGTCAGCGCCGGATGCATCCCTGTAGTGGGATTATTGTTCAATGGCAGAATGGATGCCTGGGGCAGGATGATATTGGGCCTGCCATTATTCAGGTTGGTATATTTATCCAGCGGAATAATCGTATTAAGTCCATCATTTCCCCCGTTCATTTGTATAATAACAAGAACTTTTCCGCAACCATACATTACCTGTGCCAGGTAATCTAAAAAACTATTTCCGGTTGCAGGATTAGCATATACGGGTACCCCATTGATAAAGAGCGGGACTGATGCCAGCGTACCGGTTTTAAGAAATGTACTGCGTTTCATGAAATGCATTTTTTTGAATGAATGATACTCACCGGGAAAATCTATTAATTTATGCTAATTGATATTCTGCCAGTTGCACAATGGTGACTAAAAGCGATTTTAGCCTGCTTGTTACCGTGTTAACATAAGTTGTATTCGTGGGTGCGCCGATATAATTATTCCAGGCCGTGGTCCAGTAACTGTTGGTGGTTTGGCCGCTCAGCAGTGTTTGCAATTTGATCACATTTTGCTGGGCCGTACTCAGGTCCACCGGCAGCAGGTATTTAATAAATGCTGCCACCAGTTGATCAGGGTCGGCACAAATGGTATCGCCAAACTGCTGGGCAAATGCTATCACGTTGACCTTAATATTGGTAGTAAGTCCGTTGTAGGTAAGATTGTAGCCGTTAAAGATATCTTCCAGAAATTTAAACCGCTTCTGAACTGTGTTGGAGTTGATCCAATACTGGTGAAATGAGGGTGTTTGATAGAATGCGGTCCAGCCGGATACATTGGGTATAGTGCCCATTTGTTGTTCTAAGCCAGATGAGATTGTGTCATTGAAATAACTCCACACTCTGTATTGCGCTTCATAATTGGCAGGAACTGAAACATTGGTGTTAATGTTAAAAGTCCGCAATGCGCCAGCCACCAGGTCGAACGGCTGCTTAATGAATACGCCTCTGTTGGCAAGGTCGAAGAAATGCTCACTTTTAAACAGCTGGTTTAACACCGGCAGGATATTCCAGTTGCTGTTGACAAAGGTCTGTGCCAGCGGGATAATTACATTATTTTCAATATTGGCATCGATATCATAATAAACAAAATAACGGTATAATCTTCTGCAAATGTATTGTGATACCACGGTGGCTTTGCTGAAGATCATATCGATGAGCTGGTCCAGTTCCAGTGCACCATTGGCGCCAGACTGGTAATTGATCACCGTGTTGTTGAAAAAGGCAGAAAATTGTTTGTTACCGGTGTGATGTTGTGCCGGAACAAAATTAGTAACGATACTGGCGGTATTCAGGTTCTGCACTCTCCAGCCTGTCAGTACTTTGGCAGCTTCCACCACATCACTTTGTGTATATTGACTGGCCGGGTCTTTTCCAAGGGTGAATAATTCCATCAGTTCCCGTGCATAATTCTCATCCGGGGCTGTGGCAGAGTTTTTTTGATTATTTAAATAAAACATCATCCCCGGTTCTGTGCTTACCTGTCGTATCAGGGTTTTAAAATTACCGAGCGCATTATTTCTGAATAACCGGAAATAGGAATAAAATACTCTTGCACTGTTTGTATTGATATAGGTGTTGGACGATTGATATACTTCATCAAAATCTATGGGGATGAGATGATACCAAAACCAGGTCATTTTTTCACGGATAGTAGCGTCACTGTTGAGTGCCAGTCCGAATAACCAGCGTCGTACAGCCTGGTTGCGATAGGAATTACTGGTTTGGCCAACAGAAGTGGAATTGAAAAAACTGTTTGTCCAGTCAGCACCGTAGGCCACCCCGTTTTCGTCTGCAAAGATGTTGTTGTACCAGTTTACAGGCGGTGCCGGCGGAGTGTTATCAATATTCATGATATAATCCACTGCAGCAGAAGGACTCATTCCCAGCAATGTATCAACGTAGGATTTTTTACTGCCATAACCTGCCCGGCGAAGCAGGTGTAACGCCTCCCATTCTGTCCAGGCCCCGGTATAGGGTGTTAGCCCGCTGGTAACATTGCCCACCCGCAGCGAGTTTTCTGTTACCTGGGCCTGTTCGTAGGTGATGATATTTGTGTCATATACCCGGGGGCCCAGTTTTTTTCGGGCATATTTTGCAAATAAGGGGTCCTCCGAATCCAAATGAATAGTGGGTATTCCTTTTTTATCCCCTGTCTTTTGCCTGTCAGCGAAAGCACTGAAAAAATCTCTCCTGGAAACATTAATCTGTCCCATATACAGTAGTTTATTTAGAGGCCATTAATATACTGTCCGCAAAGGAGCGACGGATATAGGCACCGGTAATACTATTTTATACCCGGGCAACAGTTTTTATCAGGATATAAGCTTTATTTCGATCCATCAGGCAGGAGCCATAACAGAGGTTTCGGGAAGGGTGGTGGATAGATAAGATGTAATTTTGGGGAACAGATGACAGATTCTAATATACGACATATTGCCCATTTCGACCTCGACTCCTTTTTTGTTTCAGTGGAAATAAAAAATGATCCTTCGCTGAAAGGCAAGCCCGTGGCGGTAGGCGGATATGAAAGAGGTGTGGTGGCTGCCTGCAGTTATGAAGCCCGCAAGTTTGGCATTCATTCAGCCATGCCGATGAAAAAGGCGCTTCAGCTTTGCCCGCAATTAATTGTTACCAGCGCCAGCCGCAGTGATTACAGTAAATATTCCCGCTGGGTCACTGATATTATCGCTTCCAAAGTACCCTTATTTGAAAAAGCCAGTATTGATGAATTCTATATCGATCTCACAGGTA
>CAZSGD010000046.1:0-25507 GCA_964606155.1 uncultured Chitinophaga sp. | reverse complement strand
AGGCTCAGCACCTGCCTGTCAAGATAGTTAACGGTTGTGGCAAAGAACAATAAAGCACAGATCGTCCACCTGTATTTTCCAATCGTTGATGTTGACATGCTAATTTTTTATGGCTTTGATCAAATCCAGTGCTTTCCTGGTTTCTTTTTCAATCGTTGTATAATCTTTGGCCTCCATCAGCTTTTTGCTGATGAGTTTACTGCCCATACCCACGGCACATACACCAGCTGCAAACCAGGCTTCCAGGTTTTCTTTATTCACTTCCACACCGCCGGTGGGCATAAAGTTCATTTTGGGGAAAAGCTCTTTGATACCACTTACAAAAGAAGGGCCCAGTACATTGCCGGGGAATAATTTTACAAATGTGCAGCCCGCATTCTCGGCCACATGTATCTCTGTAGGGGTCATACAGCCCGGTACCCACAATGTTTTATTGATATAGGCGGCATCACAAACATCAGCATCAAATACAGGACTGATCAGGAAATCAGCGCCTGCATCAATGAACTTGCTGGCTTGTTCCGCTGTGCGGATGGTACCAACGGCCAGGAGCAGATCTTTCATGCTGTTGTTTCGTTCCGCCACCAGAGCTTTGAAATTATGCATGGCAGCATCGCCACGATTGGTGAACTCAATACTCCGGATGCCGGCAGCATATAATACTTTGGTTATTTCCAGGCAAACAGTGGGGTCGCTGTTGTAAAACAGCGGTAACATCTTTTGCTGTTTGATCTTTACGATTATAGTTTCGTTGTGCTCCATGCTGTATGCAGGGTTTTTAAAACTGATTCAATAGTTTGATTGGTGGCATCGCCTTTTTCACCCATCTTACCCACGGCAGCGGCAGCGGCAAAATCAATGACAGACTGTGGTGCATGCTGATTGTATAAGCCATAGATCAATCCGCCCATAAAGCAATCGCCGCTTCCCACTTTATCTATGATATTCAATAAAGGGAATTCTTTGGATACCGCCATGGAAGGGCCGTGCTGCAACACGGCGAAATACGTTTCATCCAACCGGAAGGTATAGGCCATGGTCATCACTTTCGGGCAGGCATGGTGGATAGCCAGCATACTTTTCCCGGCCGCATCGATCAGTTCCTCTTTTGATTTGCCTTTACTTTCTTTTATCGGGGATGCAATGTCTAATAAACTCTCTGCTGCCCAGGTATTACCCATCACCACATCACAATATTGTACTAATTCCGGCATTATCTCCGGTGGTTTTTTTCCATACTGCCACAATTTGGCCCGGTAATTCAAATCCACAGATATTTTCAAACCCTTGCTGGAAGCGGCTTCCAGCGCTTCTTTGCAAACAGCGGCAACGTTGCCGTTGAGTGCAGGACTGATGGCGCTGAAATGAAGCCAGGAACAGTCTTTTAATGCTTCATCCCAGTTGATCATACCTGGTTTTAACTCAGCAAAAGAAGAATGGGCCCTGTCGTAGATCACACCTGCATTTTTCAAATCTGCTCCCTGCGGTAAATAATATACACCCATGCGGTTACCGGAGAGATGAATAGCTGAAGTATCAATTTTTTTGGATTGAACCTCTTCAATGATCTCTTTGCTCAGATAATTATCCGGTAATACGGTGCCATATTTAACCGGAACATTCCATTTGGAAAGAGCGGTGGCCACATTCAATTCGGCTCCACCCACATATACGGGGATTTGAGCATCATGTATCCATTGCCTGTTTAGTTCAGGCGACATGCGCAATAATAATTCCCCAAAGCAGAAGATTTTTTTCATTCTGTACATCCTGACAGGGCAGGGCCTGTCGTTTAAACTATGCTTTTACCGTTGATTTGTTTTGCTCATCAATATGCTGCCAGCTAAAATAATTCTTTGCATTGTTGTAGCAAATGTCCTGCACCACTTTTCCGATCCATGACATATCATGGGGCAGTTCACCATTTTCTATTTCTTCGCCAAACAGGTTACAGAGTAATCTTCTGAAATACTCATGACGGGGGAAGGAAAGAAAACTGCGGCTGTCCGTCAGCATACCTACAAAACGGCTGAGCAATCCCATATTGCTTAAAGCATTAATCTGCCGGGTCATGCCGTCTTTTTGATCCAGGAACCACCAGGCAGAGCCCCACTGTATCTTGCCGGCTGCTGTTCCGTCGTTGAAATTGCCGATCATCGTTGCGAATAATTCATTGTCGGCAGGATTCAGGTTATAAATGATCGTTTTGGTTAATGTGTTGTTCTTATCCAGCCTGTCGAGGAATTTAGCCAGTGCTTTTGCCTGTGAAAAATCACCGATACTATCCCAGCCGGTATCGGGGCCCAGATGTTTTAACATGCGGCTGTTATTATTGCGCAGGGCGCCGAGATGGTATTGCTGTACAAATCCTTTTTCCCAATCCCACTCTGCAAAAGTGACCAGCATGGCCGATTTGAATTTACGGTTCTCCTCCAGCGTTAGTGCACCACCCGAACGTATCTTGGCAAAGATGCCTGCGATCTCAGTAGCGGTATAGTCTTCTGCATAGATCTCTTCCAGTCCATGATCACTGACGCTGCAGTTATTGGCCACAAAATAATTATGCCTTTTCTTTAAAGCGGCGAGATAATCGTTATATGTGCTGATAGATACATCTGCCGCTTTTTCCAGGTTGGTGAGATAATTATTGAAATGATTCACATCATCCACATTCATGGCCTTGTCGGGACGGAAAGCAGGCAATACTTTTATTTTCCAATGTTCTTTTTCAATTTTCTGGTGAAACTCCAGGTTGTCAACAGGGTCATCAGTGGAGCAGATCAATTTTACATTCATTTTTTCCAGCAAACCCCTTACGCTATAGTCCCGGTGTTGCAGTTTGGCTGAGGTCTCCTCGTAAATTCTTTGTGCAGAATCGGCATTCAGGATCTCCGTAATACCAAAATAGCGCTGCAGTTCCAGGTGTGTCCAGTGATAAAGCGGATTTCTTAATGTAAAAGGAACGGTAGCGGCCCAGGCCCTGAATTTTTCCCAATCGGTCTTATCGCCGGTGATATAGGCTTCTTCCACACCATTGGCCCGCATGGCCCTCCATTTATAATGATCGCCGTTAAGCCACACCCGGGTAATATTCTCAAAATTCTTGTCTTCAGCCACTTCATTAGGAGGGAGGTGGTTATGGTAATCAATGATGGGCATGTTTTTCGCATAGTCGTGGTACAATTGTTGCGCTGTTTTATTGGACAGCAGGAAGTTTTCGTCGATAAATTTTTTCATACAATAGTGCTATTAATGGTTGTTATCACTAAAGAACCGAATAGTCATATCAGTCATAGAGGTCAAATCAGTCATGCCAGCAGGCTAATATGACCTATTTGATATTCGCTTACAAACTAACTCCCCGTTTCCAGGGAATAAAATCATCCTGGTTTAATTGTACCGCTTTTGGGATCACTTCACCACTGGCTGCTTTGATACAGTATTCCAGAATATCTTCTCCCATCTGCTCAAGGGTCTTATCTCCTTCGATCACCGGTCCGCAATCTATATCGATGATATCATTCATCCTTTTGGTAAGGTTACTGTTGGTGCTCACTTTAATGGTGGGGCAAACAGGGTTACCTGTTGGCGTTCCGAGTCCGGTTGTAAATAAAATCAGCGTGGCGCCGCTGGCAGCTTTACCAGTTGTGGCTTCCACATCATTTCCGGGGGTGCACACAAGGCTCAAGCCGGGTTTGGTGGCGGGTTCTGTATAGTCTAACACATCTACTACCGGGGATGTACCTCCTTTTTTGGCAGCGCCGGCACTTTTAATAGCATCAGTGATCAATCCATCTTTGATATTGCCCGGTGAAGGGTTCATGTGAAAACCGGACCCCACCCGGAGAGCCTGTTCATTATAGGTCTTCATCAAATGGATAAACTTATTGGCGGATGCTTCGTTGGTGGTACGATCGATCAACTCCTGCTCCACGCCGCATAGTTCAGGGAATTCAGCTAATAATATTTTACCACCCAATGCCACCACCAGGTCTGCACAATACCCTACAGCGGGATTGGCGGAGATACCACTAAAACCATCACTGCCGCCGCATTTTACCCCAATACATAAATTATCCAGCGTAGCCGGCTTTCTTTCCAGTTTATTTATTTCAACCAGTCCTTCAAATGTTTTCCGGATAGCTTCAGCGATCAACTGCTCTTCACTTTGTGATTGTTGCTGTTCAAAAATAAAAAGAGGCTTATCGAAGCGGGGGTTATGTTGTTTCAGGTCGTTTTTAAAATCTTCTACCTGTAAGTTTTGGCATCCAAGACTTAATACAGTTACGCCCCCTACGTTGGGGTGATCGGCATAGGCCGCTAATAATTTGCTGAGGATGGCGGCGTCCTGCCGGATACCACCGCATCCGCCCTGGTGATTCAGGAATTTGATACCATCCACATTCCTGAAGGGACGTGCCCCGTTACCATTTCGATGTGAAGGTGATAATTCCAATGAATGGATATCTTCTCCTTTTTTATAAGCTTCTATCAGTTCGTGGGTGAACTGCTTGTATTTATCGGTTACCGCATATCCTAATTCGTTGTGCAGGGCCTCGCGGATCACATCGAGATTGCGGTTCTCACAAAAAACAGTGGGGATGAATAACCAGTAATTGGCGGTGCCTACCCGACCATCGCCCCGGTGATAACCGTTGAATGTCCTGCTTTTGAATTTGGAGACATCCGGTGCATGCCACTCAAATTTCGCATGACGGTAAGCGTAAGGCTCCGCTGCATGTTTGATATTGGTGGTGGTCATGCGGCTTCCTTTGGCAATGGGCATTTGCGCCTTACCCACCAGCACGCCATACATGATCACTTCATCGCCGGTGCCCAGGTCCTGCGTAAAGAATTTATGCTTGGCAGGTATATCTTCCGTCAACGTATAATCCGTTCCTTTAAAAGCAATGGTTTCTCCTTTGGCAAGATGGGAAAGCGCCACGATCACATTATCCTTATGGTGTACTTTTAAAACCCTGTGCTTCATGAATATTATACTGTTGCTTTTTTGGTCTCCAGTTGTGAGATGGTGGTCAGCACACCTGTTGTCATCATATCATTTAATAATTCCTGGACGGTATGCAGAAAGCCCGGTAACCTGGAGAGGTCGGTTTCCCAAAGTTCCTCATTCCTCATCACATCTTCAACAACTTTATCAGGAGCGTTTTTAGTCCATACCTGGTGAAAAATGGAAGCTGCATCGTCTTTTATTTCGTATTCCACCCCATTTCTTTCGCCAAAATACCTGTTATTCTCTTTTCGTACGCTTTTCATGAAGAGCAGGAAGCCTGCAAACCCGGCAGCCATGTGTAATGGGGGGATATCATTCATTTCATAATGACGAAGCAGGAGAGGGATGTTCCTCATTTTCATTTTAGAAGTGTACTGTACCGTTATGCTTAACCATTGATGATCGATGAAAGGGTTACAGAAGCGCTCAAATACGCGGTTGGCAAAATCTTCTTTTAGTTTACTGTCGATCTCGTATGGAATGGATTTGGCGATCTCCTGGTGCATCAGGTCTTTGGCAAATACCGAGAATATTTTATCCGCCATGGCTTCCCGGGTGATCTGGAATCCACTTAAAAAAGCGAGGCCACAATTGAATGTATGGGTGCCATTGAGCAGGCGGAGTTTTAATTCTTTAAACAAAGTGATATCCGGTGCGATGACCACGCCTTCATCTGCTTTGGCAAAGGAGAGTACTTCTTTTACCTGGTCGTCACCTTCGATGGCCCAGAGACGGAATACCTCACTCATCGTCAGCAATTCGTCTGTATAGCCTAATGCCAATTCCAATTTCGCTGATTCATCTGCGTTAGGTTTGCCGGGTACGATCCGGTCCACCAGGGAATTGCAGAAGGTGTTATGGTTTTCCAGCCACTCAATGAATTTAAAATCAAGGTTATTGCGATGGGCCAGTTCCAGCACAATGCTTTCCAGTTTGGAGCCATTATCGGTGATCAGTTCCGTGGGCACGATCACCATTCCGCTGCTCTTGCTGCCGTGGAAGGCTTTGAAACGCTCATATAAAAATGCCAGTAATTTACCGGGGAATGAAACAGGCGGGTCGGCATGAATATCATCCTGTACTAATTGTATGCCCACTTCCGTGGTGTTGGAGATGATGATCTTCATTTCGGGGTTATGGGCACAACCCAATATCCTTTTCCAGTCTGTTTTGGCGCCCAGTACCCGGCTCACGGATGTGTTGATGATATTTTCTTCAACAGTTTTCTTATTGTCGATACCCCGCACACAAACAGTGTACAGGCCATCCTGTTTATCAAAAGCGGTACTATCGCTATCCGTTGATTTCACGATCACCACTCTTCCGTTAAAAATGCCCTGTTTGTTGGCTTTGTCGATAAAATAATCCGGCAGTGCCCTCAGCAATACACCGGTGCCAAACTGCAGTACTTTTTCCGGAAGTTCAAAAATTGCCAGGTCAGGAACCCTGAGTCCCGGCTTTGCGGCCAATTGCCCTAAGGCAGTTTTGGATAATTGCATAATCAATTCATTTCGGGGTTCCACCTGTTTCGAAACACCCAGTTAATACTTATATCTTTCACAGTTATATTGGCGGGGAGGTTATTGCTGTACCAGCTATAGTCAGCGCCACCTTCCCGGTGACAGTTATAATAATAAATACGCTTCCCCCATTGAATGGTATTGGAAGTGGGTACGAGGTAGATCGCTGAATCCCTCATATTCTTTGCAAACACACAATTGATCAAGTAGAATTGTGCATCGCGGTGATAGCGGCCCAATAAAAAGCCATCATAGCCGGTAAAGCGGCAGTTGATCAATACTGTTTTTGAGTCTTCATTGCCCGAACCATCATGCCAGATAGCTGCCGGGCCTGTATGGGTGATAAACTCACAGTTCTCTGCCCATGCCCAGCCGCGGGGACAATAGAAATCAACACCTCCTTCCATGATACAATCTTTAAAATACCACATACCGTTATAGATCTCCCAGGGGCTCACGGTATCTCCGCCAAATGCTTTGAAACGACAGTTGATAGCTTTTAGCCTCGTGGCCATATTCATCGTACGCAGTGCCATCTGGTGCCCGTCTTTTCGCAGTTTTTTCATCTTGCTGGCTGAAGTATCGGAGGCGCACCAGATCGATTTTTCCACAAACTCAAAACCGTAGTTGTTCGTTACCGTTAGATTTTTCAGGGTGATATCACTGGCGCCGATATTCATCGTGGCCACGCCCCAGTCATCGGTATGCCCGCAGCGCCATTCATCCCTGGCAATGCTGGCGATGATGATCGTTTTCTCCCGGTCTTCTCCTTCCAGCGTGATACGGGCCTTTTCGATATAAAGTTTTTCAGCGTAGGTACCTTTTTTGATAAAAATCGTACGGGTGGCCACAGCTGAGTCGTTTAAACTATTGATAGCACCCTGGATGCTTTTATAATCACCGCTTCCGTCTGCAGCCACCACTATCTTTTTCTGTGCCGAAGCGATCAGTACAGGAAAGAATAAAACAGTTATGACGATCAGTCGTTTCATGGATCAATAAGGTTTGTCGGGATGTTTGGGGTGGAACAACCATTTTACCAGGTCTTCTGCTGCCGCATAATTCTGGTATTCGGCAGGCAACTTTCTGCCATCCACGTATTCGTTATAAAACCAGGGGTCACCTACGGCAAACACCACTCCTTTGCCCACTTTGGATACCGACATCAGCACTTCGCCATGCTCACTATAGATACTTATGGCAGGTCGTTTAATATCCTGCGTGCATAATTGTTTGATGAAAACTTTTTTGGCGGTGCGAAATACAGGATTGCCAGGATTGATAACAATGGCGCCCTGTTCAAATTGATTATCGATCACATCATGCCGCATATTTTCATTCCATTGAATACCGAATTTTTTTGCCAGCAAATTATAGTTCCTGAACTCCACATTATTGCTGTCATTGGCCATCATGACCAGTATCCCTCCATTCTTTACATAATTATAGAGGGCGTCAATATGCTTTGGTTCGATATAGTTGGGAGTTTTATTCTCTTTGGGCCAATCAGGGTCGATCAAAAAATAAACGGAAGCATTTTTCAGGTTAGTAGTATTGGGGGCCTCGTTCAGCAGTTTTGTTTCTGCACCATATTTATGGATGATATGGTCCACAAATGAAAATCCGCCATTATCTTTTTCCCACCATTTATAGTGGAATACGATCTTCTTGCCAAAGGCGTCTTCTTTGGTTTCCCGGTTAAAATAATTATCCATCACCACGGTCTTTCCTTTGCCCACATCCATTGTTCTGCGCATTTCCATTTCATTGCTGGCCAGGAGGAAGGCACCAATGCCTTTAGGATCGTCGGTGATCACCGGCTCGCTCATATAATATTCAAAGCTGCCATCACGATAAGGCTTGCCCCCAAGACCCGAAACTTTTACCGTTCCCTGCAGGTGCGTTTGGCCGTTCTCTGTTGTTATGAATTTATCTACAATGCCGAAATAACCTTTTTGTGCAATGCTGATGACAGAAGCGGGTAAATATTTTTTTCTTACGCCTTTGGCGATGGCGTATACAAACTGGCAGGAGGCGGAAGCCTCGAAATAATTCTTCTCTTTACCGGGCCCGTCATAGTTCAACATATCTTTCCACAAACCGGTTTCTTTATCCTGTTGCCTGCCAACAGCCGTAACCAGCCGGCTCAGGATCGCGATCAGCTCTTTTCTTCGTGAATGGTTGACAGGGAAAAAATCCAGCGCATCTACCAGTGCGGTGGCATACCAGCCCATGGCCCTTGCCCAGAAGAGGGGAGAAGTGCCCGATGTTTTATTCGCCCATTGTTGTTCCTTACTTTCATCCCAGGCATGATATAATAAACCGGTTTTTGCATCTCTTGCATGTTGTTCCATCCACACAAACTGGTTGGCGATATCATTAAAGGCAGAATCCTCATGCGCCAGCATGGCATATTCTGCATAGAAGGGTTGGCCCATGTACAAACCATCCAGCCACATTTGATAGGGGTAGATCTTTTTATGCCAGAAGCCGCCTTCTTTTGTTCTGGGGTGGGTCTTTAACTGTTCCCGCAGCAATTTCGCGGCTTTTAAATATTTTTCTTTCAGCGTAACACGATACAATAGCAATAACAATTTTCCATTGTTAATATGATCGATATTATATTCATCCGGTCTGTATGTTCTGATGCTTCCATCATTCTGAACAAAATAATCCATCTGCTGCTGGATGTAATTGTAATATTTCACATCGCCGGTGTTCAGCCATAACCCTTCAAATCCTTTCAGGATAACACCCATATCATAGGTCCACTTGGCGGGTTTGCCATCCAATGCGAAGGAGTCTTTCCAGGTCTGCATTACTGTTTCGGCCATTGGTTTAGCCACATAGCCAATGCCACGTCGTTGTGCGTTTAAAGCGAGGCTGGTAAGCAGGAAGCATATCGTAACCAGTTTCTTCATTTGATCGTTACAGATTTTTCGGATGCACCCAATTCATACACGATCTTTTCTTTCGCTTTGGTGGCATCTGTGTTTTTAATGATGATGGCATTACTTCTTTCACCGGAAACACGGAACAGGAGTTCGGCGCCGTCTTTATAGGTGATATTATCGAACACGAGTTTATCACTTTGAACGATATCAATAACTGGTTTTGTTTCGTCGCTGATCACATTGATATTCCGGAATGTGATACCGCTGGCTTCCTGTATGTCCATGCCTTTATCAGCCTGCAGCACCATATTTTCCAATACGATATCTTTCACGTGCATTTCCGGTAAGCCCCGAACGAAGATGGCTTTACCTGCCCCATTGCAATACACATTGCTGATATGAAAATTCCTGAACTGGGGAGTGGTTTCATCCACGGTTTTGAATTCCACTTTCGGCAATTCCCTTTTTTCACCGGCGAGGGGGATGGGATCTTTAGCTGCATAATACATATCAAACAATATCGCTTCACCGGGGATGTCTTTCATGTAAATGTCTTTGATGAAAATATTCTCCACGATTCCACCACGGCCCCTGGTGGTTTTGAAGCGAAGGCCAATATCCGCACCAACGAATGTACAGTTACTGACATAGATGTTCCGGGCGCCACCGCTCATTTCGCTGCCGATCACGAATCCGCCATGTGATGAATAAACGGTACAACCCCGGATGATCACATTTTCCACAGGCATGGCCCTTTTTCTTCCTTCTGCATCACGGCCGCTTTTCATACACAATGCATCATCACCCACATCAAATACGGAGTTTTCAATGAGTACATTTTTACAACTCTCCACATCAATACCGTCGCCGTTTTGCGCATACCAGGGATTTTTTACCGAGATATTCCGGACGGTCAGGTGTTCGCTCATCAAGGGATGCAAACACCAGGCAGGGGAATTTTGAAAAGTAACGCCATCGAGCAGGATATATTTACAGTTAGTAAGTAATAATAAATTGGGACGAAGAAAATCTTTCACACTTTGATAGAAAGCTTCATCTTTTTCAGGCGAAAGGGCTCCGGGATTTGTGAGTTTGGACCCTTTCACTGATTTTTCGGAAGGATACCATGTTTTTTTATCCTCGCTCAGCACACCACCCGAAGCCACCAGTTTCTTCCATTGTGTTTCATTCAGTTTATCTTTTTTCACCATTCTCCAGGCATCGCCATTACCATCGATAATGCCTTTGCCGGTGATAGCAATATTACTGGCACCAGTAGCCGAAATCGGGGATTGATTACGCATTTGGGGCAATCCCTCCCAATTGGCCTTGACCAGCGGGTATTCATTGAAATCTTTAGTAAATAGAAGTGTGGCGCCTGTGGCTAAATGAAGATTGACATTGCTTTTTAAAACAACAGGGCCAGTTAACCACAAGCCTGCCGGTACGAGTACCACGCCACCTCCTTTTTTTGTCAATGCCTCAATCGCATTATTGATGCTTTTTGTATTCAGCGTATTGCCATCCGGAATAGCGCCAAATTTTATGATATTGACGGTGTCCTTTTTGAATTTCGGGACGATCACCACCGGCATCTTTCCGGTTTGCGGGCTGGCCAGTATTGACGCAGAGAAAGCAAGAAGAAAAAGAAGACTTTTCATCGGCAAGTTTTGCCCGCAAAATGCGGTGTTTTTAATAGTACAAGTCTAACCAGATATTAGCTGTTAATCAACGAATTGTATTAGTTTTTTTACGCAATCGTTACCGGCAACGGTACCGTTTTTCACGGCCTTGTCCCGGGGCGCTTTCAGGGCCATTTTTTAGCCCATTTTTACGGCCTGCCGTGCCAATAACTTCCATTTCCCCGCTTGTTTTTGCCAGATTAGCAAAACCCTTAAATGCACTTCCCCGGGCTTTCCACCATCGTTGGTTTTTGCATTTAAAATATGCCTGACGATGGCGGTCTTCTCACTGATGCTGATCGATTGCTCCGTAAATTCCAAAGTCTCAAAATCTGATTTGCCGCTGGCTATCTTTTCTACAAATTCTTTTTTATCGTCGATATGGCCACTGCTATGCCCGTAACTGAGTTTGTCCATCACCAGGTTTTCCAAAACATTTTTGTCAGCGTCCACCATGGCTTTGCGTAATTCTTCTACAGCGTTAGCTACGGCAGTTTCATCTTTTGTTTGAGCAAGCAGGGTTGTCATGGTCAGTAATAATGTAATGGATAAGATGATCTGTTTCATATATAAGTTTTAGAACCTGTTAGCCATGGGCACCAGGTCGGTGAGTTCTGAAATTTTTACCGGTCTTTTTAACTGGATGCTTTTACGGGCAGCAATACCAATGAGGATGGACATAGCGCCTTCTCTTGTCCCTGCCATCACATGATGCGGGTTATCATTTTTATCGATGAATATCCGGCGTTGCATCCGGATATCGCCTCCGCCATGGCCGCCTTTTATTTTGGGTGTTGTATAAATTTCATAGGTCCTGGCAAAATTGTCCATCGCAATGATCTCCCTGAATTCACCGGGCAGTGCATCATCGGCATTACTCATTTCCACGGCATGGCGATTGGCCTGGTCATCCGGCGTTTTTTGCAGATAAGGAATATCTTCCCATGTTTCCAGTCTGCCCTTCATACCATTAAAAGCGATCTGCCATCCTTCATAGGGAGAATAAGTAGTGAGAGAATAGTTAACCAGGGCCCCGTTGGCATAAATGATCTGAGCTGACATCTTATCATAGATATCGATCTCGTTGCTCCACACACAACCGTCCCGCAAATAACCATCGTATTGTTCATTCGCCGGATAGAGATTGTTCAGTCTTTCATCTTTGGTAATATCCCAGTAAAATTTGCAGGTATCCTTGTATTCACAACCGCGGCATTTAGTACCGCGGAAAGAATTGTTTTTTCCATAATGCTCCAGGCTGCCATAGGCACTTACTTCCACCGGCTCACTGTTCAGCCACCAGTTCAGCAGATCAAAATGGTGAGTGGCTTTATGAACCCACAAGGAGCCGCCTTTGTCCATGCGGCCATGCCACCTTCGGAAATAATCGGCGCCGTGATATACATTCAGGTACCAGTTGAAATCCACCGAAGTTACTTTGCCAATCCTGTCCTTTGCCAATAGCTCCTTTAGTTGCATAGCGTGTACACTATGCCGGTAGTTGAAGGCCACGATCACTTTTTTGCCCGATCTTTTTTCTGCTGCCAGTATTCTTTTGCATTTTACTTCATCCGTGGTCATGGGTTTCTCCGTGATCACATTAAAGCCCATGTCCAGTGCTTTTACAATAAACTCATCATGTGTGGAATCCACGGTGGTCACGATCACATAATCTGGCTTTGCGGTCTGCAGCATTTGTTCATAATTGGTAAATGTGGGACAATCCACTCTCAGTACATTTTTTACATAGGCCATACGGCCCGGGTTGATATCACAGAGACCTACAAACTCCGTTATCTCTCCAAAGCTTTTTTTCAATTCCCGGCCCCAGAAACCGGAGCCGCGATGACCCGTGCCCACCAGGGCTAATTTAATTTTGCTGCCGGAAAATGCAAATGATTCAAAAGGGTGCAGCATCAACGAAGCACCAGCTGCAGCGGTATAGCCTAAAAATTTTCTGCGTTCCATGAGAGAAATGGTTTATATAAAAAGTCACCTTATTTCAAAGGCCCGGTCCTGAACCAATCCACTTCTGCGAAACCCGCATCATTCGTGATAGTATTCCGGGTGCAAAACATCCCCAGTTTCGCACCTACCCATCGTCCTGGTTTCGCCACAAATGATTTTGCAATAGCTGTAAAATTTATATTGTCTTCACTATAATAAAATTGGTACACAGCGCCCTTGTTCATTCTTACCTGAAGGTAAACCTCATTGCTTTTTACAGGGAGGGTGCTGATATTTGTTTCCGGGTTGTTCTTGTCCGCTTTTACTGTTTCATTGCACACTATATATATGCCATCCGTCTTGTTTTGCAAAGCGATATAGGCATAATCGCTGCCAAAGAGGATCAAACCAAATGTTTCATTCGCGAATTTTGGTTTAAAATTTACTTTCAGGGTAGCTGTAAACTCTTCTGCTGGTATTTTTTGTGCGAGAATGGAAGGCAGGTTCCAGTAATTTTTGATGGAGTCAGGCTGATACACTGAAAACATTCTCAACGATCCTGATGAAGCGGGGAAAGCCCAGCCTTCTTTTGGGTTGGCCTGCCATTGCCATTGTAAGCCTAATCTTGCAGAATTGAATTCATCACTTTCTGCAGGGGTGATAGCAGGGTAGTTTTTTCCCACATTGGGTTTTTTATAAACGAGCACAGGTTCTCCTTTGCCATCATTATCCTTATCGCTGCCAATTACGGGCCAGTCGTTCACCCATTTCACAGGCTGCAAATGAACGATACGTCCATACGCTTCCTTATCCTGGAAATGAAGGAACCAGTTTTCGCCGGTCTTTGTATCCACCCAGGCTCCCTGGTGGGGGCCATTGATGGGTGTGGAACCCTTGTCCATCACCACTTTTCTTTCATAAGGGCCATACACATTTTTGCTGCGCAGTACCACCTGCCAGCCTGTGCTTACACCGCCTGCGGGGGCAAAAATGTAATAGTAACCGTTGCGTTTATAAAATTTGGGACCTTCTATTGTGGGATCATCTTTGTGACCATCATAAACGAGCACAGCATCACCGATCACTTTAGTGCCTTCTTTATTCAGCTCTTTCACTACGATGATCGATTTGATACCGGCACGGCTACCGGCATAGGCATGCACGAGGTATGTTTTGCCATTGTCATCCCATAAAGGGCAGGGGTCGATCAAACCTTTTCCGGCTTCCACCATTACAGGATCGCTCCAGGGACCGGTGATATTTCTTGCTTTGGTAAGGTATATGCCAAAATCAGGATCGGGGTAATAGATATAGAATTCATTGTTGTGAAAACGAATGGACGGCGCCCACACGCCGTTGCCATGCTGCACTTTGCTGAAATGATCCAACGGCGGCTGTTGTTTCAGCACATGACCCATCAATGTCCAGTTTACTAAATCTCTGGAGTGAAGTACCGGCAGGCCCGGTACATGATTGAAACTGGAGGAGATCATATAATAATCATCACCTACCCGGATGGCATCGGGATCGGAATAATCGGCATGCAGCACCGGGTTTTTATAAGTGCCATTGCCATTATCGGCCACCCAGGATGAAGATACCTGGGCGCTAACGGTAACGAACGCGCTAAATAACCCTATCGTGCTGATTATTTTTTTCATTTTAATGGATCCCATCCGCCCAGGACATTTTGTAAACTATATTTTTTTACATCTTCCTTGCTTAATTGTTTGGCCCAGTTCACCCTTCCTGCAGGATTGGAGGCGGGACCCGAATTGTTATATTCCGCATAGCGGGTCGTTTTATAATTCTCTGTATTATTCCAGTTGCTCCATCCTTCGGGTTTGATATGGGCACCGATATAACTGTTCATATACAACACCTGCGCATAAGATCTCCAGGGCCTTCCGAGTGAAACATGATGCAGGGAGGTGTCGCCATCGAGGTAGCAGTAATTAAAAATGTACCCAAACTCTTTTTCTTTGGGTGTGGAGGCGGCGGTGACATGCGAATTTTTCTTGCTGTAGATATAGCATTTTTCAAACCAAACGGTGGAAGAACCAAAAATGAAATCGGTGGTTCCTTCTATATAGCAATTCTCAAAATACTGCCTGCTTTTATCGTTGTTGGTAAACAATACATCCTGGTTACCGATGAAACGACAATTTAGAAATACAGCTTTATCGCCATCTGATTCCACTGCTACCGCCTGCCCTGCGGAAAAGCCCGCATCATTTTGAAAAGTGATATCCCTTGCGGTGAATTGGTTGGCTTTTATTTTAAAACTCCAGGAAGTTCTGGTGTTAATAGTATCTCCATTTGGTGACAGTTTGCCGGTATGGTCATTCCAGGTGAGCACCGTATTTAGTTTGTCTTCTCCTGCAAGGGTGATATTATTTTTCAGTGTATCCACTAATATCTTCTCTTTATAAATACCTTTTTTAATGAAGATGGTCAGGGGCTGCTTATTCCCGTTGGGAACGGAGCTGATCGCTGATTGCACCGAGGTAAAATCAGCGGAACCATCCTGGGCCACTGTGATCATCCTGCCCGTTTTTTTTGCGGCAGGAAAAACTTTGCGCAGGAATACATCCATATATACTACTGTGGTATCCAGCCATTGCTGAAATAAAATAAAACTGTGCGGGGAACCTTCAAATGATCTTACCTCGGAATAAATTTTATACTGGTTCAATACCCTGATAAAATCTTCCCTTCCGGCATGCATCCTGGTCACAGAACTGTTAATGAATTGTGTGGGTGGCGTATGTTTCCCTGCATGTGTAAGCGGTGCCGCTTGTATCCAAAGTTCCGGGTTTTCTGTTTTCGAATAGCCGAACCAGTGAGTGGCGGCAGATATTCGCTTACTATCATCTCCTTCACCGGATTCAGGATGAATGAATGCCAGCGTGCCGTCGAGGTTGATTACGGCATTCACCCGGCTGGAAATATTTTTATATTCACCCTTTCCTTCAAAAGCAGCCATATTGTTAGTGGCTCCCATAAAAGCAGCCAGTTCGCCACCGGCAGAATGACCTGCGGCCACTATTTTGTTGGGGTCGATATTATATTTTGATGCATTTGCTCTTACCCAGCGTATGGCTGTTTTAATATCATGCACGCCGGCAGGGTACAGGGCTTCTGTGGACAGCCGGTATTCGGGAGTAATGCAAACATAGCCGGCAGCGGTTAATCGTTGCAGCAAGGGATAGTGCATGGCTTTATTGCCGCTTCTCCATCCGCCACCATGAATAAAAAGGACCGCTGTTCTTTTGAAGGAAGTCTTTTCTTTAGGATAAAAAACATCCAGCTTCAGTTCTCTTTCCTTTGTATCAGAATAAATGATATTTTTTTCTTGGGTGATGTAAGGGAAAGAAATTTCCCCGGCGATCTGCAATTCCGGGTAATTTTTCAGGTGCTTATGGTACTCGTTCCCGATATTATAGGAGGTATCACGCACCCCCGTTATGCCTGCGGTGGATTGCCCTTTTGTAAAGGAAAAAGCAAATACAGGTAAGAATATGGCCAAAGCCTTTTTCATTTATTTTTTCACAGGCGGAACATATATTCTTTCTGTGAGTTCTATATTCAATGACTTTAATTCTTTTAATACCAGCTGTGCGATAAGCCTGGCGCCCATTTCACTGAAATGGGTGTTATCGTTTTTCCCTTCGGGATAATTCGGATGTTCGCCGGCTTGTAATTGCAGGAAGAGCAGTTTGGAGTTTTCCATGCCAAATTGCTGGTATAATGCCCTGCTTTTTTCATCCAGGTCGATAAAAAATACGCCCGTTTCTTTTACCACCTCCTTTACCAGGGCGGAATATTGTTCATGGGTGGCCACAGCTTTGCCTTCTTTGTCAAATTTTCTTCTGGATACAGGAGTGAATAGGATAGGAGTGGCTTTTTTTGCCCGGGCATCCTGAATGAAACGGGTAAGGTTCATCTTGAATGTATCCGGGGTGGCATATCTTTCTTTTTTTTCTATGGATTCGTCATTATGCCCGAATTGTATGAAAACATAATCCCCCTCTTTCATTTCATCGGTGATCGATTTCCATAACCCCTCACTGATAAATGTTTTGGTGCTGCGGCCATTTTTGGCCCTGTTCACCACCGTTACGGTGGAATCCCAGAAACAGGTAAAAGGCATACCCCATCCCGTTTCGGGGTAAGCTTTGGTCTCTTTGATGCTCATGGTGGAATCGCCGGCCATGAAGATCTTTATTTTCTTTTTTTCCGGGAAAAAGAAAGTCATGAAAGCCATAGTTGCGGCAATGAAATAGGCTCTTTTCATTTCAGGCTGTTGATATATACTTCAATGTTGGTATAATTCTTACTCAGTTTATAGGCCGGTGCATCAGAGGGGTCGTTGGGATTCAATTTATTTTTATTCTCCCAATTATCCGGCATTCCATCCTTATCGGCATCTGCAGGCGCTGCTAAAGAACGCAGGACCGGCCAGGCATTGACGGTTTGTTCATAGGGTGTGCCATGGGGAAACCCGCCCTGTACATCAATAAACCTTCCTGTCCTGTTCTTTACATCGTTGATGATCCTTTCGTCCAGCGTATCTCTTCTGAAACTGGCGCCTGCAAATTTTAATACCTCTTCATAGGCTTCCTGGGCTGATTGTACAGGAATATTCACTGTTTCAAATGCGTTGTTCATGACTGCTGCTTTTTTATCTGTTTCTGTGCCGCCATTGCCCATGTGGATGCCCAGCCAGTTGTTGTTGCTGTTAGCTTCTGATCCATCCACATAGTTGCCGGCAACATAAAATTTTCCAAAACCGATCCCTTCTGTTTTGGAGGGATTGACAATACGATAGAGAACGGATTTGCTGGTGGAGGGGCCATATTTGTAGTAATTGCTGACAATATTATAATGACCGGCTTCGCCACCATAAACATTATTGCCTCCCCAGTTATAGATCACGTTGTTCCGGTAGTCAGCAAATTCCTGTACTGCGCCGAGCCGGGTGCCATTGAAACGGGGGTTGCGGTTGGAACAATGTGCAAATAAATTATGATGGGCTGATAAATGAATGCCTCCCCAGATACCGCCAAAACCATGGCGTTCATAATCTTTGTCTCCCTGTTCAAAATGATAGGAATAGTTCAGTGGTTCCGATACCAGGTTCCATTGTAATGTAGTGCTGTCTCCTCCGTACACGGAAAAACATTCGTCCGTACTCCAACTGATGCTGCAATGATCGATGATGATATTATTCCTTTTTACACCACCCAGCGCATCATCATGTCCGCTTCCATCCACCATGCCTTTGTTCTGGTAACGGTCGCCCATGCGGAAACGCAGGTACCGGACAATAATATTATTACCTCCCAGTCCCACAGGATGATCGGCAATACAAATACCATCACCAGGTGCAGTTTGGCCGGCAATGGTAACATCCGATTTAATACTGACTGGTGAAAGAAGATGAATGGTACCTGAAACAGCAAATACCACGATACGGGGTTCTTTGGCCGTAACAGCTTTACGAAAACTGCCTTCGCCATTATCATTCAGGTTAGTAACGATCATCACTTTACCACCGCGGCCGCCGGTAGTGTATTTCCCCCATCCCTCTGCACCGGGAAAGGCCATGGCAGGCTCATTACCTGCGGAAGCCCCTGTTTTATTTTGCTGTGAACAGGATGCCAGGGAGAAAAGCACGCAACAACACACAGATGACAAAAATTTCTTCATGTTACTATATTAACCAGACGGACCGAAGGAAATAAGGCTGCATCCTTTCACCAATTGTCCGGATGCAGCCTTCTGTTATTATTAAAAACTAACTAACGATTATCAATAACCGGGGTTTTGTTTCAAATTGAAATTAGCATCGATAGCAGGCTGCGGAATGGGCAGCAACTCACCTTTTCCTGTTATAAAACCGGTGGCAAAACGGGAATTAGCCGTTGTGTTCACCTCTGCTCTCACCCAGTTTACCCGGGTGGTACCCGCCGGGGTGGAAGTGGGGGCTGCTTTGTACAGCGAGTTAAACCACAATCCCCCCATATTATTATTATCCGAAGTGGTGCCAATGATAAAGTACATGAATTGGGGTAATGCGGTGGTCAGGCAATACGATGGGTAGCCGGCCATATAAGATGGATTCACCATTACCGTACTGGTCGACATTCTTACCAGGTTGGCCTTGGTTTCTGTGATCGCAGTTCCTAACAGGTTCCAGCGGATCAGGTCATATTTGCGGATGCCTTCACCTGCTAATTCCAGTGCTCTTTCTCTTACAAGGGCTTTAAAGAAATCTGTTTTTGATAAACCGGCTGGTATATCCACCGTAACATCGGGGGTACTGATCGGTTTGCCATAACCTCTTCTTCTTACCATGTTCAGTGCATTATAAGCAGCCGTGGTGGGGCCGCCATTGATCTCATTCTCTGCTTCTGCAAACATCAACAGAACATCGGAGAAACGAAGTATCTGCCATTTTAATCCGAAATATTGTACCGCATCCGTGGGTGCAAAAGAAGGATTCGTGATCCAGTCCCTTCTGTATTTACCATCTGTCATGTTGGTAATGGCCTGTCCGGTCCTTGATCCGTTCAGGTTTGTGAAATAGTGGCAAACCGTTACATCTCTTCGCTGGTCAGTTGAATCAAAGAGATAAACAAAACTGGGAAGCGGGTTCACGCTGCTGTTTCCAAAATTATTTACCCGTGGCCCATTATAATAGCCGAGTTTGGTATCTTCTGCAGAAGTAAGACCGATCGCACTGGCCTGGAACATCAGTTCACCATGCGGGTCATTTATTGCATGTGCATTTACCTGGTCTTTCCATAATCCCTTAAAGCTGGGGTTCAGGTTATGCTGACCGGAAGTAATGATATCATTGCACTCGCCGCGGGCAATTTGATAATAAATAAGATAATCGGCACTGCGTTGCACACCACCTGTTTGTCTCAGGGCATATCCACCCCTGAATAAAGCTATTCTTGCTCTTAATCCTTTTACAGCGCCCTTTGTAATTCTTTCATCCAGCACATCGCCGATAGAAGTAACGTCACCTTTCCAGGGAACCAGGTCTTCTGCCAGCAGCAGGTCGGCCAGGAGTTGATTATATAAACTGTCCATGCCCACTTTTTTAGGGAACGGATCACCATTTACCTGTGAAGCGGCAGGAAGGAAATGTGCCGGCAAATCACCCCAGTTACGGATGGCTTCAAAATAATACTGGGCCCTTAATGTCAATGCTTCTCCATGCATTCTTCTCAATTGTTTTTTCTCCTGGTCGGTACCACCATCGTACATCGCCATTTTGGGAATATTATCAATACATATATTGGCAAATTCAATTCCCTGGAACAACTGGTTGAAGGGATTGGTGATCTGGGCATTACCCGGGGTGGCCGAGTATCGGGCAATATCCCTTCTGTCGTTATCAGCAGCGCCGGTGGGTCCCTGCATTTCATCATTATCCACGGGATAGTAAAGACTCAGGCGTATTCCATAACCGGCATCACCCACCAAACGGCTATATACACCGGCAAGTGCTTTGTAGGTGCTCGGTACATCGCTGAATACAACGGGGGCCGTTACCTCTGTTATCGGCTTTTGATCCAGAAATTTCTTACAACCGCCTGCAACGATGAGTAAGCCGGTAAGGCCCAGTGCGGCGATCTTATTAAAATATTTGCTGGTCATATCTGTAAAATTTATTGTTTTAATTAAAAGGATGCGTTTATACCAAAAATATAACTACGGCTCTTGGGGTAGGCAGAATAATCCAGGCCGGGTGTAAGCGGGTTGCTTCTTACACTTACTTCAGGATCATATCCAGTGTACTTGGTGATCGTAGCCAGGTTATTACCGGTGAAGTAGAACCGGAGTTTATTCATCTTCATACCGATCAGCTTCTTTACGGGCAGGCTATAACCAATGGTCATGTTGTTAAAGCGAACAAAAGATCCGTCTTCAATAGCCCAGGAGTGCGGATAAAAGGCGCCGGCACTTCTCAGCGGCTGCCAGAGTTTAGCATCTTTGTTTAAGGCGCTCAGTAAATCGGGTGCAATACCGATGACGGTAGTTCCATTTACATACAATGCTGTTTGCCCGGTGGGTGTTACCACCCTGTACCTGTCCTGCATAATGGACAGCATATTGGAGTTGGCAGTATAGCCATTCGTGAACTCGATCTTGTTGGCATTGTAGATATCATTGCCAAAGGAGAAGTTAACAAACAGGCTCAGGTCCCAGTTCTTATAAGTGAATTGCTGGTTCAAACCACCTGTGCAGCGGGGTGTGGGATCGCCAATGATCTTCCTGTCGTTATTGATATCCACCACACCATCACCATTCAGGTCGGCAAACTTGATGGAGCCGGGCATCACGGTACCAATGATGGAAGAGTTATTGACCACACCGGGTTTCAGTGTATATACTCCCGTATTAGGATTCCAGTTAAAATCATCGGTGGTATAGAAGCCGGCGGTTACTAAACCATAGATGGAGCCAACAGGATAACCGATCTTCTCAATATAATCAGTGGGCTGACCGGACACTCCCCAGCTGGCTGCCGGGAAGAACTGTGTTTGGTTCACACCCAGGCCCACGATCTTATTCTTGTTAAAGGAGATATTAAAATTAGCATTCCAGGTAAAGTCCTTCTTCCTGAAAATGGCCGCATTCAACTGTACTTCCACGCCTTTATTGGTGGTCTTCCCGATGTTCTGTAACTGTTGTGAGTAACCGAAAGTGGAGGGGATGGGAACATTCAGCAGCAGTTTGCTGGAGGTATTATTATACACATCCACGCTCAGGTCCACCCGGCCGCCCAAACTGATATCCACCCCATAGTTCCGGTTCACGGTAGATTCCCATTGCAGATCTTCATTCACCAGTCCGCTGGAATAATACGCAATAACGGCAGAATTGTTGATGCCATAAAAATACCTTCCATCATTGGCGAATGTGGTGAGAAAAAGGTAATCATTGATACGGTTATTTCCCACCTGGCCATAACCGAATCTCAGTTTCAGATCGCTGATGAATCGCACATCGCGGAGGAATTTCTCATTTTTTATTCTCCAGGCAACAGAACCGGCCGGGAAGTAACCCCATTTTTTACCATCCGCAAATTTAGAAGCCCCATCGGCCCTTACATTAAAGGAGAAAAGATAACGTCCCAGCAGACTATAGTTCACCCGGCCAAAGAATGACATGTTGGTATAACGTGACTTGCCCACTTTCGGGTAGCCCGTGAAAGGCACACCCAGATTGGTTTCATTAAAGGCTTTGTTGGCAGAAGTAAACAGCGGAAAATCGCGGAACAGGCTGGAATGAGATTCTGTTTTCAGATCGTATGTTTCCTGTCCCACAAGGATATCGATATCGTGTATCTTTTTGAAGCCTTTTACCGAGTAGGTCAGTACATTGGAGTTGGTGAGGATCTTCTTGGTCACTGTATCCAGCCCGGCGATCGGTTTGCGGGCGCCGTTGATAATGGCATACGGGGTAATGGAATCACTGAACTGGAGGTCTGTGAATTTATTATAGTCGTATCCTACGGTGGACCGGAAAGTAAGGTTCTTTATAATGTTAACTGTTAATGTGGCATTGATGTTATAGGCATCTGTAGTTTTTTTCCTGTATTCTGCGTTAGCAAGTGACACGGGGTTATACAAGTTGAGTCCGTTCCCCACATTCTGGTCAGCCAGCGGGTCAGAATCGTCAATATCCTGTGCTTCGGAAAGATAAGGCCTGTACTTAACGGCATTACGGAGACGGTTATACGAAGATCCCTTTGCATCTGATACGCCGGCACCCTGTACTTCCTGGTGTGTATAACGTCCTCCCACACCCAGTTTAATTTGTTTATTGAACTTGTACTCTGCTTTACCGATGAAAATATGCCTGCGGTAATTGGAATTGATCACGATTGCTTTTTCATTGTTGTAGGTATAGCCGGCATTATACGTGAGTTTGTTGTTACCGCCGGATGCGCTGATATTGTGGGTGGTGGTGATACCGGTACGGCCAAATGTTTCTCCCTGCCAGTCAACGGCATCCACATTTTTGTAATTAGATAATGTATCCCAGGTGGTACCAAAGTTCCTGGCAAAGCTGGTACTGTCTGTAGTGCTCCCTCTTGACCTTTCATATTGATAGAGCACATATTCGTATGGGTCCAGTACATCCAGCCTGTTGGCAAGTTCTTTTACACCCACAAAACCATTATAGGTTACCACCAGTTTACCGGGTTTACCGCTTTTGGTGGTGATCACAATAACGCCATTGGCGCCTCTTGCTCCATAGATCGCTGTGGCAGCTGCATCTTTTAATACATCGATGTTTTGAATATCCTGCGGGGATATGGTGGAGAGACCGTTTTCCACCTGCACGCCGTCAATAATGTATAAGGGTGAGTTGTCGCCGGTGATGGACATACCGCCACGAACCCTGATGCGGATATCTGCATCAGGTGAACCTTCTGCAGTGGTGGCCGTAACACCAGCCAGTCTTCCGTTGAGCGCTTCTGCGGCGGAATTGAGCGGAATATCTTTCAGGTCTTTGGCGCCCACGGATGATACGGAGGCGAGCAGGTCTTTTCTTCTTACCTGCTGGTAACCGATCACCACCACATCCTCAATGGCTTTTATATCGGCAACGAGTTCGGTGTTGATGGTTGTTTTACCACTCACAGACACTTCATAACGAATAAAGGTGGCGCTGGTAAATACCAGGGTGGCGTCGTTGGCCACTGAGATCCTGAAATTACCGTTGGCATCCGTTGTCGTTGAATTGCGGGTACCCTTTTCGGTAACCGTAACACCGGCGGCGGGTTGTTTGTTTTCTAAAGAAGTAACGGTACCAGTTACTTCTTTTTTCTGTGCAAAGGCCGGGTTAGCAAAGCACATAGCGGCGAGCAGGAACAAACAAATCCCCATAAATTGAATAGGCTTGATCATAAAGCAGTTTTTGAAGATAACCTTAATGTGTATTTATTCTGAAGCAATGGACATGTTGCTGAATGGAAAACAAATTGCAGTTTGGGTGCGGGGTACCGGAAAAAGCTTGCAGAGGCGGGGAACGGGGAATAAAAAAGTACAGGGACCTTTGAAACAGGAATAGCTTCAAAGCAGGGAATGGTAAACAGGCGAAGCAGTTTTTTCATTTCAGCAAGCAATTCTTTTCGTTGACGGTAAGTGGAAACCGGGGCCTTACCAATAACATAACCGGTAACAAGACTACACAGAACTTCGATTTTGCAGAACGAATTCGGGGTATTTTTTTACGCAATCGTTCCCGGTAACGATGTCATTTTGAAGCGTTTGGGAAATATTTTTTGATTCGGAAATAAAAGGCAAAAATGGAAATTACCGGGTAGTTGGAAAGGCTTCAAAAAAAGCAGCTTCCATCACCCAAAAACGGTCTTGTTTTTCCAGTAGCAGGAGGTGCACGATTGTGCGATTACTGGTTTAAAATCGATAACTTTAAAGGATACTAAACTGATCACTGATCTCAATCCCCGAAAGCTGGCCACATGAAGTTTGAAGCCGTTACCATTAAAGATATTGCGAAGGCCCTCGGGCTTTCAACCTCCACAGTATCAAGGGCTTTGCGGGATAGCTACGAGATCAGCCCCGAGACCAAGAAACTGGTCCAGGAATATGCAGAGAAGATCAATTACCATCCCAATCCCATCGCCTTAAGTTTAAAAGAAAGGAGAAGCCGTTCCATAGGCGTGATCGTTTGTGAGATCGCCAATAGTTTCTTTTCCCAAACCATCAACGGTATTGAGTCCATTGCCTATAATAATGGATACAATGTGATCATTGCCCAGAGCCGGGAGTCGGTGGACCGGGAGATGCTGAACCTGCAATACCTTACGTCCCGGTCAATCGACGGTTTGATCATTTCGGTTTCCACGGAGACAAAAGATTTTTCTTATTTCAAGGAATTAAATCAGAAAGGGCTTCCCATTGTTTTTTTTGACAGGATCGTGGATGAGATCGATACGCACAAAGTGATCGTGGATAATTACAAGGGAGCTTATGATGCCACGGTACACCTGATCAATAGTGGTTATAAGAATATTGCTTCTGTCTCGAACCCGGCCGGTTTATCCATTACCAAGGAAAGACTGGCAGGGTATAAGGCGGCATTAACGGACCACCAGATGGGTATCGACGAATCGCTGATCAAGTATTGCCAGCATGGTGGTATGATCGTGGCGGAAGTGGAAGAGGCGGTGAAGGAATTGTTGAAAGCAAAAAAGAAACCCGATGCCATTTTTGCCACGGCGGATAAATTAACTACGGGATGTTTGCGCATATTGAAGGCCAAAGGAATGACAGTTCCGGGTGATATAGGTTTGATCGGTTTTTCCAATACCGACCTTACCGAATTGCTGGAACCGCCGCTGTCTGTTATCAAGCAACCGGCATTTGAAATGGGTGAAGTGGCCATGAACCTTTTATT
>CAZSGD010000045.1:0-25900 GCA_964606155.1 uncultured Chitinophaga sp. | reverse complement strand
TATAAACGAAAATAAGATTGTGTCAAAAGATCATTCTATCGTTCCTCCGTTCTTCTGTTCCTCTGTTCCTCTGTTCTTCTGTTCCTCTGTTCCTCTGTTCTTCTGTTCCTCTGTTCTTCTGTTCCTCTGTTCTTCTGTTCTTCCGTTCCTCTGTTCTTCTGTTCTTCCGTTCCTCTGTTCCTCTGTTCTTCTGTTCCTCTGTTCCTCAGTCACTGTTTTCCAGGTGGAAATGCTGGTGATGCGCCCCCGCCGCAATATGTAATGCAAAGCCAGTGATGGCAGCATCCTTTAATATATTGATCAGGGCCAGCTGGCGCATTTCCTTATCCCCTGCATTATTATAATTGGGCAGGTGGATGGTGAGAATGAAAAAGATCAGGATTGCCGCCAGTAAATAACTGGTGAATTTCACATACTGATTTGTCAGGAAGGATAAGCCAACCAGAATAAAAGCCACCCCCACTATATACACCCACACTTTACCCCCCGGCAACCAGACCGGTACATACACCATTAACTCTCTTGGGTACATGAAATGGATGGTACCAAAAACGATCAACACCACCGACAGCAAATAAATTGCTATCCGTGATACGATATGATAATGTTTCATAAAAATGATTTTGGTTCCTTAAAAGATACAAAATATCGAACAGGAAACCATGATTTGAGTGATGCTACCCGTTTGCATCCTAAACAAAACCATACCATAAAAAAGAGTAATGGCTGAATGAGCTTATTGTACCATTGCATGGAAGATCTCGTCCACCAATCCATGGGTGAATTTATCCTGGCTCAGTTCCCAGAACATGATTCCCCCGAGTTTCTCTCTCCGGATAAAGTTTACTTTTTCCCGGATAGACCGCTCATCATCAAAAGTGGCAAATAAGCTGCGGGAACTGCTGTATTGATAAGGAGCTTTCGCTTTTTCATCCCAGTAATACCTGAAACCGGCCGTATCGCTGAAATAAGCAGTAAAATCTTTAAATGCAACACCCCGCTTGAATTTACCTGTTTGATACAGTCCATTGTCTTTGTCCGGTACGTTTTCCCAAACTCTTGCATAAAAAGCGGCGCCGATGATCAGCTTCTGGCTATATATTTTTTTTTGTAATAACCAGTTCACACATTTTTGAGTGGATGGCTGACCGGGCCGGTAATCGGACAGCGGTGTATGATGGCCCGTTACGGTACTAAAGCCGCTGACCAGGTCATAGGTCATCAGGTTCACAAAATCCAGGGAGGGCATGATGGCATCCCAGTCCACGGATTTTTCCAGGAAGCTGTCAAAACCACCGGCCGCAAAGCTGAGCAGGTATTGCTGTTCAAATTCCTGTCGCAAGGTTTTAACCAGTTCTGTAAAATTATCTTTGTCAGACGGGGAATATTTATGGCCGGGATAGCCTTCGATAGCGGGGTATTCCCAGTCCAGGTCAATGCCATCCACGCCGTATTGCCGGAATAAGGCCACAGTTGTTTTGGCAAACGTCTTACGGTGATCCTCAGACGAAAATAGGTCCGAACAGGGCGCACAGCCTCCCCATCCGCCGATGGAAACCATGATCTTCAGATGAGGATATTCTTTTTTCAACGCCACCAGTTCAGTGAGCGTCTGTTGCTGTTTTTCATTATGAAAGCCGAGTGTATCGTTCTTCAGGGCCAGGAAACTGTAAATGATATGAGTGAGTTTGGATAAAGGGTATTTGCGGATCGTTTGCCCGTCACCGGTATAGTAGGCGATCACTTTATAGGGATGTTCTTTTTGAGCAGTAACAAACTGGCACCAGCTCAGCAGGCAGCAGATCAGTATTTTCTTCATGAAAATGAAGTTAGCCATTTTATGATCATGCAAAATGAAAAGCCCCGCTGAGCGATGGCAGCGGGGCGAAATTATTTTTTGAAATGAACTTATTTAGCAGGTGTCAGTAATGCCGGGCGCATATATTGGTATAACAAATCGATCTTGTCGCCCTTAAAGCGCCAGGTTTCCTGCAGTTGTACAGAATCAGTTTTACCACTTTTCTTGTCCGTATGCACTTCTGTTCCCCAAACCAGCACCCAATTTTCATTCTTATCAGTGCTTTTTACCGGCATCACCGCATGTACGGTACTTTTTACACTGCTGAACATATTACGCCAGCCTTGTACACTGGCCACCACACTATCACGGGGCCCGGTAATGGCGGTGCCATCGCTGGTATAGATAAAGAGAGAATCAGCGAAATTATTTTTGGAAACAGACAGGTCGCCATTATCGAAATCTTTCCACAGTGCCAGGACCATTTCAGCTTTCTTAGGGTCACCCATTTCAAATGAGGCGGAATAGGAAGGTGTGTAACCAGACATGTTCATAGGGGTGGCGGAAACGGTTTCTTTCTTTTCTGTTTCTTTTCCTTCCCCTTCGGCTTTTTTGTCGGAGTTACAGGAAATACAGGCCAGCATAACAATGGCAACAAGGAATTTTTGCATACATAATTTTTTTGTGGTGAAAAAAAACACATAGCGTAACGGCCATGCAGTTTCAAAGTGGGGATTGAAGTATAGAAAGATAAGGGATTTTCCTAATTCGCCGGCCAGATTGGGAAAATTCAATTTTCTTTGCACCTGATGGCCCTAGATATCTGTTCACTCAATTCCGGGAGCAATGGTAATTGCTACTATATTGGCAACGACACAGAAGCGGTGTTGATCGATGCCGGTATTTCCTGCCGGGAGATCGAAACCCGGATGAAACGGCGTGGATTAAGTATGGAAAAAGTAAAAGCCGTTTTCATCTCCCACGAACATAATGATCACATTAAAGGCGTGGCCGTACTCAGCCGCAGGTTTTCGCTGCCTGTTTATATGACGCCTGCCACCCGCAAAGAGGCCCGGTTAAAGATCGATAAGAAACTGTCCCATTCCTTTTCAGATCATGAGCCTGTCAGTATCGGCCAACTCAGTATTACTCCTTTTTTTAAGCATCATGATGCTGTAGACCCCTTTAGTTTTATCGTCAGTTATCATAAAATACATGTGGGCGTATTTACCGACATCGGGGTGACCTGCTCATCATTGGTAAAATATTTTAAGAAATGCCATGCGGCTTTTTTAGAAGCCAATTATGATGCGGACATGCTGGAAAACGGCAATTATCCCTATTACTTAAAATCGCGTATCCGCGGGGGCAAGGGGCACCTTAGTAATGCACAGGCCCTTGAGCTTTTTTTGAAACATAAACCCGCTCACATGAGCCACCTGTTCCTCTCGCATTTATCGAAGAATAATAACAAGCCGGAGATCGTTCAAAACCTGTTTAATAAACATGCCGGTACTGTAAAAATGATCGTTACTTCCCGTTATGAAGAATCGGAAATTTATACCATCGGTTCAGCGAATGGCCTGCCCGTAAAGCCTGTAAAGAAAAAAACAACAGTCTCTCAATTGAAACTGTTGTTTGAATGATTATGAATTTCTTTATAGTATGTCACGCTGTCCCGAAACTCCGGTATTGCCGAAGCGTGATTTTATATCGTTATATTGATTGTGTTATTTCGACAAGCTCAATATGACAACCTTCGACAAGCCCAGTATGGCAATCAATATGACTAACTTACTTCTTTGAAAACTCTGCCCTGATCACATTCAATGCGCCCCCTGCTTTGAACCACCCGATCTGTTGTTCATTATACGTATGGTTTACCGTTATCTCGTCCTTGCTTCCATCTTTATGGTTCAGCACCACCGTTAATGATTTACCGGGAGCAAATGAAGTCAGTCCGTTGATATCGATGCTGTCATCCTCCTGTATCTTATCGTAATCTTCTTTATTGGCAAAAGTGAGCGCCAGCATACCCTGTTTTTTCAGGTTGGTTTCGTGTATACGGGCAAAACTTCTCACCAGTATAGCCCTTACACCCAGGTGCCTGGGCTCCATGGCTGCATGTTCACGGGATGAACCTTCACCATAGTTCTCATCACCCACCACCACGCTGCCAATACCGGCAGCCTTATATGCCCTTTGTGTGGCCGGCACAGGTCCGTATTCACCAGTGAGCTGGTTCTTTACATTATCTGTTTTATCGTTATAAAAATTCACTGCACCAATCAGCATATTGTTACTGATATTATCCAGGTGTCCACGGAATTTCAACCAGGGGCCAGCCATGGAGATATGGTCTGTGGTACATTTTCCTTTGGCTTTGATCAGCAATTTCAATCCTTTCAGGTCCGTTCCTTCCCATTCTTTGAATGGTTCCAGTAATTGCAAACGCTTTGAATCAGGAGCCACTTTCACCACCACGCCACTGCCATCTTTGGCAGGTGCCTGGTAACCGGGATCATCTACTGCAAATCCCTTAGGTGGTAATTCAAAACCTGTCGGCTCTTTCAGCATCACGTCTTCCCCCTTATCATTCTTCAATTTATCCTTCAGCGGATTGAAAGCGATGGTGCCGGCCATCGCAAGGGCCGTAACGATCTCAGGGCTGGCAACAAAAGCATGTGTGCTGGCCAGGCCGTCATTTCTTTTCGCGAAATTCCGGTTGAAAGAGGTGATGATCGTGTTTTTGCGGTTAGGATCATCAATATGCCTGGCCCACTGACCAATACAGGGACCGCAGGCATTGGCCAATACCACACCACCGGCATCTTCAAATTCCTTGATAAAGCCATCTCTTTCGATGGTGAATCTTACCAGCTCACTGCCAGGGGTAATGGTGAATTCAGATTTTGTTTTTACGCCCTTGCTCACGGCGTCTTTTACGATAGAAGCGCTGCGGCTGATATCCTCGTAAGAAGAATTGGTGCAGGACCCAATCAGGGCCACTTCCAGTTTGGCCGGCCATCCATTCTTTTCCACGGCCTCTTTCATTTTAGAAATAGGTGTGGCCAGGTCTGGTGTAAAAGGACCATTCACATAAGGTTCCAGTGTGTTGAGGTCCAGTTCCAGTAATTGATCATAATATTTTGCAGGATCGGCATATACTTCTGCATCCGGGCGAAGATGCTCACGGACCTTATCGGCCATCGCGGCCACTTCTTCCCTTCCGGTGGCTTTCAGGTAACCGCTCATTTTTTCATCATAAGCAAACAGTGAACAGGTGGCGCCGATCTCAGCACCCATATTACAAACTGTTCCTTTACCGGTGGCGCTCATACTGTCGGCACCCTCACCAAAATATTCAACGATAGCACCGGTACCGCCTTTAACGGTCAGCTGCCCGGCCACCCATAAGATCACATCTTTGGCGGAGGTCCAGCCGCTCATTTTACCGGTCAGTTTCACACCGATCACTTTCGGCATTTTTAATTCCCAGGCCAACCCGGCCATTACATCCACCGCATCGGCACCGCCCACACCAATGGCCACCATTCCCAAACCCCCGGCGTTAGGGGTATGACTGTCTGTTCCAATCATCATTCCACCAGGAAAAGCATAGTTTTCCAATACCACCTGGTGAATGATACCGGCCCCGGGCTTCCAGAAGCCAATGCCGTATTTATCAGAAATACTGGAAAGGAAATCATATACTTCCCTGTTGGTCTCAATGGCCAGTTCCAGGTCTTTTTTAGCGCCGATCTTTGCCTGTATCAGGTGGTCGCAATGCACGGTGGAAGGAACGGCCACTTTATTACGGCCGCAGGTCATGAACTGGAGCAGGGCCATCTGGGCCGTAGCATCCTGCATGGCCACCCGGTCGGGGGCAAAATCCACGTAGTCTTTCCCGCGGGTATAGGCTGTTGCAGGCAAAGCGCCATGCAAATGCGAATACAATATTTTCTCTGTCATTGTCAATGGCTTGCCCACCAATTTGCGGGCTGCTGCCACTTTTGCAGGAAGTTCTTCGTACACTTTTTTGATGAGGCTGAGATCGAATACCATCGTCTGTAGTTTAAGAGTTCAGGTTCATAGCTTTTAGACCATGGCCGTGGATAGTATGGCCAGGCGCTGCGGACCTTTTAAAGTGCTGCGAATTTACGAAAATCAGGCATGTGAATAAGCATATTGTGCGAATTACAGCGATTTTTTAATTTAGAGGTATGAACAAATTAAAGAGTTTTGTGGAGTGGAGTGCCTTTGGGGTTTGTTCAGCCATCGGCAACCGCATGGGCATCGCTACCAGCAAGATCCGGCAATACTTTATTTACGCATCCCTTCTCACCATGGGCTCTCCCATCATCCTGTACATGGTGCTGGCTTTCTGGAGAAATATCCGGAAATATATCTGGGCCGCCAGGCGGAATCCCTGGTACTATTTGTAAGTGAATGGTGAATAGTGAGTAAAAAACTATTTTATCCCGAGGTCTGCCAGTACTTTTTTTCCTCCCTCATTACCCGGGTTCATTTCTATTGATTTTTTATACATTGAGATAGCTTCCTCCTTTCGTCCCAGCTTTAATAAGATCTCTCCGTAGCTATCATAAGAGTTCCAGCTATCCGGAAACATCTGCAGGTTGGTTTTGAACACCTCCAGTGCTTTGTCATCCATCTTATTCCACATCAATTGATAGGCCAGCACATTCATATCATCTTCCGTAAAAGTATAATGCAGTGTATCGTTTTTGACCCGTTCCAGGAATTTTTGCGCTGCCGCAATTCCTTCACTCACGATGATTTTTCCGTATTGCCGGGCGCCATTCTTGCCGGGTGTGCTCACTTTATCGCCGTTGAGTATCTTCAAAGCGTTCATCGCAGGATTAAAGGCTGAGTTTTTTGTGTTGTCAAACAAAATAATCGTTTGATGCCTGGAAATATTCCGTACAAACATAGCTTCAATACCTATTCCACCCCCATGATGCAGTACAACTTTCCCCCGTGAACTATCAGGCCATACCGACCAGCCCAGCCCGTAACCTGACTGGCCAGAAAGACCGGTTACTTCTGCATGAAATGCAAGTGCAAGCGATGGTTGTTTTAACAGGCGTCCGTCGTAAAGTGCCTGGTCATATTTAAGCAAGTCGCCTGTAGTGCTTACAACATCACCATGTCCTTTGAGATTATAAGTCGAGAAAATATATAGGTTTTCCCCCATGGTATCTATGCGCAAGGGCTTATCCTCATACTTGTACCTGTACTTATGTTCGATGCACTGTTTTTTATCTGAACCGAAATAAAACTCGGAAAACCCGGATTGCTCCATCCCCGCCGGGGAGAAAATATATTTTCGGATATATCCCTGGTAAGGCATGCCGGAGAGCTTTTCAATCAATAATGCCAGTAAATAATAGTTCACATTGCTATACGCAAAAGAAGCTCTTGGTCCATCTCCCTGGGGAGACAGCAACCCTTTTTTCATGGCGCCCAGAGCTGGTATCACATCGTTGTTGACAAAAAATGTGTCTTTTGTCTTTCTTAATGAATCAAGGAACCTGTAAAATGCTGAAGAAGGAATGAGCGAAGTATGTGAAAGCAGCTGGCGGACGGTAACTGTGGCGTAAGGAAATAATGGGAAATAACGGCTATACGTATCATCGATACTCAGTTTACCCTTTTCCTGCAATTGTAATATCGCAATTGCGGTCATTGTTTTAGTAATGGAAGCCACAGCAAAAGATGTGTTTTCTGCATTAGGGGCCTGCGCAGCAAAATCGGCGTATCCAAAAGACCGGCGGTAAATGATCTTTCCGTTCTCCGCTACCAGCACATTTCCATTAAATACACCACCATTGTATAATGCCGTAAAGTACTTATCCAGTGCGAGTTTTTTTTCCTGTTGTGCGGCCAGATTATGGACTGAGAAACACAGCAGAAGGAGTACCGGGAATTTCATGTGTTAACGTTATGTAAATAAAAGGGGAAGAATAAATTTCCCTCCCCCTTTACGATCAGGTGACCGTTTTATTGTCCGATATATTTACTTTAAATAAATTTTGCCCAATTCTCACGATCCTTTAACTATTGACCATTCACTATTGACAACTGACTAAATAACGTCGTTCTTATCTCTTGCACTTACTTTAAAATAAGTTTTATCATCATGCTGGAACAGGGAAAGCGTGAGTGTTTCAAAATCTGTGGCAACAAAATTACTGCGGCCATCTTTTGATTTCATTGTTCCGCTGATCATCACCAGTTCACCTTTGTTGTTATATGATATTTCATCATACACCAGTTCAACAGCTTTCTCCTTCATTTTTTTAATGTGATCATCCAGCTCCTGGCGGGTGGTATTTTTGGTGATCTTTACCAGTATCACTTCCTTACCAGTAATGGGATATCCGTTCACCACCACTTCCCCCAGGCCATTGAGAGGTGCCAGCACCGTATTCACACCGCCTTTTGTTTTAGAAGGGCTGGGAGCGGTTATGCTCTTTACTCCCTGCACGGTGACAGGTTCTGCATGGATGGATTGCACACCTGCTGCTTTAACAGGACCAGTGGTTGTGGTTTGCACCCCCACCACAGTTACCGGGGCCACTGCTGTACTTTGTATATTGGCATTTACACCTGTTGTAATAACAGCAGGACTGGCAGCCGTCGTTATCCTTTTACCTTCCACCGTAATGGCCGTAACAGGCGCCACGGTGGTATTGATATTTGCATTAACATTCGTGGTAACACGGATGATCTTACCGTATTTGTTTTCAAAAGCTTTTATTTCTTTTTCATTCGTAAGATCATACACTTCTGTTTTGCCACTTCTCAAATGTATCGTGGCTTTTTTATCAGTGATCTCGTAATCATCGCTTAGCTTATCGAGGGTACCAGTTGTTATTCCCATAACCGGGGCCGGGGGTGGCGGTGGTGGCGGAGGCAGTTTCCCATATTTCTTTTCAAAAGTGGCTTTGTCCGATTGAATAGTGAAATCGTAGTTTTCCTTTTTACCATCTTTTAATGTTACAGTTACCCGGTCGTTATTGGCATGAATGCTCACCACATTTTCCGGCAGGTTCGTTTTTACCGGGGGCGCAGGAACCGAAGGGGGTGGTGGGGGAATAAGACCATAAAGGTTTTCGTAATAATCAGACTTTTCATGCCACTCGGTCAGCAGCAGGCGTTTCACTTCCTTTCTGTCTTTGTCCTTAATAACCACTTCGCATTCACCTTTCTTGTCTTTAATGTCAATAAAGTAACCTTTGTCATTAGGTACTTTTACCTCGGGGACCGTGTCGGTAACGGCGCGGACATCGTTTTGATAGCGGGGTCGTGATAAAGTATCTCCTATCTGTTTTCGGAACGAGAGGAGAATAATGGCCAGCACGGGTAATGCCAGCAGGAATTTGACAAGATGCACCCTTGTCGTTTTGAGTTTGTTCATCATGGCTATACGTTTTTTGAGAGATGAAAAATTGAACTGATTGGCTATACTGAATTGTGTGTTGCCGATCACTTTCAGCAACAGGTATTGATAATCTTTTTTATTGATGCCGTTTTCCAGCACTTTATTGTCGGCAATGAATTCGAGGTTCTGGCGTACTGCTCTTTTTAATAACCAGGCAAAGGGGTTGTACCAGTTGAGCAAACAAAGGATCTCGCCCCAGATGATGTCGATACTGTGCCGCTGTTTTACATGCACAAATTCGTGGCGGATGATCTCCTGCAACTCTGATTCGCTGTGCAGGGAGGGATTGATAAAAATAGAATTGCCAAAAGAAAAAGGTATGATCTGTTCGTTCACCCGGTAGATCTTCATGCCATTACCGGAAATAAATTCAGCTTTTTTCAGCAGGCGGCGGAAGGAAATGAACTGGACCAGCAAGCGGAACAATAGTACGGCCATCCCGGTAAGTAACAGGAGCAGCAGTATATTTTGAGTGGTAAAGAATTTAGTCGGGGATGATACACTCGTCGCTTCACCGGCATGATCATACACCACGGGTACCCATTGAACGATCGATACTCTGTCCCATTGATTTTGTTCCAGCACAGGGGATATATCAATGAGAGGGATATAAAAACAAAACAGCGTGCAGATCAGCAGGTAGAGGCGGTTCCAGTCATAAAAAGTGAGTTTACGCAGCACCAGCTGGTAGAAGAGCCACACCATGGCCAGGCCCAGTGACAGTTTTATACAATACAAAAGAATAAAAGGCATATCCATAAGTTTGATGTGGTATTATTTTCCTTTTTCGATCATGTTGATGATCTCTTTCAGTTCTTTGGCAGATAATTTTTTCTGCTCCACGAAAAAATTCACCAGCTCCTTGTAGGAATTATCAAAGTATTCCTTCACCACATTACCCATGAATTTCTTTTTGTACTCTTCTTCCGTCACCAGGGGCTTATAGAGATAGGCGTTCCCCACCAGGCGGCTGCCGAGATAACCTTTCTTTTCCAGGTTCTTGATAATCGAGGCCACCGTGGTATAGGGAGGCGGGTCCTGCATTTGCTCCATAAAGGCTTTTACATTGCCTTCACCTGTACGCCATACGGCCTGCATGGTTTCTTCTTCTACATGGGTTAACTTTTCCATATCTACGAAATTTTCGTAAATCTACGGATTTTTCGTAATCCTCCAAATTTATTTTTATGAACGGCGACCGGAGGTCGGAAATCCGAAGTCCGAGGTAGGAAGTCGGAACCATTTACAATAGAGGAAGTTGCATTGTGAAGGCCACTGGCACTTTTGACCACTATCCGACTTCAGATCAGCTCTTTCAGCTTACTAATAACCAGGTCCACTTCTTCCTTTGTATTATGCTTGCAGAACGAGAAGCGCACAGGAACAAGGTTGGGATCATTGTTGATGGCCCGGATAACATGGCTGCCCACATCGGCGCCACTGCTGCAGGCGCTACCGCCCGATACACAAATGCCCTGCATATCGAGATTGAAGAGGATCATCTCCGATTTTTCTGTTTTGGGGAAAGAAACATTCAATACGGTATATAAACTCTTACCGTTATAGTCGCCATTGAAACGAATGCCTTTGATCTTTTGCTGAAGCTGTTCGATCATATAATTCTTCAGCGATTGGATATAAGCGCTGTCTTTCTCCAGGCTGGCATCGGCCAGTTCCAACGCTTTGGCAAAACCCACGATACCATAGAGGTTCTCCGTGCCCGCCCGCATATTTCTCTCCTGCCCTCCCCCGAAGATCATGGGTTTGATCTTGATATTATCGTTCACATATAATATACCCACTCCTTTCGGACCGTGAAATTTATGCCCGGCGCCGGTAGCAAAATGAACGGGTTTGCTGCGCAGGTCCAGTTTATAATGACCCACTGTTTGTACCGTATCCGAATGAAAAATAGCATTATACTTTTTACAGATCTCCCCTGCTGCATAAATGTCCAGCAGGTTTCCGATCTCGTTATTGGCGTGCATCAGGCTCACCAGGCATCTTTCTGTTTTAGAAGCCAGTTGCTTTTCCAGGTCTTCCAGGTCCACATGCCCATTGGGAAGGATATTGACAAAGCTGGTGGTAACGGTATCCTCGCAATCAAAATGCTCCACTGCATGTAGTACGGCATGATGCTCGATGGGGGATGTAATGATATGCCGGCAACCCAGGTCATGAATAGCCGAACTGATGGCCATATTATCACTTTCTGTACCTCCGCTGGTAAAAAATATCTCACCGGGATGCGCACTCAGTATGCGGGCCACTGTTTTACGGGCCGTTTCAATTGCCAGCCTGCTCTCTCTTCCATAAGAATAAATAGAGGAGGGATTGCCGAAATGAGTGGTCATATAAGGCAGCATGGCATCCAGCACTTCTTTATCAAGGGCTGTGGTAGCGGCGTTATCGAGATAAATACGGTCCATGTGGAGAGGGATTCAGTATTATTGAGGCGCAAAGATAAGTAAACAAGTTTGGGAGGGCTATTGTATGGTAACTTTCACACCCTGCCCCCGCCCGCTGTGCAATCTTCTTATTTTTTTATCAAACTCTTCACGGCTGATCCTTTTTCCATCATCCGGTTCCACAATTGGATCGGCCCGGGGCTCAACAGATACAGCGCTTAATACATTTGTACTTCCTTTCCACCAAACTTCGAGGATAGTACCCGGCAAACCTGAAACACCGAGGGGCCCATAGCCGGCGGGCAGTTTCGTGGAATAAAAAACCATGACTTCCATTTTATTGCCCAGCTGCGCCGTTGCTTTTTTACAGGGAAATCCTGCTATCGAAATATCCGCTTCCTCAGTTTGCCATACCGGCATCCCGATAGTATCTTCTACCAGAAATTTCGGGTAGCCCATGGGGTCACTCTGGAACAGCAACAGCTTTTTAGCATGATCGATAAACGTTGTATGCCCCCTGAACTTCCGGCCAAGAGGTATGGAAGGAACACTATCCTTTCCATCAAACACCTGGTAATAGTAGGATAAAGAATCCCGGATCACGAGCACTGATTTCCTCGTTTCGGGTGGTGGCTTAGTGCTGTCATAATAAACAGGCCCGGACGCATATCGTATGGTATATTGCTGCCCTGCTGCATATAATGAGATAAAAAACAAGCAGGTTAAAAGCAGGTAATTACGGACCGGCATCATGATTCAGTTATGCAAATTCTTTGATATCCCGCATGATCTGCATCGCAATATTATTGGCCTTGGTTTCCAGGTCGCTTTCTGCATAGATGCGGATGATGGGTTCTGTGTTGGAACTGCGCAGGTGCACCCAGTCATTGTCGAATTCTATCTTCAACCCGTCTTCCGTATTGACCGGGTGGCTCTTGTATTTTATTTTGATCTTTTCAAAAACGGCGTTCAGGTCAAATCCATTTTCCAGTTCGATCTTATTCTTCGAGATAAAATAATCAGGATACTGGTTGCGGAATGATTTCATACCGTTTTTATGATTGGCCAGGTGACTGAGGAATAATGCAATGCCGATCAGTGCATCACGGCCATAATGAAAATCAGGGACGATGATACCCCCGTTTCCTTCTCCGCCGATCACGGCGTTCACTTCTTTCATTTTCTTCACCACGTTCACTTCCCCTACAGCAGAGGGAAAATATTCGCCGCCATGTTTCAACGTAATTTCTTTCAGCGATTTGGTGCTGCTCATGTTGCTCACCGTATTCCCTTTTCTTTTACCCAGCACATAATCGGCCACCGCCACCAGTGTATATTCCTCGCCGAACATGCTGCCATCTTCGCAAACAAAACAGAGCCTGTCCACATCCGGGTCCACCGCAATACCAAAATGCGCTTTTTGTTTTACCACTTCACTGCTCAGCTGTGTGAGGTGCTCGGGCAATGGCTCCGGATTATGTGCAAAGCGTCCATTCACTTCGCCATTGAGCAGGATCACCTCTTTTACGCCCAGCGCATGCAGCAAAGCAGGAACAAAAGTGGCGCCGGTGGAGTTGATCGCATCCACCACCACCCGGAATTCCCTTTTGGCAATGGCTTTTGCATTCACCAGCGGATATTTCAGGATGGCATCGATATGCTTTTGCATATAGCTGTCATCCGTGGTCAGCTTACCTAATTTATCGACCGACACGAAATTGAAATTCTCTTTGGCAGCCAGTTCCAGCACCCTGGCACCGGTGGCGGCAGAGATGAATTCCCCTTCGTTATTCAGCAATTTCAGGGCATTCCATTCTTTCGGGTTATGGCTGGCCGTTAGTATGATGCCTCCATCCGCTTTCTCCATCTTCACGGCCACTTCCACAGTGGGTGTGGTGGAAAGACCGAGATCAACCACATCTATCCCCAGGCCGGTGAGTGTACTGGCCACCAGGTCACGCACCATGGCCCCGCTGATGCGGCCATCACGGCCTAATACGATACGGGCAGATTTATTTTGCTGAAGCAGGATGCTGCCGAATGCAGCGGTGAATTTAACGATGTCCAATGGGGTAAGATTCTCTCCCGGCTCCCCTCCTATTGTTCCCCTGATACCCGAGATACTTTTGATTAATGCCACTTGATTTGTTGTAAGGTTTAATAGTTTGCCCCGGCCACGCCGGGATGCAAAAATACGGCATCGGAGTTTAATAGGTATATACAGGACCACAAAGTATAAAAGTCAGAAAGGTTACCCGATAATTGAATACTCTTTTGGTTTTTTGAGCTAACTACAAACTATAAACTACAAACCATAAACTACATTTATATTTGCCTATGGCCGAAACGATTTGGTACAAAGACTGGTTCAACTCCCCATTCTATCATAAATTATATTTTGAAAGGGATGAACAGGAAGCAGAATCTTTTATCAATAAACTGATCGCCCACCTCCAACCCCCTTCCGGCAGCCGGATGCTGGATGTGGCCTGCGGTAAAGGAAGACATAGCAAGAAACTCGCTTCCCTGGGTTACTATGTAACGGGTATCGATATTTCACCCGACAGTATCGCCTATGCCAAACAATTTGAAAAAGATAATCTTGATTTTTATGTGCATGATATGCGCCTTCCATTCTGGGGAAACTATTTTAACTATGCATTTAATTTCTTCACCAGCTTTGGATACTTCAAAACAAGAAGGGAACATGATGATGCCATCCGCACCATCGCCAAAAGCCTGAAGCCCGGCGGCATATTTGTGATCGACTACCTGAATGTGCATTATGCCGAAGAACACCTGCTGCATAACGAACTGAAGATCTCCGGTGATACGATGTACGATATCCACCGCTGGGATGATGAAACTCATTTTTATAAAAAAATAAACGTTACGGATCCCGCACTCACTAACGCCCTCGAATACACGGAAAAAGTGGCCAAATTCTCATTGGGCGATTACACGGACATGCTCAGCTTCCAGGGGTTGCAGGTGCAGGAAGTGTTTGGTGATTACCAGTTCACCCCTTATGATGTCAGGAAAACGCCCCGTATGGTGATCCTTGCTAAAAAAGAACCGGCTGTGCCTGCCGATAAGGAGAAAAGACTTTACAGTGACGGTCGTGCCGCCGATGCACTCACTTAATCATGCTTGTTGTTCATCAGCATATACTTCGCTGTTTCATAAAAAGCCAGGGTAAACTCCGCTAATTTTTTCCGGGCAGAATCCTGTTGTGGCCGGCTGAATTGTGAAGCCCCTTCATGCATGGGTGATAATTGTTCTTCTCCCGAATTGATATTGCGGGTGTAATAGAAATGGTCGGTAACCATCCCGATATTATCTGCGGTATTGGTAATAAAAGCGTAATTGTTTCTTTTGTCCGGGTTCAGCAGGTCACGGCCCAGCGTGGTATTCACATACGACTGATGCAGCATCCCTGCAATGGTGGGCAGCACATCGATCTGTGATACCACTTCATGCCTCCATTGCGGGGTCAGCAGATCAGGACCGTAAAATAATAAAGGCACATGCTCATCTGTAAGCCGGTGTTCGGTCCACACTTTGGGATAAATGGCTTCGGCATTGCCGGCTATACCGTGATCACCTACAAAAACAAAAATGGTATTATGGAAATAGGCTTCTTTTTCCGCTGCCTCCATGAATTTTTGAATACAATAATCTGAGTAACGGAAACAATTGTATTCATCCACCGATTCAAAACCGTATCGCTTCAGGTCTTCTTCCGGTACCGTTTTCCGCACAAAATCCGTGTCGTTGGGTGAAATGGTTTTACTATAAGGCCGGTGATTGCCTGCCGTTTGAATATAGGCAAAAAAAGGCCGGCTCTTCTTTTTAAAAACATCATTAGCCGCCAAAAAAAGGTCCTTATCACTTACTCCCCATACATTTACCCTTGGCGCAGGGATACTGTCACCGGTATGCATTTGCAACCCGTCAATATTGGCCAGCAGCCCTTCAAAGTTGTTGAACTCAGGGCTGCCTCCCAGGAAATAATGTTTCTCATAGTCCACCAGGTTATCGATAATGGTATGTTGCCTCACTGCTTCGGGATTGCGGCTGGAAAATTTAAATAATTGCGCATCAGGAATTCCGGATAATATGGCAAATAACGCCCTGGCCGTGGAAAAATGCGGCGTAAAGCAATGATCAAAGAAAATACCGGCCTTGCACATGGAATCAAAGAAGGGAGTGGTGTTCAGCGGATTTCCGCTCATGGTGCTTTTGTACATACTGAAAGATTCACATTGCACCAGCACAATATTAGGTTTGCTTTCAAAGGCATTGCTGCGCGGGCCAATTTCCCTGCGGTATGAAAATGTGTTCTTATCCGGCAGCTGCATCCATTCTGCCATTACCGGGAAAGCTTCTTTTGCTTTTCTCTCGTTGAAATCAGGTTTTCTGAGTTTTAAGGTGGCAAAGAAATTCTGCAAAGGATTTATGGCCAGGTATGACTTAAAACTGTTATTGAATTTAAAGGAATCATTCCGGCTCAGGGGTGGCCATGATAAGTTTCCATAAGCAAATAATCCCAGCAGTAAGGCCATGATGATAAAATACTTTCTGCGATAGGGTATTTTTTTTCCGTCTGTCCGGGTAATGACCTGCCAGTGGCTGCGGTGATACATCCACCGGAAAAAAAGAACGGCCACGATCAGTCCCAGCACCATCCAGATCATCGGGTAGGTTTGCCACATCATTTTGAGTGAAATACCAGGATCTTCCACAAAATTCATAGCACCGGCATCCAGCGGAGTACGGTTATAGGAAAAACTGCCAAAGCCGGCAGCAAAAAAGAAGAAAACGATGAAGGTAACAATCGCCAGGTACCACGACCATCCTTTTTTATTCCGGGCAGCATAAAAAGGAGAAAATTTGGGTACCATACTCACCAGCACGATCGGCAGCAGAATGAAAGAGATCCATCTCAGGTCGTACCGGATGCCCATGAGAAAAGAAGGGATCGCCTCCCCCAACGAAACGCTACCCGGCTTAAAGGCCAGAAATGTTGCCAGCCTGAAAATACTGAAGATGAGCAGGAAGATAACCAGCAAGTTGATGACCCAGAGGATCGTTTTCGGTATCTTATATTTTACAAGCATCAGTGCAATGGATCCTTCTTCCTAAAGGACGGCAAAAAAATCGAATTTATTCCATTCCGGCAATAGCCGGCACTGATTTATTTGTTAATACCTTCTTTCTCTTTCCCGTGCATTAATTTTGCAGAATGTATATCCCTGAGATATTGTTCTTACACCAGCTGGGCCAATGGGACAGAAGCCTGTTCCGGACCATTAATACGGACTGGGCCAATAGTGTATTTGACAGCATCATGCCTTTCCTGCGCAATTCCACGCACTGGGCGCCGCTTTACCTGTTCCTGCTGGTTTTCGTGTTGATGAACTTCAGGATAAAAGGCCTCTGGTGGGCCGTATTTTTTCTTTGTACAGTTGCGATCACCGATATGACGGGTACTTATGTTTTCAAACACGTGGTGGAAAGGATAAGGCCCTGCAACGATCCGGAATTTTACACACAAGTGCGTTTAGTGCTGAATAAATGTGCAGGTGGCTATAGCTTTATTTCCAATCATGCGGCCAACCACTTTGGCATGGGCGTATTTTTCCTGATCACTTTCCGTCACCTCATCGGAAAATGGGCATGGGCCGGTATCATCTGGGCCGCTGCTATCGCTTATGCACAGGTATATGTGGGCGTTCACTATCCTCTTGATGTGGCAGGCGGAGCTTTTGTGGGATTATGTTTCGGTACTATTACGGGTACCACCTTCAATAAGCGGTTCGGATTTGCTATCTTCGATAACCAACCAACTTACCCGTAGATGGAAATTCCCATATTGATCGGTCTTATCTTACTGAATGGCATTTTCTCCATGGCCGAAATAGCGTTGGTTTCTGCACGAAAAGCGAGACTGGAAGCGCAGGCAAATAAAGGAGACAAGAAAGCAAAAGAAGCGCTGGAACTTTCCAATCACCCCGACACATTTTTGTCCACCGTTCAAATAGGTATCACACTGATCGGTATATTGACCGGTATTGTATCCGGTGAAAGACTGACGGATGACCTGGCTAAAAATATCAGTACCTGGCCTTATGTGGGTGAATACAGCCAGGGTATTGCCACAGCCATTATTGTTATTATCATCACTTATTTTTCTTTAGTATTTGGTGAACTGGTACCCAAACGGCTTGGACTGGCCCGTCCGGAAGCCACGGCCAAAGTACTCGCAGGCCCTATGCACCTGCTGAGCCGTATCACCCACCCCTTTGTGTGGCTGCTCACCAAATCGAGTACTTTATTCATCCGCATCTTCAATATCCGCAGTAATGAAAACCAGGTAACGGAAGAAGAGATCAAAGCCATCATCAGTGAGGGAACAGAGCATGGCGCCATTGAAGAAGCCGAGCAGGAGATCATCGAAAGGGTGTTTCACCTGAGCGACAGGAATACCACTTCCCTGATGACACACCGCAGCGATATTGTGTGGTTCAACCTGGATGACAATGAAGAAAGGATCAAGGAAAAGATTGTGGTGGAACCTCATTCGGTCTATCCCATTTGCGATGGTAATATTGACAATATAAAAGGCGTGGTATCCATCAAGGACCTTTATATCACTCCCGATCACAAATTATTTAAGGACATTATGCAGCCGGCACTGTTTGTTCCGGAAAATAATACACCTTACCAGGTATTGGAAAAATTCAAGCAGTCTAAGAAACACTCCTGTTTTATTGTGGATGAATACGGAAGTGTGTTAGGCATGATCACCCTGAATGATATTCTTGAAGCCATTGTGGGTGATATACCCCAGCCGGATGTACAGGATTATGAAATAAACGAAAGGCAGGACGGTACTTACCTCGTGGATGGACAGATCCCATTTTATGATTTTCTCACCCGGTTTGAAAAAACAGAATGGATGAACGAAGGGGAACATGATTTTGATACCCTGGCAGGTTTCATCTTACATGAACTGGAGCGCATTCCTAAAACAGGCGATAAACTGCATTGGAAAGGTTTTACTCTCGAGATAATAGATATGGACGGTCACCGTATTGATAAAGTGCTGGTGAAGATCAGTGAAGAGATACGGGAAGAGATGAACGATCTTTGATCCCGGTCTTATCTTCAGCGACCGGTTTGATTCGCACAGCCTGTAAATGTGGTAAACTCTTTATCCCTGGCCCGTTTGATCTCCACGGTGGCTTTATAACTGTATTTCTTACCCGTTTTATCATCACATTTACCTTTTTCTAAACGGACCCTCATCTGCATAGCCGGTGTTGACGGAGAATAGCTGATCATATTACCATCACCTGATACGGCGGGTGCTGAAGCCGGAGCATTGAGCTGTTCAAAACCCGGTGTGCGGGAAGAAAAATGAAAAAAATTGCTGGTGATCATCATATTCCAGGAAGGCTCTGCACCATCAAGGGTAAATGCCCATTCTTTGGGAACAGTATTCCGGGCCGCCGGCGGCTGAACGGCAGGGGCCGTATCCTTCACTACCTGAACGGGTGGGGCGGGTTCTGCCGCAGCAGTGCGGGGTGCAGCAGTTTCAGCAGGGGCCGTTTTCTTATCGCTGTTAGTACAGGCTATCCCCAAAACAGCCATCATGCAAAAAGCGGAAAAAAATAGTTTCATAAAAGGATGGACATTACTTTAAAAGGAAAAGGATGCGTCTTTATCGGGATAGTTCAGTTTGGTACTTTTGCGGTTACCCCCCACCGTTACATGCAGGATGCCGATCTGGTCATCAAAAAGGTCGTACATGATGTTATTGATGATCTCCAGTTTATTCACCGATGCAATACCGCTCACTTCCAGGTACCCATAAGCCGCTTCGCTTTCATTTTCATACCCCAGGTAGTTCAACACAACGGGTTTGCCATCAGTTTTGATAATTAGATGGCTGATCACATATTTTTTGACCAGCGAATCCATTTTGCTCTTATCAGGAGGATTGATCAGGTCCACCTTGGTGCTGTAATTCTTAGCCAGGATTTTCTCGAAATCATCGGTAAAGATCTTGCAGCTGATCTCCAATGTTTTGTCGGTTGCATTATGATTGATCTCCACCACACTCACATGAAAAGGGTGCGGAACGGGGGAGGCGGACAGTAAAACCCCGGCCATAAGCGGGAGAATCAACCATTTATAGACAGATGCAGCCATTGGCACAATAATTTTTTGCATTACAAAAGTCTGGATTATTTTGAAGCCCTGAAGGCCGGTGATGTAATTTTTTACTAAATATGGACGGAACGGCTCTAATATAAGATGCAGGACTTTGGATTTTATTTCGGATTGGGCTGGGAGCACATCATCAGCATAGATGCACTGGACCACCAGCTGTTCATTGCCGCACTGGCCGCTATTTATATTTTGAAAGACTGGAAACAGGTTTTGATACTGGTAACAGCTTTTACCATCGGTCATTCCCTCACACTGGCCCTGAGTGTGCTGGATGTGATCCGTTTCAGCAGTACCTGGGTGGAGTTCCTGATACCTTTGACCATTGTGATCACCGCCTTTTCCAATTTGTTTCAAAAAAAATTCACACCCAAAACCATACGCATCAATTATTTCTTAGCTCTTTTATTTGGTCTTATACACGGAATGGGCTTTGCCAACAGCATCCGCTTTATCCTGGCCGACGACCAGAACCTGGGATGGAGCCTTTTTGGTTTCAACGTGGGCCTCGAAGCAGGCCAGATCGTGGTGGTAACAGCCATCCTGTTATTGTCGTATGCGATCATGAATATCTTCAGGGTAAACCGCCGCGACTGGGTGATCTTTTTATCCGCCGGTGTTTTCGGCCTTGCTTTAAAAATGGTAATTGAACGCTTTCCAACATAAAACAATGAAGTCATGAAAAAATGCCTCTTACTCTGTAGTTTTTTATGGGCCCTGTCTGCCCTGGTGCAGGCACAGATCCAGAATAACGCTGCCTCCAACCATGCCAACAAATTTGAGCAACTGGGTACTATTCTGCCCACCGCCAATGAATACCGTACCGCCAGCGGCGCACCCGGTACCAAATACTGGCAGCAGCGGGTGGATTATGATATCAAATGCGAACTGGATGAAGCCAATAACAAATTATCCGGCAGCGAAACCATCACGTACTTTAACAACTCGCCGGATGTACTGAGCTACCTGTGGCTGCAACTGGACGAAAACCAGCACAGCACCACGAACAATGCCAATTACCAGAATCAAAACACACTGGGGCAACAGTACACCGATAAAGTACTGGACCGCTTTGAAGAAAGAAGAACAGACAATGGCTATGGTGTCAACATCACCAAACTCACCGATGCAACAGGCAAGTCGCTGAACTATGTTATCAATAAAACGATGTTGAAATTAGACCTGCCCGTGCCCTTAAAACCGGGACAGAAATATGTTTTCAAAGTGGAATGGAATTATAAAATCGCTAACCGCGGTGATTTTGTCCGTTTCGGAGGCGCCCGGGGTGGTTATGAAAATTTTCCGGAGGATAATAACAATAACTATACGATGACACAGTGGTATCCCCGCCTTTGCCGCTACAGCGACGACCAGGGATGGCAGAACCACCAGTTCACCGGCACCGGGGAGTTCACACTCTGCTTTGGTAATTTCAAAGTACAGATGACGGTGCCCGCTGATCATATTGTAGGGGCCACCGGTGAATGCCAGAACTATGCTCAAACTCTTTCTCCCACGCAAATGGCCCGCTGGCAAAAAGCTCAATCAGCCACCACGCCATTACAGATTGTAACGCTGGATGAAGCGCTGGCTGCCTCAAAGCAAAAAAGTAAATCCAAAAAGACATGGATCTATAAAGCCGATAATGTTCGCGACTTTGCCTGGACATCTTCCCGGAGATTTGTATGGGATGCCATGTCCACCATGGTCGAAGGAAAGAAAGTAATGTCGATGAGTTATTATGCCAAAGAAGCCTACCCTATTTACAGCAAGTACTCCACCAAGGCTGTTGCACATACACTTAAGACCTATTCCAAATTCTCTATCCCTTACCCTTACCCTGTTTGTATAAGTGTGGAAGGTAACCAGGGCATGGAATATCCCATGATATCCTTCAACCCCGGCCGTGCATTGCCGGATGGTACTTACTCGGAAGGCAATAAAAATGCGGCCATTTTTGTGATCATTCACGAAGTGGGGCATACCTTCTTCCCCATGATCGTAAACAGTGATGAAAGACAATGGACCTGGATGGATGAAGGATTGAACTCTTACCTGCAATACCTTACACAGGAACTGTGGGATAATAAATTCCCTTCTAACGGCGGCCCCGCCTGGACCATCACCAACTATATGAAGTTGCCCAAAGAGCAGTTGGAACCCATCATGACGAATAGTGAGAACATCAACAATTTTGGCGCTAACGCTTATTCCAAAGTAGCCACGGGTTTGAACATATTGCGTGAAACGATCGTGGGACGTGAACTATTTGATAAGGCTTTCCGTGAATATTCCAAACGCTGGGCTTTCAAATCACCCACGCCGGCTGATTTCTTCCGCACTATTGAAGATGCCACGGGGGAAGATCTAGACTGGTTCTGGAGAGGATGGTTCTATGGTACCGATGCCTGTGATATTGCTATTGATACGATCAAACATGCGGTGCCTGATCTGACAGCTGTTCCCGCCATTAATAAAGACACCATCATGATGCAGCCGCTGGCCAAACCCGCTGTGAACCCCTTTGAAGATATTTCGAAGATCCGTAACCGTGAGGATAAGACCATCAAATTTGAAACAGATGTGGATACCTCGCTGCGTGATTTTTACTGGAAATATGACCGCGAAATAGAGAAGTGGGATTCCACCAAATACCCGGTGCTGGTCAAACCTTTCCAGGAAGCTTTGGATGATGCAGCCAAAGCAAAATACGGGGGTAAGAACATGTACGAGATCACTTTCAGCAATAAAGGCGGCTTGGTAATGCCCATCATTATTGAATGGACGTATAAAGACGGCACCAAAGAAATTGAAAGGATACCGGCCCAGGTGTGGCGACAGAATGAAAAGAAAGTGATCAAAACTTTCATGAAGGATAAAGAAGTGGCTTCGGTGAAACTGGACCCCTACCGCGAAACAGCCGATATTGATGAAGCCAATAATACGTATGGTGATATTAAACCACCCAGCCGTTTCAGGTTATTTAAACAAAAACAGAACGTGCAGCAGCAGGGTATCAACCCGATGCAGAAAGCAAAGGAGAAGAAAGGGTTTTGATAGATAATAGATAAAAGATAATAGATAACCTGCCTGCCGGCAGGCAGGTAGTTGGGGTCGCAAGAATTAGTTTGTAGTTTATAGTTTGAAGTTTGTAGTTGGGGTCGTCTAAAGCAGGCGACCCCTTTTTTATTTACTAGCTCAGAAAGCAGGAACCAGGAAAGTATTTTCATTATAAAACAAAAGTCCTTCGTACTTCCTGATTTTCGGTTTTTTCTGCCCTTTACCAGGTGCCCATCCACAAGGAACTACAAACCATAAACCACAAACTATAAACTAAATTCCCCGTTCGTATAATTAGTATCTGCCTTTTGCTTTTTTCCCTTAGCTTTGAAAGCTTCACAAATCATTATAAAAAATCACTATACAAATGAAAAAGACGCTCTTGTCGCTGTTAACCGTGGTATGTTTCGGTGTGGCACACACGCAGAATATCCAGAACAATCCCGGCAGCAACCATGGTAATAAGTTTGAACAAATGGGTGGCATCTTCCCTACGCCCAATGAATACCGTATGGCCAGTGGCGCTCCCGGTCCCAAATACTGGCAGCAACGCTGCGACTACGACATTAAATGCGAACTGGATGAAAAGAATCAAAAATTAACGGGAAGCGAAACCGTTACTTATTTCAATAACTCCCCCGGCGAATTGACTTTTCTATGGTTACAGCTGGACGAAAACCAGCACAGCAGCGTAAACAACGCCAACTACCAGACCAGCAACCCGATGAATAAAAACCAAAGCCCGGCACAGCTCGACCGTGTGGATGAAGCAAAAAAGGACAACGGCTATGGTTTTAAGATCACTAAACTCACCGATGCTTTAGGCAAGGATTTAAAATATACCATCAATAAAACAATGATGCGGGTGGAGCTGCCTGCACCCCTGAAACCCGGTCAGCGCTTTGTATTCAAGCTCGACTGGAATTATAAACTGGCCGACCGCATGAGCCGTGGTGGCCGTGGTGGTTTTGAATTCTTCCCCGAAGATGGTAACCATATCTTCACCATGACGCAGTGGTACCCCCGTCTTTGTGTGTACAGTGATTTCCAGGGATGGCAAAACCACCAGTTCACCGGCCGTGGTGAGTTTGCCCTCACCTTCGGCAACTTTAAAGTGCAGATGACGGTGCCTGCTGATCATGTGATCGGCTCCACCGGCGAATGCCAGAACTACCAGCAGGTTTTAACACCGGCACAGTTTGCAAGATTTCAAAAATCAAAAGCCGGTAAAGAAGAGGTGACAGAGATCGTCAATCTGGAAGAAGCGAAAGCGGCAGAAAAACAAAAAAGCGAAAAAAAGAAGACCTGGATCTTCAAAGCAGATAATGTGCGTGACTTTGCCTGGGGCTCTTCCCGCAAATTCGTAATGGATGCCATGCCCACCGTGGTGGAAGGAAAGAAGATCATGTGCATGAGCTTTTATGCCAAAGAAGCCTATGGCCTGTACCGTAAGTTCAGCACCAAGGCCGTGGCACATACCATTAAAACGTATTCAAAATTCACGATACCCTACCCTTACCCGGTGGCCCAAAGCGTGGAAGCCGCTAACGGTATGGAATACCCGATGATCTGTTTCAACTTTGGCCGCACTGAAAAAGACGGCACTTACAGCGAAGGCACCAAGAATGGCATGCTGGGTGTGGTGATCCATGAAGTGGGGCACAATTTCTTTCCCATGATCATCAACAGCGATGAACGCCAGTGGAGCTGGATGGATGAAGGCCTCAACACTTTTGTGGAATACCTGGCCGAAGAACTCTGGGATAATAAATTCCCCAGCCGCCGCGGCCCTGCTGCATTTATCACCGATTATATGAAGCTGCCCAAAGATCAGCTGGAGCCCATCATGACCAATAGCGAGAACATCATCCAGTTTGGCCCGAATGCGTATTCAAAACCCGCCACGGGATTGAATATACTGCGTGAAACCATTATGGGCCGTGAGCTCTTTGACTATGCCTTTAAAGAATATGCAAGAAGATGGGCTTTCAAACATCCGGAGCCGGCCGATCTGTTCCGCACCCTGGAAGATGCCAGCGGTGAAGACCTGGACTGGTTCTGGAGAGGATGGTTTTACAGCACAGAAGTATGTGATATTTCTTTGGACACCGTAAAATATGCCAAACCTGATTTCAGTGCCGAGCCGAATGTTACCAATGAAACTACGGTGAAGCGCGGCGTGGAAAAACCCAATGTGCCTACGTTTGATGATATTTCTAAAATAAGGAACCGGGAAGACAAGAAGATCGTGTTTGAAACAGACAAGGATACCAGCACCCGTGACTTCTACTGGCGCTATGCCCGTGGTATTGAGCCTTATGATACATCAAAGTATGAAGTGACGATCCCTGCCCGTGGCGGTGAAAAACTAAGCGACGATGAAAAAGCCAAATATGCCAATAAGAATATGTATGAACTAACGCTGAGCAATAAAGGCGGGCTGGTGATGCCAATCATTGTTGAATGGACCTATAAAGATGGCACGAAAGAAATAGACCGCATACCGGCACAGGTGTGGAGGCAGAATGAAAATAAAGTGATCAAAACATTTATCAAAGACAAAGAAGTGGCCTCCATCAAACTGGACCCCTACCGGGAAACAGCAGATATTGATGAAAAGAACAATGGATGGAATACTATTTCTGAACCTTCCAAGTTCACCATCTTTAAAGCAAGACAGACCGGTGGCCCAAGAGGTGGCGGCGGACAAACGGGCAACCCGATGCAGCGGGCGCAGGAGAAAAAAGCGTTCTGATAGATAATAGATAAAAGATAATAACTAACCTGCCTGCCGGCAGGCAGGTAGTTGGGGTCGCTTATAATAGGCGACCCTGATTTTTTTTGGAACATCGGGAAATTCACCGCAGAGAAATAGAGAAACGCAGAGTTTGCGCAGAGGCTTGCACTCTTTGTGCTCTCTGTGTAAAACCTTTG
>CAZSGD010000044.1:0-27580 GCA_964606155.1 uncultured Chitinophaga sp. | reverse complement strand
CGGTTGACTTGTTACCATGCCCCGCCGCCGACTTAAAAACAAAACAGGTTGCTGCGATCAAAGGCTGTGCTGATCGCTTAAGACTATTCAGCTACGAAAATGATAGGTTTGTTTGGTTCCGGTTATTTTCCGACTCCCGAAACTTCGGGATAATTCCAAAATAAACATGTAGAAAGCTTTTGAAGAATATGTTTGGACACCGGTTCGAATCCGGTCACCTCCACGATAAATACCTGCGATTACTTATTTGCTGCCGGTTAAAATAAGGCAATAACCGGGTGGTATGAAAGTATTTTATATTCATAATTGAAAGAGGTTTCAATTATTACAAACAGACCTGTATCGTAATAGTACACAAATAATATAAGTGGATTTACTTAAAATCGGATTTTTCTTAAGTAGTTTTTAGCCCAACATCAATCTTTTATGCAGATTGCATAGGCTTTTTACTTACTTTGACACCAGAAAAAGCCTTATCTCAAAGCCAAACCACTATCCGTATGGGGAAAATCACCATCCTGCTTGTGGATGATCATAAGTTAATCAGAGACTCCTGGTCATTTATTCTTAACAGCGATCCGAGGTTTCAGGTCATTGGAGAAACCAGTAATGCTGATGAAGCTGTGGACATCGCCAAAGAAAAAAAGCCCGTTATTGTTTTGATGGATATTAATATGTCGCCTGTCAATGGTTTCGAGGCTACCAAACTTATACGTAAATTTTCTCCGGGTTCAAAGATCATAGGTATTTCCATGCACTCCATGCCGGCCTATGCCAGGAGGATGCTGCAAATGGGCGCCATGGGCTATGTTACAAAAAATTCCTCCAAAGACGAATTGTTGTCGGCTATTGTGGAAGTCAACAACGGAAAAAAATATATCTGTGAAGAAGTAAAAAATATCCTGGCCCAGCAGGAACTGGAAGAAGATGGCGGGCAGCCGGACATGAACGCGTTATCCCGCCGTGAGATCGATATCGTTCAGCTCATCAAAGAGGGCCTTTCCTCCAAGGAGATCGCGATCCGGCTCGATATTTCCTTAAAAACGGTTGAAGTTCACCGTTATAATATTCTTCGTAAACTAAATCTCAAGAACACGGCTGCGCTGGTCAATTTTATTAATACGCACGGGTTGTAGAATAACAAGTTTATAAGCTACCTTTGATATATTCCAATCCTCAAACACAGGGCTGATCATGAACCGGTTTTACACCCGGAAAAATATTAATATTGGTGCAGTTGTTTCACTGACTATCATCATTTTCTTTGCATGGTATGCATACCTCAGTATGATGCAGGCACGCAAGGAAACACGCAAGGTGAATGAATCCCTGCTGGCCCTGCGCACGCTGGAAGATGTGATGGATGATATGCAGGATATTGAAACAGGCCACCGGGGTTATATTATCTCCCGCAACCAGCAATTTTTACATCCCTATCATAAAGGGTTGGAGAAACTCAGGACAGACACCCCCAAGATCAAATCCCTCTATTCCATTTATCCGCATCGCACAGGTATTTTCGATTCCTTGCTGGGACTCATCAATGCGAAAGTGGCTTTATCCGGCATAGCTGTCGGTTATATGGAAAGTAATCAATACCCCAGGGCATCCGGGTTGGTACAAACCGGGAAAGGCCGGGAGTTGATGGATAGTATCCGCAGTATCATATTGTCGATCGAAAATGAGGACAGGCTGGTACTGAACCAGTCCAATTCCAACCGGGAAGTTGCCGCCACCAATACGGCCCGGTTATTTATCATTCTGGCCGTTATTTTCAGCATTATCGCCATCATGCTTTATTGGCGTATCACCAAAGAACTCAAATTCCGGGAAGATTACCAGGGACGCATGGCTTACCTGGCCAGCCTGGTGGATAAAACCAGCGATGCCATTATTTCCACCAATTCAGAAGGTGTGATCATAAGCTGGAATAAAGGGGCAGAAGCCATCTATGGTTTTTCTCAGGAAGAAGCAGTAGGGAAACCGGCCACTAAGATCACCGGTAGCAAAATGACAGAAGAAAAATCTGAAGAATTAAGGGCAGAGCTGAATAAAAAAGGATACCTGGAGCTGGAGTTGTATCACAAGAACCGCAAAGGGGAAGATCTGTATTGCCTGGCAGCTGTATCCCCGTTGAGAAATGAAGAGAATAAAACTACCGGGTATGTTTCAGTGATAAGAGATATTACCCAGCGAAAGCTTTCTGAAAAACTTCTCCAGGAATTTAATGAAGAACTGGCCGTAAAGATCAAAGAAAAAACAGATGAAATAAGAAGAAGCGAAGAAAAGTACACTTCGATGGTTGAACAGGCTTCAGACGGGATATTTATTATGGACAGGGAAGGCAGGTATATCGATGCCAATAGTGCCGGTTGCAGCCTGGTGGGATATACCAGGGAAGAGATACTGACCATGTCTGCCACTGACTTCTTGTCGGAAGGTAACCTTCCGATGCCAGTGGAGAAGTACGATGAATTAAAAGAAGGTAAGATCATTATCAGGGAAAGAGAACTGAGACGAAAGGACGGAACGACGCTTATTGCGGAGGCCAGTTATAAAATGCTTCCTACCGGTGAAGTGATGGCCATTACCCGCGATGTTACAGAAAGAAAGCGTTCAGAAAAAAAGCTGAAAGAATCGGAAGAAAAGTTAAGACATATTTTATCCAGCACACCTGATGATTTTTATGTGATCGATCTTCAATACCGGGTTACATTGATCAATAAGAGGGCTGAATTGAACCTGGAGCGGATATGGGGGAAACCTGTGAAACTGGGTACCCATATACTGGAGGCCGTTCCGCCTGAGAGGAAAGAGGAGATCAGGAAAAATTTTATCCGGGCTTTCGCCGGTGAGCGGATCGAGTATGAAGTGGAAAACAAATCGGATGGGAAAAAAGCGTCTATCCTTGTCAGTTATACACCCATCTATAATGAAGAACAGGTGATCACCGGGGCTTCCGTGATCACGAAAGATATTACAGAATGGAAGCGTGCAGAAAATGAGCTGAGGCAGATCAACAACCGGTTTGAAATGATCGGCCGGACCACCAATGATGCAGTATGGGAATGGGACCTGGAAACAAACAACCTCTGGAGCAATTTAACCCATCAGCAGTTGTACGGGTTAACCATGGATGACCCTGTTCCGAGTGAAGCTATGTGGGCCAGCCGGATACACCCCGACGACCGGCAGGCCGTGGTAAACACACAAACACGTATCCTCGCCTCTGATAAGAATGTATTTATTTCAGAGTACCGCTTTAATGTAGGCAACGGCGAATACAGGGATATTTATGACCGCTGTTATATTATGCGTGATGAAAACGGTAAACCTGTTCGGATGATGGGCAGTATGATGGATATTACCGAAAGAAAAAGAGCAGAACAGGCTACCCGTGACAGTGAGGAAACGCAGAAACTGATCATGAATTCAGCTCTCGATGCCATTGTCTGTATCGGCCATACCGGTAAGATCATTGTATGGACACCACAGGCTGAAAAAATATTCGGTTGGTCCGAACGGGAAGTCCTTGGAAAGGAGTTGGCGGACACTATTATACCTCATGCATACAGGAAGCAACACCGGGAGGGGTTGGAACATTACCTGGCAACGGGGGAACATAAAATACTGAACCGCATCATTGAAATGACTGCACTGAACCGGAAGGGTGATGAGTTCCCGGTTGAATTGAGTATAACACCGGTGAAACAGGGTAATGGTATATTCTTTTGTGCTTTTATCAGGGATATTACGGAACGTAAAAAATCGGAGATCGAATTGCGGCATAGTGAAGAACGTTACAGGGCGCTGGTGGAAAATGCACCGGAGGCATTGGTGGTGTTTGATATGGAACAGGGGCGTTTTGTAAGTGTGAGTAAAAGTGCCGAAAAACTCTTTAAACTCACTGAAGAAGAATTATTACAAACCGGCCCCGTGCGGTTAAGTCCCGAATATCAGCCGGATGGCAGATTATCTGCCGAACTTGCGTTTGAAAAAATAAATGAGGCTATTAATGGGGGAAAACCTTCATTTGAATGGATGCATATCGATAGCGAAGGCCATCAAATAATGTGTGAAGTAAGGTTGGCAAGACTTCCTTCCGAGAAAAGTATTTTAATAAGGGGAAGTATAGTGGATATCGAAGAAAGAAAGAAAGCCGAAAAAGCACTGCAGGAAAGTGAAGAAAGGTACCGTACCTTCTTTGAAAATAGCCTGGACGGTATCCTGCTTACTTCACCTGACGACGGGCTCATCCTATCAGCCAATCCTGCAGCTTGTGCCATGTTTCAAAGAACAGAAGTTGAGATCATTGAATCGGGAAGGGCCGGACTTGTTGATCAAACCGATCCGAGAATGAATTTTCTCATCGAAATGAGGCGTACAAAAGGAAAAGCTACCGGTGAACTGAACATGGTGAGGAAGGATGGCTCTATATTTCCTTCTGAAGTGAGCTCGGCCATATTTGTGGATGCCTTTGGCCGGAAGAGAACGATCATGATTGTGCGGGATATTACCGAAAGGAAAAAAGCGGAGCAGGAGATCCGGGAGATCAATGCCAGGTTTGATATTGTATCCAAGGCCACCAGTGATATTGTGTGGGATTGGGACCTTACGGCCAATACAGTTTGGTGGAACGTTAATTATTACGAGAACCTGGGTTACAGGAAAACCACAGAACACATCAATATTGAAGAATGGTTCACGCATATTCATCCTGCTGATGTGGGCCGGGTGAGAAGTAAACTGAAGAAAGTTTTTGCGGGCAAAAGCACTGTGTGGAGGGATGAATACAGGTATACGCATGCTGATGGCACTTACCTTCATTTCCTGGACAGGGGATTTATCATGCGGGATAATAGTGGAAAAGCCATCCGGATGATCGGTTCCATGGTGGACATGACCTTAATCTATAATGCACAGCGGGAAGTGGCCGAAAGTGAGAACAGGCTGCGTACTATCCTGGATACCGATCCTGAATGTATTAAACTGATGGGCCCTGAGTGTGAGCTGCACGATATTAACCAGGCAGGCCTGGCTATGCTGGAGGCAGACAGTATTGAATCGGTGAGGGGAAAATCCATTTTATCCGTGGTGGAACCCTCGCAGCGTACAGCAGCAGCCTCGCTGATCAAAGATGCCTTTTCCGGAAAACCCGGGAAGATGGAATTTGAGATGATTACCCTGAAAGGTACCAAACGCTGGTGTGAAATTAATATGGTGCCTTTTAAGAATGCAGAAGGGGAGATCGTATATGCATTGGGTGTAACGATTGATATTACCGATAAGCGAAATGCCGAGCTGGAATTAAAACGGAATGAAGAGAAGTACAGGACCCTGGTGGAGCAGGCGGTGGATGCTATTGCGCTCTATGACTTAAATGGTAATATACTCGATGTGAATTCCGGAACCACAGCCTTATTAGGTTATTCCAAAGAAGAATTGGCTACCATGAACCTGGGCCAAATATTGTTGCCCGAGGATATGATCGAGAACCCGATCCGGTATGATATACTTCAGAAAAATGAATCTACAGTAAAGGAAAGACGTATGCGTCGCAAGGATGGAACGATCGTTGTTACTGAAGTGAGGTCGCAACAGTTGCCCGATGGCAGATTCCTTTCTGTGGTGAGGGATATGTCGGAAAGGATCATGACGCAGGAGGAACTGCAGGCTTCGTATAAGGCTGTACGTAAATTAACCGCCCACCTGCAGAATGTCAGGGAGGAGGAGCGTTCGGATATTGCCAGGGAGATCCATGATGAATTAGGGCAGCAGTTAACGGTACTGAAGATGGATGTTTCCTGGATCAACAAGCGGCTGACAGATGCGGATGATGCCATGAAGGAAAAACTCAGGGAACTGCTGACAATGCTGGATAATACCGTGAGAACAGTGCGCCGTATTTCTTCTGAACTGCGTCCCAGTTTACTGGACGACCTGGGCCTTATTGCAGCCATGGAATGGCAATTGAATGAGTTTGAGAAAAGATCAGGTATTCAAACCCGGTTGTTTGCTCCTGAAAAAGAAGTAAATTTATCTGGCCCGGTCAAAACGGCTTTATTCCGGATTTTCCAGGAGTCGCTTACGAATGTAGCCCGCCACGCAGAAGCAAAGAATATATCCATCAACCTTGAGCAGAAGAATGATAGTTTTGTATTGTCCATCGCCGACGATGGTAAAGGATTTGACCGCCAAAAGGTGGCGGAGAAGAGAACATTGGGAATTTTAGGAATGAATGAAAGAACAGCTATGATTGGCGGCCAGTACGAGATCGTGTCTGAACCTGGTAAAGGGACCAGGGTATCAGTTTCTGTGCCCTTGAATGGAAATCAGTAAAAGATCAGCACATCATGAAAATATTAATTGCAGATGACCATGCCATTGTTCGTCGCGGGATGAAACAATTGTTATTAGAGCAATACCCGTTTGCCACTATTGGCGAAGCGGCCAATGCAGAGCAACTGGTAGCCGAGGTGATGGATAACGAATGGGATGTGGTGGTTTGTGATATGAATATGCCGGGCCGCAGCGGACTGGACGCCCTGCAGCAGATCAAAGAGATCAAACCCAAACTTCCTGTACTCATCATGAGTATGTACCCGGAAGACCAATATGCCCTTCGCGTATTAAGAGCAGGTGCCTCTGGCTACCTGGGCAAGGAAACCATACACGATGACCTTGTCAAAGCCATCGAAACAGTACGGACCGGGAAGAAATTCATTACACCCGGAATTGCAGAAAGACTGGCAGATGCTGTAGGTGCAGGGTCAGTGAGTTCACCACATGAAATGCTGTCCGACCGGGAATTTGATGTTTTCAAACAACTGGCAACCGGTAAATCCATATCGGAGATCGCCGCTAAACTCTCTATCAGCTCCACTACTGTCAGCACCTACCGCTCCCGCATTATGGAAAAGATGAACATGCGCAGCAATGCTGAATTGGCGAGATATGCAATAGAAAACAACTTGATCTGAGTCATATTTTTCCTACGCAAACGTTTGATATTGTAGTGCTCTGACTACATTATTTACACAATATCCGGTACATATTCGTTTAGAAATCTGATGTTTATTTGTATACAGTTTTATTATGATGACCACCCCTTTGAAAAGAACCAGGACGATCCTGATCGTTGATGACAATTTGAATTTTGTGGACCGGATTATAGGGATGTTGAATGAGATCAAATCTGTCAGCAAAATTATTGTTGCTTCTGATTTTGAAGAAGCAAGGAAGGTCCTTTTGGAAGAAAGGCCGTCAGTGGCATTACTTGATATCAATCTCCCGGGAAAAAACGGGATTGAATTATTGAAATTGATACGCCGCAACGACAATGATTGTGAAGTTATCATGATCACCAACCATGCAGATGAGTATTACCGTCAGCAATGTTTTGATTTAGGGGCCAGGCATTTCCTCGACAAGTCAAATGACTTTGCGCAGGTGCCGGGATTGGTTAACAGTTATTTATCAGCCATATAGTACCTGTGTAAATTCAATGCAAAGTGAAGCAGCAAATGAAGTGGACACAATTTAAGAGTATCATCAGATCCTATGAACAACGGGATGGAATGTACCTGTCTCTGATCAATGAGGAAGGCACCATTGTGTGCGCCAATGCGAGGATGATGAAAGAACTTCATCTCGGTCATCCCCGTAAAGAGAAGGTCAGCTTCTATGATCTTGTTAACCCCTCGCAACTGAACTGTTTCCGTAAAGCAATAAAAGAAGCCGGAGAATGTCACCAGCCTGCTATGACGGAAGTGTACCTGAAGAACGGTTATTATCACCCTATGAAATGGGAGGTCAACTACGTTCCGGGCAACCAGCATACGGATCCCGCTTATTTATGCGTGGGATACAAGATCATCGATGATGCCCGGATGAAAAAATTCAATGAACTGGGAGAAAAGAACTACCAGCTGATCGTTGAAGGTTTAAGCGCTGGGATACTTTTCCAGGATACAAAAGGGGAACTGATCGCTGTAAACCAAAAAGCGGCTGAAATTTTTGATGCCACGCTGGAAAGATTATACCAGCTTACAGATATTGAACAACTATGGAATACCGCCTGGGATATCACTGGAACGAACGGTGAAAAAGTACAATTCCATGATACCCCTTTTATGCAAGCCATTCATACAGGGGAAACAAAAACTGAAGTGCTGCTGATCAGGTTGCGCAGTGGTGACTATCGATGGTTGCGCTTCAGTTCCCAACCACTTTTCGAAGATGGCTCCACTATACCCTATTCCGTGGTATCCAATATTGTGGATATTACGCATGAAAAAAGCCTGGGGGATGAGTTAAAGGAAAGAGACGCAGTTCTTAATTCTTTCATGGGCCAAACCCCCAACCTGGCCTGGGTGGTGGATGAGGATGCTGATCTCATCTTTGCCAGCCAGTCATTCTTCCGGTATTTTGGCCTTAACCCCAAAAGCTCCATAGGGAAAAAATTAACAGACCTGGTACCCGGTGTGGTGGCCAAGAATATGTACGCGAGGCATATTGAAGTATTTCAAACCGGGAAACAGGCCGAGCTGGTGGAAGAAATGCGATTTGCCGATGGGAAAATATTCGTTTTTCATATTAATATATTCCCGATAGAAGGAGGAGTGGGCAAAAAGAAAGTAGGGGGGCATGCCGTTAATCTTTCAGAAAAATATGCTACTGAAAAACGACTGAAAGAGGTGAACGACCGCTTATTGCTGCTGACCCGTGCCACCACCGATGCGATCTGGGAGTGGGATATGCAAACTGGTTACATTTTCCGTAACGATGCCCTGATGGATATGATCGGCTATCATTCGGATGATCCCAAAGGATTATCCTGGTGGCTGCGTCGAATACATCCCGAAGACAGGAACAGGGTGAGCGATAAAGTAAAAGAAAGCACTGAACAAAACAAGCAATCCTGGGAAGAAGAATACCGGTTTAAGTGTGCAGATGGCGAATACAAACACATGCGTGATAAAGGATATATCGTGTATGAGAATGGCCTCCCCGTAAAAATGATCGGCTCCCTGCAGGATATCACCAGTCTTCGTGACCTGGAAAGCCAGCTGATGGAAGAAAAACTCCAGCGTCAAAAAGAGATCTCAGAAACCGTGATCCGCGTGCAGGAAATGGAAAGAACAAGAATAGGCCATGAGTTGCATGATAATGTGAACCAGATACTCTCCACCACAAAATTATTTGTAGATATGCTGACACCTGCCAGCAAGCAGGAGAAAGAATTCAAAAAGAAGTCGATCGACTACATCATGCAGGCCATTGAAGAGATCAGGCAATTGTCGAAAGAACTGGTGGTACCCCAATTGGCCGATAAAGGATTGGTGGGAAGTATCAGCATAATGATTGAAGACATTGAAATGTCCACCCAGTTGAAGATCAAATTCACACACGATCTTGACTATGGAATGCTGAGTCCGGGGGTACAGGTTACTTTTCTCCGCATTGCACAGGAGCAGCTTAAAAATATCATCAAGCATAGCCGTGCCAAAAAAGTGGATATTGTACTGATGACTAAGAATAATGAAGCAAAGCTGATCATTAAGGACGATGGGACCGGATTTGATTCCGGTCAAACCTACAGGGGCATCGGCCTGTCCAATATATTTGAAAGGACCAGGTTCTATAACGGAACAGCCGGGATCGATACCGCTCCCGGTAAAGGATGCACGTTGTCTATCAGCATTCCCCTCGTCTGATACTTTTACTTCTGATCTGTATTAAGTGGTTACTATTAGTGTGTGTACTGATAACACTTAAAATCAGATATTTCGAATCCGGGTCAAACTTAATCAGGTATTGTTACGTTTAGTTAACTGGTTGTTGCTAATGGCAACTACTTAGTAGCAATTATCTCTAATCCTTTTGAAAACCGTACTACTATGAGTACCAAGATGAAGGCTCATCCAAAGCGGCTTAGTATTTACCTGAGCATCGAGACAGACTCGGTTCAGAAATACTTCAATCCCAACGACCCGGCACCTCTCTATTGCCGGCAGCTAAGCCACGATTTCCAGGAGTACCTGGATAACACCATTGCTATAGCAGGCAGACATACGGTAATACATTACAAAGTTTTTTGTGGCGAATCGAATGGCATGCGTTTCCTGATTGATCCTTTGATGCAAACGATCCGGCGGCATTATGCATTAAAAAAACATATTGCTGAAGCACAGTTCAACCGCTTCAAAAGGAAGAACTATATCCTTCTTTGTGTGAGTATATCGATTGTAATGATTTGCCAGGGCCTGTTGCCGGTTATCTTCAACCAGTCTCACCGCATACATTCGATGTTCAGCAATGCGCTGGATGTTTTCAGCTGGGTGATCCTCTGGAAGCCGATCGAACGACTGATATTCTATTGGAACCCTTTTCTGAAAGATATCCTGTTATATAAAAAAATGGCTTCTGCCGATGTAATATATGTAGACAATGAGCAGGAACTTATCAATCATCATATGGAGCATGTTGATGCAGCTTAGTCTGCCCGCTCAATCCAAATGGGGATTTGAGAACTATCAATACCTGGGCCGGCCGGGCACCGGCACAGTGGTTCCTATGATGCACCTGGAAACCAGGAATAAATGGTATGCAGGTGTGCGTTACAATTATGAAGCAGACCAAACGATATCGCTATTTGGTGGTAAAACGATCAGCAGGACAGGAGAGGTGAGTCTAAAATGGACCCCTATGCTGGGTGTGTCGGCCGGTCAGTTTGTTGGGTTCACCCTGGCGATGAATGCAGATGTGGAATGGAGGAATTTTTATTTTTCCTCGCAAACACAGCAAAGTATAGCCGCAGAAGCATCATCGGAAGGATTTTTCTTTACCTGGTCAGAACTGGGATATACTATTTCCAGGCATGTATTCAGCGGACTTGCTTTGCAGTATACACTACAGGCCAGCTACCAGGATGTGGAACCGGGGATAGTGGCTGGCGTGGGGTTTCAGCATATTTCCTTCCCCTTTTATATATTCAGCCCGTTCAGTAACAAACGTTATTTTGTTTTGGGCCTTAACTATGAATTGAATGTAAAAAAAAGAACTAGAGGTTAATACGTAGTGTGCCGGGGAAAACCTATTAATGAGTAATTAAAAAAAACGTTATACTATAACATCACGACAAATTGAGATTTCTTTGTATTCGTTACAGCATTTAAAATCCATACTATGAAAAAACTAATGACGGCCTTCTTGCTGCTTACCGTTCATTTGGCACTGGCACAGGTCAAAATAGGCGATAACCCCAACACCATCAATGCTAATTCCCTGCTGGAATTAGAAGCAGCCGATAAAGGTTTTCTTCCCCCCCGTGTAGCGCTTAACAATATCACTTCCGTTGCTCCTTTAACCGGCGTTGTGCCGGCAGGAATGCTGGTATTCAGTTCCGGCGGCACACTGGCCAATGGATATTACTATTGGGATGGGTCCGAATGGAGACCATTACTGAGTGGTCAGAAAAATGTGGTCACCAAAAATGCCAACGCCACGCTGACAAAAACAGAACATATTGTGCTGGCCAGTAATGATATCACCATCACGCTGCCCACCATCACTGCTGCTGACAACGGAATAGAGTTTTCCATCAAAAACTCCGGATCACACACCGACCTGGTAACGGTACAGGGCAATGGGGGCGCTACTATCGATGGTGCCACGAATGTAACCCTTACCCGAAATGTTGGCAATACATTTATAGCAACAAACAGTAACTGGATCCTGAAGGAAAAAATGAACCGTTCTGAGAACATCCTGGATGTAAATGCAAAAAGCAGCTGGACTACCATACTGGAGGCTGTGGAATTTCTTAATATGCATATGACCGGGCCCGCTGTGATCAGGCTGGGTGAAGAGTCTTATGATATAGATGCGACCATTGACATCGATCTTCCCTATTCGATCACATTCCAGGGGCTTTCTTTTGGTACCGCCACCATTGCAGCAGCTACGGGGCTGACAGGTCAACCAATGTTTCGTTGCACTTCTGACTGTTATTTCAAAATGCTGAATTTTGATGCCACCACATTGACAAACTATGGTACGGCAGCCGGTGAAGATGCCATTCGATTCATAGGCAGCGGCACTTATAATGAGATCAAGGACTGTTCTTTCGAAAGTTTTTATAATACCATTCTCGATTCAACCAACGCTGAATTATGGGTGTTTGAAACCGATATTTACAATGCGCAAAGGAATGGAATATTAATTCATGGGGCCGATGCAGGTGTGGTGGTGAAAGTAGCCGAAACGGATTTTATAGGATGCAATTACGGGATCAACCTCAGTAAAGGATCCGCCGCCACTATTCAATTGGCTTCGGGAGGATATTACAATGGGGCGGCAGGTGATACCGCTATTTATTATCAACCCACCACATTTACCGGCTATACCAGTATCTCCATCACCGGCAACTCCTGGAACAATGTGGGTAAGTACATCGAAGGATTTGATTTTACCCGGGCAGATGGAAGAGATGCCAACGTGATCATGGAGAGTAATGCAGGAGTAGGTGATGCACATCCTAGTTGCACGATCAATGTGCTGAACAGCGGCACCACCACCACAGTAACCACTTCGAACACCTGGTATAAGGGAAACTGGACCAATACGGCATCCACCACCACTAAATGGACCATTGCTAATAACCGGATCACCTACCAGCCCACCAACCGAAGGAACGGATGGGTGATCATTTCAGGCAACCTTTCCTGCAACAACGCCAACAGAACGATCTCGATCGGTATTGTGAAGAACGGAGCAACAGGTACCCGCTATGGTGAAACAACTTTAAGGATCACCACATCCAACCAGCCTTTCCAGTTCTCCACGGTGGTATACCTGCCGGATGTGGCCCCGGGCGATTATTATGAACTGTTTTGCACGTCGGCATCCAGCGGTGATATTGTTACGTTCCAGGACGTATTGTGGCTGACAAACACTAAATAAAGCAGTTGTATCATTCCCTCATCAACTTATGATGATATGAAAAAAATAATTCCATACTGCCTGTTGTTATTGGCTGCACAAGAGATGAGTGCACAGCAGGCATTTACCAATATGGGTAATCTCCAGGTACATACCGGTGGCTCTCTGGCTGGCTTTGGCAACTTCACCAATAATTCCACGGCCACATTGCTTAATAACGGAAGTATTTACCTGCAGGGTACGGTTACCAACGACCAGGCGTCAATGACAGCAGGCACCGGTACTTTATATCTTAACAGTACAGCCAGCCAATCCGTTAGCGGTACACAAATACTGAAGACCTATAATTTAATAACCAATAATAACGCGGGTATTGTGCTGAACAATAGCCTGAGTGTGGCGGGTGCGCACACGTACACCAGTGGAATGATCACCACATCCGTAACACCTGATTATATGATCTATGAAGCAGGTTCTTCGTATAGTGGCAGCAGCGATGCCCGCCATGTAAACGGCTGGGTTAAAAAGATAGGTAATACTGCTTTTACCTTTCCTGTGGGAGATGCCACTTACCTGCGTGATGTGGCCGTCACTGCGCTTTCTGCCACATCAGAATTCAACGCACATTATTATACACCCACCTTTAACTATACCAGTTTTAATGCACCGCTATTGCTGGTGAAGAACAATGAATACTGGCAATTGGACAGGGTAAGCGGGGGAACGGCACAGGTAACACTGAACTGGGACCATTCAAAAGTTACCATGGATAATATCCCGCTCAGCTATATAGTAGGGGCTTATTATAATGGTACTGCCTGGACCGATATCGGAGGCACCGCGAGCGGAAACGTGACCACCACCGGCTCTGTTACCACTAATGCAGTGAACGTATTCGGGTCCTTCACACTCGGCTACAGGTCCTTCCCGGTACCCTTGAAGCTACTTTCTTTTGCAGCCACCCGGCAACCGGGTAAAACATTGGTGAAATGGGAAACGGAGAATGAAGAGAGCGTAAGTCATTTTGAAGTGCAGCGCAGCTTTGATGGTATCCATTACACCGTTGCCGGAACAGTTACTGCCCGCAACCTGCCCACGCTGCAGCGTTATACATTTGATGATGTGATCGCTTTACAGGGACTTGCTTATTACCGGTTGCGCAGTGTGGATATCGACGGTGCATTCAGATACTCCAGGGTAGTGGTGGTATCAGAAACGGATATTAAAGCAAACTCTTTTGCAGTGATCAACCCCGTGCGAAATGGTATTACCATTTTCAATAAAACGGGTAAGGATGGTGTATTTGATTATAATATATATAACCAGGGAGGTCAGCTGGTGGCGAAAGGAAATGTAAGTATGGCTGCCAATGGAGGAACTATATTACCCTTATCTGCCGCTATTGCTTCAGGAAGTTATATTCTTGAAATATCCGGCAATGAAATAAGATCTGTCCATAAACTGATCGTGGAAAAATAACCAACTGCCGCCTTTTTCTTTTCATACCGATCGTCCTGCGTCTGGCGGGACGATTTTTTTATTTATGCCTGCCGGCCAGCACTTTTACCACGTCGCTGATCCTGTGCCCCTTTGCCTGTAACAGCACCAGGTAATGAAACAGCAGGTCAGCTGCTTCATCTAAGAAACGTTGCTCGTTATTATCCTTGCTTTCTATTACCAGCTCCACCGCTTCTTCACCCACTTTCTGGGCTATTTTATTGATGCCTTTTCCAAAAAGAGAAGAAGTATAGGATGTATCAGATGGGTGTTGCTTTCTTTCAGCGATCACGTTTTCTAGTGTTGCAATAGTAAACCGGTCATTGGTTTCATTAAAGCAGGTATCGGCGCCGGTATGGCATACCGGGCCTGTGGGTTCGGCCTGTACCAGCAGGGTATCATTGTCACAATCGGCCAGCATGTTTTTTACAAATAAAAAATGACCGGAGCTTTCCCCCTTGGTCCACAGGCGTTGTTTGCTCCGGCTGTAAAAAGTTACTTTTCCTTCGGAGATGGTTTTGTCAAAGGCTTCTTCGTTCATAAAGCCCAGCATCAGCACTTTGTTACTGATGGCGTCCTGAACAATAGCCGGGACTAGACGATCGCTGTATTTTGAAAAATCAGGTTTCATATTATTCTTTATTGTCGTTCATTTCTTTTTTCTTTCTCAGGCTTTCCAGCAGGTTCATATAGGCATCCCTCTTTTTCTCATGAAAATTTTCATTTCGTTTATCCCGTCTGTGTTCAAAATACTGGTGGATAAAGAATACAAAAGCGAGACTGATGAATAGTATAATGATCATGCTAAAAGCCGGACGGGTATTTGCTGGTGATATAAATAATTTTTTAAATCAGGTATCGCGATTTCTCCAAAGTGAAAAATACTGGCGGCCAGTGCGGCATCAGCTCCGGCCTCCGCGAAAACAGCTGTAAAATGTTCCATCAACCCGGCACCACCGGAAGCAATCACCGGGATACTAACGGTATCGCTTACCTGTTTTGTTATGTCAATGGCAAAGCCATTTTTGGTGCCATCATTTTCCATGGAAGTGAGCAGGATCTCACCTGCGCCGCGCCGGTTCACTTCTGTTGCCCAATCCACCGTTCTTTTATCCGTGAGGTTTCTTCCGCCATGGGTCACCACCATCCATTCCTTATAGATTTTCTTTGCGTCAATGGCCACCACAACACACTGGCTTCCAAAATTCCTGGACAGTTCATCGATGAGCCCCGGGTTGCTGACAGCAGAAGTATTGACAGAAATTTTATCAGCCCCATTTTCCAATAACACACTCACATCGTCAATGGTGTTGATACCTCCGCCAACTGTAAACGGAATATTTATATGTGTGGCAATTTCCCTTACCAGCTTTGATAAAGTTTTCCTTTTCTCCTGCGTGGCCGTAATATCCAGGAATACCAGTTCGTCAGCTCCTTCGCGGCAGTACTGTACAGCCAGTTCCACCGGGTCGCCGGCATCACGCAATTGCAGGAAATTAGTACCTTTTACAGTCCTTCCGTCCTTGATATCCAAACAGGGTATGATCCTTTTGGTAAGCATGGTTACAAAAATCGTTTTAGGTCGTTCAGGGAAATCCTGTTTTCATATAAGGCTTTACCAACAATAGCCCCTTCACATCTTGCCTGCCTCAGTTCTTCCAGGTCCTCCAGGCTGGAAACGCCACCACTGGCGATCAGGTCGATAGAAGGATGCTGGTTGAGTATTTTTTTATACAACAAGGCAGAAGGTCCCTGCAATAAGCCATCTTTGTTCACATCAGTACAAAAGAATTGTTTTACTCCCTTGAGTTTATATTTTTCAATCAACTCAAAAACGGTAACAGAAGTAGAGGTAGTCCACCCGCTGATCATGATCTTCTCCTCTTTCACGTCTGCACCAATAATAAACTTCTCTGCGCCAAAAGCCATCAGCCATCCGGATAAAGTGAATTCATCTTTTACAGCGATGCTGCCCACAGCAGCCCAGGCCGCACCTGAATTGAAAGAAATCTCCACACTTTTCTGCGTGCTGATGCCTCCGCTGAAATCCACTGCCAGAGACGTTTTCCCGGCAATGGTCTCCAGTGCTTTCCAGTTCTTCACCTCACCGGTCCTGGCACCGTCGAGGTCTACTAAATGAAGACGTTTTATACCTGCTGCTTCAAATTGCTTAGCTATTTCCAATGGTTGTTCATTATATACTTTTTTTGTGCTGTAATCCCCTTTTGTTAGTCTTACGCATTTGCCATCGATGATATCTATTGCCGGAATGATCGTCATATTAAACAGATAAAAAATTTTTTAAAATTTGTTCGCCCGCTGCAGCGCTTTTCTCAGGATGAAACTGAACGCCGTAAAAATTTTCTTTGCGCAGGGCAGCGCTGTAAGGATGAATATAATTTGTTTGTGCAATGCTGTACGGGCTGATCCCTGCATAATAACCATGCACAAAATAACAATAGCTCTGCTCACTCACCCCCTGAAATAATGGAGAACTGAGATGGGCGATCGTATTCCAGCCTACCTGCGGCACTTTTATTTTCCCGTTCGGTGGCTGAAATTTCTTCACGTCCACATCTGGAAAAATACCTAAGCAGCGGGTATCGTTTTCCGCTGAATACTGGCATAATAGCTGCATACCCAGGCAGATGCCCAGTACAGGCTGGCTCAATGAAACGATCAATTGGTCTAAATGCCTTTCTTTCAAGTAGTGCATAGCGGTACTGGCTTCACCCACACCGGGAAAAATAACTTTATCAGCCGACCTTATCAGCGGGGCTTCATCTGTAACCATTGCCTGCACACCCATCCTTTCGAGTGCAAACAGCACGGAACGTATATTACCTGCATTGTATTTAATGATCACAATTTTCATCACAGTATTCCTTTGGTGCTGGGTAATTGCATATTGTCTGCATCTCTTTTCACCGCCTGCTTCAGGCATTTGGCAAGGGCTTTAAAAATGGATTCTATTTTGTGATGTTCATTGTCGCCGGCTGCTTTGATATTCAGGTTGCATTTTACAGCATCTGAAAATGACTTGAAGAAATGATAGAACATTTCCGTGGGCATATCGCCTAACTTTTCCCGGTTAAAGGAAACGTCCCACACCAGCCAGCTGCGACCGCCCAGGTCCATCGCCACCTGCGCCAGCGAATCATCCATCGGCAGCACAAAGCCATAGCGGTTTATTCCTTTTTTATCTCCCAACGCCTGCGCCAGGGCTTCCCCAAGGGCGATCGCGGTATCTTCAATAGTATGGTGCTCATCAATATGCAGGTCACCTTCGGTTTTAATGGAAAGATCTATTCCGCTATGCCGGCCCAGTTGCTCCAGCATGTGATCAAAGAAATGCAGGCCTGTCCGGATCCATGTACTGCCGTTTCCATCCAGGTTCAGCTGCACCTGTATTTTTGTTTCATTGGTGTTTCTTTCATGATCTATGATACGCCGGCCCAAACATAGATACTCATAGATCCTTTTCCAGTCAGTCGTTTCCAAAGCAATGGACCCCTGCAATGGTTTTACCGTATCGCTCAATTCACCGGCGCCTAATGCCGGGTCATTATTCAGCCAGATCGCTTTGCAGCCTAAATTACTGGCCAGTTGCACATCTGTGATCCTGTCGCCAATTACAAATGAACCGGCCATATCATATTCCGGGTTTCCCATGTATTTTTTCAGCATGCCTGTACCCGGCTTTCGGGTGGGTGCATGATCAGCTGCAAATGTTCGGTCGATCAGCACGTCACTGAAATGAATGGATTCATTTTCGAGTGACCGCATCACAAGATCATGAACCGGTTGAAATGTATTTTCAGGGAATGCGGGGGTGCCCAACCCATCCTGGTTGGTGACCATCACCAGTTCAAATTCAAGAGTGGTGGCAATTTTTTTCATCCATTCAAACATGCCGGGATAAAATTCCAGCTTTTCAAATGAGTCGATCTGGTATGTGGGCGGTGCCTCTTTGATCAGGGTACCATCCCTGTCGATGAATAATACTTTCTTCATGCCGTGTAATTAAGTAATGCGTTCAGTAATTGTTTATTCTCTTCCGGTGTGCCGATAGTTATGCGCAGGCAATCCTCACATAAAATAACTTTCGAGCGGTCTCTTACGATGATCCTCAGGCGGCTGAGGTGTTCATAAATTTTCACAGCTCCGCTCATTTTTACAAGTATGAAATTGGCATCCGAAGGATACACTTTTTGTACAAAAGGAAGTTGCTTCAGCTGTTCGCTTAACCATTGCCGTTGTTCACCGGTGATCTGTATCCATCTATTAACGGTGGCGGTATTTTCCAGGGCAGCCAGGGCTATTTCCAGGGTGGCCGAATTAATATTATACGGGTATTTGACCTTGTTCATATAATCTATTGTGGGCAGGGCAGCGAATGCCATGCCCAGCCTTAATCCTGCCAGCCCCCAGGCTTTAGACAAAGTTTGCAGGATCACTAGGTTAGGGTATTCGGTCAACTCCGGTATAAATGTCTTTTGCCGGGCATAATTAATATAGGCTTCATCGATCACTACCAGGCCGTTGAAATTATTGAGCAGGACCTCTATATCGCTCCGGTTCATGCTGTTGCCGGTTGGATTATTGGGGGAACAAATGAAAATAAGTTTCGTAAATGGATCTATCGCATCAGCAATAGCATCCAGGTGGAGCTGGAACTGATCCGTAAGCGGTATTTTTTTCACCTGCACATCATTCATGGCTGCGCATACTTCATACATACCATAAGTGGGGGGGAGGATGATAACATTATCTCTTCCGGGCTCGCAAAATATTCTGAACAAAATGTCAATGGCCTCGTCGCTGCCATTCCCGAGAAAAATATGCGGAACAGGAACACCCTTGACCCGGCTGATCTTCTCTTTTAAAGTGAGCTGCAAGGGATCGGGGTAACGGTTATAGGCAGCCGGATACGGTGACCCAAAAGCATTTTCATTTGCGTCGAGGAAAATGGAAGCCATACCGGTGAACTCATGCCTGGCCGATGAATAGGCCGTCATGGCTTTAATGGCCGGTCGTACCAGTTTGTCAATGTCAAATTCCATGATCATGTTTTTAATCGTAGGGCAATAGCATTTTGATGAGCATCCAGTCCTTCGGCAGCAGCCATGGCCATCACGGTGTTGCCGATATTTATCAAACCTTCTTTAGTCAGCTCCTGGAACGTGATCTTCTTTACAAAACTATCCAGCGATACACCACTATACATGGCCGCATAGCCGTTCGTGGGCAGCGTATGATTGGTACCGCTGGCATAATCACCCGCACTTTCGGGAGAATAGTGGCCGATGAATACCGACCCGGCCGATCGTACTCTTTTGGCCCTGGCTGCTGCATCCACGCAGGATAGTATCAGGTGCTCGGGTGCATACAGGTCAGCCAGTTCCTGGGCCATATCCAGGTCACGGCAGAGGATGATCTTACTGTTTAGCAGCGATTGTTCGGCTATAGTTGACCGGGATAGCTGTTTCTGTTGTTGCGCTATCTCTGTTATGACCTCTCCGGCCAGCTTTTCGGAGGTGGTTAATAACAGGACCTGTGAATCGGGACCATGCTCTGCCTGCGATAAAAGATCGGCCGCCACAAATATGGGGTTAGCCGATTCATCAGCGATCACCAAAACTTCAGAAGGACCAGCCGGCATATCCATTGCGATACCCTGTTGTTGTACCCATTGCTTGGCCATGGTTACATATTGATTACCGGGCCCGAATATTTTGAATACTTTAGGAATGCTTTCCGTTCCAAACGCCATCGCAGCGATAGCCTGAGCTCCACCAGTTTTAAAAATGGAAGTAACACCGCATAATTGTGCGGTATATAATATAGCCGGATGAATGGACCCATCTTTTTGTGGTGGGGTGCATAGAACGATCTCTGTACATCCTGCTAACTGTGCAGGTATGGTCAGCATCAGCACCGTGGAGAACAGGGGAGCAGAACCTCCCGGGATATAGAGACCCACCTTATCAATAGCCACAGATTCTCTCCAGCAAGTAACACCCGGCATCGTTTCGATCCGTTTGCCCTCTTCCTTTTGCGATTGGTGAAAAAGGGTGATATTTTCTTTGGCCTGCTGAATAGCCTGTTTCAATTCTTCCGTCAACCTTTGGGCAGCGAATTGTATCTCTGCCTCAGTAACCCTGAAATTTTTTATGCTCACCCCATCTAATTCTTTGGAATATTTTCGAAGCGCTTTATCCCCCTTTTCTTTTACCCGCTGCAGGATCTTTTTCACATCTTTTTCCAGTGAGGCATATTCCTTTACCGGCCGCTGAACGATTTGGGGCCAATCTTTTTTATCCGGGTATTTTACCAGCTTTATCATCATTAAACGATCATTTTTTCAATAGGAATAATAAGTATGCCCTGTGCTCCATTATCCTTCAATTGCTGAATCACATTCCAAAAATCGGATTCATGGATCACAGAGTGCACGGAGCTCCATCCTTTTTCTGCGAGGGGCAATATCGTGGGGCTTTTCATGCCAGGCAGCAAACTGCAAATAGTATCCAGTTTATCGTTGGGTGCGTTCAATAACACGTATTTATTATTCTTGGCTTTCTTAACAGACCGGATGCGGAATAAGAGACTTTCCAGCAATATTCTTTTTTCCGGGATGAGATCGTTGTTACTGATCATCACTGCTTCTGAAAAAAGGATTGTTTCTAATTCTTTCAGTTCGTTGGTGAATAAAGTGCTGCCGGAACTTACCAGGTCGCAGATGGCATCGGCGAGACCGATACGGGGAGCGATTTCCACGGAACCACTGATCTCGTGAATGGAAGCAGCTATATTTTTTTCATCCAGGTATTGTGAAAGTGTGACAGGATAACTGGTAGCGATCTTTCTTCCGTTCAGGTCCCTGATGGATCGTATGTCTCCATTTTTAGGCACTGCAATGGACAGGCGGCATTTACCAAACCCGAGTTTTTCCACGGTAGTCACCTGCTTGTGCATTTCCTTTACCACATTCTCGCCCACAAAACCAATATCGGCCACAGCATCCTGCACATATTCAGGAATATCATCATCGCGGAGGAAAAATACTTCCAATGGAAAATCGGCGGCCTGCACCCGTAGCTGGTTATTGCCATTACTCACCTCGATCCCGCATTCTTTGAGCAGTTTCATGGAGCCTTCATATAGCCTTCCCGATTTCTGCACAGCGATCTTTAAAGTTGTTTGCATCTCTGTTTATTTAAAATAAAAAGGGCTTACCTGAAGTAAGCCCTTTCACTATGTTGAATACATAATATCCTCACGGCCTACCCTGGAAGAGCAAGTGATGATGATGATTATGCGTATAAATTCTCATGACTTCAAAAATAGGGAATATTTTGTTTGTAGCCGCTTTTTGGACATACTGGTATTTCACCGTGGCATAACTTAACAATTACTTCAGTGTATACCGGTGAAGAGGAAAAACAAACAAATGTTAGGAAAAAATCAGCCTTTGAATTTAGAATTGCTTTGCACATTCATAGGGCAGCCTGACTTGCGGGAAGAGTAGCAGGAGGTTACGGATAAAGCTATCACGATCAATAAAAAAGCGGCGAACAGCTTATTTTTCATTTTTAGGACATTTGACAGTTAAACGGGAAATTTCCCCGAATATTTTACTCTGCAAAGATAATCAACGGCTCGTATTTTAGGGTATGATATTTGCCGGATCTGGATGTGGCGATAACTCCTTGATAATCTTAGGACCGGGAGCTATGGACGCCTCAAAAATTGATTTTGTTAACTATTTGAAACCGTTAACTTTACGGCCTGTAAAAGCTACTTAAGAGAAACTGATACCTGATGTTGCAACTGAAAAAGCCCCTGGCGTTCATCGATCTGGAGACGACCGGCGTAAACCTGGGCACCGACCGTATTGTTGAAATTGCTATTATTAAGATCCTGACCGATGGCACCCGTAGTGTGAAGCGAAAACTGATCAATCCCGAAATTCCTATTCCCAAAAGCTCCAGCGACGTGCATGGCATTACCGATGAAATGGTAAAGGATGCACCTGCATTCAGGCAGGTAGCGCAGGAATTGAAGCAAATGCTGGATGGATGCGATTTTGCAGGATATAACTCCAATCGTTTTGATATCCCTTTATTGATGGAGGAATTTCTTCGTGCACAGGTGGATTTTGATATGAAGAACCGTAAGCTGCTCGATGTACAAAATATTTTTCACAAAATGGAACCCCGCACATTGGGGGCCGCTTACAGGTTTTATTGCCATAAAACCCTGGAGGGCGCTCATAGTGCCGAAGTGGATGCTTCCGCCACCCATGAGATACTCGAAGCTCAACTGCAAAAATATCCTGACCTCGGTAATACCGTAGAGTCGGTGCTGAAAGTGATTGGTGAAGACCAGATCGTTGACTTTGCCCGTCGCTTCGTTCTGGAGAATGGTATTGAGGTTTTTAATTTTGGAAAATTTAAAGGTAAACCTGTTGCAGATGTGCTGCGATCTGAGCCCCAATACTACGACTGGATGATGAAAGGGGATTTTCCACAGCACACCAAGCAGAAACTGACAGAAATATATACCCGTACCATGTTGAAAAAGAATTGATCACGGTATATAACCTGTTGAGAAATTTAACAACCTGCCAAAAGATTAATGTTGTAAATTCGATACTTACTCAACTGTGTATCCTGGGTGGAAAAATTAGTAGTCATACCAACCTATAATGAAAAAGAGAATATTAATAATATTCTTCATGCGATCTTCAATCTAAATGAAGGATTTCATGTATTGGTTATTGATGATAGCTCCCCCGATGGCACTGCAGAGATCGTTAAAGAGCTGAAAGCAAAATTTCCCGGTCAGTTATTTTTGGAAGAGAGAAGAGGCAAGTTGGGATTAGGTACAGCCTACATCCATGGTTTCAGATGGGCAATAGACCGTAACTATCAGTACATCTTCGAAATGGATGCTGATTTCTCACATAACCCCAATGACCTGGTACGACTTTACCAGGCCTGTAAATATGAGGGTGCCGATCTGGCCATTGGTTCCCGTTACGTAAAAGGTGGCGGTGTGGTCAACTGGCCCAAGAACCGTATCGCTTTGTCCAAAGGCGGGTCGTTGTATACCCGCATGATCACCTGGATGCCGGTACACGATCCCACTGCCGGATTCATGTGTTATTCCAAACAAGTATTGGAAACGATCAACCTGGATGAGATCCGTTTTGTGGGTTATGCTTTCCAGATTGAAATGAAATTTGCCGCCTGGAAACTGGGCTTCCGTGTAAAAGAAGTGCCGATCATCTTCCAGGACAGGACCTATGGCGTTTCCAAAATGAACAAAGGCATTGTAAAAGAAGGCATCCTGGGCGTATTAAAGCTCCGGTGGCATAGCCTGTTCACCAACTACCGCAAACGGGTAAAAAAAACGAAAACCCAGATTCGTCCGCTGACAACGATCCAGCAAAATGAAATGCTGGCAGAATAATCACCCTTCTTTTCTGTAGTTTGCATCTCCATGAAGAAAGCTTTTTTGCAGCTTCATATCGCTGTATTCCTGGCCGGTTTTACAGGTATACTGGGCCGGCTGATCAGTTTGAATGAAGGCATGATCGTTTTTTACCGTTTATTATTTACGGCCATCACGATGTGGGTGGTATTTGCCCTGGCAAAAAGGATCCAGAAAATAACGGTAACGGATATCCTCAAAATTGGGGCGGTGGGTTTTATAGCGGCCCTGCATTGGGTCACTTTTTATGGATCTATCAAATATGCCAACGTTTCAGTGGCCCTGGTTTGTTTTGCCACCATTGGTTTTTTTACAGCATTATTCGAGCCTTTGATACTGAGGAAAAAAATCAATATCACGGAACTATTACTCGGGTTGATCACACTGGCCGGTATTTATATCATTTTTCATTTTGATGCACAATACAAAACAGGTATCATTATCGGCATCATTTCCGCTATGCTGGCATCGCTTTTCCCGATTTATAACCGCGAATTTTTAAAACGGATCAACGTGGAGACCATGCTGGCATGGCAACAAACCGGCGGACTGATCGTTCTTTCAGCCCTATTGCCGTTTTACCTGCAGCGATTTCCGGCCCCAAAATTTTTTCCGGGATGGGAAGACTTTTTGTGGTTACTTATGCTTTCATGGATTTGTTCTGTGATCGCCTTCCAGTTTTCTGCCAATGCACTGAAACGATTATCGGCCTTTACGGTTAATCTCACGTTTAACCTGGAGCCGGTTTATGGAATCATCCTGGCATTTGTTGTATATAAAGAGAATCAATTTCTCAGTAAATGGTTCTTTGCAGGATTTGGGATCATTGCCATTGCATTGATCATTCATCTTATTATACTGATCAGGGAAGAAAAAAGATTAACCCATGCAGCTGACTGAATACCAGCAACGGATCGTGCAATATTATAAGGATACCGAGAATGCATATAAGGATTCCTGGGATTTAAATAACAGCCTTGCCATTCATTATGGTTATTGGGATGATGCGGTACGGTCTTTTCCTGAATCGTTGGTCCGTATGAACGAGATCATGATGCTGAGGGCAGCGATCAAACCCACAGATCATGTGCTGGATGCGGGTTGCGGGGTGGGGGGCAGCAGTCTTTTCCTGGCAGGCATATTGGGTTGCCGGGTAACAGGGATCACACTGAGTGACCGGCAGGTACAACAGGCGAATGAGAATGCAGGGAAGAAAGAATTGGCCGGGCTCGTGGATTTTAAGGTCATGGATTATTGCCGGACCCATTTTGCCGATGCCAGTTTTGATGTGGTTTGGGGTTGCGAAAGTATTTGCTATGCGGATGACAAAGAAAAATTCGTCCGGGAGGCTTTCCGGTTATTGAAACCGGGGGGCCGGCTAATCATTGCAGATGGATTTGTTTCAGCATTTGAAAATAATCATCACGCTGTCATCCGCCAATGGCTGGATGGCTGGCAGGTTAATTACCTGGAAAGCCCCGAACGGTTCCGTGGGTTTATGCAACAGGCCGGTTTTACGGGTATTCAGTACAGTAATATATCACAACAGGCATTCCGTTCATCACGACGACTAAACCGTTTCTATTACCTCGCCAGTCTTTACCTGTTGTGGAAAAAGATCAGCTTTTCCCGGCCGGCCACGCCGATGCAGCAAAAAAATATAAGGGCCTGCCGCTATCAGTACCGGGGTATGAAAAAAGGACTTTGGCAATACGGTCTTATCCTTGGGGAAAAGCCTGTGTAGCAGTGTCAAAATAGCACTTAACTTAGTTGCACAAAAAACGCCGGTATGCAAAAAGCCATTGCTTGCTTTCTATTTTTATTTATCTCCTCTATTGCATTTTCACAAAAAAAACCGCTGGATCATTCGGTTTATGACAGCTGGCAGCATATCGGGGAACGAGCGATCAGTAACGATGGTAAATGGGTGGTCTACACCATCGATCCGCAACTGGGCGATAATGAACTGGTGATACAATCTTCCGATGCAACCTATAAGAAGACCATTGCCCGTGGGTACAATGCAGTTATAACGGAAGACAGCCGCTATGTGATCTTTAAGATCAAACCATTTTATAAGGACACCCGTGAAGCGAGGATCAAAAAGAAAAAGGCCGATGATATGCCCAGGGATTCTGTGTCAGTGATAGAATTAGGAAAGGAAGAGGTATGGAAAGTGCCAGGTGTAAATAATTTTAAAACACCGAAAAAAAGTGCGGGATGGATGGCTTATCAACTGGAAAAAAAGACCGAACCGGCCGCAGCAAAGATGAAGCCGGAGGATGCAGGTAAAACCAAAAGGGTAACAGATAGTCTGAATCATATTATTGACTCCCTGCAACAGGTGATACAATCCATGCCCAAAAAAAAGAAGAAAGGAAAGGATGGTGAAGAGGACAGGGAGGTGGAGGATGATGCTGAAGGGGATGAGCCCGGTGGGTCTGCTGAAGCTGGCTCCACTTTAATATTACGCAAACTGGATACAGGTGCAGAGATCACCATTCATCATGTACTGGAATATTTTTTTAGTGATAAAGAAAACAAGTTGCTGGTGGAACAGGCCAGGAATAATAAAGACTCACTCAGTAAAACCAAAGTGGTCCTTTACGACCTGGGATCGGGGCGTGCTGATACATTGAGCCGCGGGGGGAATGATTTTAAAAATTTTGTGATGACAGAAGACGGTTCACAGGTGGCTTTTGTGGCGGAGCGGGATGCCAAGCCCAAAGAGCTGCTGAAATACTACAAGCTCTGGTATTATAAAACCGGCATGGACAGTGCCGTGATGCTGGCTGACCGGTACAGCCCGGGAATGCGGTTAGGTATGACCGTTAGTGAATATGCGGCACTCAGCTTCAGCAGATCGGGCAAAAGGCTGTTTTTCGGCGCAGCTGCCACACAGCCGCCAAAAGATACCACGCTGGTGGAATTTGAACATGCCAAAGTGGATATCTGGCATTACAAGGATGATTATTTGCAAACGGTACAGAATTTCCCCACCCGGCTGCGAAATGACCTGCAGCGAAATTATACAATGATCTGTGACCTGGCATCAGGGTCATTACGTCAACTGGGCTCAGAAAAAATTCCGCAGGTAATGATAACCAGCGAAGGTGACGGGGATGTTTTTGTGGGTATAACGGATGCGGGTAAACGTATAGAAAGCCAGTGGTTAGGAACCACCCGTAAAGATATTTATGCAATTGATACAAGGACCGGTGAAACAAAACTCCTCAAAGAAAACCTGTTCGGGCAGGTATATCCTTCTTCCACCGGTAAATATATCATGTGGTATGACCGGGCCGCAAAAAATTATTTTGTATGGAATGGCAGCAGTGTAAAGAATATTACAGATAAAATAAAAACGCCTTTGTATAATGAAGAATGGGATACACCCGATCATCCTGTTAATTACGGGGTAATGGGCTGGCATGAAAATGATTCGGTAGTATATCTGTACGACCGCTATGATGTTTGGATCGTTGACCCGGCAGTAAATATGTCACCCCATTTATTGCCCCCTTTTAGCGGGCGCAAGGACAAACAAACCCGCCGTTATATTCGAACAGATCCGGAAGAGCGTTTCATCAGTAAAAAAAGTTACCTGCTTTTTGGTGTATTGGATGAAAAAACAAAGAACAGG
>CAZSGD010000043.1:29455-31705 GCA_964606155.1 uncultured Chitinophaga sp. | reverse complement strand
GTCCGGGACTATTCTGCCTCCCGATAACTTTCGGGAGAACTATGCCCGTATTTTATTTTCCAAGAACTCCCATCAATCCCGGATGTCCGGGACTATTCTGCCTCCCGATAACTTTCGGGAGAACTATGCCCGTATTTTAGTTTCTAAGAACTCCCATCAATCCCGGATATCCGGGACTATTCTGCCTCCCGATAACTTTCAGGAGAACTATGCCCGTAGAAAGCTAAAAGCTATTAGCGATCAGCTAACAGCTTTTAGAATCTTATGTTACAAAGATATAAAAATCTTTGCACTGCCTTATGGCTCAAAGCTAAAAGCTTATAAGCTCTGTAGCTTCTCCTTACTTCAGTATCTCAGTTACCTGGCCGGCACCTACTGTACGACCACCTTCACGAATCGCGAACTTCAAACCTTTCTCCATCGCGATAGGCTGGATCAATTTCACAGTCAGTGAGGTATTATCACCAGGCATAACCATCTCAGTACCAGCATTCAGCTCCACTTCACCGGTAACGTCTGTTGTACGGAAATAGAACTGAGGGCGGTATTTGTTGAAGAATGGAGTGTGACGTCCACCTTCTTCTTTGCTCAGGACGTATACTTCGCATTTGAATTCAGTGTGCGGCGTGATAGAACCTGGTTTTACGATAACCATACCACGACGGATCTGGGTTTTCTCAATACCACGGAGCAGCAGACCTGCATTATCTCCGGCTTCACCTTCGTCCAGTAATTTGCGGAACATTTCAACACCGGTTACTGTAGAGCCCAGAGGTTTTTCGATCAAACCTACGATCTCAACAGCCTCACCTACTTTAACGCGGCCTCTTTCGATACGACCAGTGGCAACTGTACCACGACCGGTGATAGAGAACACGTCTTCAACAGACATCAGGAATGGCTGATCAACAGGGCGGGGAGGCAGCGGGATGTAGGTATCAACAGCATCCATCAGCTCTTCAACACCTTTAACCCATTTGTCTTCACCAGCCAATGCGCCGGTAGCAGAACCTTTGATGATCGGTGTGTTAGCACCATCGAAACCGTAGAATGTCAGGAGGTCACGGATTTCCATTTCCACCAGTTCCAGCAGTTCAGGATCATCAACCAGGTCAACTTTATTCATAAATACCACAATCTTAGGTACACCTACCTGGCGGGCAAGCAGGATGTGCTCTTTTGTTTGGGGCATAGGACCGTCAGTAGCAGCCACAACCAGGATAGCTCCATCCATCTGGGCAGCGCCTGTGATCATGTTCTTCACATAGTCGGCGTGACCAGGACAGTCAACGTGAGCATAGTGACGGTTAACCGTCTGGTACTCAACGTGAGCTGTGTTGATGGTAATACCACGCTCTTTTTCTTCAGGCGCAGCATCGATTTCGTCATATTTTTTTGCTTCTGCCATACCTTTTTTGGCAAGGATGGTAGTAATAGCGGCAGTTAAAGTGGTTTTACCGTGGTCAATGTGACCAATGGTACCTACGTTAACGTGGGGTTTGTCCCTCTTAAATGTTTCTTTAGTTGCCATCTTATCTGTTTTTTAGGTTGTGTTGACTAATTATTCTTTTATCTGTTGCCGATAGTATCACTACTGCCAGCTTTCATCCACTTTTACCCCGGCGTTGATTGCCGGTGTTTCGAGCCGTTAAAGGGAATTGAACCCTTGACCTCTTCCTTACCAAGGAAGTGCTCTACCACTGAGCTACAACGGCTTTTAAGGTCATTGAAATCAGTGGGCCAATCAGTCAAATAAGCCGGAACGACCCGTTTGACTTTTTTGACAGCCTGACTCATCAAAGTCGCCTTCACTGAAGTTATGGCGACTTAGAGCGGGAGACGAGGCTCGAACTCGCCACCTATAGCTTGGAAGGCTATCGCTCTACCAAATGAGCTACTCCCGCATAAAATTGTAGAAAGCAGAACTGGGAAATTTGCAATTGCTGTGAACTCAATTTCCCACCCCGATAGCTATCGAGGGTACTTTCCAAAATTGCAATATTTAAAGAACTGTGGGCAAGGATGGATTCGAACCACCGAACTCCGAAGAGGACAGATTTACAGTCTGTTGCCGTTGGCCACTTGGCTACTTGCCCGAACATCGGAACTCCTTCCGATTTTTCATTTAAACGAAACTGAATTCCGTTTTGCTGAGCCACTTGTCGGAATCGAACCAACGACCTACTGATTACAAATCAGTTGCTCTACCAGCTGAGCTAAAGTGGCTTATTGTCTTTTACTTACCACATT
>CAZSGD010000043.1:6740-29355 GCA_964606155.1 uncultured Chitinophaga sp. | reverse complement strand
TCTATCTACTGATTATCCCGGATCTCCGGGACTCTACCAGCTGAGCTAAAGTGGCTTATTGTCTTTTACTTACCACATTTCTATCTACTGATTATCCCGGATCTCCGGGACTCTACCAGCTGAGCTAAAGTGGCATTTTCATTCCCGCTTCACTGATCAGCTTTAGCGGTCAAAAACTGCTTTCGTCGCCCGCCAGCATTAAAACTCAGGCAGTTAATAAGAAAAAACTACAGCAGTCAAAGCAATAAAGAGCTACCCCCATTTATTGGGGAGGCAAAGGTAAGGGAAATTCAATACCTGAAAAATTTTGCTGGAGGATTTTTTTGCTTGTTTTCAGCAAGTTGTGTGTAAAATGATGGGCCAGTTCCAGGGCAATGAGAAATACCCATTTGCAAGGGGTTGATAAGAGTGCTGGCTTTATGCTTAAAAATAAACTTATACTCAAAAAAAGACCCCGCAATGCGGGGTCTGACTGTAATTATTTACGCTGCTTTTCTTTCTTTATTCTTTTTAATTTGGATGACCATCGAATTCAGTGCGTCATCAAACGACTCTTCAAATGATTTACTGGTTGATTTTACAAAAAAATTGTGTCTTGGGATGTGGACCCTGATCTCAGCGATCTTGTCTTTAATGGCATGAACCACATTGTCAAGTTTCAAAAACACATTTACCTGAATAATGCGGTCATTAAAATTGTTCAGCTTCTCCAATTTACGTGTTACATACTCGATAAGCTTACTGTCCGCATTGAAATGAACTGTTTGAATGTTTACGTTCATAATCATCATAATTTAAACAGTGAAACAATAAATGAAAGAACTTGTGGATAGATTTCTTAAGGTTCCGGTTCTTTTAGTATCAGTTTCAAATTACTGAAAAACGGCTTTTCAACCAAGCAATGTTTTCCCAATTTTTTTATTGTATTCTGCAAAAATTTCAGGCCTTCGGATGAGCTTTTTTGTGAATATCTTTCAGCTTTTCAATGCTGTTATGGGTATACACCTGCGTAGAAGCCAGGCTGCTGTGGCCCAGCAATTCCTTTACAGCGTTCAGGTCGGCCCCCCCGTTCATTAAATGAGTGGCAAAGGTATGGCGGAGTATGTGCGGGCTTTTCTTATCCAGGGTGCTGGCCTGGCCTAAAACCCCATTAACCAACAGGTATGCATATTTGGGGTAAAGCTTCTTCCCCTTCTCTGTTACCAGCAATATATCCCCGGTTTTTCCAAGCTCTTTATTCTTCAATTGCTGATACTCAGCTATCATCCCCAATACTTCTTTGCTAACAGGTATGATACGTTCCTTGTTTCCTTTGCCCAGCACTTTTATTTGAGACCTGCTAAAATCAACCTGCCTATCCTTTAAGTTGATTAATTCACTCAATCGCATGCCGGTGGCATAAAAAATCACCACCAGCATTTTTGCATTCAGTGTTTTCCAGTCGTCAGCCGATTGGTTCAATGTCCTGATCATCCGGGCCGTATCTGTTTCTTTCACAAAAACAGGCAGCCGTTTGCTGATCTTAGGGCTGATCACCTGGGTCATCGGGCTGCCTTCCATAGCACCCGTTCTTAACTGGTATTTAAAAAAAGATTTAAGACTGGATATCTTCCTGTTGATCGATTTGGAGGTAAACCCCTTGTCCTTCATACCAGCCAGCCAGCTCCTGATATAATGATGAGTGATATCTTTTAAGGAGTGTTTTCCAAATGTTAGTTCTGCATAAGAAAAAAAATCAGTGAGATCTGTTTGATACGAAGTGAGGGTGTGAACCGAATACCTTTTTTCAAATTTCAGGTAATCAAGGAAAGGCTGGATAACTGAATGACCGGTTGCTTTCATAAAGATGTATACCACATCCTTCTTTGTAAATAAAAAGGATGGCTACAAAGCTATAAAACTTTGCAGCCATCCGCTGAATATATTAGTTGTAATAAATTAACCTTCGATCTTGCCGCTGGCGATCTTTTGCTTATAGATCGCTTTCAACACTTCGCCACGACGTTTTACTGAGGGTTTAGTGTAGCTCTGACGCTCACGCAACTGCAGCAGCACTTTCGATTTCTCGAATTTCTTCTTGTACTTTTTAAGCGCCTTGTCGATGTTTTCGCAATCTTTGGAGTCGATGATCAGCATAATTGTAATATACCTCCTTTGGTATGTTTTTAGTCCTTTTTCAAGGGATGCAAAGATAAGCGGAAAATGCCAAAAATTCAACCTGCTCAGGAATTAGTTAACTTGCCCATATGTTCACCGGCATCATTGAGACCATAGGAACAGTTAAAGATCTCATTATCAATGGATCCAATAGATCTTTTTGGGTCGAATCCCCTATTTCCACAGAGCTCAGGATAGATCAAAGCGTAAGCCATAGCGGGGTTTGCCTGACCGTGGAGGAGGTATCCGGCAACCGCCATAAAGTGACCGCCATAGAGGAAACTCTCCTGAAAACAAACCTGGGGGGCTGGAATAAGGGCACACTCGTAAACCTGGAAAGGTGCCTTCAATTGAATGACCGGCTGGATGGCCATATTGTACAGGGCCATACGGATGCTACCGGAATTTGTACTGCCATCAAGGAGAAAAAAGGAAGTTGGGAGTTCACCTTCAGCTTCCCCAAAAAGTTTGCCCCCCTGGTGATCGAAAAGGGATCCGTTTCTGTGAATGGCACCAGCCTTACCGCTTTTGATGTAAAGAAAAAGAGTTTTACGGTTGCCATCATCCCCTATACGTTTGAGCACACGAATATCAAAAACATACAGGTGGGTGATACTGTAAACCTTGAATTCGACATCGTTGGCAAGTATCTGCTCAGAAGTTTATCTTTGAAAAAGAATAACTAACCCGTTCAATACCTGATGAACCCCGAACATACCAATCTTGCCAGTCCAACGGCAGGCAGGCCATATTATCCTGCACTGGATGGCCTCAGGGGGCTCGCTATTTTACTGGTGGTTGTCTACCACAATTTTGGTTTCATCGAGTATTTCTTTTTTGGCTGGCTGGGCGTTGATCTCTTCTTTGCGCTCTCCGGTTTTTTAATCACAGATATTTTACTGAAAACAATAGGAGAAAAGAACTACCTGAAGAATTTCTACATCAGAAGAGTGCTACGGATATTCCCTCTTTATTATTCAGCCCTGATCGTTTTCCTTCTTATTCTTCCAAATCTTCATACGGGTGCTGATATTAGTTATTACACCCAAAACCAGGTGTGGCTATGGACTTATTTGCAGAACTGGCTATATATCTTCAAACCGGCCGGCGATACTCAGGCCCTGCACCATTTATGGTCGCTGGCGGTGGAAGAGCAATTCTATCTTTTATGGCCATTTGTCATTTTGCTGATCAGGAAACCACGACCACTGCTGCTATTTATCATTTTGGTGCTGACCGGCGTTATCATTCTGCGGTTATGGTTATGGAATAATCAAATAGCCAACCTCGCTTATTTTAATCTCTACACCTTCAGCCGCATTGATGGTATCTGTATTGGCTGCATGGTGGCATTGTTACAACGCATCAATAGCCAGTTACTAAAAAAATACCTTTCCACCGTGGTATTGTTTTTTGCAGCCGCCAACTTTATTTTCTTTTTTATCAACCGGCAATATCAATTCAGTTTTCCCTACCTCGCCCTGGTGGGTTATACCACTTTTGCCATGCTGTTTGGCTTACTGGTCAATGAAGCCGTGTCCGGTAGCAACCGGATCATCAACTTTATCTTCAACATTCCCATTTTAAAATTTTTTGGCAGAATATCTTACGGCTTTTACATTATTCACTGGCCGCTATACCTGGTCATACATCCTTACCTACTGCCCTGGCTATCGGACCATGTAAAAGGAATGCCGGCACAATTTTCAATATCCCTGCTCGCTACTTTACTGGCGGTATTGCTGAGCTGGTTTAGCTACCGGTATTTTGAAAGATATTTCCTGAAGCTTAAACATCAATTTGCCTAGTTGGATATCAAAGAATTCATACAAACAAAGGGGAAGAATATCAGGAGACATCCCTGGGAACTGGCCCGGTTAAAGATGCTTGATTTTTTTATCCGTCAATGCGAACATCGCCAAACCATTGTGGACATAGGCAGCGGCGATGCTTTTCTGGCTGCGGCTATTGCCAGCAGTAATGCCGATACAACTGTTACAGCTATCGATATAAATTATACAGAAGAATTGATCCACCAGTTAAAGAAAGACATTCCCGGCAATCTATTGCTGCTGAAAAATATAAATGAACTCAAAACAACAGGAAAGGCCGACATTATTATTTTAATGGATGTGCTGGAACATGTGGAAGATCCCTCTGCCCTGTTGCAACAAATTATTTGCCATCCTTCAGTTACTGTTGATACTGTTTTTATCATTACGGTTCCCGCTTACCAGGGATTATTTTCACAGCACGATACTTTTTTGGGCCATTACAAAAGATATACTATCCGATCATTAAACAGCTTATTAAAACCTTTGTCCATTAAGGTCAACAATAATGGGTATTGTTTTAATACCCTGGTGCTGGCTCGTGCATTGCAGCTGCTCAAACAAAAAATAATTGGCCGCAGAAAAAAAGAGCTGGATGGCATCCATAACTGGAGAGGTGGAAATACACTTACCGCTTTCATTACCAGCCTGTTTTGGATTGAATTTAAAATATCTTGGTATCTTGCCCGGATGGGAATAAAATTGCCCGGGTTAACCTGTTACTCTATATGCAAGGCTTATCCATCATAGTACCATGTTATAATGAAGAAAAGCGATTACCTGCAGAAAAGATCCTGTCTTTTTTACATGCCCAACCCTCTGTATCTCTCATCCTGGTAAACGATGGAAGTACTGATGATACACTATCCCTGCTTCAAACCATCCGGCAATCCTTTCCGGAAAGAGTGCAAATTGTTTCTCATGAAAAAAAGAAGGGAAAGGGTGAAGCGGTGAGGACTGGTTTATTAGAAAGCACCAAAACAACCTCTTCCACCCATCATGGCTTTTTGGATGCCGACCTGGCCATTTCCCTGGAAGAGCTATACAGGTTGTTTGATATAATAAACCGATCCGGTAAGAAATTTATTTTAGGCAGCCGGGTAAAAAAGATCGGGGCCAATATTGTGCGAAATGAATGGCGTCACTTTTACAGTCGTGTTATAGCCACGATTGTAGGCTCCATCATTAAACTGGATGTATACGACACCCAGTGCAGTGCTAAAATTTTTCATTCGGAAATAGTTCCGTCCATATTTGAAGACCCCTTTTATACAAGATGGCTGTTTGATGTGGAGGTCATTTGCCGCATCCATAACCGCTATGGCGATCTGAATGCAGCAGGCAGTGAAGAACCTGTGCTGGAATGGATAGAGAAAAAGGGATCTAAACTAAGATGGTATAATTTTTTCCAGATCGTGAACGAGGTATTCATCTTGCGTAAACACTACCGGGAAAAAAGATGAGGCAATCTCTGCGAGATAAGATCACTGACCAGTTCTTCCTGATCCTGGTGGCGATCGTGGCTTACTGGCCGGTATCCTTCATGGTATTAAGTATCAAGAACGATGCTATCAATTATTTCCTGGCCATGCGTTACAATACCAGCGAGGCCATTCAACGGGGCTATTTCCCTTCCTGGTCCGCTTATATCAATATGGGATATCCGCTTCATGCCGATATGCAGGCAGGTGTTTGGAACCCGGTTGTTTTCCTGATGAGCCTGGTAAGGAAATACGATATCTACTGGCTGCATGTGGAAACGATAATAGTTATCATTATTTCCGGCATCAGTATGTATCATTTGCTCCGGCATTTTAAACTGGACCGCAGGATTGTACTGGCAGGCGCCTGTGCTTATATGCTGAATGGATATATGACTGACTCCGGGCAGTTTTTGAACTGGATGTATGCAGCCGCCTTCCTTCCCTTTGTTTTTTTATGCACGCTTCGTGCCGTTTCCTCCTTCCAGCTTAAAGATGCATTCCTGTTAGGTTTCGCTTATTCATTAATGTTATTGTGCGCCTACCCGGCAGATTTTATCCTGCTTACCTATATCACAGCCGTTTTCCTATTGTTTTCGTTCTGGCGCTATAGCCGGCAGTATGGATATAAAATGGCTTTCGGGAAATATGCCAAACTACTTGCAACGGCTGCGATCAGTTTTGCTATCATCTGTCTCCCTGCCATCATATCGTATATCCCCTTCATTCAATCCATCACCAGGGGATCGGGGATAAATATGGAGACTGCCTTATCCAACTCGATGGCACCTGCCAATCTCATTTCTTTTATCACCCCCTGGGCCACACAAAAAGGCACTGCATTTGAAGCTACAGACCCGCTGATCCGGAATTGTTATCCCGGCATCCTGTTATTCGTATTCTTTATTCTTTCTTTCTTCCAGCGATCAAAAAGAACATTCACTGAAAATTTCCTGTCAGGTCTGTTCATTTTCTTTATCATTTTTAGTTTGGGCGAACTGGGGGGTATCCGTGTATTGGCTTATCATTTATTGCCTTTAATGAATACGTTCAGGCACCCTGCCAATGCAAAACTGTTTTTCATTTCTGCAGCACAAATACTGGCCTTACTGGCTGTTCAGCGATACCTGGATAGTGGCGGATCACAGAAGGGGCTGCTTAAAAAATTCATTGCAGCGATGCTTCTCCTTGTTACAGGTTCGCTGATCTTTAGTTTTATCAACAGCAATATTTTTTCTGTCCTTAAAAGCGGGTCCTCTCACGGCTCCTGGGCTGCAAGATTGAAAATGATAAAAAATGACCTCTCATTTTATGACCTGCTTTTCCTGAACTCACTTGTTTTACTGCCTGTTCTGTTTATTTTCTACCGGGTTGTCAACAGGCAAAAACTATTGAAATACTTTTTGCCGCTGGTCGTTGTTGAAATGATCATCATTACACAGGGCATGTTACCACTAACTTATGTCAGGAGTTCCTCTCCGGCCGTGGTTCAGCAAATATTGGATCAGCAGCCCAAAGGATATCCATTACCCGATTCATTCCGGTCGATCCGGGAATATTCAACAGATGGTATGAAATATTTTGACCAGATCGGGTGTTTAAATCCTTTCAACAAGAAACCGGGCCGCTCCGATTACATCATTACCCCTGCCAACTTGGGTACACAGGAGAAATTCTGGAATTATACTTCTTTCAGGGAAAAGATCATGGATTATCCATTGGCTTATTTTGCCGATACGGTCTATTCTAAAAAAGATACAGCCGTATTTACCAGCACCTCTTCTGATAAAAGGGCCTGCATAGCAGACCTGGACCTCCAACACTTTGTGATCGGCGATTCGACCTTCAGCAGATCCATTCAATTCAGAAAGTTTGTTCCGGGCCGCATCGAACTGCAAACAGAAAGCAGCCAACAAGAGCTGCTGGTATTATTGCAAAACAAGTATCCCAACTGGGAAGTACAGGTGGATGGTTCGGTTAAACCGCTTATATCTGCCCATCTTGCATTTATGGGCGTTATATTGCCTGCCGGCAAACATAAAGTTGAGTTCGTTTATACAACCGGGCCTGTGAAATACCTGGGAATATTCTCCTTATTATTTATTTTGACAGGTATTATTTTCATTTTTGTATCTAAAAAGAAGGAGACAGTTTGACCAGGGGATTCACCAATATTATCCGGAAGATCATGGACGATTTTATTCCGCCTGTGATCAGGGACAGCCGCTGGTTTATGTATCCCTTTTTCTGGTATTGGTTCAAAGGCCGGAATATTTCCCTGTATATGGATTTCAAGAAAAAAGCCTGGCAATTAAGCGATGAAGAATTTGCAGCAGTTTATGCCAACCTGGATTGCAGGGCCACCGATCGCCCCACCGATCTGAACCGGAAAAGTATAGAAATGATGCTCCATGAGATCGACAGGAGCAGCCAGACCTTACTTGACGTTGGTTGTGGCAGGGGTTACTGGTTAAAACTGCTGAATGAAAAAACCAGTTTTCAATTAACCGGTTGCGATGTTTTTAACAAGCTGGAAATCCCGGGTATCAACTATGTAAAAGGCGATATCGGAAATCTGCCTTTCCCTGACAAATCCTTTGATATTGTAACCTGTCATCACACTATTGAACACCTGCGGGATATTAATAAGTCGGTAGCAGAATTAAAAAGGGTGGCCCGGAAACAACTGATCATCGTCACGCCCAGGCAACGGTACTATTATTACACCCTTGACCTTCACTTACATTTCTTCCCGGAGAAAGAATACCTCACCCGGCTTTTTGATGTGCATAATACGGTATGTGTGGATTGCAACGGCGACTGGTGTTATATTGCCTGTCTTTAAATGTGTTTATCTTTCAACGCGGTCTTCACAGCCACATCCATCAGCCTTTCCGCATAGGGTCTTGAAATTTCATTCAGCTTTTCAATGCCCCCGTGAATCTCATCCTTATTACCACTTTCCATCAATGCGGAGAGCTGTTGAAGGGCATCTTCTGTAGCGATTAGTTCATCTGCAGTCAAAAAATCGCGGTTTTTCCCAATGAAATGGGTGGTTGTATCGATGATCTGCCTGGCCTCCGTACGGGCTTCCACCAATGCTCTCACCTGCATATCCTCCTTGGCATGAGTGATGGAATCCATGAGCATTTTTTCCACTTCATCATCTGTAAGGCCATATTGAGGTTTTACTTCAATACTTTGCTTCACCCCGCTGCGTAATTCCTGCGCTGTCACCACCAATATTCCGTCCGCATTAACCAGGAATGACACTTCCACCTTTGGCAACCCGGCCGGCATGCCCGGAATACCTGTAAGATTGAACTCAGCCAGTTTGCGATTATCTTTTACCAGGTCTCTTTCTCCCTGGAAAACTGCGATACGCATACTGCTTTGCCCGTCTTTCTGTGTTGTGTATTGCCTCCCCGCTTTGGAAGGTATTTTTGAATTCCGGGGCACCAGCACATCCATCAATCCCCCCATTGTTTCGATGCCTAATGATAAGGGGGTGATATCGAGCAACAAAAAATCTTTGTTATTTCCGGCTAAAATATCCGCCTGTACAGCGGCACCTAAAGCCACCACTTCATCCGGGTTCAATGAATCATGCACTTTTCTTTTAAAAAATTCGCTGACCGAACTTTTAACCAGCGGCACACGGGTGGAGCCACCCACCATGATCACTTCATCAATATCCGCGGTGGTAAGGCCAGCATCATTCAGAGCATGCTGGCAACAACGGATCGTTTTATCAATATATTCCCGAACCAGTTCCTCCAGCTTATCTTTTGAAAGCGATACAGAATAGCCGGCTGCTTTACCTGCATACTGATCATTATTACTAAGATGTTTTTTTGCTTCTTCTGCCCTTATCCTGAATTCCTGGGCAAGGCTTTTATTTTGGCCCAGGTCCTGTTCGCCCAGGTCGTTTTGTTTCATCCAGTACAGCACAATGGCCCTGTCAAAATCATCACCCCCCAGGTAGGTATCACCGTTAGTAGACAATACCTCAAATATGCCGCCTGCAATACGCAATACGGAAATATCAAAAGTACCTCCGCCAAGGTCGTAGACAGCCACTGTTTTTGTTTCATCCCTGCTCATTCCTAAACCATAAGCAAGGCTCGCTGCCGTGGGCTCGTTCACAATGCGCAAAACGTCCAGGCCCGCCAGTTTTCCGGCATCACGGGTGGCCTGTCGCTGCGAATCGTTGAAATAAGCCGGCACGGTTATCACGGCTTTGGTAACCGGGGTTTTTAAAATATGCTCTGCTCTTTTCCTGAGTTCTTTCAGGATAAATGAAGAAAGCTCCACCGGCGAATAGAATTTGGATCCCACCTGTATCTTCACCAGGCTTTCCGTATTGTCATCGATCACTTTGTAGGTAAAGAATGAAGATTGGTCTTTAACATCGGCATAGGATTTACCCATCAGTCTTTTTACTGAAAAAATAGTATTGTGTGGTTCGGTAACCAGGTATTTCCTTGCTTCATCGCCCACTGTTAAAGACCCTCCCTCTCCAAAATGCACAATAGAAGGAACAAGGGCCGTTCCGTCAAACTCTTTTAATACCACCGGCTTTTTATCTTCCGGGTGAATAACGGCCACCAGGCTGTTCGTTGTGCCCAGGTCAATTCCCACGATCACTTCCTGCTGCTGTAAGCTTCCTGTTGCTATGTTGATACCGATCTTTGCCATAATCTGCAAAAATAACGAATGGCTACCTGACCTTCTTACGAAGATGGAAAACAAAAGCCCCGGCTCTTAACCGGGGCTTATATATCAATTCTTAACGAATGCAGATTAGCGCATCAGGTACATTTTACCGTAACCTTTGTTGAAGTACTTGTCGGTATTATCGTCCTTTCCTTTGTACTTATCCAAAGACTTACCATTCAGGTTGGTTACCACCCGGTACAGGTAGATACCATTGGCCAGCTTCTGACCGTACTGATCGGTACCATCCCATTTGAATTCGGTGATATTTCGCCCGATGTGCAATGGTCCCAGTTCGTCCTTGGTTATTTCCCGAACGATCTTACCCGTGATGGTCATGATCTCAATCTTGATATTCTGCGGCACTTCGCTACCCGTAATGGTAAACACAAAGGCAGTTGAAGTGGTGAATGGATTCGGATAGTTAAGCATATTCGAGATCATCGGTTTGTTGATCACCTCAAATATGACACGGTATTCGATCCTGCCGGCTGAGTTATTACTCTTATCGCGACCGGTGACGATCAGTTCATATTCTCCATCATCAGGGAAATATGGTTTCAGGTTGATCGTGGCGGTATTGTCCGGGTTCGGCGCCTGGCCTGCAGGTGTAAACTGAACTGTATCATTATTAAAATAGTAGCGTCTTAATGTTCCATCCGGGAACCTTACCTGCAAAGTGAGCAATGCCGTATCATCCAGTACCATCCATTTCGCCTCATCTTTTAGCTTGATAAGGATATCCGGTTTGGATGAAACGATATCACGGTTCAGGATATGCACACCATCGAAGGTTACATCCAGCAATGGATTGAGGCTATCCGGTTTTACATACAGGTCCCTGAAAGCAAAATTGTTGAAATGGAATTGCTCCGGCTGGTCATTATCCGGGTTTGCCTCGATATAAACCGTATTGCGGCCCGGGAATCCGCCAGTGTTGATCAGGGTCCCTAACTGCAGGGTATCGTTGATAGGTAGAGGACGCCTTTTTGGAATGGGAATGATATGCGGCACATTATTTTTGTCTGTAACCACCAGTTTTATTTTCAGACTGTCAAACGCCATTTCACTCACGTTCTTAAAGCCTATCTTAAACTCATAAGGTTCGCCCACATCTACCGTATCCCTGGTTCTCAGGTACAAGTTGGGCGCTATGGCACCTTCCGGAACCGGCACATAAGTTATTCTCCAGTAACGAAGCTGGTAGGGAGTGTACTTCACGTTATCCTCGGTTCTCAATTTCAGTTTAAGAAACGGATAGGTGGCAGGATCAATAGCCGAAACATCGAAATCCTGTTGTGAAGGTGTTAATCCCGGATACAGTATATCTTCCAGGCCGTTTGCACGTACACCAATAACATCCACTGTTACGGTATCTTCCACTGCATCGGCAGCACCTCTCCATTTTAACTGTTTCCATGCTTTGGCAGGGCCGAATAACGGAGATGTTATAAGACCTACTGTGTCAATAGTTTTACAATCTACCGACAAAGTGGGGTTATCATACACACCATCGCCCACCAGCCATTTTGGAGTAAAGGAAGGGTCATTTTTCTTATATACAAATCCCCATGGTCTTGGCCTGTAGAAAGAGTCAATACCTGAGAAACCTGCATTCTTGAGGTAATGATATAATGATTGCCCGGTTCCATGAAGGGTCTCGTCAGCAGCCCAGTCGCTGGCATAGGCAATCGGGAAGTTAGGTGGTCCACCGAAAGTATTAGGGTCCAGGGTAAAGTTTCTTACCACCACATAAAATCCATCAGGGATTGTATCACGCATCAGGTCCATCATTTTCCTTCTGCTGGAAGTATCTGCATAACGGTACTCAAAATTAAAAATGAGCGGGAATGCCTGCGCAAAATTCTGCGGTGATAAGCTTCCAAATCTACCTGAACCTAACTGGCTGGGGAAGGAAGTGGCCGGCTGTATGACACGGTTCTCCCACGGCCTGAATGACACTGGGTCGAATACATTGAATACAAGTGACTGGAACCATGAACACAAACGGATATATGGTATCCCGTTCACGGAAACAGACAAACTACCCTCCTGGTTGGCACCACTGGTTACCCAGGTACCCATACGCAGGAACAGGTTATTATAAACATCTCCGAATACGATCTTTCGGTTGGCAGAGTCAATAGCCAGCCTGTCATACTCGGATTTTGTATGCTGGAAAAAATGTGATTGATTATAACCGAGATCACTACTGTTTGGGCCTGCATTATCCAGGTAAACAAAAGATGCAGTATTCCAAACCGGCTGACCTGTGGTAGGAACAGGGGCCACTCTCCAATAATAAACCGTGCTATCTGTAAAAGTAACACCCGGCGTAAATTCTAAAACGCCACCCGTTGAAGTAATCGTCTGCGTCAATTTCGCCGGTGAATTGAAAAACTCTGTAGTATCCATTTCCAGCCGGTATTGCTTCAGCGGGCTGAAAGGATTGGCTGTGGATGCTACCAGTTTAATATTCTGTTTATTAATAATGGCGTAGTTGTAGGGATAAACAGGCCTGGCTTCATCTTCAAAAATAAATACTGATTTTTCAATACAGTTGTTGGTTTCGAAGATCTCATCCACCGTATTATCCGCATCAATACAAATAGATATCTTATTCTCCCCTTTATCCCGGGTGGGGACGATCGGCACATCAATAATGATTGAATCCATATAACGGATACCCGGTATGGTATCTCTCCGGATTACTTCAACGGTTTGGTTGGGATAAGTACGTTTTACCTCCACCACAATATTTTGATTCACCGCTTTGCCAATGTTCATCAGTTTAGCATTCACGGTAAAGTGGGTTTCTGCCACAGAAATAAATGATGGGTTGAATTTTACCAGCTGATCTTCTATCACATAGTCCGGCTTTACCCATGAAGCATCCATGTGTATGGCGGGGTCACCATGTAAAGTAGTTTGCTCGCAATGGAATCTTGCATAGTAGTCGTTCTGTGTGGTAAGATTATATGTTTGGGTGATGGATTCCTTCAGTATCTCTCCAATGGTATGGCCATATTTTGTGGTAGAGGCCACCGTCATGGTATTGGTATTGAGAATATCCAGGTAATGCACAATTCCAAAGTGCGTGCTGGCAATAAAGGCGATAGAGCCCCTGTCTTTAGCCAGCACCCATTTTTCGGAAAGTGTTTCTTTGGTCAGGAACCTCAGCAGGTTGAAATTGAAAAAATTACCGGCATTACATCCCATTACGATCGTGATCGGGTATTTACCGGGGTTATTGTATTGTTCGGGGTTGTCGAGGTTAAATTCCAGTGTACTCGCAGACGAGTGCCCAAAGTAAGTTACCAGTCCAATTCCTTCCTGGAATAGTTGATATAATTTTTCGCTGCTGGCCTGCTCTACCGGGGCGGCTGATACTTTACTAAATGTATTTACATTGGCCCCGATGAGTGTGTCCGATAAAATATTCTTATACCGGTTCATATCGGCTGTTAAAATAGCTCCCAGTGCCGCATCACTGGCACCGATCACATTAACAGCGTTCTTTGTCCAGGCTTTATCAGCGATCCACGGTGAAAGGGTTGCATTTTGCAGATCATACTGGATGACTTTATTCAAATAAGTAGCCAATTCATCACCCGTTATGGCAGAGATACGTCCGATCGGCACTTTATGTATCTCATCCAGTCCCGGTTCAGCACTCAGCAGGTTATCTGAAGCAGGGTGGCCGAAAGTAGGAATCAGGGCAAGCCTTTCCACATCCACATGGCTCTCGTAAGTTCTGTATTGAATATAGTTCAAGCCCTTACCGATCAATAAAACGTTGGTAACAGGGCTGGAATAAGTGGCCCTTGCCCATCGAATAAAGTTCCGGATAGATAAAGGGTTCTTCTTTATACCAAATGCAAACTGGTCCACCAGTTCATCGATCAGGTACACTTTGGCATTGTAGCCACCACCTGCAGTTGAACTGCGATAATCTCGGTAATTATTCACCGGGTTACCACCACCGCTCATCGTCATTAAAGTAGGGTGAGAAATGATGAGATAATTACCCTGGTTGGCCGTGATACCATAATTGATAAAATTTCTTTGTTGCATGGAAGGCACAGCAAGGGGGAAGACAGCATTCTGGGCCACCATTAACAATTTCCTGGCCGTAGCTGAAGGTTCAAGCGCCACTTTTACTGTTGTGGGATCCGTGATATCGCATACATAACGCTTACCATTGGTAAAATCATAGAGGACCGGGCTCACCCCACTATGCACGAAGTCAAGGATCTCTAAGTAATTACCTGCGGGGCTGGCCGGAAGCTCAAATTGAAAACTGTTGCTGCCACCGAACCTGAACAACCGGGGGTAAGTCAGTTCAATTTTCCCCACTTTCATTCTGTCATTGGCAAGGGCGCAATTATTTTTTATTTCTACAGCGGCTGTTCCGCTGCTGAACTGTGATACAGGGAATGTAAATGAGGTTTTGGCGTAATCAAAGAAGTCCATGGTTTTTGATCCTACCAGGGTACTGTTCACTTTTACATCAAAGTTTCTTGGATTGAGGGCATTACCAGTTGCATTCACCTTGATGGTAGCAGCCGGGGCCCCGGCACCGGTGTAAGGTACCAGGTTATAAAACGCATCCGGAAGTGTACCATTAGTATTTATATTGATGGATGCCCATCCTTCTCCCATATCATAGGCAGAAGAATAAACATATTCTCCTACCACTGCGGCATAACCAGGATTGATACCCCCGTTTCTATAATACTTTCCTTCGGTATGCATAAAGTAAGGTTCCACCGGCAGGGCTGAAGGCAACACATTTGTGGTGGGTACCAGTCTCAGGTTTTGGGCAATAACCGGGTTGACGGTAAGGAAGAATGCGGCTGTATCTGTTTCCAGGCTGACTTTATCATTTAGCTGGTAATCCGGGTTGCGGTATAATACTGAATCGGGCCTGCCATCATTCATTTCACCCCAAAACTCAATATAATCAGTGGCAGACAGGGGCCCTGTTTGTACAGATGTGTACAAGGGTACCTGTTGTCCGTTTCTCCATAACTGGAATTGTTCAGCAGGCGTATTACCGATATTCAGGGAAGCCAGCAATGGCTGGCTGATGCGATACAGGCCGGTTGTCCCCACCTTGAATTTATAGTAAGTCTTGCTATAATCGATCCACTCGTTATTGTACGGATAGTTATAGTTCTGCGCTTTCGCAAAAAGACTTATAAAAAGCAGGCAAAGGAGTAAAAATTTTTTCATTGAATCACAGTTTTATCTGGTACGTTTCTTATTCGTTTTCTTTTTTACCATTGGCCATGTTTAATTGTAATGAAAAAACATGGGTAAATAAGGGATTGGATTGATTGGCCAGGTTGGTGAAAGCATAATCGATCGTCACATTACCGATCTTAAAACCAGCACCTGCACTGGGCTGGTAGATCCATACTTTTTTCTGGTTGACGGTGTCGCCGTCAGATAAAGCTTTCTGAAAATTATTAATTCCCCCACGCAGGAAGAAAATATTATTGATATTGAGTTCTAATCCCAGTTTAGGATCGGCACTTACGGGGTCGGCGCTGATCAGGGTGTTGCGCTGTCCATCAAAGGTCACATCCACATTCATTTCAGCTAACAAAGAAGAACGCTGACCGAGTTTGAAATCGCGGGCTACTCCCAACACCAGTCGCGGGGCTGTGAGTTCCGTTGACTTCACCGGTATTTCGTTGTTGGTAAGGTAGAGCACTTCTTTCTCTCTCTCTGTAAAAGTAAAGGACCAGGCATTGAATGTGCTGGTAATATCACGACCGGCAATACCAAATTTCCATTTGTTGCTAAAGATCTGAAGACCGGCATCCACACCAAAACCCCAGGCTTTGGCAAATTTGCCCACACTTCTGTGGATCACTTTGGCATTAACGCCGAAGTGAACATTTTTTCTTTCTGTTTCTTTCAGCTTTTGTGCAAAGGAGAAAATGAAAGCATAATCGGCCGAAGAAAAAGCCTGGATATTATTATAATTAATTGAGCCATCCGGTTCTACCAGGAAGAGTGTGTTCATAATATCATCCACAGCAAACCGTAACCCGGTAATTCCAATAGTACGTTTGTTATTTGATGTGGGAAAAGCAACGCTGGCATAGTCATATTTTCCAATACCGGCAAAATACTCGGCATGCATCAGGTTGATCTGTGGATTTATTTTAACGCCTACAAGACCTGCAGGGTTCCAATAACCGGCTGTACCATCCGCAACAGATGCCACCTGGGCACTTCCCATGGCAAGACCCCTTGCACCGGCACCAATATTCAGAAATTCGTTGGAGTATTTGCGGAACTGAGCGTTTGCGGATAAGGTAACGGAAATAACAAGCAGGGTTAGGTATAAACGGTTCGTTTTCATTTATTGAATTTTCAAATAAGCCATGGGTTTAGGACATGTCTTCATAACATACGGATCGGGTGTAAAAATAGTCTAAGACCTCCTAAAATCATAGGTTTACTAAGGAAAAAGACTATCTACTGAAAACGAACCAATTAGAAAAATATTGCTTCAGAACCCGCTTAAGCACATTCTGCCTTACTTTTGCTCGAAATCAGTGAATTAGAAATGAATTTGATCGAAGAATTACGATGGAGGGGTATGATACAAGATATCATGCCGGGCACCGAAGAGCAATTAAAAAAAGAAATGACCAGCGGCTATATCGGTTTTGACCCTACAGCCGACAGTCTCCATATTGGCAGCCTGGTACCCATCCTTTTATTGGTGCATTTTCAAAAGTCAGGTCACAAACCTATCGCATTGGTGGGCGGCGCTACCGGCATGGTGGGCGATCCCAGCGGAAAAAGCGAAGAAAGAAACCTGCTGAGCGAAGAAACATTGCAGAAAAACGTGGCGGGTGTAAAAGCCCAGCTGGAAAAATTCCTGGACTTCAATCCTGCATCACCCAATGCAGCAGAAATGGTGAACAATTACGATTGGTTCAAGAATATTTCTTTCATCGAATTCCTGAGAGATGCCGGAAAGCATATTACGGTGAATTATATGATGGCGAAAGACAGTGTGAAAAAGAGAATTGAGGGCGAAACAGGAATCAGCTATACAGAATTTGCTTACCAGATGATGCAGGGCTACGATTTTTACTGGCTGTACACGCATAAAAATTGCAAACTGCAAATGGGTGGCAGCGATCAATGGGGTAATATGACCACGGGCACTGAATTGATACGCCGAAAAAGCGGTGGCGAAGCATTTGTTTTCACCAACCCGCTGATCACTAAAGCAGACGGTGGCAAGTTTGGCAAAACAGAAAGCGGAAATGTGTGGCTGGCGCCGGAAAGAACAAGTCCTTATCAATTTTACCAGTTCTGGTTAAATGCAAGTGATGAAGATGCACAGAAATGGATCCGGATTTTCACTTTTTTAGACAAACCCACCATTGATGCACTGATCTCTGATCATAAAAATGACCCGGGCAAACGCCTCCTGCAAAAAAAACTGGCGGCGGAAGTGACAAAGTTTGTGCATGGGGAAAGTGCATTACAGGAAGCTATCGCCACCACAGAAAAGTTGTTTGCTAATCAAACAGCGCCTGCCGAAAGCCTGAGTATGGAAGACCTGGAAAGCATGGAAGGTGTGCTGAAGGTTGATATTTCCAAAGAAAAGATCATGACAGGCATCGACGTGGTCTCCTTCCTGGCTGAAACAAATATTTTCCCAAGCAAAGGTGAAGCAAGAAAAATGGTACAGGGTGGCGGCGTGAGTATTAACCGGAAAAAAATGGATGATGTTCAGGCCCGGATCGACTCCAGCCTGCTCTTGCACAACAAATACATTCTTGTTCAGAAAGGCAGGCGCAATTATTTTTTGGTACAAATCTTATAGCAGCTAATCATTGAATAAGGTCTATTTCATCAGCGGCCTGGGTGCAGATAAGCGGGTATTCTCCTTCCTGGACCTTTCTTTTTGCGAGCCTGTTTTTATCGATTGGATACCACCCCATCCCGGGGAAACTTTGCCAGGCTATGCAGCCCGTTTACGGCAACGGATACCCGAAGAGAACCCGGTTGTTGTCGGCATCTCTTTTGGCGGTATGCTGGTGACAGAGATGGCAAAAAAAGAAACCGGGTTAAGAGGGATCATCATCTCCAGCAATAAAACCCATACAGAATTTCCTTTTTGGCTACGCTTAGGCAAGTACCTGCCCCTGTATAAATTATCTCCTGCCGCACTTTCCAAAAAAATCATGCTTAGCAATACCTGGCTTTTGGCCGGCAGGAAAAAAGAATATAAAGATGTGCAACGCCAGATCATCCGCGACTCTGATATGAAATTTGTAAAATGGGCAATCAGCGCCATCCTGCAATGGAAAAACAATACTGCGCCTTCCAATATCACGCATATACACGGCACGTCTGACAAATTACTTCCTTTTCGATTTGTAAAACCAGATCATATTATAAAAAATGGAAGCCATACCATGACACTGGATAAGCACCAGGAAGTGTCCGAATTACTCAGATACCTGATCGGCCGGGAAGATAGAAACCCAGGCACTTCCCCTGCTAAATAAAATCCATTATCTTAACAGAGAGTAAACCGTAACCTGTACAACCCGCTGCACAGGCTTCGGCATTTTCCAACCCAGTACTTTTAATAACTGCTATATGAAAAAGCTATTCATTATTCTAACTGTTCCCGCATTGATCTTTCTTATTTCTGTTTCATTCAAAAAAAGAGAGAAAGATACATTGCCCTTTCTTTCCACTGTTGACAAAGTGGTGGAAGACCAGATGGCAAAACAGGAAATCTACGGCTGTGCCGTGGGAGTGGTTCAAAACGGTGCTATCGTTCATGTAAAAGCGTATGGCCACCTGGACAGGCTTAGAAAAAAACCGGTTACTGTCAATACCGTTTTCAGATGGGCTTCCATTTCCAAGCCATTAACGGCTACAGCGGCATTCAAAGCCATTGAATTAAATAAAATGTCGCTGGATGATAAGGTATCAAAACATATGGACTACTGGCCCGTTACAGGCAATAAAAAAGATCTGACCATACGGAATTTACTCAACAACCGCGGAGGGGTGAACCAATACACGAATATTAAGAAAAGTGAATACAAGTCGAAGAACAATTTCAATGCAAAGGAATGTGTAGCTGTATTTTCTGACGCCCCGCTGGATTTCAATCCGGGTTCGCAATATAATTACACCACATTCGGGTTTAACCTGGTCGGCGCCACTGTAGAAGAAGCTACCGGCGTTCCGTATGAAACATTTGTAAAAAATAATATCGCCAACAAAGCCGGTATGACCAGCCTTACTGCCTACCCGGCTGATCCGGGTGGATATAACAAGGATTGCAACGGGAAAATTATCAGTACCACCGAAGGAGATGTGGAATGGAAACTCCCGGGAGGCGGCTGGGGTTCCAATATCCAGGACCTGGCAAAGTTCATGCAGGGACTTGTAAACGGAACATTTCTTACCAATACGGCCTCACTCTGGCAACCTGTGGCGAATAACAGTAATTATTGCTTCGGAACCTGGAGAGATACCCTGAACAGTGAAGTTTATGTATATCATAACGGCATACATAATGATGTAAGGACCTATATGGGGTTTTTTCCTGCATCAAAAACCGGTGTGGTGGTAATGATCAATGGCGATGATTATGTAAGTGAAGGAAGACTGGCCAAGAAGGTCCAGGAAACGCTGGGAAAAAAATGGAATATCACCGACCTGCCTGTCAATTATTGCGGCAATGTGCTACAATGTGGTGATAATATGGCTGCCGTGTGGCAAAAAACCGGGAAAGCTGAGGAAACGATCATACGCCGGAGTTATTCCACCGATGAATTCAATGCTGAATGGGACTGGCTGCTGGATAAGGGTTATTATTGTTCCGATTTCAATACTTATGAAACGGGTGGCAAACGGGTATGGGATGGTATTTTTAAAAAGACAAACAAAAAATCCGGGATGATCCGGAATTATACACATGATGATTTTAATACCAAATGGAAAGAATTAAGCAATGCCGGGTACAGGCTGATCGATATAGAAACTTATATGGATGGGAGTACCCGGAAATGGGCCGGCCTTTTTATCCAGATGGCTGGCGGCTATGTGCTGCACCGGCAAATGAGCCACCAGGAAATGCACGACAAATGGACAGAATATGGGAATAAAGGATTGAAATTGGTGGATATTGAAAAATATGGTGATCAATGGGCAGGAGTATGGATTGAAGGGGATGATGTTGCCATGGTTAGAAACTACGAAACAATTGAATTCAGGGATAAGCGAAGGGAGTTGAACGATAAAGGCTGGCGGCTCATAGATGTGGATACCTATATGGATGGCAGTACAAGAAAATGGTCCGGTATCTGGGAAAAATCAACAACTCCCGAACATTTTATCTACGGGTTTGATCATTGTGAATGGCTGAAATCGTATCATGATAAGTACGATGACGACGGGTATTCCCTGGTTGACATGGAAAGGTATTAACAGGGATCTTTTATTTAACAGCTTTTATCGCTTCCCACATTTGGTCCGCGACAAACTGGTTGCCTTTGGCATTCATGTGCACCCGGTCGTAGGTAAGTATATTCTTCTCGTCGTTATTGGGGTTATTGGCTTTCAGGTAATCCTGGAATTTTTTGCGCAGATCGATCAGTGTGAGGTTGCTTTTTTTAGCAATATCGCGGATAATATTGCTGTACCGGTTCAGGTCACCATCCAGCGGGTTGCTCATATCCGTCTTCTCTCCCACCACCGCGGGTGTACAGAGGATGGCTTTGATATTCTTCTCTTTTAATTTCTTCAGAATGGCAGTATAGAATTTTTCAAACTTATCCGGGTCCGTGCCTGTACCCAGTAATGTTTTATGCCATACATCATTTACGCCTACATAGATGATCACCACATCGGGGTTCTTGCTCAATACATCTTCTTCCAGGCGCAAATAAAGATCATATACTTTGTTACCGCTGATACCGGAGCCTGCAAATTCAAACTGGTCGCTCCTGCCTTCGAGGCGGCACATACTATCCACCCTTGTTACATAGCCGCCGGGCTTTACACCCAGTTCCGTGATCGAGTCGCCGAAGAAAATGACTTTTGTTTTTTTCTGGAAACTAAAAGCACATAAAGCAATAAAAGCAAGGGCAATAACAAGGATCTTTTTCATACTGCTGAAATTACGATAAATGCGATAAACTGGAATACTCCCTCACTTGGATGGCGTGTAGCCGCATAACGTTGCTTAACAAATACTCAAATTATTCCACGTCCACCTGTTTTTTTATCACAGCGCCCTCGTTGGCTTCGGGAAGGAATTTTCTTTCTTTAATAAGATACCCGTTACCTTTTTCGCAGAAATGTACTTTCAGGCCTTCCAGGCTGATGGGATTGCCATCGGGGATGTCCGCAATATTGGAATGAATAATATCATGCCCGTCCAGGATCATTACAAGACCACTGCCGATCGCTTCCATTTTATTCCCTTCGGTGATCAGCATGCCCGTATCCTCACCCAGCCCGATACCGATGGCGGAAGGGTTGGTGGCCACGGCCTGTACCAGCCGCCCGAATCTTCCTCTTTTTTCAAAATGCGAGTCAATGATCACGGAGCTGATAAAAGCGAGGCCGGTCGTCATTTTTACTTCACCTTTCAAATGGGCACGGGTGGCATTGCCTTCATAGATCATGGTTTGGCTCATGGCCATGGCCCCGGCGGAAGTGCCGGCAATGAGAAATTTCTCTTCTTTATAACGCTGCTTAAGAATGGCTAAGAATTCGGTACCCCCATCGGTAACGCTGAGGCGGAGCTGGTTGCCGCCGGTAAACATAACGGCATCGCATTTCCGTATCCTGTCGATATATTGTTTATCCATCGCGTCCTGCCTGTTGCGGATATGCATAACGCTTACGTTTGTGCAACCGATCTTTCCAAATGCGTTCAGGTAATTTTCCCCCACTTCGTAGGGGATGGTGGAAGCGGTGGTGATAACTTCGATGCGGGACCCAGGCCCCCCGGCCTCTTCTACTACCCGGCGCAGGATACCCAGTTCAAAAAAATTAAGGTTATTGCGATGGATCTCTCCGGTTTCCAGGTCTGTTCCTTTATCTTCTGCTCCGCCTATTGCTATCAGTTTTCCCTTAGGATGGCTCATTCATTCGGGTTTGATTAAAAACAAATGTAATAGAAAAATAATTTAACGATAACAGGCTATGGTACAGTATGTGGATAAGTGGAAAATAATGTGAAGGAGCAAGGAGCAAGGTTCAAGGTTCAAGGTTCAAGGTTCAAGGTACAAGGATCAAGGATTATAGCTGGCATCTCAGATTGCATAAATCACCTACTCCTTACGGTTACCCTTTATTATAAAAAATACGATCACACCGGTTGCTGCTATCAGGCTGCCCCAAAGGGCAAACCAGCCT
>CAZSGD010000043.1:2007-6640 GCA_964606155.1 uncultured Chitinophaga sp. | reverse complement strand
AAATACGATCACACCGGTTGCTGCTATCAGGCTGCCCCAAAGGGCAAACCAGCCTGTAGACACAAAAAGAAACAGCCATATTGCAACAGAGAGTACCACCGGAACCGGGAACAGCCACATTTTGAAAGGAAGGCCTTGCTTCCCAAACCGCTGGCGCAACAGCACCACCCCCACCGCCTGGCCCACAAACTGAATGATGATCCGCATGGCAAGTATAGAGCTGATCACATCGGATAATTTAAACAGCAGGCTGAAGACAAACCCCAATGCGCAAAGAACAATAAGCGATATATATGGAAAATTCTTCGTGGGATGCAGCCTGGCAAAGGGTTTGAAAAAATTCCCATCCACTGCTGCGGCATACGGCACTCTTGAATATCCTAATACAACAGCAAATAAAGAGGAGAAGGCAATGCAAAGGATGAGTATGGTAACGATTGTACCTGCCGTGCTGCCGTATAAATAATGCATAAATGAACTAACAAGATACTTATCATCCGAACGGATGGAGGTCCACGGCATCACACCCATCACGCTGATGTTCATCAGGAGGTACAAAGTGGCAATACCAAAGACCGAGATGAAAATACTGCGGGGTATGTTCACCTCCGGCCTTTTGATTTCGCCACCGAGGTGGCAAACATTATAATAACCCAGATAGGCATATACTGTTTTCACCGAACCCTGTCCCACTGCTGCCCAGAAAGCATAAGTGAAAAATGATTCGTTGCCGGTGGGCAGTAATTTAATGGTATGCTGCTGGTGGGTGAGCCCGCTGATGATGATCCACAGGATCGTGAGCACAACAATGGAACCCATGATCACCGATATTTTTCCTATGGTTTCAATTTTGCGATACAATAAAACGAAAACAAACAATACCAAACCACCGGATACCATTTTTTGCTGCCATGCTTCTAATGGCACTAAATACGTGAGGTATTGCGCAAAACCGATGGAAGCAGATGCCACGACGAGCGGGGCTTGAATGCTTGTTTGCCATACAAACAAAAAGCTCATCAGCCTCCCTCCTTTTTCTCCGAATGCAATCCGGTGAAAGTTATAGGTGCCGCCTGCCAAGGGGTATTTGGCTCCCAGCTCACTCCAGATCATGGCATCCATGAAAGCAGTAAAGGCGCCGAATATCCATGCCCAGATAAATAAACCATTATCAAACCGGCTAACTACTATTGGCATCACCACGAAAGGACCGATACCCACCATATCTATCATGTTGATAGAAGTGGCCTGCAGTAAATTGATTTTACGGTTAGCCTGGGCAGTAAGCATGAAAGAGGTGTGTGTTGAAGCTGTAATTTACCCTGCTTTCCTCACACAGAAGCCGCGATGCGGTGTCAGAAGCTTGCGAGATGTGGAATTATTTCAGCTCTTTGCAAAAGCTGTGATCCCTTCCACCAGTACGTCCAGGTTCTTGGTGGTGGTGTACACATTGGGTGTTACCCTTATTCCCACAATGTTCTCCCAGGTAATGGAAACGGTATGCACTTTATATTTTTCCAGCAGGAATGCATCCAGCTCTCCAGGCTTTTTACCTTCAATGCCCACATTGCCGATGGCGCAACCCCATTTGGGGTGCAATGATGTGTTCAGTTTTACTTTTGGAATATTCTTTACTTTTTCCATCCAGTAGTTCTTCAGGTAATGCAGTCGTTTTTCTTTTCTTTCAATACCGATCATATCGTGAAACTCGATGGCTTTGCCAATGGCCTGCTCAATGTAAAATGGTCTCGTACCGAGATTCTCAAATTTGCGGATATCATCTTTCAATGGATTTTCGCTGGTGGCAAATAAAGGGTACAGGTTTTTGATCTTCTCCTTTTTTACATACAACATTCCAGAACCAATAGGCGCATATAACCATTTGTGCAGGCTGGCCGCAAAATAATCACATTCCAAATCAGGTATTTTAAAATCGAAGTGGGCAAAACTATGGGCCCCATCCACCACCACTTCTATGCCCCGCTTATGTGCTTCCTGTGCGATCTTCTTCACCGGTAATATTTGACCGTTCCAGTTAATGATATGCGTGATATGCACCACTTTTGTTTTGGGAGTAAATGCATTCACGTATTGCTGTACGAGGTAGTTCTCATCCTCACTGGGCAATTCCAGGTTGATCCATATTACTTTAATTCCATCCCGCAGTTCCCTTTGTTTGTAAGCATTGATCATATTGGGATAATCCTGCCTGGCAGCCACCACTTCATCCCCCGCTTTCAATTGCAATCCGAATATGATTGTTTCCAACCCTTCGGATGAATTTCTATTCATTGCAATTTCTTCCGGCGAACAACCGGCTACTGTTGCCAGGTTCTTTCTCAGCGGCTCCCTGCCTTTATCGAGTTCACGCCACATATAAAAACTGGGGGCTTCATTGCAGAGGTCGTAATATCTTTTCATCGCTTCCTGTACCGTGCGGGGTGCGGGGCTCACACCTCCATTGTTGAGGTTGATGAGATAGGGAGAAACAGTAAAGGATTGCTGGATAAAATACCAGAAATCTTCTTCGGTGGCCAGGTCGGCTGCCGATATCCCTTCTGCATCCTGTAAAGCCTTTTCCAGGTTACGGCTCCAGGCGGGCTGAGTTAGTGATGTTAAGAAAGCAGTGGCAGAAAATGCACCGGCTTTCTGCAGGAATCGCCGACGGTTGGTAACAGGCATACAAAGTTTTTCTAAATGTACTGAAATTAAGACGGGTTCGGTTACCATTCAACATAACAGAACACCGGCCGGTAGTGGTCAATTTAGCTAACTTATTTCACGCAAAAACACCGGGATTCGCAAAGGCGTAAAGTGAAAGTCCAATAACAGAGGTCGTCTTTGCGCCTTTTGATCTGGCCTTTGCGGCTTGGCGTGAAATCAAAATTGACCACTACCCACCGGCCTGATTATTGGCTACATTACGGAAAACAACTAACTTCCAATCTGCTGTTTTGCCGGCAATTTAAAATTTATTGGATATGAAAATATTAGAGATCAAAGTGCTGAAAGGCCCCAATTACTGGAGTGTGCGCCGTACCAAGCTGATACAGATGAAGCTGGACCTGGAGGAGCTGGAGCAGAGCCCCACCAATAAAATTCCGGGGTTCAGGGAGCGGCTGGAAAAATTATTTCCCACGATGATCGAACACCGCTGCAGTGAAGCGATGCGGGGTGGTTTTTTTAAGCGGGTGGAAGAAGGTACCTGGTTGGGCCATGTGATCGAGCATATTGCACTGGAACTGCAAACCCTGGCCGGCATGGATGTGGGTTTTGGCAGAACGAGGACGCCGGACGGTGAAAAAGAAGGCGTGTATTATGTGGTGTTCAGTTATATGGAAGAAGATGCCGGTGTATATGCGGCAAGAGCATCGGTGAATATCGCACAGGCATTGGTGGATGGCAAGGAGTATGATTTGGCAAATGATATTCAAAAGCTCAGGGAGATAAGGGAAGATACAAGGCTGGGGCCTTCCACCGGTTGTATTGTGGATGAAGCTGCTAAACGCGGCATCCCTTACATACGATTGAACAAACAAAGTTTGGTGCAGTTAGGATATGGTGTGAATCAAAAAAGGATCAGGGCCACGATCGCTTCCACCACCGGGAATATTGCCGTGGATATAGCCTGTGATAAGGAAGAAACAAAATTATTACTGGAAGCCGCGGAGATACCGGTTCCGAGAGGAACAGTGATCCGTACCGAAGAAGGCCTGAAAGAAGCCGTGGAAAAATTCGGTTACCCATTGGTGATAAAACCCATTGATGGCAATCATGGAAAAGGGAATACCACCAATATCACCACCTGGGAGCAGGCCACCAGGGCATTGGAAGCAGCCAAACAATATGGCCGCAACGTGATCGTGGAAAAATTTATCACGGGTTATGATTTCCGCTGCCTGGTGATCAATTATAAATTTATTTGTTCGGCCCTGCGCACACCGGCCAGCGTGGTGGGTGATGGCAAGCATACCATTCAATGGCTGATTGATGAGACCAATAAAGACCCGAGAAGAGGATATGGTCATGAAAAAGTGCTGACGCAGATCACTATCGACCAGTTTACCCAAAAAATGCTGGACGATTATGGATACACGTTAGAAACTGTTCCCAAAAAAGGCGAACGCGTTTTATTGAAACCCACGGCCAATTTATCCACCGGCGGTACCTCCACCGATGTAACGGATGAAGTACACCCGGCCAATGTATTTATGTTTGAAAGGATCGCCCGGATCATCGGCCTGGATATCTGCGGTATCGATGTGATGGCAACCGACTTACGGTCACCTGTAAGCGAAAACGGTGGCGCCATCCTGGAAGTGAATGCGGCACCCGGTTTCCGGATGCATATTGAACCGGCGGAAGGATTGCCCAGGAATGTGGCCGAACCGGTGGTGGACATGCTTTTCCCCCGTGGCAGCGCCGGGCGAATACCCATTATCGCCATCACCGGCACCAATGGAAAAACAACAACAACAAGATTGACCGCACATATTGCCAAGAGCGCCGGGAAGAAAGTAGGTTATACCACTTCAGACGGCGTGTATATTCAAAACCAGCTGATGATGAAGGGTGACTGCACCGGCCCGGTTTCTTCGGCCTTTGTATTAAAAGACCCTACAGTTGATTTTGC
>CAZSGD010000043.1:0-1907 GCA_964606155.1 uncultured Chitinophaga sp. | reverse complement strand
GCACCGGCCCGGTTTCTTCGGCCTTTGTATTAAAAGACCCTACAGTTGATTTTGCTGTGCTGGAATGTGCCCGTGGCGGTATTTTAAAATCCGGGCTGGCTTTCCAGAATTGTGAGGTGGCGGTGGTGACCAATGTGGCGGCCGATCATATTGGATTGGGCGGCATCAATACCGTACAGGCTATGGCCAAAGTAAAGGCCGTGGTGCCGGAAACGGTGTTCCCGCATGGATATGCCGTGCTGAATGCGGATGATGACCTGGTATACAAAATGAAGGATGATCTCAAATGCCATGTGGCCCTGTTCAGCATGGATGAAAATAATCCGCGAATCAAAGAACATGCAGCGGAGAACGGGTTGGCCTGTGTGTACGAAAATGGATTTGTCACCATCATGAAAGGCAACTGGAAAATAAGGGTGTTATCCGTGAAGAATATCCCGCTGACCTATGAAGGAAAGGCAGTGCATAATATCAATAACTGTTTGCCGGCGGTGCTGGCGGCTTACCTGTTCCGCGATATCACCATTGATGATATCCGCACCGGTTTGCAAACCTTTATTCCTTCGGAGAGCCTGACCCCGGGCCGTTTGAATTTCTTCCATTTCAAGAATTTTACCATGCTGGCAGACTTTGCGCATAACCCGCATGGGTTAAAGCTGCTTTGCGATTTTGTGAGCAAGCTGGATTATCCAACAAGGATCGGCGTAATCAGCGGCACGGGCGACAGAAGAGATGAAGATATCCGGGAGTTGGGCGAGATCTCAGCCATGCATTTTGATGAGATCATTATCCGCTGTGATAAAAATCTCAGAGGCCGTACGGCCGACGAGATCATTGGGCTGTTGAAGGAAGGAATTGACAAAGTAAACCCCGCTATACCCACCGTTACCATTGCCAACGAAAACGAGGCGCTGGAGTATATCTATAATAATCCGCGCCAGGGGGCCTTATATACCATTATGTGTGATGTGGTGGCTGGGGCGCTGGACAAGATCCGGGAATTGAAGGAAAGGGAAGAGAAACAGGGAGTTGTGGCGCCTTTGCCGGCCTGATTTCTTTAAAAAACCATTTGGGGGAAAGGCGGGATAGCCCTATTTTTGCACTCCCAAAACGGGCTTTTGCCTGTGGGGGTGGAAATTGAGCTATGGTGTAACGGTAGCACTACAGATTTTGGTTCTGTCTGTCAAGGTTCGAATCCTTGTAGCTCAACGGATAAAGGAAAGATGAAAATCTTTCCTTTTTTTATTGTAATTAACACTTTCTGTTAAGTTTCCTCTGTGTCAAATAGTGATGATAGCTGGCAATAAGTTCACATTTTGTGAACTTATATAAAATCTTTACCTTTAACATGAAAGTTCATTTAATACGGAGAGAAACCATAGAAGAATATACGGCACAAAATGCCCAGGCCAGGGTTGGTTTTTCGGAATGGCTAAGTAAGATCAAATATGCAGACTGGGAATTTCCAGAAGATATGACAAATACTTTTCCATCCGCAGATTTCCTCGGTGGCGGTTCAAGCAGGGTTGTATTTGATATAGGTGGCAATAAATACAGGATGATCTGTAAATATGCCTTTGGTGAAAAACAAGTCCATCTTTTTGTATGCTGGATGGGTATCCACGCGGCCTATGATAAACTTTGCGCAAAAGGAAATCAATACAGTGTGCATATGTATTAAATCCTGAATTATGGCGATACTAAAATATAAAGTTATTACCAGCAAAATCCAATACCGGGAGTATGCAAAAAACCTGGAAGACCTTGTTTTTTCAGGTTCAAAGGATCGCTCTGTAAAAGAAGAAATTTCGCTCCTGACAGTACTTATCGAAAAATGGGATGCCGACCATAACAGCTTTGATGACCTTGCCCCCATTCCCTTACTTCAATCCCTGATGAAAGCCAGG
>CAZSGD010000042.1:17211-33854 GCA_964606155.1 uncultured Chitinophaga sp. | reverse complement strand
TTCCCTTCTTACCCAAGGCTATTAAGTGATAATAACTGCACACTGTTTATGAGATGGATTCGATTCGCAGCAGCAATATGCTGTTTAATTGTTTTTGGAGTTGAAACAAAAGCTCAAAGCTGTATTCCAACTGGTATTGACGGAGCCGTTTACAACTTTGCCTGTAACCAGGTTTGCTCCGATATCATTTTCCAGATACCGCATATTAAAGGTACTTCAGATTACACAGTCAGCTCCATTCCCTACACCCCCTATCCATACAATGTCGCAGGCAGCAATGAGCTGACCAGTATTTATGTGGATGATACCTACAGCCCGGTAATCAGTATGCCATTCAATTTCTGTTTCTACGATGCAGTTTATAACCAGTGCGTGGCAGGATCAAACGGCCTTTTAACCTTTGACCCGGCAAATGCTAATTGTGGCAATTCTTATAACCAGACCTTTCCGATCCCATACGTTTCTTTCAATATTTGCAGCAATGGTGCTCCTTATTATCCCCAGGCTTCGATTATGGGGATATTTACAGACCTGTACCCTGTTGCTGCTGCCAGCCCCCCCGATAGAAAGATCGCCTGGCATATTGAAGGGACAGCGCCCTGCAGAAAATTTGTCTTGAATTATTACCATGTGGGAATGTTTGGCAACGGCAATTATTCTCTTGGAGGTGCCAATTGCAATTCACAAAATCCAACAACATTTCAGATCGTATTATATGAGTCAACCGGCCTCATTGATGTTAATATCGAGAGAAAACAATGCAACGCTACTGCCGGAACAGGATATAATGCCATATTGGGCATACAGGACTGGACACGTACCAAAGGGCAGGCAGCTCCCGGCAAAAACGCAACGATCTGGAATGAAATAAATACAGCTTATCGTTTTACGCCTTCGGGTGCGGGTTCACGTTTTGTGAGTGCAGAATTACTGGACGCGGGAGGAAATGTGGTAGCCATTGCGGATACGATCACCACCGTTGCTGGTTTACTGGACCTGCGGTTTTTAAATTTTTGTCCCCCTGCCGGCAATAACCAGTATGTAGTAAGAACCACTTTTTCTGCCTGTGAAAATCCGGCCAACCTGCTGGTAAGCCTGGATAATATAACGATCAACAGGACCAACAGTCTCAACGCAACATTTGCAACGACCAATACCAACTGTGGCCCTCCCAATGGTAGTATCACAGTTACAGTACCTGCAGGGGTTGGAACGGCTCCCTATACATTTATATTGGATGGAGGAGCCCCTCAAACCGGACCCAGCCCTTACGTTTTTAATAACGTGGCCCAGGGGGCACATACCGTTCTTGTTACTGATGCATCCGGTGGCTGTTCAAGCACACTGAACCCGAATGTGGGCATCACTACTGTTCTTACTGCTAACTCATCTTTTACAGGCACCAGTTGTACTGGTGCAGCAAACGGCACGATCACGATAACCTCTGCCAACGGCACAGGTCCCTATTCCTTTGTTCTGGATGGAGGGGGGCCACAAACGGGGCCGTTACCTTTTACGTTTACTAATCTTACTGCAGGCACCCATACAGTAGTGGTGAATGACCTGAGCAATGGATGTGTATCAGGTGTGATCAGTATTGATATACCTGCGGGACCTCCATTTATCACTACTGTCAATAAAACCGATGTACTTTGTAACGGGGCCGCCACGGGTACTATCACAGTTACACAACCAGCCATGGGCACCCCTGTATATGAATATTCTCTCGATGGCATCAACTGGCAAACCAATAATGTTTTCACCGGGCTGCCGGCTAATACATATACCGTTTATTACCGGGAAGGGGCCGGTTGCCAGGGATCTCAGCAAATTACCATTGGCGAACCACCCGTACTTTCTGCTCTCGCTGCAGCCACCCCGGTTGTATGTAATGGACAAAACAATGGTGTGATCACCGTTACTGCGAATGGCGGAGTGGTACCTTATCAATACTCTATTGATGGCGGTGCCACCTGGCAGGCCAGCAATATATTTAATGTGGCGGCGAATAATTATACTGTTACAATTCGTGATGCCAATGGCTGTATCACCACGCAACCTATTGTTGTTACAGAGCCCACTGCACTAACGGCCAGTTCCAATAACAGCAATGCCACTTGTAATGGTGGAAATGACGGGGTTATTACGGTAACGGCCGCCGGAGGTAACAGCGGCTATCAATATTCCATTGATGGAGTGAATTTCCAGTCGTCCAATATATTCAATGTGGCACCCGGCAATTATACGGTCACTGTAAAAGATAGCAAGGGGTGTACGACCACTTTCCCGGCAGTGGTATTGCTGACCAATGACCTGACTTTTACACCCCAGGCAGATCCCACTATTTGCGAGGGTAAATCTGTGCAATTGAATTTTGTATCTAACGGTATCAGCTATGCGTGGACACCTGCCACTGCCCTGAGCAGCACCAGCATACCCAATCCTGTTGCCAATCCCACCGTTACCACCCAGTATATTGTAACCACCACATTTGGACGATGCGCTGCCAATGATACGGTTATCGTGAATGTAAATGCCGCCCCGGTACCCAATGCAGGAGCGGATGGATTTATCTGTTACGGCCAAACCTATACCTTACAGGCTTCCGGGGGAACACAATATGTATGGTCGCCTTCAGATTATCTCAGCAACCCGCAAATGGCCAATCCTGTTTCATCTGCACCAAGAGATATGATCTATACTTTAAGCATTATCTCGGATGTCAACGGTTGTGCTTCCCTCACCACTGATGATATGCGCCTGGATGTAACGCCACCTATCAAAATAAACACTTTCCCGTTTGACACCATTGCTTACACAGGTGATATCATTCAATTCCTCGCCGTTCCTTCCGATACGGATGTGATCAACTTTAGCTGGATACCTTCTATTGGTATGAACAACCCGGCTATACCCAACCCACGGGTTACTGCAGGGGCGGTGGGAGAGGATATTCTTTACCAGGTAATTGGAACCACTATTGCCGGATGTAAAGGAGAGGGATATATACGTCTGCGGGTGTATAAAGGCCCGGATATATATGTGCCAACCGGTTTCACGCCTAATGGGGATGGCCGCAATGATCGGTTCACCCCCTTCCCCGTAGGGATCAAGTCCTTAAAATATTTCAGGGTATTTAACCGCTGGGGACAACTTGTGTTTACCACCAACAGGCTGCACGAAGGCTGGGATGGCCGTATCAATGGCGTGGTACAACCTACCGGCACCTATGTGTGGATGGCAGAGGCTATTACAAATGAGAATAAAGTGATCACCAAAAAAGGAACGGTGACACTGATCCATTGATACGTTAATAAACACCTGATTTATTGTGTAAAAATTATACGGGAGTCCACCGGATTTTAATTCGGTGGCTTTTTGCTGAACCCGTATTTTTGCCCCCGCAAAGCCCTGGTCTTACTAAAGACTCCCGGCCGGGGGAAAATAACAATACATGGTTGATGTAATACTAGGCCTCCAATGGGGCGATGAAGGAAAAGGAAAGATCGTTGATTTTTTTGCCAAAGATTATGACCTGATAGCCCGCTTCCAGGGTGGCCCCAATGCCGGGCATACGCTGTATGTGGGAAATAAGAAAGTGGTGCTCCACCAGATACCTTCCGGAGTGTTTCACAAAGGGGTTATAAACCTGATAGGGAATGGCGTGGTGCTGGACCCGGTTACCCTGAAAAGGGAATGTGACACTGTGGCCTCTTTCGGTATCGACCTGAAAAAAAATCTCTTTATAGCCGACAGGACCCACCTGATCCTTCCCACACACCGGGCGCTGGATAAGGCCGCAGAACTGTCAAAAGGCAACCAGAAAATAGGTTCCACGCTAAAAGGGATCAGCCCCACATATATGGACAAGACGGGCAGGAATGGTCTTCGGGTGGGCGATCTCCTGGATAAGAACTTTACCACCTCCTATATCAAGCTCCGGCTGAAGCACCAGCGCCTGCTGGATAATTTCAATTTCCAGGAAGATATTTCTGCCTGGGAAGAGGAATTCTTTGAAGCGCTGGAATTCTTAAAAGAGCTGAATATTGTCAATGGCGAGTATTTTATCAATCATCATATTAAACAGGGCAAACGGGTACTGGCGGAAGGCGCACAGGGCAGTATGCTCGATATTGATTTTGGCACTTTTCCATATGTCACTTCTTCCAATACCATTTCGGCCGGTGTTTGCAGCGGATTGGGCATAGCTCCTCAGCTGATCCGTGATGTGATCGGTGTTACCAAAGCATATTGTACCCGGGTGGGGGGCGGACCTTTCCCCACAGAACTGGAAAATGAAACGGGTGAAGAGCTTCGCCGGATCGGAAACGAATTTGGGGCCACCACCGGAAGGCCCCGCCGCTGCGGATGGATAGACCTTGTGGCCTTACAGTTTGCCTGTATGATTAACGGAGTTACCAAGATCGTGATGACAAAAGCCGATGTGCTGGATGCTTTCCAGGAATTGCAGGTTTGTACCTCCTATAAAGTAAACGGAAAAGAAACCCGGGAAGTTCCATTCCAGATGGACAGGCAGAAGCCAGAGCCGGTTTATCAATCCTTCCGGGGATGGAAGACTGATACCAGCGGTATTAAGGCTATAACCGGACTACCAGAAAGTATGAAAACATATGTTAGTTTTATCAACGAATATCTTGGGGTAAAAATTCATTATATATCCAATGGGCCGGGCAGGGACCAGATTGTACAAGTAGTTTAACCATAATGTTATCGGGAGGTTTCACGGGGCCCGGTATTAAAGGAAAAAAAATAAATTAAAAATTTGGCGGATTAAAAACTTCGCTGAAATTTTACAGCAACAATCCTGTAGACTATGGCATCAAAATCTGATAAGGATAAAAAATCAGCAGGGAAAACAAATCCGGCATCCGAAAAAGATGCGGCTAAAAAGGCATCCTCCAAACCCAAAAAACAAATGGAAGAGGATGATGAAGATGACGACCTGGAAGATGATGAAATGAATGAAACGCCTGCCGCTAAAAAAGCCGGTAAAACGGCTGCTGCTTCCAAAAAGGGAAAGGAGGATGAAGAAGAGGATGACGACGAAGGCGAAGAGGAATTGGATGATTGGGAAAAACCGGAAGAGGAGGAAGAATGGGATCCCGACTTCGAAGAGTTTGACATACCCAAATCAAAAGGCAAAAAAAGCACCGGCACTGCGGGCAAAAAAGCTGGTGGTGATGATGATGACTTTAAATTTGAAGACGATGAATTCAAGGACCTCTTCAATGATAAGGATTATGATGATGAGGAAGATGAAGATTATTAAAGTATTTGCATAACACTCCTGTTCATAAAAAAGAAAACCACAACTAACTGCATTTTTGGTATCAGTGACCTGGGAATAGTGAAAGCAAAAGTGTTGAGCTGGGCAAAACAGTTCAACACTTTTTGTTTTTTGGATAATCATCAATACCAGCTGAAGCCTCATACCATGGAATGTTTACTGGCAGCAGGGGTAAAGCGAAAGATCTCCGGCCCCGGTAAAGAAGGACTGGCTCAATTGCAATCATTCATGGAAAATGGAAATAGCTGGTTGTTTGGCCACCTGGCTTATGACCTCAAAAATGCCGTTGAGCACCTTTCTTCCTCCCATACAGACAGGATCGGTTTTCCGGATCTTTTTTTCTTTGAGCCGGAAATCATGGTCCGTTTATCTGAAAAAGAAATGACGATACAGGCGGATAACCCGCAGCAGGTATTTGACCAGATCCATTCACAGCTGCCCGGGAGTCCATCCCCGCCATCGCCCCTGGTTATTCAAAACAGGATATCAAGAGAGGAATATATCCATACTATTCAGCAACTCCGGGCCCACATTCGGAGAGGCGATTGTTATGAGATCAATTTTTGCCAGGAATTTTATGCGGAAAATACAGTGATCGATCCCGTTAGTATCTATCTAAAGCTGAGTAAAGTATCTCCTAATCCTTTCTCCGCCTTATACCGGCTGCAGGAAAAATGGCTGGTATGCGCCAGTCCTGAACGGTTCCTGAAAAGAACAGGCGACCGTGTATTATCGCAGCCCATTAAAGGCACCAGTAAAAGAGTTGCTGCGAATGAAAAAGAGGATCAGCTGAATAAGGAAAAACTATTGCACAGCGCCAAAGACCGCTCAGAGAACGTGATGGTGGTGGACCTGGTGAGAAATGACCTGGCTAAAATTTGTGAGGAAGGAACGGTGAAAGTGGACGAACTGTACGGCGTCTACTCTTTTCCACAGGTACACCAGATGATCTCCACGGTAAGCGGTCAGTTGAAAAAAAATGTATCATTCACCGATATAATGCAGGCCACTTTCCCCATGGGATCGATGACAGGCGCACCCAAGAAAAGGGTAATGGAACTGATCGAACAATATGAAAAAGTGAAAAGGGGGATTTTTTCAGGGGCCGTAGGTTATATTTCCCCGGGTAATAAAGAGAAGGATGAACCGGAAAACTTTGATTTCAATGTGGTGATCAGGAGTATTATGTACAATGAAACATCCCGGTATCTTTCCTTCCAGGCAGGATCTGGTATTACTTTTTACAGCGATCCTGAAAATGAATGGGAGGAATGCCAGCTGAAAGCCGAAGCGATCAAACAGGTGTTGAAAGGATAAATTATTTTGTTCCGCTGGTGCCGTTAGTGGATTTAAGCAATTGCTGCACGCTTTCATCCAGTATCTCATATCTTTTTGAAATGAACGTGTTCATCTTATCCTTAGGAAGGCGCAGTTCATATTTTCCATTCACGGAGATCTCGTTGTCAAAACCCGGGTTATACCGGTTGAATGTTTCCATATCCATCGCCACATATTTGATGATAACGGCAGAACTGAACCGCCCGGTGATCTTGTGCACACTGGAATTCTCCAATTCTTCTGCAGCGAGTTTTGAGGGGTTATTGAATAAATAGTCCTTTGTTTCTTCCTTTGTTAATGTGGTAATGCCGCCCTCCCCTTCGAAGATGTAATGACAACCAATGAATTTTTTTACATGGTTCATGGTTTCGTTCGGCAGATGATGCTGCAGGGTCCAGAAATCGCGGTTACCGCCTGTTTTCCGGATCGCTTTGTCCACGTACCCCGGCCCGCTGTTATAAGCCGCTATTACCAATAACCAGTCGCCATATTTTGCATAGAGGTCTGTTAATAATCTTGCAGCAGCATGTGTGCTTTTAAAGTAATCCAGGCGCTCATCTTTTCCACGGGCGATAGTGAGACCATAAGATTTGGCAGCCGCCGGCATAAAAGCCCAGGGACCCACCGCGCCGGCCCAGGATTTAGCATTGTATTTCAACCCCGACTCGATCACGGCGAGGTATTTCATTTCTTTAGGAATGCCGTGCTGGGCCAGCACTTCATCCATCATACTGAAATACCCTTTGGCCCACTCTTTCATGGCGGTGAATCCCTTCCTGTTTTTGGCAATATAATTATTCACGAAAGTGATAGCCATGGGATTCAGCTTTGCTTCATTGAAACCATCCCCGGTAATAGCTGTGGTAAAAAGATTCTTGAAACCCAGCTTAGGATCATTCACAGCCACTTTATCCAGTTTCAGTGAGTCCTTCTTTTCAGAAGTATCGCCCGGGGCTACTGCCATAGAAGAAGCCTGCCTGATCTCTTGTTGTAAGCCGGTTGCTTTTGCTGCCTGCAGCAGCATAAAACCAAGCCCACCCAATAACACTATTTTCCCTGGTATTTTCAAACCAAATGATTTTTAAGCTCTTACAGAAACTATCACTTTGTAAGCAGCTTTGAAATGCGCAGCAAAGATACTTCATCAAAGTGTTTTGACATGGCCTGCAAGCCAAAGGGCATGCCGTTGGAATGTTTGAAAAGTGGGAGTGAAATGGCGGGACAGCCCACCAGGTTGGCCATTACTGTATATATATCAGCCAGGTACATGGCAATAGGGTCATCCATTTTCTCTCCGATCTTAAAGGCAGTTACAGGGGAAGTGGGGAGGAGAATACAGTCAAAGTCATTGAAGATCAGCGATATCCTATCAGTTAAAATTTTTCTAACCTTTTGGGCACGGGTAAAATAAGCATCGTAATAGCCGGCGCTTAACACAAAAGTGCCCAGCATGATCCTTCTCTTCACTTCTTTGCCAAAGCCATCAGAGCGGGTTTCTTTATAAAAGCTGGTAAGATCAAGACCGGGTTTACTGCTGCGGTAACCGTATTTCACTCCATCATAGCGGGAGAGATTAGAGGAAGCTTCGGCTGTGGTCAGCACATAATAAGCCGGAACAATATAATCGAGGAGGTCAAAATCCACTGCTTCCACCACATGGCCCTGCTGCTTCAATAATTCCATTTGTTTTTTGACCGAAGCGCTGATCTCCGGGTCAATACCGGGATGGTCCAATGCTTCATTGAAATAAGCGAAGCGGTATTTTTTATCAGCATCCAGCAAGGAGGAGTAAGCAGGAACTTCTTTATGTGAAACCGTACTGTCGTAATCGTCGGGTCCCGCCATTACTTCCAGTAGCAGGGCCACATCGGCTACAGATTTTCCAAAGACACCGATCTGGTCAAAAGAAGAGGCATAGGCGATCAACCCATACCTGGATATTCTGCCGTAAGTGGGTTTTAATCCGATGATACCGCAAAAATCAGCCGGCTGGCGCACCGATCCGCCGGTATCGCTGCCGAGTGAGACCATACACAGATCAGCCTGTACAGCTACTGCTGATCCGCCGGAAGAACCTCCGGGCACGCGGGTTTCATCAAAGGCGTTCAGCACTTTACCATAGGCAGAATTTTCATTCGTGGAGCCCATGGCAAACTCATCGCAATTAAGATTGCCGATGATAATGGCATCTTCTGCCAATAATTTTTCTACAGCGGTGGCGGAATAAACAGAAGTGAAATCTTTCAGAATGTTGGAAGAGGCCGACAATGCGTGATCCTTGTAGCAGATAACATCTTTCAGGCCCAGCACCACTCCGTGCAGTTTGCCCAGGGGAAGTCCTTTACGGACCTTTTCATCAATAGCTTTTGCTTTTTGAATAGCTTCCTCCGCATACACATCGATGAAGGCATTCAGGTGCCGGGTAGATTGAATACGTTGAAGGAAATGCTCAACCACCTGTAAACAGGTGATCTTTCCTTCCTGTAATTGGGCATGATATTGCTCAATGGAAGTAAATGAAAACAAGCGCCGGTCTTTTGGGTATTACGAAAATCCTTGCGGGGAGTTATTCCTTTACAGAATGCTTCACGTCGTTAGCGCTGTCTTCGATCTCTCTTTTCACATTGCTTTTTGCGTCGTTGAATTCACGTACGCCTTTTCCAAGGCCACGCATCAGCTCAGGTATTTTACGGCCACCGAATAACAACAATACGATCACCAGGATGATGATGATCTCATTTGTACCCAATACACCTAATAGAACGGGTTGAAACATAAGTCAAATATTAGAGAACAAAGATAGTAAGTACCTGAGTGAAACGGAATAATTACTTGCAAATTGCCGGTTAACAATGAAAAAGCCCCGGTAAACGGGGCTTTTAAAATAATATGGGGTAATCTTACTCTGCGTTTTCAGTAATCATACGCTTTTCACGGATCCTTGCGCTCTTACCGCTGCGTGTACGCTGGTAGAACAGTTTTGCACGGCGTACATGGCCTGTTTTGTTCAGCACGATCGACTCAATATTAGGAGAGAAGAAAGGGAATACCCTTTCCACGCCCACGCCATCAGAGATCTTACGGACAGTGAAGCTGGCAGTATGGCCTGTGCCCTGTTTTTTGATCACATCGCCTTTAAAGGACTGGATCCTTTCCTTGTTTCCTTCGATGATCTTATAGTTTACGGTAATATTATCACCGGGTTTGAAAGCCGGGAATTCTTTTTTACCTGTCAGTTGCTCGTGTACGTATGCTATCGCGTTCATAATGCTAGATTTTAGCTCCCTGTTTTGGGGAGGCAAAGGTAAGGGGTTTTTTTGGGAATTGGGAATTAGTAGTCAAGGATTTTGGCCCTGCAGTCGAAAATTCTATCGATGACCGCCAAGCCCCTAATTCCCAATCCCTAATTATGTATTACCTCGCCACATTTACAGCCCTTTTCTCCCGGATAACGGTCACTTTGATCTGGCCGGGGAAGGTCATTTCGGTCTGTATTTTCTGAGCTATTTCAAAAGAGAGTTTATCCGAATCCTGGTCGCTCACTTTTTCTGCTTCCACGATCACCCTCAGTTCCCTGCCGGCCTGTATCGCATAGGCTTTTTCCACTCCGTTATAGGCCATGGCCAGGTTTTCCAGGTCTTTGATCCGCTGGAGGTATTGCTGCATGATCTCTCTCCGTGCACCCGGGCGGGCGCCGCTGATAGCGTCGCAGGCCTGTACTATGGGAGAGATCACATATTGCATTTCCATTTCATCGTGGTGAGCGCCAATGGCATTGACAACGGCGGGGTTCTCGCCATATTTCTCTGCCAGCTTGGCCCCCAGCAGGGCATGGCTCAGTTCACTTTCTTCATCCGGCACTTTGCCAATATCATGAAGCAGACCGGCCCGTTTGGCCAGCTTCGGGTTCAATCCGAGCTCTGCCGCCATCGTGGCACAAAGGTTGGCCGTTTCACGGCTATGCATCAGTAGGTTTTGCCCATAAGAAGAACGGAAACGCATACGTCCCACCATTCTTACCAGCTCTTTATGGAGCCCGTGGATACCTAATTCGATCACTGTTCTTTCGCCAATTTCCATGACCTGCTCTTCGATCTGCTTCCTGGTTTTTTCCACCACTTCCTCGATCCGGGCAGGGTGGATACGGCCATCAGTTACCAGTCTTTGTAAACTTAAGCGGGCTATTTCGCGACGAAGGGGATCGAAAGAAGAAAGCAGGATCGCTTCCGGGGTATCATCCACGATCAGGTCCACACCTGTGGCCGCTTCAATAGCACGGATATTACGGCCTTCACGACCGATGATCTGCCCTTTTATCTCATCACTCTCCAGGTTAAAAACAGTAATGGAGTTTTCAATCGCCTGTTCCGCGGCAGTACGCTGTATGGTTTGAATAATGATCTTACGGGCTTCTTTATTGGCTTTTTGTTTGGCTTCGTCAATGATCTCCTGCTGCATTGCCAATGCCTGGGTATTGGCTTCATTTTTCAGGCTTTCCACCAATTGTGCTTTGGCTTCTTCTGCAGAAAGGTTGGCTATTTTTTCCAGGCGGCGGATATGTTCTTCCTGGTGTTTTTCCAACTCTGTTCTTTTGATATTGACGAGCTCTATCTGGCGGTTGAGATTATCTTTTATCGCCTCGTTCTCTTTGATCTGTTTTTCGAGATTCGTTTCTTTCTGGTTAATAGACTGCTCTTTTTGCCTGATACGGTTCTCGGTATCATTGATCTTTTTGTTCTTCTCAAATACATCTTTGTCATGTGCTGATTTCATTTGCACAAAACGCTCTTTGGCCTCCAGCTCTTTTTCCTTGCGGATGGTTTCTGCTCTTAATTCAGCTTCTTTGAGGAGGGTTTGGGCTTGTAGTTCGGCTTCTTCCAGTTGTTTGCGGGTGTTTTTGGCAAAAATGAACTTACCCAGGATGATACCTGCGATAAGTGCGGCCACACCAATGATGATGTAAATTATATTCGGGTCCATGAATAATTGTGTTTAATTGTAGCACTTGGCTATGCGTTAATAATAATTTCATACTGAAACAAGTATGTAATCAGCGAAGATACAAAACAGGAACGTATCCTGTTAGTGGAAAAAAAGGAGTTTTCACCCGCCTTTTGTATAGGAATTGACGCTTTGACCACTTTTTGACAGGGTTTTAAAGCCCGGGGGACGTAAATTGCCCGCTTAAACAATGATAAATAACGACTATGAAAAAATTTGCTCTGATTGTTGCCCTGCTGCCTTTGCTGGCAATGGCGCAGGATAAAGCCCGTCCCTTTAAAATAGAAGGCAAAACCAAGGACCTGTCCTACAAGATCGACTGGATTTATCTTCAATATTATACCGGGGGCGACTGGAAAACAGACAGTATGCAGCCGAAAGACGGTAAGTACTATTTCGAAGGGATGCTGGAAGAACCCCTCCTGGCAAGGATAAGGGTAAAATACCAGCCGGGTGCCAATGGCGAAAAGATCGCGATGGTAAACAAAAGGGATATGGCCGCAGTTTTTATTCAGCCGGGAAAGATCAAAGTGGCTTCCACCGATTCATTCAGCAACATTAAAGTGGAGGGCTCTGCTGCCCATGCAGAGTATGTGAAGCTGACAAAATCCGGGCAACCCTACGATGATAGGATGAAGCCCCTGATCACGAAGTATTCGGAGTATGGAAAGGCGAAAGACCGGGAAAACCAGGCCAAAGTAGAGGCCGAGCTGGACGCCCTGGATGCTGAGAAAAGGGAAAAAGTATACGGAGCCTATGCCCAAAATAACTCATCATCTCCCATTGCTTTGTTTGCCCTGAAAGAATGGGCGGGTTATGAAATTGATGCAGATAAGATCGAACCGGCTTTTGAAGCCCTGCCTGCAGGTGTGAGGGAATACCCTTCGGCCAAAGAATTTAAAGCGAGGCTGGATATTGCCCGAAAAACAGGTATTGGCAGAATGGCTATGGATTTTACTCAGAACGATACCCTCGGGAATCCCATCATGTTATCGTCTTTCAAAGGACGCTATGTGCTGGTGGATTTCTGGGCCAGCTGGTGTGGTCCCTGCCGGGCCGAGAACCCCAACGTGGTAAAGGTCTTCAATAAGTACAAGGATAAGAATTTTCATATCATCGGGGTGTCGCTCGACAGGCCGGGACAGAAAGAGAAATGGATGAAAGCGATACATGATGACCAACTGGAATGGACACATGTAAGCGACCTGAAGTTCTGGCAAAATGAAGTGGCGGTGCAGTATGGGATCAATGCCATTCCACAGAACCTGTTACTGGATCCGGAAGGAAAGATCATTGCTAAGAACCTGCGGGGAGAGGACCTGGAGCAAAAGCTGGGTGAAGTGATCGGGGGAGAGAAGAAAGGGTTCTAACGGTCAGTCATGAACGAAGTAAAGCCCCTGTTACGGGGCTTTTTTATTGCGCTAACTGATTGTCAATCAATTTTTCAATGGCTAAGAGCTGTTCCGACAGGTTCTCCTTTTCAATACCTGCTGCGGTACCGGCATTTTGCTCCGTGGCATACCATATCAGCACCATGGCGATATAGTCCTGCATATCCTTACCGGCAAACAGGGTTTTGAATTCAATGATCTTGTCATTGATGGTTTTTAATGTTTTTCTCACCACTTCTTCATCTTCCTGGGTGATCTTGATCCGGTAACTCCGGTCGGCTATAACTGCCGAGATAGCAATTAATTCACTCATTTTCTTGGAATTTTCAATTTCTAATGTTTATATTAGTGTTCCATCTTATTCACCATTTATCCACAGAAAGATCGCAGGTTAAGCAAATATCCCAGGGAACAACCACAAACTAACTTTAAAAGTTTTGCTACCATGTTTGCGACTCTTAAGTCATCAGTTTTTATTGATGCTTTAAAGCTTCAGTTGACTGCTGCTAAAGGAAACTTCCTCCGTGGTGTATTGAAAGACGACAAAGGAAGCGTATGCAGCACTATCGAAAAAAGCATTTCCTCAGAACGGGAAGAACTAACCTGGTCCGGATTAAGTGAACTGCCTTATGGCCGTTACACGCTGGAACTTTCTCATGGCGAGGACGAGATGAAAGTAAACCTTGTCAAAAGGGTTTGATCATTCACTCAGTAAAGCAATGCAGCGATCAATTTCTTTGATATAAGAGTTGATCTTTTTTTCGAATTCTTTCTTATCGGTATCGTTCATTTCAACGGCACCCAGCTTCAGTACATTTACCTGTTGCTTCAGGTCATCTATGTTCTTTTGGTACTGTACCGTCTGTAGTTTGGTTTTATCCAATTCATCTTTCAGCCTCCCGTTCTCTTTTTGCAAAGCCGTGTGATTCTTCAGCAATTGCTGGAGCTTATCCTGTATGCGTTTCAGATGTTGGTTGGTGTTACTCATTTTCTGATCTCTGCCCGGAGTTCATTTTCCAGGGTGGTCATAATTTTATTCATCCAGCCATCGATCTCTTTATCTGTTAAGGTCTTTTCCTCGTCCAGGAAAGTAAGATTTACAGCCATGGATTTTTTGCCGGCCCCTAATTTTTCACTTTCGAATATATCAAACAGTTTTATTTCCTGCAGTTTATTCAGCTTAATCTTTTGCACAGTTTGTTGTACCTGCTCCCAGGCCAGGTCTTTGGCCACCACCAGTGCCAGGTCACGCTGCACTGCAGGGAAGCGGGGTATTTCCCGTATGCTGTTCTTTTGTGCAGATGCCAGCGTTGACAACAGCTCCCAGTTCAAACCGGCAAAAAACACGGGTTGTTTAATGCCAAATTTATCCAGTACCGCTTTTTTCACTTCACCCATACCGGCCACGATCCTGCCATCGATCTTCAGCACCAGGTGATCATTCAGTTTGGCCACTTCCAGCATCTCTGTGGAGCTAACGGTAACGCCCAACGATTTCAATACACCATTCACCACGCCTTTGAGGTAATAAAAATCGGCGGGGCTTGCTTTATGTTTCCAACCCTCTTCCCCTGTTTTCCCGCTTACCACGATGCAGAGTTTTTCTGTTTCCTGGTATTGGCCGGGGCCTGATGTGCTGTAAGCTTTTCCAAATTCAAAAAGCTGTAAAGAGTTATTCTTGTGATTCAGGTTATGGGCCACCACTTCCAGGGCTGTTTCAAAAAGTGAATTCCGCAGGATGTTCAATTCGGCGCTCAGGCTGTTACGCATCACCACCATGCTCTTTTTTTCTTCTTCAGAAAAATAAGCTGCATGGGTAATGGAATTGGTCAGGGTTTCATGAAAACCCAGCCCTACGAGATAGGCAGCAATTTTTTCCCGGTACACTTCCTTCGCATAATTTTCTTCCACAGAGGGGGTGATGGTGATCGCTTCCGGGATGTCTACGTTATCCAGCCCGTCAATACGTAACACTTCTTCCACAATATCGGCAGGCAGGCTGATATCAGGTTTATGATAAGGAACTGCCACTCTCAACTCATCAATACCTTCTTTTGCGATCTCAAAGCCCAGGCTCACTAATATTTTCATCACCGCATCCGGGTGATAGTTTTTACCACTCAGTTTTTTGATGAAATGCCATTTCACGGCCACTTCTGCTTTGGGCAGCGGATCGGGATATACATCCACAATATCGGAAGCAATTTCACCTTTTCCGTATTCTTTGATCAGGTTCGCAGCTCTTTTCAATACACTCACTGTCGCTGATATATCGGTGCCTTTTTCGAAACGTGCGGCCGCATCTGTTCTTAAACCATGCCGGAAGGAGGTTTTACGGGTGATAACAGGATCGAAGCAGGCGCTTTCCAGGAAGATATTCTTTGTTTTTTCAGTGACACCACTTTTTAATCCGCCAAACACACCGGCGATACACATACCTTCTTCCTTACCGTTGCAGATCATCAGGTCTTCTGCGCTCAGCTTTCTTTCCTTTTCATCGAGGGTAATAAATTTTGTTCCTTCAGGCAGATTTTTCACGATCACTTTTTTACCTGTGATCATATCGGCATCAAATGCATGGAGGGGCTGCCCCGTTTCATGCTGGATGAAATTGGTGATGTCGACGATATTATTGATGGGACGAAGCCCGATCGCTTTCAGTTTTTGCTGTAACCATTTGGGTGATTCGCCAATCGTAATGTTGGCGATCGTGATACCTGAATAACGCGGGCAGGCTTTTTCATTCTCCACTTTTACGGTTATAGCATAGGAATTATTATCCGCTTTAAAACCATTGCCGTTGGGCAGTTTAGGTTTGATGTCTTTTTTATCGTGGTGAGAAAGATAAGCGCAAACATCCCGGGCCACACCCCAATGGCTCATGGCGTCCATGCGGTTGGGGGTAAGCCCTATTTCGAATATAATGTCATCGTATGGTTGAAAATATTCAGCAGCCGGGGTACCCACTTTTGCATCGGCGGGTAAAACCAGTATACCTGCATGAGAATTTCCCAGCCCGATCTCGTCTTCGGCGCAGATCATGCCATAGCTTTCCACGCTGCGGATCTTTGCCACTTTCATCGTGAGCGGATCACCGGTGGATGGATAAATAGTAGTGCCCACAGGCGCCACCACCACTTTTTGACCTGCTGCCACATTGGGCGCACCGCACACGATCTGTAAGGGTTCACCGTTGCCGGTATTTACCCGGGTAAGGGTCAGTTTATCGGCATTCGGGTGTTTTTCGGTGCTCAGCACTTCACCGATCACGAGACCTGCCAGGCCGCCTTTCACTTCTTCATACTTTTCCATGCTCTCCACTTCCAGCCCGATGGAAGTCAGTATGCGGCTTAATCTTTCGGGTTCAACAGTAACAGGTAAATATTCGCTCAGCCATTTATAAGAGATCCTCATTGCCAGTGCTTCTTTAAAATAAGTTGCGAAGATACTGGAAAGAAACAAGGTACAAGGCAGAAGGGACAAGGAACAAGGGACAAGGTTCAAGGGACAAGGGACAAGGGACAAGGAACAAGGGACAAGGAACAAGGGACAAGAGACAAGGCTCTCAGCAACCTTTTATTAACTTCGGCACAAATCACCTGGTT
>CAZSGD010000042.1:0-17111 GCA_964606155.1 uncultured Chitinophaga sp. | reverse complement strand
CAAGAGACAAGGCTCTCAGCAACCTTTTATTAACTTCGGCACAAATCACCTGGTTTGAAACTAAAGGCTTTTCTGATCCTGGGTATTATTGTCATTTCACTTTTCCCGGTGTATTTGTTGTATAAATACCTGCAAAGGGTGATGAGGCCAAAAGAATCAGGAAGGAATTTTTTGATGTGGTTGCTGGCCAGCTTCCTGCTGATATTTGCTTATACTTTTTTGCTGGTTTTTGTGATCAAAGTCCTGTTCCCCGGTGCATAATTTCGCAGCGTTAAAAATCATTCATCGTAATATTCAGTAACTTCCTATTTTTACGCACTTTGCTCGAAAAACCATAATTATAAACTAAAAACTCTTTATATATGGGTTATAATCTTTTAAAAGGTAAAAGAGGCATCATTACCGGGGCATTGGATGCTAATTCCATTGCCTGGAAAGTGGCGGAAAAAGCATACGAAGAAGGCGCATCGATCGTGCTGACCAATGCCCCGATCGCTATGCGAATGGGAGAGATCAATAAGCTGGCAGAAAAGACCCAATCAAAGATCATTCCTGCCGATGCCACCAGTGTTGAGGACCTGACCAAACTGTTCACCGAGTCGCAGGAAGTGCTGGGGGGCAAGATCGATTTTGTGTTGCACTCTATCGGCATGAGTGTGAACATTCGAAAGAAGATCCCTTATACCGAATCCAATTACGAATATTTCATGAAAGGCATTGATGTTTCGGCCATGTCATTTCATAAAATGCTGGCGGTGGCCCGTAAGCTGGATGCCATCAATGAATGGGGTAGTGTGGTGGCGCTTACTTATATGGCGGCACAACGCACCTACCCATTTTATACAGATATGGCGGATATCAAGGCGATGCTCGAATCCATTGCAAGAAGTTTCGGCTATCATTACGGAGTAGAGAAAAAAGTAAGGGTGAATACGGTTTCACAATCGCCTACTAAAACCACAGCGGGTACAGGTATCAAGGGATTTGGTGATTTCTTCGACTATGCCAATTCCATCGCACCGCTGGGTAATGCATCGGCTGAAGATTGTGCGAACTACTGCATCACGCTATTCTCCGATCTTACCCGGATGGTGACCATGCAGAACCTCTTCCACGATGGCGGATATTCTACTACGGGTGTGAGCAACGTGGTGATGGAAAAGCTGGGGGTGGTGGAAGGATGAGGGGGTAAATAGGGAAAAGCAAAAGCCTCCTGACAGGAGGCTTAACTATTATCTTTTGACTATTAGTTTTTCTCTAATATTCATCTTCATTGAACAGGAAATCATCCTGCGTTGGATAATCAGGCCAGATATCTTCGATGGTCTCGTAAACATCTCCTTCATCTTCCAGTTCCTGCAGGTTCTCCACCACTTCAATAGGCGCACCGCTACGAATAGAATAGTCGATCAATTCGTCTTTGGTGGCGGGCCAGGGAGCATCTTCCAGGTATGAAGCCAATTCTAAAGTCCAAAACATCTTCCAAGGGTTTTTGTGGTTGAATAAGGTTTTTCAGCGGGTACACACCCCCCAAATTTTCCGCAAATGTAGTTGTATTAACGAACTTTCCAAATCCTTAGTTGTACACGGTTTTTTGAAGAAAATCTTAAAAAAACCGGGCTGCCTTTATCGCGGGTTTTGCGGGTGGGCCGCTTTTAGTGATATTTGATTTTCAAAACAGTAGTTTGGCTGCATGATAACCGGAAAAAATATTCATAAACGCTATGGAACTGTGGAAGTGCTCAGGGGTGTGGACCTGTCCATCAGCAAGGGGGAGGTGGTATCTATTGTGGGGCCCTCGGGGTCTGGGAAAAGTACGTTATTGCATATCCTTGGTACACTGGATAAGGCCGACATGGGCTCTGTGAGCATGAACAACACAGATGTACATTCACTCAGCGGCAACAGGCTGGCGGCTTTTCGTAATAAGCATATCGGCTTTGTATTCCAGTTCCATCACCTGTTGCCGGAATTTACGGCGCTGGAAAATGTGTGCATACCGGGATGGCTGGCGGGCAGAAAGAAAAATGAAGTGAGAGACGAGGCAGAGAAATTACTAACCATGCTGGGGCTTTCTCAGCGCATGGATAATAAACCCAATCAGCTATCGGGGGGCGAGCAGCAACGGGTGGCTGTGGCCAGGGCCCTGATCAATAAACCCGATATCATTTTTGCGGATGAGCCTACCGGTAATCTTGACACAGCCAATGCAAAGGAGCTGCACCATTTATTTTTTGACCTGCGCAAACAATTCAATCAAACCTTCCTGATCGTTACCCATAACGAGGAGTTAGCGCTGCTAAGCGACAGAACACTGCACATGAAGGATGGAAAGATTGTATGATCAGCCTTTAATCATAATAATACCAGGTTTCCTGGAACCCGGTTTCGCCGGTGGGCGTTACTTTTAAATACAGGGGTTTGTTGCCGGAAGTATACTTGTATTCAAAATCTTTGTCACCCCAGTCCCAGTCCCAGCCCGGCTGTACTCTTCTGCTGGTTAAATTATTGGGAGTGGTAAATGTGTTATCAAATGCCTTGAACCAGTTTCCATACAATTCGTTTTCGTATTCCATTACAGGCAGGGTATTGGGTTTGTTATCGTAGGTGTAGGTACATGTTTTTCGGCTGTTGGGGTTTGTTAACAAAGACTCCATATCCAGTAAATTTCCTGCTGCATCATATCTATAGTTAAACGTAACGATCAGTGTATAATTTCCCGAACCTGCCGGGGACCTGTAGACTTGTCTTTGTGACAAGTAATTACCCGGGTAGTGGTACACCACACTATCATTTACATAAGTGCTGACATTTGTCTTATTCAGGCAATAGAGTACTTTGCCGGTGTTATCATAAAAGAACTCCGTTTTGTGCACATTATGAAAGCTGGAACTCTGAGGATCGTTTTTCCTGTATGTAATGCTGTCTAAAAAACCGGCGGCATTACGATAATAGGTATCTTTCTGTATCTCCGGGTTGCTGGAAGAAGACCAGAATGTTCTGACTATTTCACTCACCTGCCCGGTTGCATCATACGTGTATTCTGTGGAGATATTTAAATCTCCGGCAAAAGCATTTTTTGTTACTGTTTTCAGTAGCCTGTTGAAGTTGGTGCCCTGGCCCGGCCCTTCTTTTTTGCAGGATAAAAATGTGATTAAAAAAAACAGCAGGGGAGCCTTCCGAAAGCTATCAGTATCGATGATTTTCATGTCTCTACAAAATACAAAAAACCCCCATGTACTTGTCTTTTTTGTTTAAGCGGTTTACGGGGGGTGCTGTGTAAAATCAGAGCCTTGGCTTCCAGGTAATCTCCGGGATTTGTAAAAGGTGTCCTGTGTATCGGCTTAAGACAAAAAGATAATCACTAAGCCGGTTAATGTATTTTATCACAACGGGCTCCATACCGGGGTCTTCCATTTCCAGCCGCACACAACATCTTTCCGCCCTGCGGCATACACATCGGGCAATATGCAAATGGGAGAGGGTGGGATGCCCTCCGGGAAGAATAAAACTCTTCATGGGAGGTACTGTTTCATTCATACGGTCGATCTCTTTTTCGAGCAGGGTTACATCTTCTTCTTTGAGATCGGGGATCCGCATTTTAGGTTCCTTCACCGGGTCGCAGGCCAGAGATGAGCCGATCGTGAAGAGGCGGTCCTGTACTTCCAGCAATATTTTCCGGACAGGTTCATCAGTGAGCAGGTCTTTACAAAGCCCGATATAGGAATTCAGTTCGTCCACGGTTCCATACGCTTCGATGCGTAAATGTGATTTGGGAACTTTTGTTCCACCAATCAGGGAAGTGGTTCCTTTATCGCCTGTCTTTGTATAGATTTTGCCTGACATAGATAAATTCAAAAATTTGCCAATGGCGCCATTTGAAAATTTTAAACAGTTAATTCTCCGGCCCTGGCTTGCTTTGGTGTGTCGCTTTCTATCACACCATCTCTTAACCGCACGATCCGCCGGGCATGATTGGCAATGTCTTCTTCGTGGGTTACTACCACGATCGTGTTGCCATTTTTATAAATATTGTCGAATATGCCCATGATCTCATAAGAGGTTTTCGTATCCAGGTTACCGGTAGGTTCATCGGCCAGGATAATAGAAGGGTCATTGACCAGCGCCCTGGCAATGGCCACCCGCTGGCATTGGCCTCCGGACAGCTCATTGGGTTTATGATGGCTCCGGTCGGTAAGATTGACCATATCCAGCACATGCATGGCTTTTTCCTGGCGTAATTTGCGTGACATACCCGCATAGACCAGTGGCAGCGCCACATTTTCGGCTGCGGTTAACCGTGGTAATAAGTTGAACTGCTGAAACACAAAACCGATCTCCTTATTCCTTACTTCGGCCAGCGAATTATCGACCATCTCGCTTACATCATGATTGTTCAGCACATATTTACCGGCAGAAGGAGTATCCAAACAGCCTATGATATTCATTAATGTGCTTTTGCCGGAACCCGAAGGCCCCATCAGTGCCACATATTCATTCTTCCGGATATCCAATGATATTCCTTTCAGCACTTCGAGCTCGTGCTTGCCCATGAAATAGCTTTTGCGAATACCTTCCAGGTGAATAATACTGTTCATATAAATTCAAAATAATAACCCGGTTAACTATTGGGATTCTTAATGACTTTGGGCACTTTAAAGAATTGTTCATCGTGCAGGGGTGCATTTTTCAAGGCTTCTTCCCGGCTGATCGAACCTTTGATCTCATCTTCCCGCAACACATTTACCTCATCACTCATGTGTAGTAATGGCTCCACACCCTGTACATCCAGTTCATTCAGTTTCTCTACAAACCCGATCATGCGCTGCAGGTCATTTCGGATCTCTTCTTTTTCTGTATCATTGAATTGGAGCCGGGCCAGGTGTGCCAGTTTATCCACGAGTGCATCATTCACTTCCATCACGCAAATATAGTTTATAGTTTGTGGTTTATAGTTTGTAGTTGGCAGTCTGCAATGCCGGCCTGGTCTATGGTTGCCACCCATCTGCGGGGGGTGTTGCCGAAACCATAAACGACAAACCGCAAACTCTCGTTATCTTCGCCGCCTTACTATGAGCAAGAATAAAGACATCTTACCGGGCGGTAAGGAAATAGTTATGAGTGGTATCCGGCCCACGGGTTATTTGCACCTGGGCAATTATTTCGGGGCCATGCGGAATTATGTGAAGATGCAGAACGAGTACGAATGCTTTTTCATGGTGGCCGATCTTCATTCGCTCACCACCCATCCTGATACGAAAGAATTGAAAAAGAATGTGCACCGGGTATTGGCCGAAAATATTGCCTGTGGCCTTGACCCGGATAAAGTGGCGCTTTATTGCCAGAGCCATATATATGAAACCTCGGAGTTATACCTCTACCTGAATATGCTGGCCTATAAAGGGGAGCTGGAAAAAACCGCCACCTTTAAAGATAAAGTAAGGGCGCACCCGGATAATGTCAATGCCGGGTTACTTACTTATCCTGTATTGCAGGCAGCCGATATTATTTTGCACAGGGCACTCTATGTTCCTGTGGGAAAGGACCAGGAGCAGCACCTGGAAATGGCCCGCAATTATGTCAACCGTTTCAATCATCGCTATGGCGATATATTTCCCGAGCCGCAGGCCTTTAATTTTGGGGGGGAGCTGATAAGAGTACCCAGCCTGGATGGAACGGGTAAGATGAGTAAAAGCGAGAACCAGAATGCCACGATTTACCTGGCTGATGAGGATGAGCAGATCCGTAAAAAGATTATGAAGGCTAAGACAGATGCAGGACCTGCAGCGCCGAATTCGCCCAAGCCGGATTATATTGAGAATATTTTCCTTTTGATGAAGCTGGTAAGCAGTGCTGAAGTGATGGAAAAATACGAAAGCGATTATAATAATTGTAATATCCGCTATGGCGATATGAAGAAACAACTGGGAGAGGATATGGTAGCCTTTATAGCCCCGATACGTGAAAAAGTGAATGCTATACTCGGGGATGAAAAATACCTCCGGGATGTGATGGAAAAAGGAGCGGCAAAAGCCCGCAAAAGCGCTAAAGCAACGATGGAACTGGTGCGGGAAGCCATGGGACTCAACTACTATTAATGGCTGTGTAATTGATTTGGCCGGTATCTATGGATAATTATATATTTATCTTTTCAACCTCAGACTCCCTGACCCCTGGTCGAGAATAATTATGGCAAAAGCTAAAGCAAAACCAAAACATATTGCAGTGGCCGGCAATATCGGCGCCGGAAAAACGACTTTGACTGAAATGCTGAGCAAGCATTACAAATGGATCCCCAATTTTGAAGATGTGGACCATAACCCTTACCTCATGGATTTTTATGAGGATATGCCCCGCTGGAGTTTTAACCTGCAGATATATTTTTTGAACAGCCGTCTTCGTCAGCTCGTAGATATACAAAAAGGAACAGAGACCGTGATACAGGACCGAACGATCTATGAAGATGCCAACATCTTTGCCCCCAACCTGCATGAAATGGGACTGATGAGCAAGCGGGATTTTGATAATTATTTTCATTTCTTTTCTACGTTAAAAACTCTGGTACAGCCACCCGACCTGCTGATCTACCTGAATGCCTCTGTTCCCACACTGGTAGGACAAATTCAGAAAAGAGGAAGGGAATATGAAGAAAATATCAGGCTGGACTACCTGAAACGCCTCAACGAATACTACAATAAATGGATCGGCGATTACAAAGAAGGCAAGCTGCTTGTTGTTGATGTGGACAAGAACAAATTTGCCGAAAGGGATGAGGATTTTGGAGATATCATCCGCAAAGTGGATGCAGAACTGTATGGGTTGTTTTAGTTTGCAATAGTCTTTTCCTCCAAAAATAATTTTACTACTGCTGTTACGGAAAATACCTGTCCTTCCAGAGGAATGAGAAAATCAATCCGGAGAGTATTCATCTTAATTGCCATCACATTCGCAATTCTTATTGCGTTGGAGTATTTTCTTCTTTATAGAAAACACGAGGTAGTTGTAGTGCCCGTTAAAAAAATCGATTAAAAGACTGTCAAATTGGGAAATGAAACGTGGCAGACTAAATAAAATGTATATTAAGGCTGTCGTGTAAACGTGATCGTATATCCATCCGCTGTGCCATCAAATAATACAAGGCTGCCATCGGTATTACTTACCAGGATAAAAGAATTATCGTGATACACCGGTAATGCCGGTGTGAAAATATATTGTACCTGGCTGGGACTGGATGTATTGATAGTGAGCACCCCGTTTGTTATGACCCCTGTTTGGGTGTTCTTACATTCAAAATTGCCATTGGCTTTCAAGGTCAGGATAGAATATAACTGTTCATTGTTCAGGTTTACCACTGCCGGTCCAAATCCCCCAAATATCCTGGTGACCCTCCATTTTGTATCCACATTGGGTGGTGGCGTACAACCGCAATCTCTTTTGCAGCCGGGGAATGTTAATAAACAGATAATCAACAAGCCGGTCAGCAACTTCATGCTCATTTTATCTTATTTTAAAATTAATAAACAAACGACTGAATTTCCGGGATCAGCCTGTATTTTGCTGACACCGGCTAAGAAATTTTCGTTGCTCACATTCCGGTTATTTGGTAAGTTTATTTTTATAAATCATGGATACCCGCAGAAGTTTTTTAAAAAAAGCAGGCCTGCTTTCGGGCGGCGCCGCCTTTATTGATGCATTGCCCCTCACCCTTCAAAGGGCATTGGCTATTGACCCGGCCCCGGGCAGCACATTTTATGATGCCGAGCATATTGTTTTCCTCATGCAGGAAAACCGCTCTTTCGATCATGCATTGGGCACCTTACAGGGGGTAAGGGGATTCAACGATCCCAGGGCCATTAATTTGCCCAACAGGAATAAGGTATGGCTGCAAACGGATAAAAAAGGAGACACCTATGCACCATTCCATTTGGATATAAAGAATACCAAAATAACCTGGATGGGCAGCCTGCCTCATGCCTGGAGCGACCAGGTGGATGCAAGAAACGGCGGCCTCTATGATAAATGGCTGGATGCAAAAGCGGCCTGGGGAGATTATGAGGGTATGCCGTTGACGATGGGTTATTACAGCCGTGCCGATATTCCTTTTTATTATGCCCTGGCAGATGCCTTTACAGTTTGCGATCATAATTTTTGTTCAGCACTTACGGGTACCACTCCTAACCGCCTGTATTTCTGGAGCGGCACTATACGTGAAAAAATGAATGCAGCAGCGCAGGCCAATGTGTGGAATGAAAATGCCGATCATGGCAGTGGCGAAGTAGCCTGGAAAAGTTATCCGGAGCGGCTGGAAGATCACGGCATTTCCTGGAAAGTGTATCAGAATGAAATTTATGCGGATGTGGGATTGGGAGAGGCACAGGGATGGCTGGATAATTTCGGCGATAACCCGTTAGAATATTTCACGCAGTATAATATCAAACTGCACCCGGAGTATATTGCTTATATTCCGGAAAAGATCAAAAAATTTAAAAAAAGTATTGCGGAGCAGGAGACAAAGATCCGGACCGAACAACCGAAAGACGAGAAAGAAAAAAAGGGGTGGGAAGAGCATCTCGCTTACCTGCAAAAAAGACTGCGTTGGGCGGAAGAGGAACAGGTAACCTGCACGAAAGAGAGATTTGATGCACTATCACCCTATGCAAAGCGCATACATGAAAAAGCGTTTACTAATAACCGTAAGGATACCGATTATCATGCCATGACCCAACTGACCTATCATGATGGCAAAACGGAAAGAGAAATAGATATTCCAAAAGGAGATATTCTCCAACAATTCAGAGAAGACGTAAAGAATGGGCAGTTGCCGACGGTATCCTGGATCGCAGCCCCGGAAAAATTTTCGGACCACCCCAGCGCTGCCTGGTTTGGTGCCTGGTACCTGAGTGAAGTGATCGATATTTTAACACAGAACCCCGAAGTGTGGAAGAAGACCATTTTTGTACTGACTTATGATGAAAACGATGGTTATTTCGATCACCTGCCTCCCTTTGCATCACCCAACCCTTATAAGGCGAACAGCGGGAAAGTGTCGCCGGGTATTGATACCACCGTGGAATATGTGCGGATGAACGAACAATCCATCCCCGATTATGCCAGGGAAAGTAATATTGGTTTGGGATACCGCGTGCCCATGATCATCGCCTCACCCTGGACAAGAGGGGGATATGTTTGTTCCGAAGTATTTGATCATACTTCATCGCTCCGGTTCCTGGAGAAATTTTTAGAAAGGAAAACGGGCAAAAAGATCACAGAAGAAAATATAACGCAGTGGAGAAGAACAGTGTGTGGCGATTTGAGTTCGGCGTTCCGGCCGTATAACGGGGAAAAGATCAGCAAACCGGCGTTTATTGAAAAGGAGAAGTTTATTGAAATGATCAATAATGCACAGTTCAAAGAAGTGCCGGATAATTTTACAAAATTGAAAACGGAGCAGATCGCCGCCATCAATACGAACAGTCCTTCTTCCACGATGCCAAAACAGGAGAAGGGGATCCGTTCGGCCTGTGCATTACCCTATGAATTATATGCAGATGGTAATATCCGGAAGGATAGATCAACATTTGCCATCAAATTCCGTGCAGGCAACAAAGTATTTGGAGAGCATGCAGCGGGTTCGCCATTCTATGTATACGATCGAAACGACCTGGCCCCTTTACCATTGAGCGTACGCAACTATGCGCTTGCAGCCGGTGATGAACTGGAAGATGAATGGACACTTGGGGCAGGAGAAGCAGAAGCCTATCATTTCAATGTGCATGGCCCTAATGGGTTTTTCCGGTCCTTCAAAGGGAATGGAAAAGATCCGTTGCTGGATATCCGGCTGGGATATGATCCTGTGAAGGGAGCTGCCAACCGTCTCTCCGGTCATGCCATACTAACGGTAACGAACAACGATACCAGGCCGGTGAAAGTGGAGATCGTGAACAATAAGAGTTATGGAAATGAAACTTTCTTTGCCAGCAGCATTGCTCCGGGCAAAACGGCCAGTGTAGTGGTGAATACAAAGAATTCATTTGGCTGGTATGATGTGCTGGTCAGGGCAACAGGATATGCTTCTTACTCGCAGCAGTTTGCGGGTCATGTGGAATCAGGAGCTGTTTCTAAAACGGACCCATTGATGGGAGGTGTGGCTCAGTAATCAGACCATGCTTTGTATTCTTCCAGCAGGTTTTTGATCTTCGTCAGCCATTCGGCCTGTTTTTCCTTATTGATGCTATGGCGGGTTTCGCTGTCATAATCGTCCTGCATCTTTTCTTTTTCTTCCAGAACATCATCGTAGATCTTCCTCAGCTCTTTCTGGTAGTTGTTGCGCGGGTTGAATTTATATTCGCTCATCTTCTTATGCAGCTTTCGGGCAAATACTTCGGCAATATCAAAATGGCCCTGTTCGTGGCTCAGGATATATTCTGTTTTATGCAGGCCCCAGGAGCGGGTTTTGGAAAACCGGGATTGAATTTTGTAACCAAAATTGCCGTTGGAAATATTGTACTCGATGCTCAGGTAAGTAGTGGTGGATGCGGCCGCATCGCTGTTACTATCCGGCGATCCTTTATAATCACTCCAGTTGAGTTTTTTACCGGCATTCCAGGTAATCAGCTCCTCGTCCTTATCCTGTGCCATCATCGGGGCAGGAAGCAGTAAAAAGCTGAGAAAGAGGTATGGTACAATTTTTTGCATGGCTAATTATCAACGTAATGTCGCCAAAAAAATTTTACAGGCTGCATGGGGAGGCGTTAAAATAAAATAAAAGCTGGCGTCCTGAACTCCGTTCAGGCTTTTAAGTAAATGACCGAACGGAGTTCGGTCTGACTATATAAAAAACCCCTCCGTGGGAGGGGTTGGTTTCTTTTAACCGTCCGGTTTCATTTTTTTAAAGGCTGAACGGAGTTCAGCCTGCCTTGGGAGCAGCAGCTAATACTTCTGCCGATACACCGTCGGAATATTTATCAAAATTCTTAATGAATAATCCTGCCAGGTATTTGGCTTTTTCATCGTACGCAGTTTTATCCGCCCATGTGTTGCGGGGGTTCAGAATTTCAGCCGGTACATGGGGACATTCAGCGGGAACGGCAAAACCAAATACGGGGTCGTTATTGAACGGAACGGAGTTCAGTTTGCCTTCGAGAGCGGCGGTGATCATTTCACGGGTATATTTCAATTTCATGCGGTTACCGATGCCATAAGGGCCACCGGTCCATCCGGTATTGATCATCCATACATTTACTTTATGCTTTTGCATTTTATCGCCCAGCATGTGCGCATATTTTCCCGGATGAAGGGGAAGGAAAGGCGCACCAAAGCAGGCGCTGAATGTGGGTTTGGGTTCTGTTACACCTGCTTCTGTTCCGGCCACTTTTGCGGTATAGCCAGATATGAACTGGTACATGGCTTGTCCCGCTGTCAGTTTAGATATCGGGGGCAATACACCAAAGGCATCACAGGTCAGGAAGAAAATATTTTTGGGTAAACCACCTATGGATGGTTCCAGCGCATTGCTGATAAAATGTAGAGGATAGGAAACCCTCGTATTCTCGGTAATGGAGCCATCATCGAAATTGATCTTGTTGGTACCGGGGTGGAAGGTCACGTTTTCCACTAATGCACCGGGACGGATGGCATTATATATTTCGGGTTCTTTTTCTTCTGTCAGGTTGATCGTTTTTGCATAGCAACCGCCTTCAAAGTTGAAGATACTGTCTTCTGTCCAGCCATGTTCATCATCACCGATCAGTTTACGGTTGGGGTCGGCACTCAGGGTTGTTTTGCCGGTACCACTGAGTCCAAAGAAGATGGCTGTATCACCATTCTTACCCATGTTGGCGCTGCAGTGCATGCTCAGCACATTTTTTTCGTGGGGTAAGATATAATTGAGAATAGTGAAGATGCCTTTCTTGGTTTCACCGGTGTAACCAGTGCCTGCGATCAGGATCATTTTGTGTTTGAAGGAAACCACGGCCGCATTGTGCTGGCGGGTTCCACATTCTTTGGGATCTAATTTCAAACCGGGGGCGCTGATCACATGCCAGTCGGCTTTGAATGTTTCCAGTTCCTCTTCGGTGGGGCGGAGGAACATATTATAGGCAAAGAGGTTGTTCCAGGGCTTTTCGTTGATCACCCGCACATTGAGTCTGTAACGGGGATCTGCACAGGCATAGCAATCACGTACCCATAATTCGGGGCAATTGGCCAGGTAGTCCATCATTTTTTTATAAATGATGTCGTAATATTTTGGTTCCAGGGGAATGTTGAATTCATTCCAGTGTACGGAATCGGCCGTGGTTTCATCCTTTACAGTGAATTTGTCCTTCGGGGAGCGGCCGGTGAATTCACCGGTACGGATCACGAGGGCACCCGTGTCGTTCAGCACACCTTCCCCGATACGGAGGGTATCCTGTACAAGTTCTTCGGGTGATAATTGATAGTGGATGTCGTCAGTAATTTTTAATCCCAGGCGCAACAAACTTTGGGTAGGGATCAACATGGTGGGAATAGACATTAGCAATCGAATTTGTTGAAGCAACAAAGGTAATACACAAACCCCGTTAAATACAAACAAGTGTTAGTAATACACATTAAAAAGAAGCTAAAATATTGCTGCAAATGCTGGGCAATTTTTATTCTAACTTATTGATTTTTAAATAATTTTAATTTGAATGGGCTGACCTTGGATAAAATTCAATTTTTACCAGATTTTTCGAATTTGTGATAAAAGACAATCACCCGACACTATTGCTCTTTATCTTTAGCCGCCTTAATCATTTCACGAGCCCCTTAACCAGCTAAACCAGATCATTCCATGAAATATCTACCCCTGGACCCGGCGATCTTTGTTCAAAACCGCCAGCGTTTTGTGCGCCAGATGGAGAAGAACTCCATTGCCATTTTTGTGAGTAATGACGAAGTACCGAGCAATGGCGATGCCATTTATCATTTCAAACAAAACAGCGACCTGTTCTGGCTTACCGGTGTAAAGCAGGAAGACAGTATGGTCATCCTGTTTCCCGATAACCCCGACCCCAAATACCGGGAGGTGCTGGTACTGGTGCGCCCCAATGAGCTGAAGGAAAAATGGGATGGCAAACGGTTACGGGTAGCCGAAGCACAGGCCATCAGTGGTATCAAAACGATCGTATGGGTCGACAGTCTCGATGGATTGCTGCAGCCCTGGATACACCTGGCAGATACGATCTATCTCGACAGTAATGAAAATGACCGCAAAGCCAGTTTGCTGCGTACCCGCGACTATCGTTTTATTGACGAAATGAAAAGCCGTTATCCGCTGCACCATTATTTGCGGGCGGCAAAGATCATGAAGGAGCTGCGTGGCATCAAGACAGCCGAAGAAGTGGAAGTGATACAACAAGCTATCGACATTACGGAAAATACATTCAGAAGATTGCTGCAGTTTATCCGGCCCGGGGTAATGGAATACGAGATCGAGGCGGAGATCTATCATTCTTTTTTAAGCCAGCGTGCTACCGGCCCTGCTTATGGAAGTATACTGGCCAGTGGCGACAATGCCCGTATCCTGCATTATGTTTCCAATAACCAGGAATGTAAAGACGGGGAACTGATCCTCATGGATTTTGGCGCGGAGTATGGGGGTTATTGCGCCGACCTGACAAGAACGATACCTGTCAATGGAAAATTCACCCGGCGGCAAAAGACCGTTTATAATGCCTGCCTGGACCTGCATAATTATGCCAAGAGTATTTTGAAACCGGGTATCAGTATTGTGAAATACACGGATATGGTGGGAGAGGAAGCCACCAAACAATTCCTGAAGATCGGGTTGCTAAAGAAGTCGGATGTAAAGAACGAAGATCCGGAGAACAGGGCCTACCGCAAATATTTATACCACGGTATATCGCACCACCTGGGCATTGATGTGCATGACCTTGGCACCCGTACGGAACCTATAAAAGCGGGCATGGTATTTACGATTGAGCCGGGCATTTATATTGAGGAAGAAAAAATGGGCATCCGTATTGAGAATAATGTCTGGATCACGAAGAACGGGAATAAGGATTTGTTTAAAAATATTCCGATTACGGCTGATGAAATTGAAAGTTTGATGAAGAAGTAGGAAGTCCACGGCCGACGGACGACGGTCCACAGACCTGGCTTATTGTTGAAAAAATATTAAAGAATCGAAGTTCATAAATTACAGACGATGTGACCATGGTCGACGAACTAAGCTGATAATTGAAATGTCTCTAATGAGTTGTGTTCCTAAGAGATATTTTATAACCGATCGGTACCCTTTAAGAGAAGACTACCCAATCCGATGGCGTTTAAATTTGAAAAGCTAAGTATTTGGCATTTATCGTTGGAACTAACAGATGAAGTAGACCTTTTGGCCCAGTCTTTCCCTAAGCATGAATTGTATGCTTTATCGAGCCAGATGAGAAGAGCCAGTTATTCAGTATCATTGAACATAGTAGAGGGTTCTACTGGATTGACTGATGCAGAATTCAGACGATTCCTGGTTATTGCCAACAGATCTGCTCTTGAAGTGGTGGGATGCTTATATTTGGCGAAAAGAAGGAAATACCTGGATGAAGAAAAGTTCACCCAGCTTTATGTCCAGGTCGAGAAGCTGGTGATTAAGATCCAGGCAATGATCAAAAAATTAAATGATTAATCAACCCGGAGGTTCCCAGCCGTGGTCAGTGGACAGTCGTCTGTTGACTATATAGTGAATCTTCAACTTTCAAACATGCGACAAATTCCCAACCTCTTTACGCTTCTCAACCTCGTTTTTGGCTGTATTGCCATTGTATTCGTTTTGCAAAATGGCATTATGATCACGGTGGATGCCACCGGCACAGAACTGCTGTACATACCTGAGAAAATATGGATGGCTTCTTTGTTTATCGGTCTGGCTGCCCTGGTGGATTTCCTGGACGGATTTGTTGCAAGGTTATTTTCTGCTAATTCTGAGATGGGTAAGCAACTGGATTCACTGGCAGACCTGGTGAGTTTTGGCGTCGCACCCGGAATGATCATTTATCAATTTCTACGATTGAGCTATGCCAATGAGCCGGTTGGAGTGGATGTATCATTGTTGTGGTTGCTGCCGGCTTTTATTTTACCGGTGGCAGCTGCATGGCGACTGGCCCGTTTTAATTTAGATACCAGCCAATCTTTCTCTTTCAAAGGATTGCCGGTACCGGCGGCGGGTATATTCGTTGCTGCATTACCGTTGATATACTGGAATGTGAACCAGGGTTGGGCCCAGGAAATGCTGACGAATAAATGGGTGTTGTATGCGATAGTGACGGTATTATCCTGGCTGATGGTATCCACGCTTCCATTGATGGCATTAAAATTCAAAGATTTCAGCGTGCAGAACAACCTGCCGAAATATATTATCATCCTCATTGCCCTTGTGGCGATCGTATTATTAAAATGGCTGGCGCCCCCGGTCATCATACTCGCTTACGTTCTCGTATCTTTGCTTTTCAAAAGCAAAACAGCATGACCTATACTGTACAGATAAAAGTGATGCCCCTGAAAGAATTACTGGACCCGCAGGGTAAAGCCGTGATGGGTGGGTTGGAAAACCTGGGTTTAGCAGGGGTGGAAGATGTGCGCATCGGAAAAAATATCACTTTACAAGTAAATGCCGAGTCACCGGAGAAAGCCAGGGCCATTGCAGATGAAGCCAGTAAGAAATTACTGAGCAACCCGGTAATGGAATATTTCGAAATTGAGGTTAATTAGTTAATTAGTTGATTGGTTAATTGATTATTGTTGATGGACTACAGCCATGGGCACGTACTAAATCTGTTACTGGTTATTGGTAGCTGGTTAATTAGTTGATTGGTTTGTTTAGTAGTTTATGGCACATCATGGTAATTGAAATTGACCAGCATTCAGAACTTTTCAACTAAAGGGTTTCATTTTCAAATTTGCAAATTTCCCAATTATCCAATTCCAAAATGCTCTACCTCGTTCCCACTCCTATAGGTAATCTCAAAGACATCACCCTTAGGGCATTGGAAGTATTGAAGGAAGTGGATGTGATACTGGCAGAGGATACCCGCACAACATCTCATTTGCTCAATCATTACCAGATCACCAAGCAGCTATCGCCCTACCATCAGCATAACGAACATAAAGTACTGCAGCACCTGGTGAGCCAGCTATTAGAAGGAAAAAAGATGGCGGTTGTAACGGATGCGGGCACACCCGGTATATCCGATCCTGCTTTTTTATTGGTGAGGGAGTGTATCAAAGTGGGGGTGTCTGTGGAATGTCTGCCGGGGGCCACAGCCTTTGTGCCCGCACTGGTAAACAGTGGTATACCTTCTAACCGGTTTTGTTTTGAAGGATTTCTGCCTTTAAAAAAAGGAAGGCAGACCTTACTGAAACAACTGGCGGAGGAGGAAAGAACAATGGTCTTTTATGAATCGCCCCTGCGGCTGGTGAAAACGCTCGAGGAGTTCATTACCTGGTTTGGTGAAGACAGGCTGTGTTCTGTGAGCCGGGAACTGACCAAACTGTTTGAAGAAAATAAAAGGGGCAGCCTGCGGGAAGTGGCTGAATATTTCAAACAGAAGACCGTGAAGGGGGAGATCGTGATCGTGGTGGCCGGAAAGAACCAGTAACTTTATGGAATGATGTACGTTTAATTTAGCAGCTTGCTAAGAAAAACTGGCATTATTTTTCCTCTATAAACCCATTATAAAAACCACCTTTTTTATGAAACCCATTATTCGTTCAGCCATCTCCGTTATCTTTTTCAGTTTTTTAATTTCCACCCTCCGGGCCCAGGTTACTTCCATTCCACAAACGGCGAGGGACAATTTCTTCAAGCAATACCCTGATGCCAAAAATGCCAAATGGGAGAACGACCTGGTGAATGTGAACGTGAAGTTTGAGCTGGACAGCAGTAAAATGAATGCGGAATACAGCAACCGGGGTATCTGGAAAAGCACTTTAAAAGAATGGACCTTTGAGCAGTTGCCCGAAGATGTAAAGGACGGGTTCAATAAAAGTAAATATGCAGGCCGGGAAGTATCGGATGTAAAAGTGGTGTACCTGCCCGGGTACGTGATCCAATACCGCCTTAAGGCTGAAAAAAGCGG
>CAZSGD010000041.1:0-33863 GCA_964606155.1 uncultured Chitinophaga sp. | reverse complement strand
CCACGATCATGCTACCAGAAATTTAGAAAGAGTAAGGTACAATATTAAAGCCAGATATACCGGTTGCAGGTTGTTGGGTGCTGGTTGCGAAGACCCTGAAAGAATGTAAAATCTTTGTGTGTATTTTGGTTCATAATGTCCTTTATGTTCCCTTCTCTACAGCGTCCGATAAAACTTACCCGGCCGGAGATAGATAACCCCTTTTTGCGTATAAAACCGGGTGGGTAATTGTTTATAGTTTCCCTGTGCATCATAACCCTGCACTTCAAAATGAAGATGCGGAAAGGCAGAATAGCCAGTATTACCACTTAAGCCGATCACTTTTCCCACTTTCACCGTATCACCCACATTTACGAATACGCCATCTTTTTTAAAATGCCAGTACCAGCCGGAAGAACCATCTTCATGTTGAATAACAATATAATTCCCGTCGGACAAATTCTCCTGCTTCAGCCCCCCTTTGTCAGAATCTTTCCGGCAGGAAGTCACTACTCCCCCACGGGCGGCACAAATCCTTGTTCCTTCTTTTACTTTAAAATCCAATGCCATTTCGCCTTTGTGGCTGAACAGGCTGCGATATGCTTGTACCAGGAATACTTTCTTTTTGTATGGAAAAGGCAGCGTATAAATGTAGCTGGAGTCTTTTTTGAATTTCCCATCCTTTAGTTCGCGGATGGAGTACTCATCTTGTGAGAATACAAAGGACGGGAGAAGTAGCAGGATGAATGCGAGTCTCATGGCTGTTATTTATATAAACTCAATAAAACTTTCTCAGGTGTCATGGGTGCATCAAATGGTATATGGGCACCAGGGTTAAATGCTTTGATGGCATTGTGCAGGGCAAAGTATGCGCCGATACCATACATCAGCGGCGGCTCACCAATGGCTTTACTCCTGAAAATGGCAAGATTTTCTTTTTCTGTTTCTAAAAAATGAACAGCGATCTCTTTGGGAACAGAATAGATATCCGGCACTTTATAAGTACTCAGTGCATTGGACCGCAGTTTTCCATCTTTGTCATATACGATCTCTTCCATCGTCATCCAGCCAATACCCTGTACCAATGCGCCTTCGCACTGCCCCATATCGATCATTGGGTTCATACTCTTTCCAAAATCATGTACCAGTTTTACCGAATCGATTTCGTATGTCCCGCGCATGCAGTCTATGGTGGCAGTAACGATAGCGGTGCCGTACACATGATACGTGAACGGATGACCTTTTTCTTTTGTTGCATCAAACCAAATACCGGGAGGCGCATAATGTGCATGCTCCGATAAGCTGATACGCTTTATAAAAGCAGCCATTACCAGCTTCTTCCAATCCCATTCTGATTGATTGCCTTTTACCCATACCCAATCATCTTTTACTTCGATGTCATTTACTTCTGCTTTTAATTCTTCGGCAGCCACCCGTTTTAATCGTTGAAGGATGGCTAAACAAGCGATCTCTGTGGCTTTACCATTCAGATCAGAGGAAGCGCTGGCCGCCGTGGGAGATGTGTTGGCGATCCGGTAGGTATTGGTGGTGTTGATTTTTACCCTTGAAGGATCGATGGATAATACCGCAGAAGCTACTTGCAGCATTTTTGTATTCAGTCCCTGCCCCATTTCCACACCGGCCGTACTTACACCCACACTACCATCTGTGTACACATGTACCAGTGCCCTGGCCTGGTTCATCAGTGTTTTGGTGAAAGAAATACCAAAGCAGATTGGCATCAGCGCCAATCCTTTTTTATATAGCGTATTAGCCGTATTAAAATCATCCACTTCTTTTTTCATCCGGTCAAGATCATATAGTTCAATGGCCTTATCCCAGCATTCATGGGCTTCGCTGTGTGCCAATTGACCATAAGGAAATTCGTCACCGGTCCTCAACAGGTTTTTTTGCTGAATAACGGATGCGGAGATGTTTAGCTCTTCAGCGGCTTTGGCAATAGCCGCTTCAATTACAAACATGCCTTGTGGCCCGCCAAAACCACGGAAAGCTGTATTGGGTGGCAAATGGGTGCGGCAACTATGTGCCAGCGCTTTTACATTCGGGACAAAATAAGAATTGGTGCAATGGAACAATGTTCTTTCCATGACAGCAGGCGAAAGATCGGCAGCGGCCCCTGCGTTTTGATAAAATGTAACCTCATAAGCGAGGATCTTTAACTCTTTGCTTAATCCTATTTTGAAATCGGAGGAATAAGGATGTCTTTTGCCCGTCATCCGCATGTCTTCCATGCGGTGGAGGCAATATTTTACCGGTCTTTTTAAAAGGTAAGTTGCCAAAGCACACATTACTCCCCAGGTGGTGGCCTGGTCCTCTTTGCCGCCAAACCCGCCACCCAGTCTTGTGGTGTCCACTTCAATCAGGTTCATCGGCATCTTCAGCACCCGGGCAGCCGTTCGCTGCACGGCTGTTGGGCCCTGCGTGGAGGAATAGATGCGGATGGCGCCGTTTTCCTGCGGCACGGCATAAGCGCCCTGTGTTTCTATATACAGGTGTTCTTGTCCGTTAGTCTCTGTGCGGCCTTCGAAAATATATTCGCATTGCGACCAGGTCGTTTCGGTATCGCCGATGCGGAAAGTACGGGAAGGAATGATCAGCTCTTTTTGGGCATGTGCTTCCCGGGGATCGGTGATAACGGGCAGGGGTTCGATCACGGATTTGATTTTTTTTACAGCGGCCCTGGCAGCTTCGTCTGATGCAGCCACAACCAATGCGATGGGCATACCACAGAAATGCACATGCGAACCGGCTAATAATTCTTCGTCGGGAATGATACCACCGATCTGGTTTTCACCAGGAATATCTCTGGCCGTAATAATGCGGACCACTCCCGGCATCTTTTCTGCTTCGCTGGTATCTATAGAAACCAGCTTGCCATGCGCCACCGGCGAATCATATACAGAAGCAAACAAAGTACCCTGTACCAATGGAATATCATCGAGGTAAATGGACTCGCCGCGAACATGGGTATATGAGTCGATATTCTTCATACTATTCTGCCTGCACCAGGTTTAAACCCCCTGCAGGAAATGAATCCTGATTAATTGTTCCAGTAATAAAGTTTTGTATTCCTTCGATCCCCTTGCATCGCTGATGGGTGAGATCTCTGTTTTCATAATATCAATAGCGTCTGCTATCACGGACCCGTTGACTTTTTTACCAGCCAGGAATGCAGACGTTTTTGATAAATACATAGGCACAGGACCTACCCCGCCCGCAGAAATGCCGGCGCTTTCTATCGTATTCCCTTTTGTTTTCACCAGTATGGCAGAATTCACACTTGCAATATCCAAATGCGTTCGTTTACTTACTTTTTCAAAATGGAAACGATGGTCCTTACCCGGGAGTTCAAACCATATTTGTTCAATATGTTCTTCTGGTTTTTTATCCAGTTGTTTATAGCCCTTGTACAGTTTCCTGAGGGCTAACTCTCTTTTATTCTTACCATCACTCAAAACCAGCTGTGCATCCAGCGCCAGGAAGAAAATGGTGAAATCGCCAATGGGAGAAGCATTGATAAAATTCCCGGCCAGGGTGGCCATATTACGGATAGGCGTAGACGAAACTAATTTGGCATAGCGCTGAAAATGCGGGAAGGCTTCCTGGATAACGGATGAATTTTTCAGGTCTGTTACCGTTGCTGCCGGCCCGAGGATGCATTTATTTCCTTCTTTATAAATACCATTTAATGCAGGCATATCAAATACAAAGCGTATATCGGCCCGGACCATTTCTTCATGCTTCTGTACATACAGGTCTGTGCCGCCGCCGACAATTTGGGTTATGGGCAGAGGGGTACGAGTTATGGGTTCTTTAAAAGACAAAAGTCTTTGCTTTATAGAGGAGAAATAAGCGGGTAAAATCTTGTTATCGGTTACAAATGCGATGGAATTTTTTTTGCCCTGCAATTTCTCCGCCACCATCGCCGCGGCTTTTTCAATGGATTTATAACCGGTGCAACGGCAAATATTCCCATCCACCGCCTCAATGGCGCTCTCTTTCGTGGGACTTGTATTACTCAAACAAAAACCGGCCAGCGACATCACAAACCCGGGCGTACAAAAACCACATTGGGTGGCCCCGCAATCGGCCATGGCCTGCTGAACAGGATTCAACTCACCGGGAAAATTAATGCCCTCAATGCTCACAATATGTTTACCCTGTGCATTGCCCAGGGGCATCAGGCAACTGGTCATGGATTTATATTCCAGTTCCCCGTTCACCATTTCTCCTATCAGCACAGTACAGGCCCCGCAATCACCTTCACGACAACCTATTTTAGTGCCCGTAAGGTGCTGATGATAACGGATAAAATCGAGCATGACCATACCGGCGGGCAGGCTTGTTTCGATATCCGTATCATTGAGTATGAACTTTGTCAAACAGGACCTTTTTAATCCTACTAAAGTTACTGTAATTGGTTCAATGAAAACAGCTTAAGCCTGTTGATATTCATACAGCCAAAACAAAGTAACTTCAGCGTGCAATGCTGAGAAATGAAAGAAACCAGGGAAATAATAAAAGCCTATGATGCTGCCGTAAAGCAGGGCAAACAAACAGCGCTGGCCACCGTGGTGCATGTGGAAGGTTCATCCTATCGGAGGCCCGGCGCCAGGATGCTGGTAACAGAAGAAGGCATGCTGACAGGCGCCATCAGCGGCGGATGCCTGGAAGGGGATGCATTGAGAAAAGCATTGCTGGTGATGTCGGAAAAGAAAACCATGCTGGTAACCTATGATACCAATGACGAAGACGACGCCAAATTAGGGATGGGCCTGGGCTGCAACGGCATCATACAAGTATTGATAGAACCGGTTGACCCTGCAGATGCAAATAATCCTGTTCAGCTATTGAAGGCAGTAGCAGTAAAAAGGCAAAATAGTGTTTTAGTGACCGCTTTTTCGCTGGAAGACAGAAGAGCCGCACAGCCCGGCACCTGTTTGCTGTTGCAGCAGGATGGAAATAATATCGATAAGACCCGTTTTCTTCAGCAAGTATTAACCGCGGATGCAAAAAATGTATTGACAAATCAAGTCACGGAGTTTAAAAATTATACAGACGGGTCATTCAACCTTACAGCGTTCATTGAATTCATACAGCCGGCCGTGTCATTGGTGGTGGTGGGCGGCGGTAATGATGTAATGCCATTGGTGAGCATGGCGGATATACTGGGGTGGGAAGTAACGGTGGTGGATGGACGAAATAATTACGCCAAAGCAGAAAGATTTCCTTCGGCCTGCCAGGTACTGGTATCCAAACCGGAGGACGTACTGAAACGGGTGGCAACAGATGAACGAACAGTTTTTGCCCTGATGACGCATAACTATAATTATGATATGGCCATGCTGAAAGAACTGGTGATGAAAAAAGCTGTTTATATCGGATTGCTGGGGCCCAGGAAGAAACGTGACCGTATCATTAACGAATTAAAGGATAACGGCTTTGTTTTAAATGAACAGCAGTTGGCGACTATTCATGGCCCGGTGGGCCTGGATATTGGTGCAGAAACCTCTGAGGAGATCGCTTTGTCCATCATAGCGGAGATACAGGCCGTATTATCAGGCAGGCAGGGAGCAAAACTGAAATCAGGAGGAGAAACCATACATGAACGGTCATCCTTAACGATCAAAGAAGTAAAAGCGGGCCCTCAATAATATGAAAAGCAACTGCGGTATCATCATCCTGGCAGCCGGCTCATCCGGAAGACTGGGCCGTCCCAAACAATTGCTGCCGTATAATGACACATCACTGCTTCAGCACCTCATGAATGAGGCCGGAGCTTCCGATGCGGTGGCGGTAGTGGTGGTGCTGGGCGCCACCTGCCATCTTATTCAACCGCATTTAAAGGCGGGCAGTTCGCATATTGTTATCAATAAAGAATGGCAGGAAGGAATGGCCGCTTCGATCCGCTGCGGCATCAAAGAAATAACAAACATAAACCCCAATGTGGATGCGGCCATACTGATGGTATGCGATCAGCCCTATGTTTCCACAGCATTACTGAATGGATTAATACGGACGCACCAGGAGACAGGAAAACCCATCGTCACCTCTTTTTATGATAATGCGGCCGGCCCGCCGGTACTTTTTCATCAATCTATTTTCCCGGAACTGCTGTTGCTGTCGGGCGATAAGGGAGCCCGCAAGGTTGTGGAAGCACATACCGGGAATGTGATCCATATTCCTTTTCCCGATGGGAAATATGATATCGACACGGCGGAGGATTTTGCGACTCTTTCGTAAAGAATTGTTTAGCCTGGTAAAGCCAGGTAAAAAGATTGACCAACCCGTTGAATTTCCGGCCTCTGCCCGGTAACATTTTCCCTTTGCTATCCCGAAAAAGTAATAACTTATACCTGTTTTTCCGGACAGGACATTTCTCTCAAAAATCAAGGAGGCTATATGGACCAAACTAACAATACCAGCCGCAGACAATTTATTATCACATCTGCCCTGGCAGGAGGAGGTTTACTGCTCAGTTTTCATATGCCCGCATTTGGCAAAAGACCAGCCGGCATACCCTCCGTTACCAGTTTAGTTCCCAACGCATTCATACGAATTGGTGCCGATGATATGGTCACCATTATTGTGAATCACTCCGAGATGGGCCAGGGATCATATACTTCGCTGCCGATGATCATTGCGGATGAGCTCGATGCGGATTGGAGTAAAATAAAAGTAGAGTTTGCTCCCGTTCACCCCGACTATAATCACCCCGGCTTTGGCATGATGGCAACAGGTGGAAGTACCAGTACCTGGGTGGAATGGGACCGGCTTCGCAAGGCAGGTGCTACCGGCAGGCAATTAATGATCGAAGCTGCCGCACAAACATGGAGCGTGGATACTTCAGCCTGCAAAACGGAGAAAGGATATGTGATCCATACCACTACCGGAAAAAAATTATCGTATGGCCAGCTGGTGGATAAAGCAGCTACGCTTAAAACACCAGAGAATATAAAAGTTAAAGACCCGAAAGATTTTAAATTCATCGGGAAACCCGTTAAACGAATTGATACTCCCGGGAAAACAAATGGCACTGCTGTATTCGGACTGGATGTGAAATTACCGGGAATGTTAACTGCATTGATAGCCAGGCCACCCGTTTTTGGAGGTAAGGTTAAAAGTTTCAATGCCGATAAAACCAAAGCCATTAAAGGCGTAAAGGAAGTGGTACAGATCGATCGCGGAATTGCAGTGGTAGCCGATGGATTTTGGGGAGCCAAAAAAGGCCGCGAGGCATTGGAAATAGAATGGGACGAAGGTCCGCTGGCCACTTTGAACAGTGCTGATCAAAGAAAACAGTATGAGGAACTGGCCAGCCAGGCAGGTGCGGTAGCTGCTAAAGAAGGGGATGTGGCAGCTGCACAATCCAAAGCAGTAAAGACAATCGAAGCCATATATGATATGCCTTACCTGGCGCATGCACCGATGGAGCCCCTCAATTGTGTGGCAGATGTAAAAGCGGATAGTTGTGAAATATGGGTGGGCACGCAGTTCCAGACCATCGAAATGATGACGGCTGCCGCCATTACCGGATTGAAACCAGAGCAGGTAAAAGTGCACACCACATTATTGGGTGGTGGTTTTGGCAGGCGTGCTGTGCTGGATGCCCATTTTGTAAGTGAAGCGGTACAGGTATCCAAAGCCCTGAAAGTACCTGTAAAGGTAATGTGGACGAGAGAAGATGATCTCCGGGGCGGTTATTACCGGCCAAGGGCATTGCATAAAATGAGCACAGGTATTGATGCATCGGGTAAACCACTTTTCTGGAAACATAATATCGTTTGCCAGTCATTTGCCGTAGGTACGCCCCTGGAAGGGATGATGGTACAAAATGGGGTGGACGGAACAGCGGTGGAAGGAGCTTCTGAGATACCTTATCATGTACCCAATCACCAGGTGGAATGGAAAATGGCACCGGGCGGTGTCCCCACTTTATGGTGGCGTTCCGTGGGCAGCTCACATACGGCTTTTGCTGTGGAAGGAATGATAGATGAACTGGCAAAGTTGGCGGGCAAAGATCCTTATCAATATCGCCGGGGGTTGATGGAAAAACATCCCCGCGAATTACGTGTACTCGACACCGTTGCACAAAAAGCAGGATGGGGTAAGCCCTTATTACCCGGAAGAGGAAGGGGTATTGCGGTGCATACATCATTTGGCAGCGTGGTGGCACATGTGGCCGAAGTTTCCATTACCAAAGAGAAAACACTGAAAGTGCATAAAATAGTTTGTGCCATTGATTGCGGGCAAACGGTGAACCCCGACACCATCAAAGCACAAATGGAAGGATGCATTGCATTTGGATTAACGGCCGCCTTGTATGGCGAAATAACTTTTGACAAAGGAAGAGTGGTGCAGGGAAATTTCAACAAATACAGGATGCTGCGCATGAATGAAATGCCGGTTGTGGAAGTACATATCCTGGATAGCAAGGAAAAAATGGGGGGTGTGGGAGAACCAGGTGTACCTTCTGTGGCACCGGCCGTGATGAATGCACTGGCCACTCTTACCGGCAAACGGGTAAGGAACCTGCCGCTTCGTCCCGATGATCTTAAAAAGAAAGCCTGACCATTCCATTAACTAAAAGAAAGAACTTATGATAGAGCTGAAAGTAAACGGAAAAGCCTACCAGGTGGATGTGGACCCCGCCACTCCTATTTTATGGGTGCTGAGAGATACACTTGGCCTCATGGGAACAAAATTCGGATGCGGCGCTGCGCAATGCGGGGCCTGTATCGTTCACCTGGACGGAGATGGCATCCGCAGTTGTATCTCCCCCGTGTCAAGGGCGGCAGGTAAAGAGATCGTGACGATCGAAGGATTGGACGAAGCCCTGCAAAAACCATTGGAACAGGCATGGATACAGGAAGATGTGCCCCAGTGCGGCTATTGCCAGTCAGGACAAATAATGGCAGCAGCTATTTTGCTCCGGGATAATCCCCATCCCACCGATTCGGATATTGATGATGCCATGACAGGAAATATTTGCCGTTGCGGCACTTATCCCAGGATTAGAAAGGCCATTCATATAGCAGCCAGACTGAAGAAACAAAAAGTAACTTCTTAAAAACAGGCAACATGGAACCAACAAACAAAAAACATTTGAAACAAGGATGGCAGAAACTGGCCGTCTACCTTCTATTGTCTGCAGGTTTTGTTTCAGCGATGGCCATGACGCTCACTAAAAAACAAAACGGGGAAAGAGTGCCTGCGGCCAATGATAAACCAGTTGCTGTTACAGATGAAAAAAGTGAAGCCGGTAAAAGAATGGAAGCAGAATCCAAAGCTGCTTTTTTGGAAGCCTATAAAGTATTCATGCATCCGCGTTGTATGAATTGTCACCCTTCAGGAGACGTACCGCTGCAGGGAGATGACAGCCGCCTGCATGCACAGGGTGTGAAGAGAGGAAAGGATGGAAAAGGATTGTATGCTTTGAAGTGCTCTAATTGTCACCAGGCGGAGCATGTGGAGGGCGAGAACATGCCACCCGGTCATGAACTTTGGCATTTGCCGCCTGCCGGCAAAAAAATGGTGTTCCAGGGAAAAACACCGGCACAACTGGCAGCCCATTTCAAGGATAATAATTTCACTGGCTTCAAGGATTTTAAAAAAGACCTGGTCCATCATGTGGAGCAGGAGCCATTGGTGCTGAACAGCTGGACCTATGGCACACCACCACCCCTCACCCATGCACAATTTGTGGCCAAAGTGAAAGAGTGGATCGCCAAAGGGGCCGCCATACCCTAACGGCAACGGATAAGTGAAAATTTAAGGCCCGATCCTGCTTTCTTTTTTGAGCGGCAGGGGTTTTTACCTATGGTTCTTCACAACCATTTTATGCGAAATTGATTTATTTTCATGTGCAATGATGGGTAGCGCTCTTCACACCAATTTTCACCCTTCGTCAGAATCAAAGGGTACTTATTACCGGCTTATTGCATTATGGGTTTTATGCGAAGCGATGCTGGGAGGTATCATTCATGGATTGAAGATACCGGTATCCGGCCTGGTAGTCGGTAGCTGCGCTATTGTTTGTATCTGTCTTATTGCCTGGTATGTGCCGCAAAAGGGAGCGATCCTGAAAGCCACAGTGATCGTAGCCATCTTTAAGATGATGCTGAGCCCGCAGGCCCCGCCTCCCGCTTATATTGCCGTGTTCTTCCAGGGTTTGCTGGGCGAACTCTTATTCTGGAACAGGAGAATGTACACCGTTTCCTGTATCCTGCTGGCCGTACTGGGATTATTGGAATCCGGGCTGCAGCGAATACTGGTGCTCACCATTGTGTATGGCAATGATCTTTGGAAAGTGATCAACAATTTCATGAATGGCCTCACCCGGCAAAAAGAGACCACGAATTATAGTTTGATTATCGGTGGCGGGTATGTATTGCTGCACCTGCTTACAGGTATTGCCCTGGGTATCTGGACCGGACGTTTACCCCGGCGCATCAGTGCCTGGAGAGAAACCAGGGAATATGCCATAATGGTGAACAGCGATACGTCCATTCCATTACCTGCGCATGCCCGTAAAAAGAAAAAACTGCGGACCGGTGTATTTATCGTGTGGGTATTACTGATCGCATTGTATATACAATCTTATTACAAAATAGGCACACCCCTGCTTCCGTCACATATTTCGATGAAGATATTTCTGCGTTCGCTGATCATCATCCTGGGGTGGATATTCATTATCGGGCCCCTGCTCACTCAATTACTGCATACCTGGCTGAAAAAAAGGCAAAGCAAATCGCAACAGGATATACAGGAGGTGCTGTCTCTATTGCCATCCACCCAGCGGCTGGTGGCAGAATGCTGGAAGCGGTCTGCCGGAAATAAAGGCTGGAAGCGGATCATCGCTTTCAGTAAAATGGTACTGGTTAATGCACTGACACCACTATCTGTACTTTGGAGAGAAGTGAAGCCCGTGGCAGTGGCAGGGAAAAGCGCACCCCCCAATGCTGATATTTTTATCTTGACGGCACCTGTACAAAGCGGCAAGACAACCTCACTGGTGCAATGGTCTGCCAACCGTAATGATGTGCATGGCATTCTCACCCCTGTCATCAATGGCAAAAGAGTTTTTATGGATGCACAAAGCCGGGAACAATTTCACATGGAAGCCACCGAAGATGACGAAGATATCCTGGCAGTAGGAAGATTTGTTTTCAGCAAGGATAATTTTGGTAAAGCAGTACAGATCATCCGGGATGCCATTCATGAAGAAGGGTGGCTGGTGATAGATGAAGTGGGCCCGCTGGAATTAAGAGGTGAAGGATTCAGCGAAGTACTAAATGAAGTGCTGACGATCCGCCAGGAAAGGATATTGCTGGTGGTAAGAGATAAAGATGATATGGTATCAAAGGTTAAAAGTTATATTGGCGACAAAAAAGTAGCTGTTCTTCCTGCTATTGAAAAACTGCCGAAGGTGTAAGCCTTGCCGGTCACTTATTCGAAATATTTTTATCAATATATTTTCTGCCGGCAATCACTTCCCGGATGGCAATAACGATTTCGTTGTAAGAAGAGCTTTTAGTGATAAACCCTTTGGCCCCCAAACGGATCAGGTTCCTGCAATAGGAAACCTCATTATGAAGAGAAAGTCCAATGATCTTTATGCCGGGATTTTTTCCTAATATTTTTCGGGTGGCTTCAAACCCGTTCACGGGCGACATATTGATATCCATTAAAATAATATCCGGAGCTTGTTCAAGGGCAAAGGAAATAGCTTCATCACCATTTTTAGCTTCATGGATGGCCGCAACATTTTTTATGGTGGAAACGACCACCCGCAAACTCTCACGGAACCGGTCATTATCATCAACAATTAATACGGAAATATGCTTACCCATGTGTAAATGGTTCTAAGCAATTCACCGCCACTGCAAGGAGTCATTAAACATTCGTAACACTACAAAAATAGCCCCGGCCAGTCAGTCCATATAGCTTTAGCGCCTTAATTTTCAGGCAATACGTATTTTATACTAGTTACTGCAGCTTTCTGCGGGACTTTCTGTAGTTAGAAATTCAGATCGGTGGTGTTAATAAAGCTTATCAGGGAGGCCGTATTCTTTAACCCCAGCTTTTTCAGGATGTTATGGCGGTGTACCTCTGCTGTTCGGGGTGATATATTTAGCTGCGCGGCAATTTCTTTGGATGAAAGCCCGTCTTTGATCAGCTTTACAATTTCAATTTCGCGGATCGATAATTCTTTGATGTTGGGTCCTGCAGGAATATCCTGAAGGGCCTGTTCAGAAAGAATATTTTTTATTTCCATGCACACATAGTTTTTGCCGCTCATGACAGTATCAATGGCTACAAACATTTCATCATGTGATGAATTCTTGGTTACATATCCTTTGGCGCCCATTTGCAGCATCTTCCTGGCATAAGCGGGCTGGCTGTGCATGGATACAGCGATGATCCGGGTGCCGGGGGCATATTTACGGATCAGGGGAACCGCATCCATGCCTGATGCACCGGGCAGGTTGATATCCAATAATACAATATCAGGCCTTTTTGCCCTGATCATTTCAACTGCTTCATTAAATTCACCGCTTTTCCCAATGACTTCGATCTCTTTCTTTATAGCAAATAACTGGCCCCACATTTCTCTTACCAATTGGTGATCTTCCACTATTACCACTGAAATTTTGTTCATCATCATTGCTTTTGAGGTAATGGAATCGATATTTCCAATGTGCACCCTTTACCGGGTGCGGTATGGATATGCATAGTGCCGGAGTAAAATTCAATGCGGCTGCTGATGTTCTTCAATCCAATGCCCTTTGCCTTTGTGTTCTTATCGAATCCCACACCATCATCTGCCACGGAAAAAAGTAAAAAATTTCCCCCCGTTCTTGCAGTAATAGCCACTTTTTTTGCTTTTGCGTATTTACGAATATTATTCAATTGCTCCTGTGCAATGCGATAGATCATCAGCTCCAGGTTTTTATCCAGCACCGTTTCTTTATCAATTTCCGTGATCAGCTCTACTTTAAACTCACTGATCAAATTTAATTCTTCCACCAGTTCCTGCAGCGCCTCTGTGAGGCCCATATCTCCCAGCGATGGTGATACGAGTGATTTGGACAATTTGCGGATCTCCTCAATAGCATAGTTCACATTTTCCAGGCTTTTGGGTATCAGCTCGGGCCGCAGATGTTGCTTTTCCATGGATATGCTCAGGTACATTTTTACGGTGGCCAGCACCTGGTTGATATTATCATGCAGCTCTTTACCCAGTTCGTTTCTTTCTTTTTCCTGTGCCTGTATATTTACTTCCGTGATCAGCTTTTGCTGATTTAGTTTCTGTTCGGCCAGTTTTTCTTCCAGCTCCCGTTTTTCTGTAATGTCCGACATGGCGCCGATCATCCGGTAGGGCCTGCCATTTTCATCATATAAAATAAATCCACGGTCATATACATATTTATAAGTGCCATCCGCACATTTGAAACGATACTCATCCTGCCAGTGCTGTTTACGCAGCGCAATGTTTCGCTGAATATGATCGGTTACCCGGCCCCTGTCCCCGGGATGAACATATTTCTGTAACCAGCTTTCATCATACTGCATTTCCTCTGCCGTATAACCAAAGGTATTGACTATGCCATCTCCCCAGATCCCCCTTTCCATATCATAGCGCCATTCCCAGATCGTATCCAGTGTGGCTTTGTTTACAAATTCATATCGCTCGTTGCTCAGCCTCAGTTTCTCCACCATTTTTTTTCTTTCCATGCTGTACTGGATGATCTTGCCCAGCAGGTTTTGATCAAACTCACCCTTTACCAGGTAATCCTGTGCCCCCAGGGAAATGGTTTCCATGGCTGTTTCCACATCCGACAAACCGGAAAATACAACGATGGGCACCTGCGGCAATAAACGGTCAAGGGTTATTACTGAATCAATACCGGAACTGTCGGGCAGGGAAAGATCAAGCAGGGCGATATCAAAATCATTTTCTTTGGTAAGACGGGCCGCCTCACCCAATGAACTGGCATGAAAAGTTTTTTGCGGCGGAAGCTTGCTCATTACAAGATATTCCTTCAGCAATGCATAATCGCCGGGATTATCCTCCACAACCAGTAATTTCAATATGCCGGCTTCATGAAACATGATCAGGCTGGTTTAGGTAATTGAACAATACTTATCCAGAATTCTTTTACGGTCGAAATAACTTCCATGAAATTGTCGAAACCCACCGGCTTGGTGATATAACAATTGGCATGGTGGTTATAGGATTCCAGTATATCTTTTTCAGAATTGGAAGTAGTCAGCACCACAACCGGGATCACCTTGAATTTATCGTTGTTCTTAATGTAAGCCAGCACTTCCAGGCCATCGATCCTGGGCAAATTGATATCGAGTAATATTAAACCAGGATTGGCCGCATCTTTATACGGGCCCTCTTTATTCAGGTATTGTATGGCCTGCTCCCCGTCACGTACCACATCAATCCGGTTGTTCACCCGGGCTTCTTTTAATGCTTCAATGGTGAGGATGATATCACCCTCATTGTCTTCGATCAGCAAAATGCTCACTTCCTGTGTCATGGTCATACAGATTTTTTAGGTATCGTGAAATAAAATGTGCTGCCCTTACCGGGTTCAGACTCCACCCGGATGCTGCCTCCGTGCCGCTCCACGATCTTCTTGCATATGGATAAACCAATCCCTGTGCCGGAGTACTCCGTTTTATTATGCAGCCGCTGAAAAATGATAAAGATTTTATCGAAAAATTTGGGGTCAATCCCTATCCCGTTGTCTTTCACATAAAACTCATAGCAGCTATCCTGTTCAGTATAACCCACTTCTATCACGGGGGGTACGTCCTCACGGTGATACTTAAGCGCATTGCTCACCAGGTTTTGGAAAAGCTGGATGATTTGCGGCTGCACCCCTCTTATTACGGGTAAGGGGCGCACGTTTAAAGTGGCTTTTTGTTCGGCAATGGCAACAGTGAGCAGGGTGGTCACCCCTTTCATCACCTGGTTGCAATTCACATCAGAAACGGACTCTTTGCTGGTGCCCACCCTGGAGTACTGCAGCAGGTCCTGTATCAGGTTTTTCATGCGGTCAGCACCGTCTACGGCAAAGTCAATGTATTGCCGGCTGGTGACATCCAGCGTTTCTCCCATTCGTTTTTCCAGCAAATGAAGAAAGCTGCTGACCATACGCAGTGGCTCCTGCAGATCATGTGATGCCACATAAGCAAACCGCTCCAGTTCTGCATTGGATGCCTGCAACTCTGCCGCTCTTTTTTCGAGGTCCTGTCTTGATTTTAATACGGCTTTCTCTGCCAGTTTTCTTTCCGTGATATCAATGGAAAGAATGAAAATACCTTCCGGAACCGGCTGGAAAGTCAGTTCAAAATACCCTGTACTGCCATCCGGGAAAGTAAATTCATTTTCCAGGTGAATGGTTTCACGCTGTTCAAAACAACGCTTATAAACTTTGTATATCTCTGTGTTTTCAATACCCGGGAATTTCTCCATCACCGTATAACCTATCAGATCTTCTTTCTTGTATTTAGCATGACGGGCCAGCGAATCATTGATATAGAGGTATCGCCAGTCGAAGCCGATGATCTGTGCACCCTCCAGCATATTGTCCATGGTATGCCGCAATTGTTTTTCGAGCGACACCAGTTTTTCTTCTGCCAGTTTTCTTTCGGTGATATCTGACCGTATGGCCAGGTACTGGTAAGGCTTTTGATGTTTATCAAGAAAGGGAACGATAGTAGTGTCCACCCAGTAATAAGTACCATCCTTTGCCTTATTCCTGATCTCGCCTCTCCACACTTTTCCATTGGCAATACTTACCCATAGACCCCGTATAAATTCTTTGGGATGATAACCTGAGTTGATGAGGCGATGGTCCTGGCCAATCAATTCTTCCCGCTCGTATTTGGATATCCTGCAGAAATTATCATTGACAAATTGTATGGTGCCCCGCTGATCTGTAATAGCTATAATGCTCGATTGGTCGAGTGCAAATTTGTAGTCTTCCAGTTGTTTAAAGGCGTTGAGTAATTCTGTTTCTGCTTTTTTACGGTCATTAATATCTCGGAAAAAAGACAGTATGCGGGGCTGCCCGGCCAGGATGGCCTTGTTATAACTGACCTCAAACCAGGTGGTGGAGCCGTCTTTCTTTTTGCCCGGCCATTCAAAAGTTTGTGGTTCTCCGGCAATGGCTTTCTGCATGCGTTCCATTGCATAGTCAACCGTGTAAACCGGATCTTCAGGAATAAAATCTGCCAGCGGAAGGGTTAGTAATTCTTTTTTAGAGAAACCCGTAAGCTGGCTGGCCCGTTCGTTCACATCAATGATACGTCCTGTTTCAATTTCAAACACATAAATACCATCATTGGCTTTTTCAAATATCTCTTCGTAATTCGTTTCCGCCCTGCTTTTCAGCTCTTCTGATAATTTCTGTTTTAGGTCCAGTTTGTTGAGCCGGTTGGCCGTATTCCAAATGAGGAAAAGGCCCACGAACAAGAAGGAGATAACAAACAGGGCAATGCCAAATTCCACGGTCACCATGTTCTTTCGGTGCGACAGGATGCGCAAGCTTCCGAAGATGATCACAATAACCACCATCAATGGAAAAAGACTCCGGGCCATCACATTACCGATCATTTTTCCGGTGAATAATCCCGTAATACCCAGCGAAGGATGAATAAACGAAGCGGCCACAGAAGTAAAAAACAGGAGAACAGAAGTGTGTATGGCCATCGAGTTCACAAAAGATAATTTGTAAAAACTGGGAACGTTATAGAGATAACCTACTATGGCCAGAAATGAAATGGCGGTAACAACATGAAGACCGTACTGTACCAGGAGGAGGATCCGGTGGCTTTTTGAACGGGCGAAAAGAAAGAAAACGGCCAGTAACACGAAGCAGATCGCTGTGGCCACCGACATTCGCCCCGGGTGAAACACCCCGGCCAGGATCGCTTCTTTATCTTTTATGATCAGCTGATCAATACCCAGCTCCACGGTGAAAATGTATTGGGATAGCGTAAGAAAACTGATCACAAAGCTGATCCATGCGCTCAACTGGTACAAACGGGGAAATGGGCCCTGCTGAGAACGGTGAGTGAGCAGGCAAACCCCGGTCAGAAAAAGGCAGACCGATGTGTTGGGTTTCATCGCCGCAAAGCCGGGCAATACCGTTTTAAGCACAGGGATATTAATAAACCAGCCGCCAAGGACCAGGGCGCTGGCAAGTATGGCTAAAATACCTGCACCACGGATTATATGTCCATAAGATACCTTCATGTTTTTTGTTTCTGCGAAAATGGCTATGCAAAAACGCGGCACAAACCTGGTTCACGGATAAGTTTTTGCAGGCGGCTACTTCAGAGCTGGAGCTTGTTCCTGGTTAGTTCACAAAGGGGATTAAAATAATAATCAGCGCCGCACCAGTGGTTTCTTTCTGTATTGAAAATGTACAAAAAGAAGCGCTTATAGCAAAGCATTAGATTGAATTTCTTGCACTGATGTTAGCGCCCCAATATTTTTTATAAGTGTTTTTCTTTATTTTATAGGAAAGGGGAACACATATTAAAATAAAAAACCGGCTGTGAGGCCGGCTCTTAACATAGAGCTTTAACCAAGAAAGCTGCGCAAATGAGTATGGCTGCACTTGAGTTTTAGTTGTTCCAATGCTTTGTCTTTGATCTGTCGTACCCGTTCCACCGTCAGATCATATTTTTTTGCAATGTCTTCAATGCGCATGGGTGTGTCGTAACCAATACCAAAAAAATAGCAGATCATTTCACGCTGACGCTGAGAAAGCACCTGCATGGCCCTGTTGATCTCTGTTTGCAAGGAACCCGTATAGGAGGTCTTTTCATAACCATTAACTGCATCCGGGTTTTCCAGCACATCCAGCAGGCTGCCTTCTTCATCGTCGGCCAGGGGAGTATCCAGGCTCACGTGTTTATCGCTCACACTCATCCTGATATTTACCTCATCTGCATCTATATTAAGGTGTTCTGCCACTTCTTCGGGTGTGGCTTGTCGTTGTAATGTTTGTTCCAGTGCCGAACTGGCTTTTTGGATCTGTGTTTTCAGCACCGCTTTGTTCAATGGCAGTCGTATCATGCGGGAATGCTGTATCAGCGACTGCATGATACCCTGGCGGATCCACCACACGGCATAGCTGATGAATTTAAAACCTTTGGTTTCATCAAAGCGGCTGATGGCATTCATCAGGCCGATATTTCCCTCATTGATCAGGTCGGCCAGCGAAAGGCCCTGGTGCTGGTATTGCTTGGCAACAGATACCACAAAGCGAAGGTTAGCCTTGGTCAGTTTTTCAAGCGCCTCTTTGTTCCCGCTTCTGATCAGTGGAAATAATTGCATTTCTTCTTCGGGGGTGATCATGTCAAGCTTGCTGATCTCCTGCAGGTACCGGGTTACACTCAGCGACTCACGATTGGTGATGGAGTGTGAAATTTTTAATTGACGCATAACATAGAGTTTGGATGAATAAGAGTTGGATTGGGCAGGGTTATATAAGTAAGTTTGACAGATACCGGGTTTTTCAAAGGCCACAACAGGCAATACATGACTGTCATGAAAGATTGTTTGGGGCGATGAGAGGAGTGTGGCCGTACCCGACGAATTTGCCGGGTGTCAGCAGGTGTTTTACCAATGTTGGGTCGATACATTCCCGGAGCAGGCTGGCAAGCGCTATCAGGTAAAATGCTTTTTCGCTCAGCGTGGGTGCGGAAATGGGATGGTGGCCGCCGGAGCTGTTGCCAGGGGTGCCGGCGACGGTAATACGGTTTGTTTTCATGCAATGCGGTTTTGGGTTACATCTTAGTTTTTTGACGTACTCATAGGGTATTTCCGGATTGCGGTGTAAATGTGCGGAGAGTAAACAAGCTGGTCAAAAATCGGGGCCACCAAAATGAAAGAATACACAATGAATTTACCGGGACCTACGTATTTCTTTCTACGCGGGAAGGGAAAAGCGGGAAAATACGTGTATACGTAAGCGTTATTGAAGCAGCTTCAGCACCCCGTTGCGGTAAAGTTTGCCGATGGGGATCTCTGTTTTTTCCACCCCGATCAGTTCGGACGTAAAAGTGCGGACCTTGTTTAAGGAAACAATAAAGGAGCGATGCACCCTTACAAATTCCCTTTCAGGCAACATCTCTTCCACGGAGCTGATGGATTGCTTGGTAATAAGGGTGCCGCCGGTGGTAAAAACCTTGATATAGTCCTTCATGCTTTCGATGTAGAGGATATCCTGCAGCATGACCTTGACCATTTTACGGTCGGCCCGGAAATAAACAAACGCCTCTGTTTTCTTTTCTTCCCTGGCAAGGGGCTCTGCTTTTTCTGCTCCGGCGGGGTAGGCTTTGTTCACGGCTTTCAGGAATCGTTCAAATGGGATGGGCTTTACCAGGTAATCCACGATATCCAGTTCATAACCCTGCAGCGCATAATCAGGGTAGGCAGTGGTAAAAATAACTTTGGGCGGGTTCTTCAGTGTTTTTAAAAAATCATTGCCATTGAGTTGTGGCATGCGGATGTCGAGAAACATCAGGTCCACAGGGTGCTGTTGCAGAAAAGCAAAAGCCTGCAATGCATTGGCACACTCACCGGCCGTGGCCAGGGTGGGTATATCATCAATATAGCGGTGGATGATTTCCCGGGCGAGGGGCTCATCATCCACGATCAAACATTGTATGGTCCTGCCTTCAGGCATTTTGCAGTTCATTAACCGGCAACGGATGGCTGCCGGCAGATGTCCGTTGTTCCAGTGTTATTTTCAGGTTCACAATAAATACTTCTTCTTCATGGGTGATCGTCAGTTCATGTTTCCCGGGGTAAAGTAATGACAAACGTTTCTGCACATTCCGGATGCCAATTCCCGTATGCGGGTTAGCGTTATGCCGGCCGCTTACTTTTCCATTGATCAGCTTCATGCGCATTTGCTGATCTGTGATCTCAATTTGCAGGTTGATCCAGGGGTTTTCGAGCATGTGACTGGTTCCGTGTTTAAAACAATTCTCCACCAGCGGCAACAACAATAAAGGTGCAATATACAGTCCATGCGTATGCTGCGGAAGATCGAGATGCAATTCCAGTTTATTGCCGTACCGCATTTTTTCCAGGTTAATATAGTCCCGGATCATTGTTATTTCCTTGCCCAGAGGTACGGAAGGCTGGCTGCCTTCGTATAACATATAACGAAGTAAACCGGAAAGGCCCGTCACCATTTTAGCCGCGGCGGGGGAAGTGGTTTGTGTAAAGGAATAAATATTATTCAGCGTGTTGAATAAAAAATGCGGATGCACCTGTGCTTTCAGCAACTGTAATTGTGAGGCTATATTTTCTTTTTGCAGCTGCAGGTTACGTTGTTCTTTCACATACCAGTATTTCATCAGCTTGATGGCAGCGGCCACACCACCGATGGTAATAGCGCCGCGGAGACCCGCCAGCAGCGAAAGAAAAACATTGGCGGCCACAGTACGGAACTGGTTGGAGAACATGCCATCAAATGCCACGGCCCTTAACGGATCAATGATGAGCGAACCCAGCAATACGGATAGTACAGCCGTGGCAATAAATAGAAGGGTGGTCCATACTGCGGTTAGCCAGTACCGTTGTTTCAGCAGGAAGCGGGGTATCACAAAATACATGAGTGAATAGGCGAGAAAGATATGAGCAAGCAGGTACACCATGGATTCGATCATGGAAAGCTGGAGACGGGGCCACCAGCTGCCCGGTCCTTTGGCGGCAACGAATGAATACAGGAATCCCTGGAAGATCCACCAGAAGCCCCAAAAGGCAAGGTGCCGGCGGATGCGGTACTTCTTTTCATCGGAAAATATAAAAGGGTGTTGTTCCATGGAAACGGTGATAAAATTACGAAGCTCATCACCCGTGACCACACGGCGATATGTTTTAGTCGTCATAAAGTTGTTTTTTGGCGACAAAAGATGTTTGAGTGGAAAAACGAGACCTCCGGCTATTGTGATATGAGCCAGTTTCCGGGAACTCTTTCAACACAGAGATGCAGAGAAACAGAGTAACACAGAGCTCTTTGTATCAAAGTGATAACTCTGTGCAGCTCCAAAACTCTGTGCCTCTGTGTTTAAAACTGGCGCAGCACCGGCTTTATTTCAGCACAGAAGCCACATAATCTCTGTTGGCGGCTGGCTGCTTGCTTTGTTCCCAGGCCAGCACCGATGTTTCCAGTGCTTTCCTTAGTTGCATTTTCACTTTACGTCTTTCCACATTCAGCTTCACACCCTGCAACTGTTCGGTGTACACCAGCACATCGTTGTTGTTGAAGAAACGCACGGTATGCGTAAGCGTATTGGGGCTTTCCACCACCCAATAACCTTTGTCAGAGGCCCAGGGGGCAATGCTGGGTTTGGTTTGAGCGAAGGCAATAGAAGAGCAAAGCAAAAAGGCGATGCCGGCGAGGACAGATAAGAATTGTTTTTTCATGGCTGATAGGTTTACTGTTTTAAAATGAATTGGATACAAACCTATTCAGCGAGAAGGGTAAAATTTTTGGAATTGGATAAATCGGGGCGGAACGGCAGCGGATAACTGTAATAGGCAGCCGTAAATGATTGGTCGACCCGGCTGCTGATTTTGTCCTTTTGTCGACGAAAAAAGAAGATTGATGGAACCGGCTTGATGAGCGGTATTGTTTATAAATGATTTTAACAATTACCGGCACCGGGAATATTGACAAGTATCATGTTGCTTCGCCGGCATAGTCATTGGCGGGCAGCGTGTAAGGCAGTAACTTTTCAGAGCCATTATTGAAAGGAGGAGTAGTATGAAAAGAGTTGTTTTGCTTTTCACAGCAGGTGTATTTGCCATTTCATCGGGCGCACAGGATACGAAAAACAGCGGCATCCAAAGATCATACCTGTCTTTTCATGCAGGTGTATCTTTTCCCATCGTTTGCTATGCTTCCACCAGCTTCAGTAACAAAAATGCTGGTTTTGCCAAACCCGGTTTTACCGTGGATATTACCTATGGTTACAGGTTTGCCCGGTATACAGGCATTGCGGGCTCCCTTTTTTATTCCGGCAATAAAACAAGAAACGACCTGCTGGCCGGATCGGGTAAGGAAGGTTACAGGTATTTTGGAATAGTGGCCGGCCCGATGCTGATAAAAAAACTGTCTTCAAAATGGGAGGGTGATATCAGGTTTATGGCCGGAATAGCAAAAGCCTTGTCGCCAGAACTGGTGCATCATGAAGAAGTATTGTTAAATAAAGAGGGTGCCACCGCTTTTGTGTGGACAGCTGGTGCGGGAATTCGTTACAGCCTTTCTGATAAAACATATCTTTCATTTAAAGCCGATCATACACAGTTGAAACCCCAGTTTAAAACAAACGGATCAGCACAAAAGAGTGAACAACATATAGTGGTGATCAATGTGGATGCTGGTGTGGGTATAAAATTTTAAGCGGGGGCCAAACAAAAACGAGGCTGTCCTGATTGATTGTCATATTGAGCCTGTCGAAATATTGACAATCAATCAGGCTTTTGCCGGAATAAAAAGCAATCCCTCTGGTTCATCGCTTCTGTTTAATGGGATTAGGGATTGGTAATTAGGAATTAGGGGACCCCTAAAGGCAGAAGAGTTTTGTGTGCAGGGAAATGGGCTGCAATAATGCGAAGCTTCTGTTTAAAGGGATTGGGAATTAGTTAGCCTCCAAAAGTCAGGCTGGTTCTTTCTGTAGGAAAACGCACTACTATAAAACCTAATTCCCAATCCCCCCAATTCCTAATTACTAATTCCCAACTACCTTTACGTTGTTATGGCCAGAACTCCTTCCACAATGGTTGCTTTAGGCACCACCGCCCCGGGCTTCATATTACCGGATACCGTGTCGGGAAAGAATATTTCATTGCATCAGGTAAAAGGGGATGTTGCTACGGTGATCATGTTCATCTGCAATCACTGCCCTTTTGTAAAGCATGTCAATGAGGGGTTGGTGAAGCTGGCGAAAGATTATGCCGGCAGGGGTATTTCTTTTTTGGCTATCAGTGCCAATGATGCCGTGGCCTATCCCGAAGATGGTCCGGATAAAATGAAAGAACTGGCAATTGACCTGGGCTATCCTTTTCCTTATTTGTATGATGAAATGCAGGATGAGGCCCGTGCTTTTGATGCGGCCTGCACGCCTGATTTTTTTGTGTATGATAAAGACCTGCGCCTGGCTTATCGCGGGCAGCTGGATGACAGCCGTCCCGGCAATGAAATACCTGTAACGGGAAAGGATATACGAAATGCACTGGATTGTTTGCTAAGCGGCAAGCCGGTGTCCGGGTTGCAAAGGCCGAGTATCGGGTGTAATATTAAGTGGAAGGGGTGAGTCGGGAGTTGGGAGTCGGGAGTCGGGAGCCGGGAAGAGTATGATAGTTTGAAGTGTTCCGGTGGTTTTGGATGTAGCCGAAAGAAAACTGAACCAAAATTATACCCGGAAAATAAGCAAGGAAGATAGCCGGTTACTATTTTGCTGTTCTATTAGCTGGACTGCTTCTGGTAGCGATGCGGAGTAAATAAAAAATCTCTTTTTTCCCTTTCTATTGATTACCTTTCTTAAACCTGCCCCCTGTTAGCTCCATTCGTGCCTTCTATCCTCCCTTTAGAACATTCTTTTTACAGATCGTGTCAACCAAAAAACAACGAATATGAAAAAGATTTTTCTATGTTTTTGTCTTGCTGCCTTTTTTATCTCCTGCAACAGCAATAAAGAAAAAACCGCTCCGGCCGGCGATGGAGATACTACAGGTGCCGTAAAAACGGACCAGCCTGCGGGGGATCTGCCTTATAAAGCATCGTATTCCAGCAGCTGGAGTACCGATGTATCGGATGCGGACCTGAAAATGGTGCTGATGAGTTATAAATATTGGGAGCAGGGTAATTTGACCAGCCTGGCAGGTACAATGGCCGATACCATAACGGTGGAGATGAGTAACGGAGACCATTTGGTGAAGACCAATGCCGACCTGATGAAACTCTGGGGCACTTACCGCGACAGCCTGAGTTCTGTAAGTATTGATATGGAAGGCTGGCAAAAAATGTATTCCACCGATAAGAAAGAAGCCTATATAGTAACATGGTATAAAGAAACAGATACCTATAAAGGGGGCAAAGTGGATTCTGCATCCTATCATGATATTAACCAGGTGAAGAATGGAAAGATAACCTGGTACAGCCAGTATAAAAGGCCGTTGAAAAAGCGATGATCAATAGTCTGTGATCGTTGAGGCTGTCTCAAAGAATGTCACGCTGAGCTTGTCGAAGCGTGTTCGCTGATTGATTGTCAATATTTCGACAGGCTCAATATGACAATCAATCAGGCTTTTGAGACAGCCTCTTTTGTTTCAGGTCCTTTTTGCAGCACATATACTGCTTCCATCATCAGCCGGATAAATTCATAAAAGAAAATAAGGTCGTTGCGGGTGGAGGCCGGCGGCAACTTTAGGTTTACGAACATTGTTTGCTCCGGGTATTCAATAAAAGAATCGGCGAAAATCAGGCGAGTTTCAGTTTTCGCTTAAATATTTCTGCATTAAAAGGGTCAAGCCCTCCTATAATTTTAAAAACATTGCCACAGGGAGCGGCTTCAGCAATTTTAATGGAGCCATCAGGAAATTCCAGGTAGCACTGTCCTTGCGGAAGATCGTCAAAGCCGATCATGAAAGGCAAACCAAGCTTTAATTTATTTTTTCGGAGCAACCTGATTTTACGCCGGGCGGATTGTTCCATTTCTTTTGCTGTCATAGGAAAGTGGTTTTATTCAGGTTCAAATATCATTTCAAACTCAGATAGTAGAAACCGGCCAATTGAGCGGAGAACAGCTTTTTTTCTCTTATGTTTTTTGTTCAGGAGAACGTATAAAAGATGGCGTCTGTCTTTGAAATGTGCAAAATGTGTGTTAGAGAAAAGATTTATCATCGCATATTCATAAATGTCGAACCTTGCATTTTCGTTTGGCATACCGGCAGGTTTTGGAACGGCATAAAATGCAAAAGAAATTGCCGGATTACGCTTCCATAGCTGTTTCATAATATGAAGGCATGTAGAAATAACCCGCACCCCGTCAGCATCATTATAAACTTTTTTGTATGCGTCTTTGTGGTTTCGGTCCTTCATACCACAGAATTTAATAGCATGAACTCCAAAGCTGTATTCTTCAATAGTAACCAGGTAAATTCTTTTTTTAGCTTTAAAGCGATAAAGAATCTTACGAACGGGATCTTTTAATCCGGTTGACTGGTTGTTGATTCTTGTAAAAGGGTAATGCGTTTGATTTTCCCAGAACATCAGTCAATTGTAAAATAACGGTAAGCCTTATTGCGCAGGAGTTTAATAGCGGATGGCGTAACAGGGGTAAAAGTGAAAGATTTAATACCCTTTCTTTTTGTGGGGCCTTTTACGGTAATGGCACTCAGCCCGGCTTTTTTACTTCTAGCCGCTTTTTTAGGTGTCTTTCTTTTTATTGTTCCTGCCATGGGTTAAAGATAATAAATCTTGTGTAAAATAAACACTATCAGCACGATGTATTTGATTAATTGCTTTTCTTATGGGGTGTAGTGGTTATTATTTCCGCCGCCTCTATCATCAGCCGGGTAAATTCATAAAAGAAAATAAGGTCGTTGCGGGTAGATGCCCGGTTGTAAATATGAAGGTCTTCATGGGTAAGGGCGGCACCGGTGAGTGTCCATAGCTCCTGGTGAATGGAGGGCAGGCTGAAGAAACTGAAATACTCCGCCAGTATGCGGCTGGCGGTTTCCGGACCGGGGTTGGCGGTTAGGTCCTGCTGGAGTTTTTGGAGGGTGGCGGGGAGGATCATGGTATTAGGAATTAGTGTAAAAGTAAACAAATGAATTTATTTAGGCTAAATAAGAATAAAAATAAGGAAAATATATTGCTTTAAAAGCAAAAAATGTAAATATTCCGAGTTTTTTAATCTGCTTATTTTGCAGCAAAAGAACCTTTCCACGCAATTTATTATGGCAAAGAAGGCTTATAACAGAATTAAAGCGGTATTGGCAGAAAAGGCCCGGACAAATAACTGGTTGGCCGAGAAACTAGATATGAACAGAACAACTGTTTCCAAGTGGTGTACGAATACTATGCAGCCAACTGTGGAAACGCTGTTTCAAATTGCAAAAGCGTTGGATGTGGATGTGAGGGAGTTGTTGGTGGCGACAAAGTAAAAAATTTGAAAAAAAGAGAATATATACGTGATGGTCGAGCCCCTATTCCTGAGAAAGAAATGACTTCAAGGATTATGAGTTCGATAAGAGACAGAAACACTAAGCCAGAAACGATCTTGAGAAGTGAACTATGGAAAAATGGAATCCGAGGCTATCGCCTTCATGTGAAAAATATTCCAGGCAGGCCTGACATTGCATTTCCAAGAAAACGCTTAGCCATTTTTGTCAATGGTTGCTTTTGGCACAGATGTCCCTTGTGTAATCTATCCTTGCCAAAATCTCATACAGATTTTTGGAGAGATAAATTTGATAAGAATATTGAACGGGATAAAAGAAAAGTAGATCAACTTAAAACTCTTGGGTGGAAGGTTATTACTATTTGGGAATGTCAGATAAATTATTCAGCAGCTAAGCAAATAGGCACAATCAAAACAAAATTAAAATGAAGGAATTATCAGAGTCGTATAATTTAGCTCAAAGAGCAATTTCCGATCTAAAGACGGCAATCCATTTAGTTCTATTAGAACATAAGGATGGATTGTCAAATGCTGAAATTGGACGAACTTTGGGAATTTATCACGGTCATAGCGGTCAACACCAAGGGCATATTTCCAGAGTGCTTCTCGAATTAATGCTCGCAGAAGGGGTTTTATCACAGGACAAGAAAACAAAAAAATGGTTATTGAAGAAAGCATGAGTGCTCCTACTGTTATAGATTTCTTTTGTGGAGCTGGCGGATTTTCAGAAGGCTTCCGTCAGCAAGGATTTAATATCGTCCTTGGAATTGATCGTTGGGAACCGGCTATAAAAACGTTCAACCATAATTTTAGACTTGCTTGTTCACCGAAAAATATTCTGGATTTTGAAAACTCTATCGAGGAAATTGAAAAACTTCCGAACACTGATATAATTATTGGCAGCCCACCATGCGTGACATTTTCAAGTTCTAACAAATCTGGAAAAGCCGACAAATCGTTGGGAGTTACACTGACAGAAGTCTTTCTTAGAATTGTTGCGGTCAAAAAGCATCAGCCAAATTCAATACTGAAAGCGTGGTTCATGGAAAATGTTTCTAACTCTGTAAATTATCTGAATGATTACTATACATTCAAGGATCTTAACCTATCTAAATGGGCAAGGAAGCATAAGTTAAGCCCCAATAAAAAGGCCATTATTTTAAAAGATAATCAACCTGAGATCAATTCTGCTGACTATGGCTCGCCCCAAACTCGAAGTAGGGTTATTTCAGGGGAATTTATTGAAAAGGGGAAATTAATAATACCACCTTCAACTCATCATGCGCCCGATGCTTCTGGAGATTTACTGAAATATATCACCTTGGGACAGATTAAAAGATCAATGCCAAAACCAAATATGGCTAAATCTGATAGGATAATAACCGATCCAATATATCCATCCATTCAGATAAAATTAAATGAGCTCACAGATCACTTTTATGACACAGGGTTATACGAATGCGAATGGAGACAATCGAAATTCTTAAAGGTAAATCATCCTTACATGGGAAAAATGTCATTCCCTGAGAATGAAGAAAAGCCGAGCAGAACAATAACCGCTACGAAGATAGGTACATCTAGAGAAGCGATATTGTACCGATCAGAATTCAATAGAATTGGCGATGGAGAATATAGGACCCCAACGATCCGAGAATCGGCAAGTATTATGGGTTTTCCGATCACGTACCAATTTTTAGGAAGTGAGGGAGTGAAATGCAAACTTGTTGGAAATGCGGTTTGCCCTTCCGTAAGTAGAGCATTTGCGAGACTTGTCCGAAAGGAACTTGGACTGAGAGCGATTAACTCGCCAATCGTAAATTTAATAGCAAAAATCAATGGTGTGGAAAACCTTAATACTTTTTCACAAAAAGTATTTGACAATCCACCAAAACGTAATAAAGGGTCAAGGTTTAGAAGGCATCCCTTCAAAGATGGTAACTTGACAGTAACTCTTTCAAATTATGATATCGACAAGAATGAAAAAACAATCTCCAGGTGGATTACTTCGGTGCAATACGGAAATGGAGAAGGTTTTCCAATTTACAATTACCCGAACGGATATTATAAAAAGATCGAACCGATTATTGAGAAATTCAAAAAGGGGAAAAAATTTCTTTACATAATAAATAATGGCTTTTCTGAAAAGATCGGCACGAAGAATGAACTTCAGGAGATGTATGAAAGTCAAAGGTCAATCGGAAAACATCTTGAGCCAACAGAACTGATAGAAGAAGTTGGAAGTATAATTGAGAAGCTTGAGATTGGGCAGGAAGAATTTTTTCAAAACGGACAAACTATTTTCAAGGACAAGGAAACGGTTCCTGTCAAACAACTTTTTGCATTATATGCTATAAATAAGATCGCTTCTGTTACAAATAAATGATCTCTCATGAACAAACAAAATCGAATCCAGAGTATTGAACGAGTAGTTCTGAGTAATGAAAAAGAACCCTATGGAATTATGGAGGTTCCGTGGGAAGATGGACTCAAGCCAATGAAAGTTTATAAAATCCCTCTAGAGTACTTGGTATATAATAAGTACAATGGACGGATACTTAGCAGAACAAAATCATTGGAAAGCCAGCATCGCATGATCGATATTGAATCTGATGAAGGTCTCGAGTTAATAGAAAGGCTGCTATGGGATTCAAAAGTTGACAGAAACAAAAAAACGCTTGAGAGTATCAACAATTCTGGCGGACAGCAGAAACCAGGAATAATAACTCGTGATGGTATTATTATCGATGGTAATCGAAGGGCAATGCTACTGAAAAAAAGTGGCAAATACGATTACTTTAAGGCAGTTGTACTTCCCGTTACGCTCGATGAAAATCCATTGGAGATTGAAAAACTCGAAACATCCTTTCAAATGGGAGAGGATGAAAAGCTTGGTTATAATCCAATCGAAAAATACTTAAAGGCTAAAGGTCTATACAAAAAATTGGCAGGGAAGGACTATTCGACTAAAGATGCAGATCAAAAATCTATTAATAAGATAGCTGACTGGATGGGCGAGGAAAGCTCAACCGTAAAGGAATACCTTCAAGTAATGGATACAATGGATGATTATCTTGATTATTTGGAATACAATGGGATATATACACAGCTAGATGGACGAGAAGACCAATTCATACAATTGACCAGATGGCTCAATAATTTTTATGGAGCTGAAAGCTCGAAGGCGTTCGATGGATATAGAGACGATGATGTGGACGATCTTAAAATTATTGCTTATGACTATATAAGAATCAAATATGAGGGTAAACAGTTTAGACACTTGGCATATGGCCTGAGGGAGAATCATTTCTTTGGTGATAAGGAAATTTGGGCAAGTTTTAGAGACTATCATTTCGAACAAAAAAAGGGTATCATTGAGGAAAAGATTGATTTGAATTCTCCAAACCTTGAACGGCATCTCAATGACCGGGACAATAAATTTTATGAGCAAAGCAAATTCGGTAATCCGGATAGCTTCTTGAAAGAGAATGATGATACTCATTATACATGGCTTAGAAATAAACAAAGTGCTGGTCAACCGGAAAAGCTAGTCAAAAATGCGATTAGGTCTCTTGAATCAATAAATGAAAAACATAAGAGTTTTAAATCTCCGGAAGTTTCAAGGGAACTGGAAGCTCTTAACGATATTGCATCGAAAATGCTAAGTAATAGTTCTATTGAAAAATTGTTCACTCATATTATTAAACTTCTTGAGGGTGTAGATATTACTAAAACTACAGAGGACAAGGAAAGCCTCATTAAGAAGGGTAAAACAATTCAGCAAATTATTTATAAAATGACAAAAGACATTTAAGGAATTTAGTCGTGGAATATGGCTGAAGTTACGATACATATTGACAATGATAGGTCTAGCTACATTTTGGATAATTGTGCACATGAATTAACAACAATTGATAGGTTGGTCATCTCTCTTAAGCGGCTTGGATTTCGGGTTGAGATGTCCAATATCATCATCCCCTTTGAAGAAAAAAGCAAGATTACAACTCTTTTGGAAATTCAGCATCTTCTCTCAAAGTTTGGCTTTGGCAAGAACTTAACAGAGGAAACCGTTCAAGATGTTCAAAGTTTTGAAAGAGAAGAAAGACTCTTTAGTGATTTTGCCCAAAAAGCGAAAACCATCAGGAATAATGAGTTTGAAGAATATCCCGAACTTGTTAAAGACTTTGAGCTATTCAAAAATATTCTCAAAAATAATCTTGAAAGAAAATTATACCCATTACAATTGCTTTCGGCATTTCACATGGCCTTTTCCCAGAATGCCTGCAATTTTGCAGTACCGGGGGCGGGAAAGACATCTATTGTCTATGGTGCGTATTCCTTTTTGAAACAATTGCCTACAACTGATTCTCGACACGTCAATCGACTCTTAATTATAGGCCCGCTATCATCATTTGCTCCATGGGAAAATGAGTATGCTAGTTGTTTTGGTAGAAAGGCTAATAGCCAACGTTTATCTGGCGATTCCACTATCTCAAGGGAAAGGAAAGAGGAACATCTTTACTCAGGAAGTCCTTCTGAACTTACATTGATCTTTCATGGAGGAGTGAGAAACCTACAAAAAGAGATCATTGATTTTTTAAAGACACATCCGACCATGGTTGTAGTTGATGAAGCTCATCGGATCAAAAACCCAGAGGGAGTTTGGGGAAGAAGTGCGATTGAAATTGCAAAAGAAGCAAGATCCAGGATCGTATTGACAGGAACGCCTGTACCCAACGGTTATGAAGATCTTTACAATCTATTTCAGTTCATTTACCCCTTTAAATTTAAGTCAATCCTAGGAGTTCATTACTCAAATCTTCTGGATATGACAAAAACTAATCATCCTGACAGCGTAAGAGTAAAACAGTTTACTGAAAATATATCACCTTTTTTCATCCGTATTAAAAAATTTGATCTAAAGCTTCCTCCCAAAGAGGAGAATATCATTTCTGTAGAAATGAACCGTCATCAGCGAGAAATTTATGATTTTATTGAGGCAGAGTACGTACGATCTTTCAACGAAAATCCTAGTGGATCTGTTAAAGATGTACTTAATAAAGCCAAATTGATCCGGCTAAGGCAAGCTTCCACAAATCCATCGCTTCTTGCAAAACCATTAAAGGATTCTTTGATAAATAACCCTGAATTTGACGAAATTGATCCAAATGTTAAGTATACAGAATACTCAGATGAATTTGTAGACGATTCAGAATTCTTCCATCGCATTTGCAATTATGAGAAACTTGAAACCCCGCAAAAGTTCATGGAGATAAAAAAAATAATCGATGAAAACATCATTGACAAAAAGGAGAAGGTGATCATTTGGACGATATTTATCAAAAACGCCAAAGACCTTCAAAATTATTTGCTTGAAAATAATATAGATTCACGATTGTTGATCGGAGAGACCCCACAACAGGAAAGAGAATTCAGCATTTCTAAATTCAATGACCCGGAGAACCTAGATTTTCAAGTAATAATCGCAAATCCATTTGCAGTTGCCGAGTCGATCTCTCTCCATAAGGGTTGTCATAACGCGATCTATTTAGAGCGTGACTACAACTGCTCCAACTTTTTACAATCAAAAGATCGAATCCATCGTGTTGGATTGGCAAAAGATCAAATAACAAAATACTATTACATTGTGTGTAAAGATTCAATTGATCAAATAATTGATGAACGGCTCCAGTTAAAAATAGCCCGGATGGAAGCAATTATTGATGAAGAAATCCCTTTATTCACACGTTTAGATGACGATGACGAGACTGATGTGATCAAAGCCTTGATACTTGACTATGCTCAAAGAACTTAGTAAATATGAGAATCTTGGCACACCCGGCTATCACCTTCAACTATTGAGAACACTTCGTGATAACAAAGAGACAAAGTGGCTGGTCAAGAATGTATCGGAGCTTTTCCATAATCGCTTAATTGACGATCGGAGTATTTTTGATGGCTGTCTTCCATTGTTAAGCTCAATAGGAATAGTTGCAATTAATCCCTCTGACGAAGTAAGTGTTGATGGAGCATTTCTCAAATACTTAGAAAGTGAAACACTAATGATTGATAGATTGGTTGAACGCCTTATGCTTTCTGTAAATTCTGACCCTATATTCCATGATATTTTCTGTTCAGAATATATTTCCTATGATATTATTTATCGCTCTATCCAAATTGATAATTCCGCATTTCCTTTAAAATATTCCTGCTTTAAGCAGCTATTGATAGATTTCAGCATACTGCTGGAGCACCCTACGAAGAAATTTAATAAGTACATTATTAACGGTCGATACAAAAAGATCTTTGACAAAGCGGTTTTGCCAGAAATTAAGAAGCGTAAGATCGGAATAGAAGATCTAAAAACATCGCTAGAACAAAATCAGATATATGGAGAAGAGGCAGAGAGATTTGTATTAGCTTTTGAGAGTATTAGACTTTGTGGCAAAAAGGAAATTGATTGGGTTGCCGAATACTCGACTACAGACGGATATGATATTGCCTCATATGAGACCGAAGATTCTGCCGATCATGATCGCTTTATTGAAGTGAAATCTTATGACAAGGAACCCTATTTTTTCTGGTCAAGAAATGAAATTGATATTGCTCGGATTAAGAGAGACAGCTACTTCCTTTATCTAGTTGACAGATCAAGGATGAACCTGCCTGACTACATCCCAATCATGATTAAAAATCCTTATGAAAATGTTTACAAAAATGTCACTGAATGGGAGCAAAGAGTTGAAAAGGTCCGACTGCAAAAGATAATTTCTTGAAAAGAATTCTAATTAGGATTCTCATATTAAAAGAAAAGTAACACCTTTTATCTTTTTTACAATTTGGACAGATTAAAATGAATCCCAACTATATAATATTTTTTAAACTCCCCATACCTGTCCAAGTCTCACCCTAGATCGTTTTTATGTTGCAAAAATAGTAAGCAATGGTGGCGGCACCCCGGGCTCTGGTTTTTTCCTGCAACACTAAACCCCCCGTCCCCGTCTCACCCCAAACTATTTCTATGCTCCAAAAATGGCCGGCCCTGGTGGTGGCAATCTGTAAGCTCCCCATTTTTCATTAACTATTTAGGCCATGTAAAATGTTTAAAAACACAACCAACTTGTAAATAACCCTTACAAGTTCGAAAGAAAGATAAGCCAACTATTAAGGATTCCTCAATAGTTCAAACAATGCCATTTTGCATTCTTCCTCGCCTGATTTCAGCACAAACCAGTTATTTAAGTAGGTAAGAATTCCTTACTAACTGAACAAGGAAGGCTGGTTATTTGAGACTCCTCGATAACTCAATCCATGCAATGTTCTAGGATTTGGCTGCAACACTAAACCCCTCCTTCCCGTCTCAGTCTCACCCCAAACTATTTCTATGCTCCAAAAATGGTCGGCCCTGGCGGTGGCAATCCTCTTGTACCTTTTCACCTCCGCCCAAACGGATACAGAAGGAATAATCCGGGTAGCCAATACCGATAGAAAATACCTTATCCACCTGCCCACGGGTTATAAACAGGGCACCCCATTACCTCTTGTACTCATCTTTCACGGCGGCGGTGGCAACTACAAGCAAATGCAGAAATACATGAACATGGACCCCATTGCCGACAGGGAGAATTTCA
>CAZSGD010000040.1:28434-35328 GCA_964606155.1 uncultured Chitinophaga sp. | reverse complement strand
TCGGCCAGCTCTTCCGTGGTCTTCCTGTTCAGCGTATAAATGATCCCGCTTTTCTTTCCCATTCCTTTTATAAAGCGCACAATATTTTCATCTGTCTGTGCTTTCTTGATCTTGGGCAGCACTTCATAGTAAAGATTGGGCCTGTTAAATGAAGAAATGAAGATATTGGGTTTTCGCAGGTCGAGGTTCTTGATAATATCGCTCTGCACTTTCGGGGTAGCCGTTGCTGTTAGTGCTATCACCGGAATATCCGGGTTTATCTGGATCATCATTTCGCGGAGACGACGGTATTCCGGGCGGAAATCGTGCCCCCATTCGGAAATACAGTGCGCTTCATCAACCGCAAAGAAAGATATGGTCAGGTCTGCAAAAAACTCCAGGTTTTCCTGCTTGGTGAGTGTTTCCGGCGCCACATACAGCATCTTTGTTTTGCCGGTCAGCAGGTCGTCGTGTACTTCCTTTATTTCTTTCTTGTTGAGTGTGGAGTTCAGAAAATGGGCCACTTCGTCGTTACTGCTGTACCCTCTTACCAGGTCCACCTGGTTTTTCATTAATGCAATAAGGGGTGACACGATAATGGCCACTCCTTCGCTGACCATGGCGGGCAGCTGATAGCATAAACTTTTTCCGCCACCGGTGGGCATGATCACAAATGTGTCGTGTCCGGCCATTAATGATTCAATGGCTTTTTCCTGTGTGCCTTTGAACTTATCGAACCCGAAGTATTCCTGTAATGCTTTGTGGAGGTCGAACCGGCTATTATTCGTTCCTTTCTTTACAGATCCGCTCCTGGCGGTGGTTTGTTTTACCTCTTTTTCGTTCGCCGCTTTTTTAGGAGTGGACTTTTTTGTTGTTGTTCCCATTGTTCTAAATTTCCCGGATCGTTCCGGTCTTCCCCGGATATTATCCGGATCGCTACAAATCAGATTATCTTAAGATACTTATTTTGTGCGACCTTATTGGAATGTGTACGACAATTTTTTTCACACGCCTTACTGCCGGGTAAATAAGTGTTTTCCCTGTCTGAATGGCGGGGCCTGTGGCTGGTAGTATCTTTTAAAATCCAGGGCAGTTCCAGAGAGATAGAAACGCACAACTTCGGCACCGGCAAAATATTGCCTGACGGCAAACAAGGACCGCGAATTTACGAATCAAAGGCCTTTTTTCCTTTTGTTTGGCTGTTAAAATTAGTGACCCTTGATACTCAATATATAGATGGATTTAAAATACTCTAAATTTACGGCGCTTTCCCGTTTTGCAGGAATGTGCCGGCTTACGGAAGCGCTGATTATCATGCAAGTTTCTATCAAACAAGTTGCGCTCAGGACCATTGGTTTAGAAGCAGATTCTATTTCCGGCCTGGCCGCTTTTATCAATGATGATTTTGAAAAAGCAGTACGCGTCATTAAAGAATGTAAAGGCAGGGTGGTGGTAAGCGGTATTGGCAAAAGTGCGGTAATTGCCCAAAAGATCGTGGCCACTTTCAATTCCACCGGAACCCCTTCCATATTTATGCACGCAGCAGATGCCATTCATGGCGACCTGGGCATGGTCCAACAAAATGATATCGTGATCATCATCAGCAAAAGCGGCGAAAGCCCTGAAATAAAAGTTTTGGTACCCCTGATCAGGAATTTTGGCAATACGCTGATCGGCATGGTGGGCAATACTTCTTCTTACCTGGCAAAGAATTCAACGATCATCCTGGACACAACGGTTGACCAGGAAGCCTGTCCGAATAACCTGGCGCCCACTTCCAGCACCACGGCGCAACTGGTGATGGGGGATGCACTGGCCGTGTGCCTGATGGAATTGAACGGCTTTCAAAGTGATGATTTCGCCAAGTTTCACCCGGGTGGTATGCTGGGCAAAAAACTGTATTTACGTGTATCGGACCTGTATATCAATAATGAGAAGCCTGTTGTGCGGGCTGACCAATCCTTAAAAGAAGTGATCGTGGAAATGACCCGGAAAAGATTGGGGATAACGGCCGTGGTGGATGCTGACAATAATCTATTGGGTATTGTTACGGATGGAGACCTCAGAAGAATGCTGGAAAAAAACACCGCTATTGAAAAGATAAAAGCCGGTGATATTATGACCCGTGACCCCAAAACGATCGGAGCTGATGAACTGGCGGTGGACGCATTGGACCAGCTGCGCAAAAACGAGATCTCCCAATTAGTGGTTACGGAAGCGGGAAAATATGCCGGTATCATACATTTGCATGACCTGATACGGGAAGGACTTATTTAGCTTTGGCGCTGCGAGTCCGACAACCTTTCAAAAAGATGAAATGAACAAACATCATTATGTAGCAATCATGGCCGGTGGCATTGGAAGCCGCTTCTGGCCCATGAGCCGTACGAATTTTCCTAAACAATTTCTGGATATACTGGGATTAGGTAAAACCCTGATCCAGCAAACTTTTGAACGGTATAGCAAAGTAGTGCCCAGGGAAAATATCTATATAGTAACCGCGCAGGAATATGTGGAGATCGTGCAAAAACAACTGCCGGATATCAAACTGGAGAACATTTTATCAGAGCCCTCCCGTAAAAATACCGCCCCTTGTATTGCCTACATTGCCTATAAATTATTGAACAAGGACCCAAAGGCGTTGATGATGGCGGCCCCCGCTGATAACCTGATCCTGGAAACAGACCAGTTTGTACATACTGCCAAAAGGGCCCTAGATTTTGTGGACCATATCAATGCCCTGGTGACGATAGGCGTAAAGCCTACTTATCCTAATACGGGATATGGTTATATACAGCATGATACTGTGGAGGCAGCACCGGAGGTCCATAAGGTGAAAACCTTTACCGAAAAGCCTAATCTTGAACTGGCAAAAACATTTTTGGCCAGCGGTGACTTTTTATGGAATGCGGGCATTTTTACCTGGAAAGTAAAGAACATTGTAGCCGCCTTTGAAAAGCATTTGCCGGAAATACATGAATTGTTCTGGGCAGAAAAAGATAAGTTCAACACGGCACAGGAAGCCGCAGTCATTGAAGAGATCTATCCGCAGTGTACCAATATCTCTATTGATTTTGGCGTGATGGAAAAGGCGGACAACGTATATGTGATCCCCGCTTCATTCAGCTGGAGCGACCTGGGCACCTGGAACAGCGCCTGGGAGAACAAGGAAAAAGATTATTTCGGCAATGCGGTGGTGGGAAAAAAGGTAATGGCCATCGATGCCAGGAACTGCATGGTACATGTACCGGACAATAAACTGGTTTTACTGCAGGGGTTGGATGAGTTTATTGTGGTAGACACCAAAGACGTACTGATGATCTGTAAAAAAGATAAGGAACAAGAGATCAAAGAATATGTGGCCGAAGTGAAAAGAAATATGGGCGAAAAGTTTTTATAGCCCCTGTAAATAAATACCTCTTGCAGCATAGTGTTACGTCCTGTCTTATTTTTCCAATAATTAAATAAGATCATGAATTCATTCCCGGTAAATAACATTCTCTTTTTAGACATCGAGACGGTTCCGCAATATCCCGATTATGCCTCTGTGCCTGATGACTGGAAAACGCTATGGGGTTTAAAGGCACAGTACCTGGTCCGCAATAAAGAAGATGAAACGGTGGAAAGTATTTACCCCAGGGCGGGCATCTACGCTGAGTTTGGGAGAATCATTTGTGTCAGTTGTGGCTACCTGCAGGGAGCGGGTGCAGAAAGAAAGATCATCATCAAATCTTTCGCCGGAGATGATGAGAAAAAAATATTGTACGGGTTTTCAGAGATGCTGAAAAAATGGGCCGGCGACGGAACCAAATACCTGTGTGCGCATAATGGAAAAGAATTTGATTTCCCTTACCTCTGCCGCAGAATGATCATCAACCAGCTTGCTATTCCAGCCATGCTCCATATTGCTGGTAAAAAGCCCTGGGAAGTGAATCACCTGGACACGATGGACCTCTGGAAATTTGGCGATTTCAAAAGTTATACTTCGCTGAACCTGCTGGCACATGCCCTGGGCGTGCCCACACCAAAGGATGATATCGATGGCAGTATGGTGTGGGAAGTGTATTGGAAACAAAAGGACCTGGGCCGCATCGTTACTTATTGCCAGAAGGATGTGGCCACCGTGGCGCAGATCTTTTTACGCATGAATGCAGAACCGCTGATCAAAGCGGAGAATATTGAAATAAAAAATTAACCCGGAAGGACAATTTCTCTTTCCGCTTTAAACCTCAATTGCAAATGGAAAGAATCAACTATTCCTCTGGTGCCAAATGGGAGGATATTGTAGGCTACAGCCGGGCCGTTAAAATGGGAAATATCATTGAAGTAACGGGTACTGTGGCAGTGGATGAAAACAGCCGGCTGATCGGTCACGGTGATGCGTATGCGCAGACCCGGTTTATTATTCAGAAAATAGAAGCCGTATTAAAAAAGGCCGGCGCCGAATTAAAGGACGTGGTGCGCACCCGCATGTTTGTTACGGATATCTCCCGCTGGGAAGAATATGGTAAAGCCCATGGAGAATTCTTCAAAGACATCAAACCCTGCACCAGTATGATCGAAGTGAAGGGCCTGATCGCCCCTGAATATTTAATAGAGATTGAAGCTACTGCTATTATTGCCTGATATGGATATTGAAACGATCAGAGAGTATTGTTTGTCAAAACCGGGTGTGGAGGAAATGCTTCCTTTCGGGCCGGATGTGCTGGTCTATAAAGTAAAAGGAAAGATATTTTTATTGCTGGCGCTGGAATCATCGCCCTTGCGCATCAGCGTAAAATGCGATCCTGACAAAGCCCTGGAATTGCGGGAAGAGTATGATGCAGTTGTTCCGGGTTATCATCTGAACAAAAAACACTGGAATACCATTACTATAGATGGGTCCTTCTCCTCAAAATTGCTGAAAGAATGGATCAGCCACTCGTATGAACTCGTGGCAGGAGCAGCAAAAAAACGGTAGTTCCCCTTATTTAAGACCGATTTAGCGCTTCCCGCTTTCCCCCTCTGTAAAATTCTGCTATTTTAGCCGCCATAACATAAACAATAACTATGAAATACGTTATTTCCCTGGTTACAGTACTTTCTGTGGTTATTTCCGCTACCGCCCAGAATTACCGGGTCACCTGGGGAGAAGAAATGAAATTGAAAAAAGGCACAGCTGACCTTGATATCGTGGATGCAGACAATACGGGCCTGTTCTTTACGGAATCAAGAATAAAGATGAAGGGATATTTTCTGATTGGCGCCACCTATGGTACATCCATAAAGCTGATGAAAATGGATAAGAATTTTGCCGAGGTGTGGGACAAGGAATATAAAAAAGAACTCAAGGGTCTGTCCTTCCATAGTTTTCAGCCCCTGGAAAAGGACCTGTATATGTTTGCCACAGATTATGAAAAAAAGCAAAAGCTTTTTAAGGTGTATGGTGCCAAAGTGGATAAAAATTCCGGCGACCTGGAGGGTGATTTTATTGAACTGGGCAGTTATGAACTGGAAAGTAAAAAAGACGATTATGAAATGAAGATAACTACGGTACAGGGCGGTAAAGCTTTCCTGATGGTCAGCAATGTGTCGGGGAAAGATCATGTGACCCTGGGTGTTCACCTGCTGGATAAAAGCCTTAAAAGAAAAGAAAGCGCCATGATCAGTCTTTCCTTTCAACCCAATCTTTATAGTCTTGAAGACGTGAAATTCACCCATACCGGCAAGATCGTATTGCTGGGAAGAGAATTTGAAGAGGCCCAGATCGGGAAAAAGAAAAGAAAGCGGCTCGTGTTCAAACAGTATGCGATGTCTATTTACGATAACAATGGAAAGAAAGAAACTGATGTAAAGCTCGATTCTGATGATCGTTATGTCATCAGCGGTAAACTGATCGAGTCGGCCAGCGGTGAAATGATGCTTGCCGGCTTTTACAGTAATGCTGCCAGGAAAGAAGACCTGAACGGTTTTTATATTAATAAAGTAGACCCCGTGAAAGGATCGCTTTTATTAAGCTCTTATAAAGAGATCAATTCCGGCATGCTGGGTACCGGGTTTATTGATGAAACCGACGATGATGACATGAGCAAGCAGGAAAAAAAAGAAGCCAAAAAAGCAAAGGACGACGATGATGAAGAGGAGTTTCCCAATGCTTTTGTTATTAAGTCTGTTGATATTAACCCGGCCGACAATTCGGTTATTATTACCAGTGAGGTTTCCAGGTACTCTTTTTATAGTTATACCTCATCCAACTATAATGCCACCACCAGGACCTGGTCGCACCAGACCACTTATGTACACCGTTTTACCAACCAGGATATATTGGTGATCAATGCCGATAAGGATGGAAATATCCGCTGGCTGAACGCTTTACCCAAATCTCAGCAGGAAGAAGTGCGTACCACCAGCAATGCATATGGATCGGGCTGGTCGTACAGCTATGATAATGCCGGCTATTTTGCGCGGGCAGGTGGTATGCCTTACTATTCGTCGTATGGAAGCATGATCCTCAATAATTCACTGATCGTGCTGATGAATGATCATACTTCCAACAATGTAAACCCGGAGTATGGCAACAAGGTAAAAACAGTTTATAATTTCAGAAAGAAAAGTAATCTCTATGGTATTTCGATTGACCTGGCCACTGGTAAAATGACCCGTAAGATCATTGCTTCCAACAATGATGAGACCATTTTGATGCCGCGGCATGCTTTTGTGGTGAAGAATGAGTTCTTCATGCCTTCCTGGAGGCAACATGTGCTGGCTAAAACAGAATTGAAGTTTGCCAAAGTGACCATTAAGTAAGATCATTCATAATAAATACGGAACTTCGCAGGGCATATTAACGATCAGAAGGTTTGTCGGGTTGAGCTTGTCATGTTGAGCTTGTCATGTTGAGCTTGTCGAAACATGGCCATCCCGGATCTTTCATCA
>CAZSGD010000040.1:0-28334 GCA_964606155.1 uncultured Chitinophaga sp. | reverse complement strand
GTTGAGCTTGTCATGTTGAGCTTGTCGAAACATGGCCATCCCGGATCTTTCATCACGCTTCGACGGGCTCAGCGTGACATACATTTTAATATTTTTTGCTTTGCAATTACAATCCAAACTTCCCAACGTAGGCACCACCATTTTTACAGTGATGAGCCGCCTGGCTACCGAACATCATGCCATTAACCTGGGACAGGGCTTCCCGGATTTTTCGATGAGTAAAGAACTGACCAGGCTGGTGAATGAGGCCATGAATAATGATTTTAACCAGTATCCGCCCATGCCGGGATGGATGCCGCTGAGAGAATCCATTGCCGCTAAAGCTGCTTTTTTATATGACGCCTCCGTGAACCCGGATACAGAGATCACTATTACCCCCGGCGGCACTTATGCTATTTATTCGGCCTTCACCGCCATCCTGCAGCCGGGCGATGAAGTGATCGTGTTTGAACCCGCATACGATAGTTATATCCCGAATATCGAGATCAATGGCGCCAAAGCGGTAACTATCGGTCTCGTATACCCGGATTATCATATTGACTGGGAGGCGGTGCGAAAGGCCATCAATTCCAAAACAAAAGCCATCATTATCAACTCTCCGCACAACCCCACCGGCAGCGTGATCCTTGAAGAAGATATTCAGCAACTCAGGAAACTGGTGGAAGGGACCAATATTTTCATCATCAGCGATGAGGTTTATGAGCATCTCATCTTCGATAATATCCCGCATCAAAGCATGCTAAGGTATCCCGACCTGCTGCAAAGAAGCTTTGTATGTTTTTCCTTTGGGAAAGTATATAACTGCACCGGCTGGAAACTGGGTTATTGTATTGCACCTGAGCCCCTCACCAGGGAGTTTAGAAAAGTTCACCAATACAATTGTTTTTCCTGTCATACGCCTACGCAGGTGGCGTTGGCCAAATTCCTGGAAAATAGAGACGCCTATCTCACCCTTTCTTCTTTCATGCAGGAAAAGAGGGATTACTTTAAAAAGCTGATGGGCCAAACCAGGTTTACCATGCAGGAATCTTATGGCAGTTATTTTATCTGCGGCACTTATGAGCGCATCAGTGATGAACCCGATAAAGACCTGGCCATCCGGCTCACCAAAGAAGCGGGAGTGGCCACCATTCCGGTGTCTGCTTTTTACCGCGAAGGAAAAGATGATAAAGTGCTGCGCTTTTGTTTTTCCAAAAAGAAAGAAACCCTGGATGCTGCAGTTGAAAAACTTGTTTCCTTCTGATGAGCCTTGATCCCCGATACAGAGGAATTATCTATATGCTCCTGGCGGCCCTGGGCTTTTCCGTTATGGGTGGTGCGGCCAAATCCATTAAGGACAGTTTTAGTGCCGGGCAGTTGGTTTTTTGGAGAAATGCCATTGGTTTCCTGGCACTGCTGCCGGGGTTGATCATAAAGCCGCCGGTACAGGAAGGTGGACAGCTGCCAAGATTGGTATTCCGCGGTATGATGGGGGCGATCGCTTTATACACTTTGCTGTATTGTATCCTGCATATTCCTCTGGGCACGGCCATGAGTTATAATCTTACTTCCGCCCTGTTCATTGCTATATTTTCTTTTTTCCTGTTTGGTGAATATCATGGCAAGAAAGTATTATTTGCGGTGTTGCTGGGGTTTGCCGGCATGCTGTTTATTTATAAACCCAATATTCATCTTCCCTGGTATTATCATCTCGCCGGGCTGATATCAGGCATTGTTTCTGCCATCGCTTATCTCACCCTGGGGCGGCTATCTAAATATTACGATCCCCGGGTGATCGTACTTTCTTTTTTGGTTTGTGGAATAGTGGTGCCGGTCATCACCATGATCATTCATTATACAACCGGCGCTCCCGCAGATGGTCTTTTTATTATAAACTGGAAATGGCCGGCCGGAAAAGAATGGTTGGCTATCTCTATTTTGGGGCTTGCCGCCCTGTTTGGACAATACTTCGTCACCAGGGCCTATGGTTCAGATAAGGCGGGTATCGTTTCCGTATTTGGCTATGCCAATATTGTTTATTCTGTATTCATCGGCATGGCATTGGGTGATGCTTTTCCCGACTGGATGTCTTCGCTGGGTATTCTTTGCATCATCGGCAGCGGGGTTATTATTTCCCTGGTAAAAAAGAAATCTGATGCTTAGTTCTTAGTCTCCACGTCATACTTTAATGAAACTAACCCGGATGAATAGGTTTTACTTTCCGTCAACTGCAGTTTGATCCTTCCGTCAATGTTTTGAAATAAAGGTTTTCCTTTTCCCAATAAAATGGGGTGTACAGATAACCAAAGTTCATCCACCAGTCCTGCGTTCAACAAAGAAGTAGTGAGGCTGGCGCCTCCGAATAGCCAGATGTTCTTGCCAGGTCCGTTCTTAATAGTATTTACTTCCTGTACAATATCGCCTTTCACCAGCCGCACTCCTTTTTTTACTTTTTCCAATGTATTGGAAAAAACAAAACATTGCGCAGCAGGAAACATGCCTGTTCCTGCCATTTCAAAACTTTTTCTGCCAATAAAAATGGCGTCTATCTCTGTAAAGAATTTTTTTAATCCGTAGTCCTGGTCGGTAAAGCACCAGTCATATTCCCCGTTGGGGCCCTCAATGAAGCCGTCGAGGCTGACGGCCAGCCCGAGAATTACTTTTCGCATAATGGTAATGATTTATTACATGATGCCCAATTGTATTTCCACACGATTATTTTCCGGGTTATCAAAATCCACATTATAATATATTTCCCTGCATTCGTCCACCATGGGGATCTTGTGCAGTTCGATATGCTGCAGCATGGCCCCATAAGTGGCCGGCATGTTTTCCCAGGGGCCCTCGTGCCAATGTGATAATGACCGCAGCGGCTGCAGTTCCTTCACTTTAAATTTTGTGGAATGAACCGCTCCCTGGATGGGCAGGGCAATCTCCAGGTCAAATACGGTTTCGTCTTTTCCATCCATGCCGTGGTACACCCAATACTGTGGGCCGCTGATCATGGCGCCGCTATTCAATGCTTCGGCGTAAAGCTGTTTGGCAACAGACCCCACCCATTGTACCAGTTCGGGAATGGTGGTGCGATGATGGCTGTACAGCACTTTCATCGGTGGATGTGTTTTGATCTCCATACAATAATGTTTAGGATACAAAAGAACACCCGGGCAGTGACAGCCCTATGTCAGCATGAAAGGAGAGAGATTAAAAAATCAGAGATAATTGTCTTTTAGCTCCCCCGCCAGCTTTTTCATGGCCGTTTTCAGCTCTTCCGGAGACTCTATGGATACGCCATTGGTGTACATGAGCAACCAGCGGCCAAGGTATTCAACATGAGGGGTTAAGAAATGCATGCGTACTTTGTCGCCGGCCTGTTCCTGCCTCACAAAACCCTGCCTGTATTTATCTTCAAAAACATAGTGGCTGACCTCTTTATCAAACAATACCACCGCTTCCTGGAGCAGACATTCTGCTTCATTGTAATTCTCGATATAATCTTTCAGCGATTCATAAGAGCGGCTGGTAAATATTTCATCTTTCAGCTGCAGGCGGAGGATGCGGCTCACGCGGAAATCCCTGTAATTATTTCGCAGGCGGCACCAGCCAATGAGGTGCCAGTGCTGGCTATAATGCCAGAGGCCCACGGGCTCCACCTGCCTTTCGGTAACCGATTCCCGGTTGGATTGATAACGAATGAACAGTACTTTCTTTTCCGCAACTGCTTTTTGCAGGGCCACGAGGTGTTTGCTGGAAGATTCGTCTATGGGTACCCGTGAGGGCGTTACTTCCACATTCGGCAGCAATTGTTCTACATAATCCTTATCGGTATTGCGCAAAACAGATTGTATCTTATACATCGCATCATCAAAATTTTTCTGTACGGAACTATCTGTCATTTGCTGGGCCAGCTTGGCGCCCATCATCAGGGCGGCAGCTTCTTCCTGGGTGAACATGACGGGGGGCAGCCGATATCCCTCCATAATACTGTAACCCGTTCCGGCTTCGCCAATTACCGGCACGCCACTCTCTTCCAATGCCTTTACATCGCGATATACTGTGCGCAGGCTGATAGAAAATCGATCGGCTATTTGCTGTGCAGTAACCCTCCGCTTACTTTGAAGATGTGTAAGAATTGCGTGTAATCGGTCGATGCGGTTCAAGATATTTTCTTGCTAAGATAGGAAGTTCAAAAAATCCATACAGATTCTATGTATTGATTTACAACTACTCCGGTTTCAAAAAGTCGGCTTTGTGATGAACGGTATTAAAAAAATTTGGAAACGCCATTTGCTTAATCGTATATTTGCGATATAAGATATTCAAAATGGCATTCAACAAGAAAGAAGAGTTTACACAAAAGGAGCAGGAACTGGCAGCTTTTGCAAAAGCCATGAGCCACCCGGCCCGTATTGCAATATTGAAAGTGCTGGCACAACGCAACGAGTGTATCTGCGGACAGATCGTGGATGTGTTACCATTAGCACAGAGCACCGTGAGCCAGCACCTGAAAGAATTAAAGAGCGCCGGCCTTATTGATGGCTCCGTAGATGGCCCCCGCAGTTGTTACTGTATCAACTGGAAGGCATTTGAAAAATTCAACAATGAATTCAATTCACTTTTCACCCACCTGAAAGTGAAGAACGAAAAAGCCTGTTGTTAATACTTAAACCAACATAGTCATGAAAAAAACGCTTATCCTTTCCTTACTTGTACTGATAACTGCCGCTGCCTTTGCTCAAAAAAACAAAACCCTGCAGGCCCCGGCCGCCTGGGGACAGTATAAGAAGCTGGCCGCGTTCAGCCCTGAGCCTATAAAAGGAATGGAATCCTTCGACACGCTTCGTTTTGTACTGGCGCCGGGCGAAACAAAAGTTTCTCATATCGACAGAACCGGTAGCGGGCCATCTACAACCAACCTGGTTCCTGAGTCTAAATGTGATCCTGCCGCCTGTCAACCAGGCGAATTGATCGGTAATGGAAGAAAAAGAGAGCCACACTACCTGTGCAAAGAAGAAAAATTCAGTATTGCCGATCCTCCGGCGAACAGCTCTGCGCAAACCCGCGCCGAACTGGATTATTTGCTTCAGCTTCAATTGCAGCGTAGTACTGAAGACGAGAGGGCCTCTGCGTTTTATGCCGGCGTTTATTACAAACCCGGAATAAACCCCGGCGATAGAGATTATGCCAGGTTTCAGCGCAACCTGTTTCATATTGGTCGATCTATCGGCACCTGGTTCAATGCGGATTCATTGCCGCTTACCGCAAAACTGGTGGCCCATGTGTGGGAGGATGCCAGCTATTATATCTGGAAATACAAGAATTATTTTCTCCGTATCCGCCCTTATAAGCTTGATACAAGATTGAATAACCTGGAAGAAACCAACTGGGCCGCTTATCCCAGCGGGCACGCTACCAACTCCTATGTAAATGCTTACCTCTACGCTCAGCTGATCCCCGAATTCAGTTCCTTCTTTATCAAAGACGCCTATGATATGGCCCATTCCCGTGAAATCATCGGCGTACACTATCCCAGCGATTCCGAAAGCGGCAGGCTACTCGCTTTTCAATTGGTGCAAAGACTGATGACAATTGAAGAATTTAAAAAGGACTTTGAAGCCGCCAAAGAAGAAATTAAAAAAGTAAAATCAAACAAAGGATATTAATATATTATCATTTAAAAACTATAGTCATGAACACAAGCGAGCAAACCAAACAATTAGTAAAAGAAAAGTACACAGAAATAGCCCGGCAACCGAAAGCAAGGAATGAATCTTCCTGTTGTGGCGCTACGGGTTGTTGCGATCCAAAAGATGTTTACAATATTATGGCCGACGACTACACGCGGCTCGAAGGTTATAATGCAGATGCAGATCTCGGCCTCGGCTGCGGGCTGCCCACCGAATTTGCCCAAATGAAAGAAGGGGATATAGTTGTTGACCTGGGCAGCGGCGCCGGCAATGATGCTTTCATTGCCCGTAAAGTGGTGGGAGAAAAGGGTAAAGTGATTGGGGTGGACATGACTGAAGCCATGGTGGATAAAGCAAGGGCTAATGCCGATAAGCTCGGTCTCCATAATGTGGAATTCCGCCTCGGCGACATTGAAGACATTCCCATCACATCCAACCACGCAAATGTAATAGTGAGTAACTGTGTGCTGAACCTGGTGCCCAATAAACACAAAGTGTTCAGCGAAGTGTTCCGGGTATTAAAACCGGGCGGACATTTTTCTATTTCTGATATCGTACTTGAGGGCGAGATACCTGCAAAATGGAAGGATGTGGCTGAATTATATGCGGGTTGTGTTTCCGGCGCTATTCAGAAAAGTGAATACCTCCGCATCATTGAAGAGGCCGGGTTTAAAAACATTACATTACAAAAAGATAAAACTATTGTGATCCCCGATGAAATACTGGCCAAATATTTTTCCGCGGAAGAAGTGGCCACTTATAAAGCAAGTAATACAAGGATCACCAGCATCACGGTATATGCAGATAAACCCGCAAAAGATGAAAGGAATTGCTGCGAACCCGGTAGCGGCTGTTGCTAAAGTTTATATTTCTAAACCATAAAACGTAAAGCCATGAACATTCAATTGCAAAAAGATCCCGGCAACAGTGGTTGCTGTGGCGGCACAACCGATTGGGGTTGCTGCTAACTAAACCAACAGGTCCCGCGGCAAGCCGGGGACTTGTTTTATTTAATTCATTATGGATAACACTTACCGCATACTCCCCGCCCAGGCCGCAGACAAAGAAAACATCATTTCTTTATTGGGCCGGCTTAAACTCCCGGTATCTGATCTTACCGGTGAATTAAAAGACTTCTTTGTGATTAAAGAGGGGCCCAAAATAATTGCCGTAATTGGGCTTGAAACACATGGTGAACACGGGTTGCTGCGCAGTATGGCTACTCACCCGGCCTATCGAAAAAATGGTTTGGCCACATCACTTGTAAACCGGTTAATAGAAGTGGCACGTACAAAAAATCTTAAGGACATTTACCTGTTAACCACCACAGCAGAAAAATTCTTTGAACAGAAGGGTTTTCAAAAAGTGGACCGGAACATGGTACCGCAAGAAATAAAACAGACCCCCGAGTTCAGCAGTCTTTGCCCCTCCACTTCGGTAATCATGAAAAAAGAGGTGGAATCAAAGAAAAAAGTATTGTTTGTGTGTGTGGAGAACAGCAACCGGTCTCAAATGAGCCAGGCTTTTGCCACTATATTCGGTGGTGATAATGTAGAGGCTTTCAGTGCGGGATCAAAGCCATCCGGCATCGTAAATCCAAAAGCTATCGCCGCCATGAAAGAGCTGGATTATGACTTAAGTATGCACGATAGTAAGTCATTAAAAGAAGTGGAGCAATATGCTCCCTTTGATGCAGTGGTAACAATGGGTTGCGGTGATGCCTGTCCCTGGATGCCTGCCAAAAAGTTTATCGACTGGCAAATACCCGACCCGAAAAATATGGATCCGGAAGAATTCAACCAGGTAAGGGATTTGATCCGGGAAAAGGTGAGGGAACTGCTGGATACTTTATAAAAGCCGCCACACTTCGACTGGCTCAGTGTGACAGCTTTTAATTCAAATACTTTGATGGGATCTGGTTATCCGGGGTTTCGGACTGCCAGAATATGGATACGATCCACCAGCGTTTTCCATCATTCCAGAGCTGGATACTATTGATGCCCCGCATAAATGGTTTTTCCTCTTCCAACCTTCTTTTGGAGTCATAGGTGCTGAAAACATGCGCCACGCTTCCATACTGTTCCGTTTTCCTGCCAATTTCCCTTTCAAAAAAACCATCTTTCTCCAAAAAAGGGCCTGAAACAGCAATATAATCCTCTACTGTCATCACCCGCTTACCCATGGTCCCGTCGGGCCGTTTGCCGGTGGCCATCATTTTACCTTCCGGAATAAACAAAGTACGCATGCGGTCCCAGTTTCGTTTTTCGCCGGCAGGCCCGGAAATAACATTGTACAGAGCTGCAATAATGGCGTCCACAGATTCCACATCTTTTATATTTACCGGGATGCTATCTGTATGCACCGATCCGGCTTTTATGCTGCCAGAAACAAATATGGCGACCAGGAGCAGCGAAATGACCTTTTTCATATTGTAGTTTACTGTAAGATAGGGCTTGTAGCAGGTATAAAAATTCCATTCATCAAACTCCCGCTTCTTTGTTTACTTTGCCAAAACATTTGTTTTGCAGGACATATTCCTTCCCCGCCGCATCTATATCTTTCTTTTTTCCCTGCTGGGCATTGTGTACTGCTTTGGCCTCTTTGTTCCCCTGATGGATAATGATTCGGCCCACCACGCCAATATTGCGCTGCGTATGCACCTTACCGGTGACTATGTGAGCCTGGTGGATTATGGAAAGGATTATTTGGATAAACCACATTTACATTTCTGGCTCTGTGCTTTCAGCTATAAGATATTCGGCGTAACCACATTTGCTTATAAACTTCCTTCCTTCCTGTTCACCATCCTGGGCACTTATTCCACTTACCGGCTGGGAAGGGCCTTGTATAACCAGCAAACGGGAACGCTGGCGGCACTGGTCGTAGCTTCTGCCTTTGCCTATATACTTGCCAACAATGATGTGCGCATGGATGCGGTACTCACCAGTTGTGTGGCGCTGGCCACCTGGCAGCTGGTGGAGTTCATACAAAATAAAAAACTGGCCCATGTGCTGGGCGCTGCATTGGGGTTGGCGCTGGGTTTTTCCACCAAAGGGCATATTGCTGTCTTTGTTCCTGCTGTAAGCGCCTTTTTTTATATTCTCTACAAAAAAGACTGGAAACTACTGCTGAGCTGGAAATGGTTATTGTTATTGGTATTGTTTGGCTTATTCATTGCGCCTGTGGTGTATTGCTATTACCTGCAGTATAACCTGCATCCTGAAAAAATTGTGCGGGGAAAGGACCATATCAATGGTGTGAAATTCATTCTGCTGAGCCAGAGTGTGGAGCGTTTCAGCGGTGAAATGGGCAGCGATGCAAAGAATGATTATTTCTTTTTTATTCATTCCTTTCTCTGGGCCTTTGCCCCCTGGAGCCTTCTTGTTTTTATGGCTATATGGGGAAGGTTAAAACAATTCTTTAGCCGCAAGGAAGAGTGGCTCACTTCGGGTGTATTTATTGTTATGTTGCTGGTGGTTTCCTTTTCCGGGTTTAAGTTACCCCATTATCTCAACATCGTTTTTCCGGCATCTGCTGTTATCGCCGCCGTTTATATTTTAGAAAAGGCTGGCATTAAAACCATATTTACCCTCCAGCTCATCGTGAGTTTATTATTGCTGACGTTGATCGCCGGGCTTACGCTGTGGGCTTTCCCGGTGAAAAAAATCTGGGTGATTGCAGGTGTTATTCTTTTCCTTGCCGTATTCTTTTATTTCTGGAGAAGCCAGGCTTACAATTCCTTTCAAAAAGCTGTATGTATGCCGGTGTCGGCAGCTGCATTGGTTTTCTTTTTGCTTAACACAAATTTTTATCCGCAATTATTAAAATACCAGGGTGGTAATGAGCTCGCGGCCGCTACAAAGGGTAAGCTAGACCCGCAACAAGTGTATTTCTGGAAAGAAACTTATAGCTCTTCCTATAATTTTTATACAAAAACACTGCGTAAAACATTTGAAGATGCTGTGATACGGCCCGGAAAGAAAACCTGGTTATTATATGATATCCGAAGCGAGGAAGAGATCAAACAGGCGGGTTATACATTAGGTGAGCGATTTATCACACCAGATTTTGAGATCACGAGGCTGGATATAAAATTCATTAATCCTGCGAAAAGAGAAAGCCAGTTAACAAAGATGGTGATCGCAGAAATAAAAAAATAGGGACTGCCCAGCCCTTCCATTGGAGGGCTTATTCAATTACAAACCGGCTTTACTGCTTATTTCCAGCATTCGCTGAATAGGTTTCCGTGCGGCTAACCGCAATTCTTCATCCATAGTGATCTCCGGAGTTTCATACTCCATGCAGAGATAGAGTTTTTCCAGGGTGTTTAGTTTCATATGCGGGCAGTCGTTGCAGGCACAGCTGTTATTGGGCGGTGCAGGGATGAATGTTTTTTGCGGCGATGCTTTCATCATCTGGTGAAGGATCCCTGTTTCTGTGGCCACAATATACTCCTGTGAGGGATCAGTTTGTGTGTATTTCAACAAACCGGTAGTAGAGCCAATAAAATCGGCGATCTTCAGAATGGGGTCCTCGCATTCCGGGTGGGCAATCAGTTTGGCATCAGGATGCCTTACTTTGAGCTTTGTAATTTTCTCCAGGCTGAATATCTCATGTACCATACAGGCTCCATTCCACAACAACATATTTCTTCCCGTTACTTTGTTGATATAAGCCCCCAGGTTCTTATCCGGCGCAAAGATTATCTTCTGGTCTTTTGGAAAACTTTCCACGATGATCCTGGCATTGCTGCTGGTAACGATCACATCACTCAGCGCTTTGATACCGGCGCTGCAGTTGATATAACTCACCACCACATGGTCGGGATGTTGTTCTTTAAATTTTTTGAATAGCGGTGGCGGACAACTATCACTCAGCGAACAACCTGCTTTGAGATCTGGAATGACTACTTTTTTAGATGGATTCAGGATCTTGGCTGTTTCGGCCATGAAGTGCACGCCGGCAAACACGATCATATCGGCACTTGTTTTTTCCGCTTGCTGGGCCAGGCCCAAACTATCGCCGATATAATCCGCCACATCCTGGATATCCGGCTCCTGGTAGTAATGGGCCAGCAATACCGCATTTTTTTCCTTCTTGAGTCTTTCAATGGCGGCAAAAAGATCCAGGGTGGGGTCCAGATCAATATCCAGGAAACCTCTTTTTTCAACTCTTGATCTTGCTTCAGCGATGGCGGCTTTGTCCATGGTCTAATTTTTTAAAAACTTTTCAACCTGCGGCAATATTCCACCCGGAATCCGGAATTGTCAAAACAAAATTTTTTCAATCCTGTATTAATACAATAATAGTATTAATATAATTTTTATAAAAAAAGCTTATTATTATTACGGGTGTGAATTCGTGGAAAACTATTAGCCGTTTATAAGTACAAAGTTATTCAATTCAGGTTATTCACATTATTAACAAGGAAATCCACAGGAAGGTTTAGCGCTGGATAAGGATTTCAGCGATCTGTTCACAGGGTTGTGAATAACAGGGCCGTAAAACTTTTTACTATTTACCAGGTAACGCCTGTGTGAATAGTAATGGTAGAAATGGCAGGATACAAACATCACCTGAAATTTTTTAAGTGTTTACACTTTTTGAGTGCTAAAACTCCCCCTTCCAATTCACGTTCCACACGGGGTTATACACAGCTTTGTGGTGTAATCCACAGGCCCGGGTGGAAAGATTTTTCAGGATAAGTGTATTTCACGCTGTGAAACAGATGCTATGCACCGAAAAAAGGGGAAATTTCAACATGATCTATAATATAGTATTTTTAAGCCCCTAAAATAGCTGTATGAAATATATTAAACACCTGCTGATTTCTTTCGCCTTGCTGATCACCACTATTGTGCGTGCCGATGAAGGCATGTGGCTGCCCTTTTTACTGGAGAAAATGAATGAGCAGCACATGAAGAGCCTGGGGATGAAAATCAGTGCAAAGGATATATATAATATTAATAAAGGCAGTTTGAAAGATGCAATTGTGAGCTTTGGTGGTTTTTGTACGGGGGAGGTCATTTCTTCCAAAGGCCTGGTGCTGACGAATCACCACTGCGGATTTGATGTGATTCAAAATCATTCCACGCTGGAGCATAATTATATCCGGGATGGCTTTTGGGCAATGACCCAGGCACAGGAGATACCCAATAAGGGTTTGTTCGTGACGTTTATTATAAGGATTGATGATGTGAGTAAACAGGTGTTGAATGGGGTTACTGCTGGTATGTCTGAAAGCGAGAGACAATCACAGGTGGACAAGAATATAGCGGCGTTGAGAAAAGAAGCGAAGAAAGAAAGTTACCAGGATAGTTTTATCCGCGGCTTTTTTGAGAACAATCAGTACTTTCTTTTTGTAACAGAAACTTACCGCGATATACGGCTGGTAGGTGCGCCACCCTCATCTATCGGTAATTTTGGTAAAGACACAGATAATTGGATGTGGCCCCGGCATACCGGTGATTTTTCCATGTTCCGCATTTATGCCGGCAAAGACAATAAGCCGGCTGATTACTCTCCCGACAATGTGCCTTATGTTCCTAAACGTTCTTTGTCCATTTCCCTGGATGGATTGAATGAAGGGGATTTCACGATGGTATTTGGGTTTCCGGGCCGCACTATGCAATACCTGCATTCATCCGCAGTGGAGCAGATCAGAACAGTAAATGATCCGGCAAAGATCCATATCCGGGAAAAGGCATTATCTGTGATCGATGGCTACATGCGTAAAGATGAAAAGATAAAGATCCAGTATGCCGCCAAGTACGCCGGTATCCAGAATTCCTATAAAAAATGGCAGGGAGAAGTGCTGGGGCTTACCAGCACAAATGCAGTAGGAAAAAAGAAAGCTTACGAAGCAGAATTTCAAAAAAGGGCCAATGCGAATCCGATGTGGAAAGACCGGTATGGCACTTTGCTGGCCGACCTGGAAGCCGCTTATGAAGAACTGAAACCCTATGGATATGCGCGGGATTATTACCTCGAAATAACCAGTAAAATAGAACTGCTCACTATTGCGGGCCGCATAGCCTCCCTGAAAGCATTGATCGATAAAGGGGAAGCAAAAGATTTCGAGCAGCGGAGAGACCAAACGATTAATACAATAAAAGGAATTTTTGAAGAGTATAATGCAGAAGTGGACAGGCGGTTGTTTGAAACACTGATGACGATGTATGTAAAAGACCAGGATGAAAAATATCAATCACCCCTGCTGAGAGAATGGCTGAGGGGCAGCGATATTGAAAAAGTGGCCGAAAAACTATACGAAGCCACCCCATTGACCCAGGCCAAGGGATCCATCATGCAGCTGGAAAAACCGATGGATGAATTGGGTGAGCTGGGAAAAAATGATATGGCGGTTCAATTATATAATGACCTGGCGGCCACCTATTCCACCCAGGTGGCTAAAAAGCTGAATGAGATCCAGGCCAGGATCAATAAGCTTAACCGTTTGTACATGCAGGCGCAAATGGATGTGTTCAAAGAAAAAAAGTTTTACCCCGATGCCAACAGCACATTACGTGTAACGTATGGAAATGTAAAAGGTTATCATCCCCGCGATGCAGTGAAATATGATTTTTATACCTACCTGGACGGTGTGATGGATAAATATAAACCCGGAGATTATGAGTTTGATGTGCCTGAGAAACTCAGGAGCTTATATACCACCCGCGATTTTGGCCAGTACGGCGCCAAAGGAAAAATGCCCGTTTGTTTTATTGCCATGAACCATACCACAGGTGGTAACTCGGGCAGCCCGGCGCTGGATGCATATGGCAACCTGGTGGGTTTGAACTTTGACAGGGTTTGGGAGGGAACGATGAGTGATATTAATTATGACCCGTCTATTTGCCGGAATATCATGGTGGACATTCGTTATGTATTATTTATTGTAGATAAGTACGCGGGGGCGGGGCACCTGGTAGCTGAAATGAAGCTGGTACACCCCAAAAAAGCACCTAAATAAAGCGGTAAAAGGGGCGGTTGGGCCGGGGCTGCCGGCTATCAGTATAAATTCTTGATTCCCCCCTCAATTACCCACATCATATCCCCAAAAGCCCTATTTTTGCCATCCTTTAAAATACAGGGAAGAACTATGTCTATTATTCAGGATATCAGGGAAAAGTACGCCAAGCTGACCGTTGTGTTGATTGCCCTGGCGTTGGTGGGGTTTATCCTCACGGATTATTTTAGCGGACAAGGCAGAGGTGGTGGCGGAGCTGGTTCGAAAAATATTGGCAGTGTGAATGGAACAAGCATTGGCACGAACGAGTTCAATCGTATGGTGGAGCAGGCGGAGATCAATATGAGACAACAGGGAGGATCGGTGGAGCAGGCCAGGGAGCAGGTATGGAATCAAAAAGTAGAGGACATCCTGTTACAGGATGAGTATAATAAACTTGGCATAAGTGTGGGCACAAAAGAATTGAAAGATCTTTTGTATGGCCCCAACCCGTCCCAGATCGCTAAGCAATATCTCGGCAGCCAAACTGGTGAATATGATCCATCTGAAGCCATGCGTATCGTTAGCGAGATCAATAAGGGAAAGGATAAGGCCAGAAAGAACCAGCTGAACGAGCTGCTGGATTATATTGCCAAAGACCGTGAAAGAGAAAAGCTGGTTTCGCTGCTGGCAAATACGGTCAATTTTCCCCGGTGGTTCATGGAAAAACAAAATGCCGAAAGCGGCCAGATGGCGAGGGTTTCGTTAGTAAAAGAAGATTACGGCAGCATTCCGGACAGCACCGTGAAAATAGAGGATAAAGAAATTGCAGATTATATCAGCAAACACAAGAAAGACTTTAAGCAGGAAGAGAGCCGCAGCATCAGCTATGTGGCATTTAGCGCAAGGCCCAGTGCTGCAGACAGCCAGGCTATAAAAAATCAACTGCTGCTATTAAAACCCGAGTTCGACACCACGAAAGATGTGGCAGGATTCCTGGCAAGAGAAGGCGGCCTCAATTTTTACGATAGTTATATCAGCGGCAATACGATTCAGATCCCCGTAAAAGATTCTATTTTTAAAATACCCGTAGGAAGTACTTATGGCCCTTATGTGGATGGAGGAACTTTTGTGCTGGCCAAACTGGTAGGGGTAAAACAAATTCCGGATACTGTTAAAGTAAGACATATCCTGATCGGAACATCACAACGGGATCCGCAAACGGGCCAAACTGTTCCTACCAGGGATACGGTTACAGCATTTAAATTGGCCGACAGTATAAAAACGGCGATTGCCAAAGGATCTAATTTTGATTCTTTATGTAAAAAATTCTCTGATGATCCCGGCAGCAAAGACAGCGGCGGCGTTTATAAAAATGTATATTCCGGCCAAATGGTGCCCCCTTTCAATGATTTTATTTTCCAAAACCCCACGGGCTCAAAAGGGATTGTGAAAACAGATTTTGGATATCACTATATAGAAATTCTTACCCAGAAAGGAACTGACAATGCTTATAAAATAGCGCAGTTGTCAAGAGAAATCAGCGCCAGCCCCGAAACAGACCAGAATGCACAAAACGATGCATTGAAATTTGCCGGTGACAGCCGTGACCAGAAATCATTTGATGCCACATTTGATAAAGAGTGGGGCCCCAAAGGGTATAAAAAGGCCATCGCTACTGATATCAAGCCCAATGCGTCTTTTGTTTCCCCCATTGGTACTTCAAGAGTGTTTGTAAGAAATATCTATGATGCAAAAAGGGGCCAGGTACTGAGACCGGAGCGTGTGGGAGAGGATTATGTGGTAGCTGTGGTAACAGAAGTATTTGAAGAAGGCACGCAGAGTGTGGGAGTGGCCAGGCAAAAAGTGGAGCCCGCCCTCAGGAATAAAAAGAAAGCAGAGATGCTCAAGAAAAAGATCGGAACAATAACAACGCTGGAAGCGGCAGCCACCGCCCTGGGCGGTAAGCCAATCGAAGCTTTCGACAGTTTGAGGGTTAGCTCCCGAACAACCCCCAAATTAGGGTATGAGCCAAGGGTGCTGGGGGCTATATTCAATCCCGCTAATAAAGGAAAAGTTATTCCTGAGGCCATTGAAGGGCTTAACGGAATATATGTTATTCGTGTGGAGGACGTAACCACTACTTCCGTAACGGCGGGTAGTATTGCTGACCAGCGTAAACAGCGTGCCGACCAGATGAAGCAATACATATCTAATCCGGGAGGCCAATTTGGCCCGAACCCGACCTACCCGGTAACCGTTTTAAAAAACACGGCCACGATAAAAGATAACAGGGCTAAAATATTCTAAATAGCTAGTAACCAAAACCAACTGCGATCCCGTTTTGCTTGGGCGAAACGGGATTTTGTTTTACGGATGTCGCAAACAAGCAGCCGGGACTAATTGTTACTTTTATACCTTGATCTTAGCACAGGACTTGATATGAATGAACCTATTATCAATAAAGTGGCGGAAAGCGGGCTGGTAACCCTGGACCTGGAAACCTATTTTCCAAAGGGCGAAACAGCTGTATTTGACCTGAAGGACCATCTTTTCATGGGTATGATCCTAAAGGAAAAGGATTTCCGTGAAGCGCTGAAAAAACTGGACTGGAGCATTTACCAGGATAAGAACGTGGCTGTAACCTGCTCACAAGATGCTGTGATTCCGGTATGGGCCTGGATGCTGGTGGTAAGTTACCTGCAACCCGTGGCCAACGAAGTGGTGATGGGAGATGAGAAAGAACTGCATAAAAGGGTTTACCTGAAAAACCTGGCAATGATCGATACCAAAGAATTTGAAGACAAAAAAGTGGTGATAAAAGGATGCGGCGAAACACCCATCGATGATTTTGTGTATATGGAGATCACCAAACTACTCCGGCCTGTTGTGAAAAGCATTATGTATGGCGAACCCTGCAGCACGGTGCCGGTGTTCAAAAAAAGATAAATGCTACTTCAGTAAATCCTTTCCATAATCTTCGAGGAAATTTAAAAAAGAACTGTGGTCCTTTTGAAAAGCCACCACCCATAATTTTTTTATGAGTAAAGCCAGGCCGAGAAAACTAAGAATATAAAAAGGCTTTATCCTGATCTTGATGGCCACCAGGATCCTTACTATAAATAACGCAGCGGCAATGAGGAAAAGAATGATCTGTGGATGCCGGATCAGGCGGTCAACGCTGGTGCGTACGGCCCTATCCCGGTAAGAATAACTGGATGGCGGGAAGAAATAATCATACAGGTAAAAAGCGCCTTTCCATACGAGGATCAGGCTGGCGATGACAAACAAAATGTTGCCGGCTACATACAGAATAGTTTCAACAGTTTCGTTCCTTGGCTGTTCGTGCTCTGAGGCAAACAGCTCTTCAATTTTCTTGATCTGATCATTGATGAGGTCCATAATAGCAGTTATTTAGAATAAAGAATAATAATCTGCCGGAAGAACTGAATTCAAAGGGTATAAAAGATCAGAACCAGCCCCGTTTTCTGAACATCACCAGCATGCCAACGGGAATAATGAGCATACACCCCACCGCCGTATAGAAACCCCAGCGCTGGTGAAAGAAGTTTACATTTTCATCGAAGTTCATACCGAAGATACCCCCGATAACGGTAGCGGGAGCCAGCAAACAAGTTACAATAGCCATTACCTTCATCACTTCGTTCATCTTGAGGTTTACGTTATTGATGTGGAGGTCCTGCATGCTCACCATGATATCGCGGTAGTTTTCGACAAGATCTATAGCCTGTACAATATGATCATACACATCTTTGTAGTATTTGGTATGCCGATCTTCCAATAACTCACTATCACTGCGCAGGAAACCATTCACCACTTCCCTCACGGGCGTAAAGTTTCTTTTCAGGATGATCAGCTCTTTTCTTAATTGTGTAATATGCGCCAGGGCCCGGGGATTATTACCGCGGGCCACTTCGTCCTCTACTTCCTCTATGCGAATACCCAGTTTTTCCATAACGAGGAAATAGTGGTCTACAATAAGGTCAAGCAGGGTATAGCATAAATAATCGGCGGTGCGCTGACGGATCTTGCTGTTAGCCACTTTTAGTTTTTCCCGGAGGGAATTAAATACATCCCTGCTGGCATCTTCCTGGAAGCTGATGACCACATCTTTTACCAGCAGAATGCTGATCTGCTCCTGCTCCACTGCTTCTTTTTGCTCGTTGAAATAAAGCATGTTAAGCAGGCAGAAAATACTGCCATCTGCTTCTTCCAGTTTGGGGCGCTGGTTAATACTGAGGATATCTTCCACCACAAGGGGGTGGATACCGAAATGATTACAAACCGCCTCCACTTCTGTTTTGCGCAGCCCGTCTATATTGATCCAGGTAACATTTCCGCTGGTTTTATACCGAAAACAGGCTTCCACGCCGGGCAGTTTTTTTATTTCTATATTCTCGGCGTTGTAATCATATACATACACATTCACCTCCTTCGCCTCTTCCCGCTGTGGAATGACCGTGGGGTTAACGGACAAGATCTCCTTTGTCCGCCCTGTGGTAAAAAGATTGGGCAGATAGAGGTACTTCAGGTATTTATCAGGCCTCAGCCTTTTCATGTTCATAACAGAAAGTTAGGGAAAGATACCGATACGATTGTATACCCCGGATCAGGCCAGATCCTCCAGGATGAAAATGGCATTGGAGTTCAGATCAAAGAAGCCAAATTCATTGGTGCCCCAGGGGGTGCCGGCCCTGAATTTATCAGCGGCCACTGTTCCCCGTTGTACAAATTCATCGAAGAGTGGCCGGATATTTTTTACAAGGATTCGAACAACAGAGCCCCCGAGAAGCGGGTCATCGGGGGTATCGGCATGCCATTGAAGATGGAGGACGAGTTTTTCGCGGTATAACACAGCATACATGCTGTCGGAATAAAAAACTTCGAAGCCGGTTTTTTCTTTATACCAGGCTATATCCCTTGCAATATCCGCGGAGGGAAGAACGGGAATGGTGGAGATGAGTTCTGTTTGCATGGTTAATATATATCACAACTTTTCATACAGGGCCCTCAGCTTTTCTCTCGTCATGATCTTCTCCCAGTCTTTTCCCAGCGCATTTTCCCATAAGGGTTTCATGCCCAGCGATACATTGATCATTTTATCAAAATCATCATTGCTTAACCCTTTGCATATACCAGTGGGAATATCAATCCTGTTTTTCTCCACCATGTATTTGAATTCTTTTACACCGGCCGGGTAATACTCCTCCAGGTGATTCATGACAATACAGTTGCCGATACCATGTTTGGTGCCGAGCAGGTAGCTCAACCCATAACTTACGGCATGCGCCACGCCTACCTGTGAATACGCGATGCTCATACCACCTGCATAAGAAGCCATCATCAGCTTATCATCACAGTCGTCATTCCATTCGCTGGTGTGTACAAAAACATCCCGGCAAAGCTGCAGTGCTTTTTCGCCATAGCTCTTGCTAAACTCATTGAGATAAGTTCCTTCGAGGCTTTCAATGCAATGGATATAACAATCCATGCCGGTATAAAAACGCTGATTGGCCGGGGCGTGGGAGGTTAGTTCAGGATCCAATACGATCTGGTCAAAAGGGGTGAAATCTGAATTCATTCCCAGTTTTTTAGTGGGCCCTGTGAGCACCGTGGTCCTGGACACTTCAGCGCCCGTACCGCTAAGGGTGGGTATACCAGCTTTATAAACCCCGGGAAATTTTACAAAGTCCCAGCCCTGGTAGTCTGCAGAGGAGCCCGGATTATTCATCATCAGTGATACGGCTTTGGCGAGGTCCATGGTGGAGCCGCCACCGATGCCGATAATGCCGCTTACCGTTCCGAATTCATCTTTTAGTTGCTGTGCCAGTTTATCAACATAAGTTGTTTTAGGCTCATAGGTTACATCGGCAAACATTACCTTATCATTACCACGAACAGGAATACGGGTTATCAGTGGTTTGCCTTCAAAGAAATGGTCCACCAAAAAGATCATGGGCTTACCATCTTTACGCTGCGGGGCCAGTATCTCGTCCAGCTGGTTAAAAGAGCCGCGGCCATATACCACATAACCCACCATTTTAAAATTCCTGAATTTCATATTGGTATTTTATTGCAGAAGGGCAAAGGTATGGTATTGGGAGTTTCGGAGTTTATCTCATCGTCAACCCGAGACGGTAATTCAATTTTACCGCAGAGAAAAGAGAAACAGAGTTTTCGCAGAGTCTCTGCGAGAACTCCGCGCATCTCAGCGGCTCCGCGGTGAAAAGCTATAACAATTTCGCTGCCCTTTCCAGGTCATCAGGAGTGTCGATCTCCACACCCATATAATCCACCAATACCATGCGGAGCGGAATGCCGTTTTCGAGATAACGAAGACATTCAATTTTTTCAGCTGCCTCCAATGGAGTGATGGGCCACTGCGTAAAGTTCATCAAGGCCTGTTTGCGAAAAGCATACACGCCGATATGTTCATAATAAACAGATGGATAGTCTTTGTCTCTTGGATAGGGAATTACACTTCGGCTAAAGAACAACGAGTTCATGTTTTTATCTACCGCCACCTTTACGAAATTGGGGTCCAGGATATCGTTGATATCTGTAAGCGCCTGCATCATGGAAGCCACCTGCACAGAAGGATCGTTGAACTGCTGTAATAATTTTTGTAAAGGTTCTTTTTTGACAAAGGGAGTATCGCCCTGTACATTGATAATGATATCGACCTCCATATCCGTTGCTGCTTCTGCAATACGGTCGCTGCCGCTTTCATGCTCGTTCTTACTCATCACAGCGCGGCCACCCGCAGCAGTTATCTCAGTAAAAATGATATCACTGTCCGTCACCACCACCACTTCATCAAACAAACCGGTGGCCAGGGTGGCATCATAAGTATGGCGGATCACCGTTTTATCGCCCAGTACCTGCATCAGCTTGGCGGGAAAACGGGTGGCGGCATATCGGGCCGGTATCAGTGCATATACTTTCATATGGCAAAACTATACACCAGAGCCGAAAAATATCACTACCTGGTTATCCATTTCATACATTTCAAAAGAATAAATGGCGCCATCCTCATATTCTATGCTGATCCTTTTTACCCAGGGATAGTCGCCGCTGATCAGCTCTTTGTCCACAGTGATGCTATATTCCCTTTCACCTTTCTTGAATGTTTTGCTTTCCAGCGGAAATTCATCTTTTTCACCAAACACTTCTTTAAACTCCGGAATTAACCGCAGCAGCAGGAATGCCTGGGATAGTGTAAAGTCGGGCAAAAAATATGTATCGGAACCGTATTCATAACCCATGAACTTGTGCCATTCACCCCCGTTCCTATACAATTGCTTTTGCAGCTCCCAACCCCCTTCTTCAATATTATTCATGGTACCGGATTTTACCACCAGTTTGGCGCCAAAGGGCTGACTGATCTTCGATAAATAAGTGCGCATGTCCTTCACCGTTGAAGCTGGCGGAGCAACCGGGAATAAATAAGAGCTTACGATATAGCCGGTTTTGTTATTATACTTCACTTTTCGCCAAAAACCCATGAGCCCTTCTGTTTTGATGGACACCCATTCGCTGTTATCTTCCAGCAAAGTGATCTTTGTTCCGTAAGGTATTTTATCCAGTACTTTTCCATTGGCGTCGGGCGTTTCGCGGATGCTTAACCCGGTTTTTGCAGCTACATAAAAACTCCCCGTTTGTGCCGCCAAGGATAATGAAACGAACAACCCGATGATGACGGGAAGCAGCGTAACAACTTTTCTCATACAATAGGTTTTGGTGTTATGGATCCAGTTTTTGAAATGGTTTTTTGAGCAGGGCCGCCACATCTTCATCTTTTTCGGCGGGAAAGTAGCGGTCTAACCCGTAATGGATATCTTCCACGTTCAGCTTTTTGAATGTACCCAGCAGGCGGTCCCAGATGGAGAACACAGCGCCGTAGTTGCTATCGGTGTAGGGTTGTTTCCAATGATGATGCACTTTGTGCATATTGGGAGAAATAAGAATAAAACTCAGCGCAGTATCCACGGGTTTGGGGAGGCGGATATTGGCATGTGTGAATGCGGTGGAAAAAACGATCAGCGTTTGATAGATCATTACGCTATACATGGGCGCTCCCGAAATAAAAATGAGCAAAAGAAAAAAAATGCCGCGCAATAAACTATCGCCGGGATGATGACGAAGACCCGTGGTCACATCCACGGTGGTATCGCTGTGATGGATGAGGTGAAAACGCCAGAGCAGTGGCACTTTGTGCATGACCCAATGCACCCACCAGCTGCTGAAATCAAGCGCCAGCACACCAATGATGACCGTCCATAAAATATTGGCATGAAACCAATATACCAGGCCGAATTGATGATGCAGGCACCAGTCGGACAGGAGAACGATAACGATTGCCAGTAATGTATGAATGATGAGATGGATAACTGTAAATACGAAGTTCACGCCGGCGTGCCGCAGCCTTGTTTTTTTGAAACGCAGCGGCAATAAAGGAATGGCCCCTTCGAGTATCCAGAAAAAAAGTAACCCTCCCACCAGGATGGCCATTCTTTCAAGCGGGCGTTGCTCCAGTGTTTGAAAATGAGCGATGATGTTATTCCACACGGGCGAATCGTTTGAGGCTAAAAGATACGAAGGAAAAGCAATAACGCTGACAGGCACGGTTAATTAACTTTCGGCGGACGGCTTTTCTTCCTGTGGAAACTCGTGCCCGCAGTTAAAACAATGATTTACCTTATCTGTGGCAATGGCATAGTCGCCCAGGAAAAATGTAAGAATGGAGCTGATCCAGTTCATTGCTTTGCGGGGGGTGCTTACCAGCTCCACATTATGCGAGCTGCATTTTGGGCAGGCAATGGACGCTTTGCTTTCCCTTCTTATTTTTTCCAGCAGGTCCCAGGCTTTCTGAGCATCTTCTTTTGCCACCATTAATTTAATTCCACCAACAGCATTGGTCCATATAGGGTTGATGGTTACAGTGTTTTCATCTTTTAACCAGGTTTCTATACCCTCTTCCTCCAGCACGCCTTTTGCAATATGTGCATCCACGTAATTGAGATAGCTGTTCAATACAACAAAATCCATTATTTAAGTTTAACGTCCATATTCATCGCCATAATCCTCTGCATATTGTTCATATCGTTTGATCAGGGCGATATTTTTCTTTTCAATATCAGTCAAAAAACCTTTAATATCCACTGTGTTGGGCACATACCAGTCGTTCATTTCAAATTGCTGCCGCAGGTGTTTTTTATTGAAGCAATAACCATGGCGGGCGAAGATTTCGTTACGCATGAACTCCAGGTCTTGTTTCACCAGGTTCTCCACGTCTTCCGGTTTCAATAAGCGGGTGGAAGCCTCCGGATAGTTGCCCACATCCGGCCGGTATTCAAATTTTTTACGTTGCAGGGTATATTCTTTGACGGGTTTTTTTGTATCGTTGGGTTTCCAGCTGCCGTTCACCAGGTCGGGATGGCTTTCGTCAATCTCAAAATTGAATTCACCATCATTGGGATGATCGCCGGGTTCTTTGGCGGTAAACAGATATTTATATCCTTCTTTTTTTAGTGTGCCGGTAAATGGACGGTTATTTCCCGCCACGATCGAGCGGCCCCCCACCGTGTCGCCTTTGATCTTTGTAATGAGCAGCGTGATCTTTTTATCACCAAACAGGCCCACAAAGGAACCGAGCAGGGTTTCCAGGGGATCAACAACTGTTTTTTTAATCTCTGTTGCAGGAGCAGGATCGACCGGTTTCGCTTCTTTATCTTCTGCTTTTTTATCATTGTTGCAGGAGGTCAGAAGGGTAACAGCAAGCAGCAGGGTCAAAAGATTTCTCATGGTGAAAGGTTTACATTTGTGAAGAGGAATTATCTAAAATTAGTACAAATCCTTACTCGTACAAATATCATCAATGCCACCCTGCTGCTAATGCTGGCTTTTTTTACCTGGCTGATGGCCCGAATTACCATTGCATATATTCCTTATAATACGGATGTGGGGTTTTTACGGATCAAACAGCAATACATTGATATCGATCACTGGCGTATTGCTTTCTTTATTCATGTATATGCCAGCATGTGGGTATTGCTGGCCGGGTTTACACAATTTTCAAGGAAACTATTGAAGAACAACCCCCGGCTGCACCGGGCGATGGGTTATATCTATGTAACAGATGTTCTGCTGATCACCGGCCCGGCGGGATTTATCATGGGGATCTATGCAAATGGAGGAACCGTTTCCCGTATTGCTTTTATATCATTGGCGGTATTCTGGATCTTTTTTACAGCCACGGCACTGATCAAAGCCCGGCAAAAAGATTTTAAAGCACACCAGCGATTTATGATGCGGAGCTATGCGCTAACACTTTCTGCGTTGACGCTAAGGGCCTGGAAATTTTCGATCACCAATACTGTTGAGCTGCCACCGATGGATGTGTACAGGATGGTGGCCTGGTTGGGCTGGGTGCCGAACCTGTTGCTGGCGGAGTGGTTGATTCGGCGAAAAACGCAAAAGGCAAAAACAAAAAAAATCCCTCTTTTGTAAAGAGAGATTCGTTTATATAATTTATACAACAGCCCTCCTATTGATTGAGCATTAATGGCATTACCAGCATCAGCAGGTCTTCGTTTTCATCCTGTTCAGCAGGTTTGATGATTCCCGCCTTGGTGGGGGTGGATAATTCAATGGTAACTTCATCTGTTTCAGCTGCACTCAGCATCTCGATGAGGAATTTGGCATTGAAGGCGATCATCAGGTCTTCGCCATTATAGCGGCATTTCATTCGCTCGTTACCCTCGAAACTGAAATCCACGTCCTGTGCGGCCAGTTGTAATTCGCTACCGCTGATGCTCAGGGCCACCTGGTTGGTGCTTTTATTACTGAACACACTTACGCGTCGCAGGGCACCCTGGAAATCACTTTTATTAACGGTTAACTTATAGGGATTATCAACGGGGATAACCACTTTATAATCGGGGAAGCGTGCATCGATGAGGCGGCAGCTCATTTGCGTGGAGCCGTGTTTTACAAACAGATGATTACTGTTATAGCTTACTGTGATCTCGTCTTCGTTATCCGGAATAGCTGCTTTTAACAGGTTCAGGGGCTTACGGGGAGCAATAAACGAATCTGTTTTGGGACATTTTACATCCTTTCTTTTATACCGTACCAGGCGGTGGGCATCGGTGGCCACACACTGCAGCCCTTTTTTATCCAGTTCAAAGAACACACCGGTCATGGCTGGACGAAGATCATCATTGCTGGTGGCAAAGAGGGTTTTGCTGATCGCCGTTACCAGGGAGGTGGCGGTCATGGTAAACGAAGTGGTATCGTCTGCGGCGGGTTCTTTAGGGAAATTGTCGGGATTCTCTCCCATTACTTTATACTTTCCGTTGTCGCTGGTGATCTCGATGCCAAAATTTTTATCAATGTTGAATGTAAGAGGCTGATCAGGAATATTCTTTAGAGAATCCATCAGGATACGGGCGGGTATACAGACTTTTCCACTGTCTTTGGCTTCAATATCCAGTTGTACACGCAGTACCGTTTCCAGGTCGGTAGCCACCACGGTGAGTTTATTCTTTTCCACTTCAAATAAAAAATCTTCGAGAATGGGAAGCACCGTATTGGCGTTGATAACGCCGGCAATATGTTGCAGTTGTTTCAGCAGGGAAGAAGAAGAGGCAATAAACTTCATCGTATTATTGGTTTGTGGCGAAACTACTGATTTTTGCTTTACAGCCAATACTTTACCGAGGGCCGTGCATTACTGGCGGTCTAATGTGGGAATCGGTCAAAAAGTGGGTATAACCTGTAAAAAACACCCGGTTTTATAGCCAGTTGAACGTCCCGGCTTTCTTAGTATCTTGCCATTTCGCAAAGCCCAACCGTATGTTTGATAAACTATTTGGAAGAGGAAAGAAAAAGGAAGAAACAGCGCCAGGCCCTGATATCCCCTTTGGCCGTTATTCTGATAACAATAAACCTGTGGCCAAAGTGAACCGCTGGACAGATGCGGATAATCTTTTCAAGGAAAAAAAATACCCCGAAAGCATGGATGCTTTTTTTGAATACCTGCGGGATGATTCTATGCAAAATGTGGTATATGAAAGAAATGGTGCGGAAGGCCGCTTCGAGTTTTACCAGGGGTCCAAGATCGTAAGGGGCAATTTTACCAAAGAGCATGTACAGGCCGAAGTAACATTGGCCCGGATGCCACAACCGGCTGTGCCGGTGATGAGGAGGCTGCTGGAAATGAATTTTAGTTTGTACTACAGCCGGTTTGCGCTGGATACGGACCGATTGTGTATGCGCTTTGATAGCGATATTGAAACAGCCAGCCCCAGTAAAATGTATTATGGGCTAAAAGAACTTGCCACCAAGGGAGATAAACAGGATGACCTGCTGGTACAGGATTTTTCTTCTTTGCAGATCGCCGACAGCGATCATTTACTGCCCATGATGCAACAGGAGAAAGAAGTGAAGTATGAATATTTTCAAAAATGGATCCAGCAAACGCTGGACGCCATTGCGGTGCTGGATGCTGACAAGTTTTCCGGAGGCATTGCTTATATGCTGTTAACGCTGATCTATCGTATCGATTACATGATCACGCCGGAGGGAAAATTGCTGAACGACCTGGAAAAAATCGGAGGTATTTATTTTAAAAAGGACGAAAAGCCCGTCACGGATAAAAACCGCGACATGGCAGAAGAGTTTAAAAAACTACGGAACACACCTAAGGAAGAAGTCTTTAAATACCTCCTCCGCTCCAGGCATACATTTTCCATTGTGGCGCCGCAACCGTATAAAACCGTTGCCGATTCCATTCATGCCTCTAACCAGAACATGGCCTGGTATCGTGATAACAACCATCCATTTATTGCCGCGCAGATTGCTGAATACGGGATTTCATATTGCCAGTACTCTCATAGTTTACCCAGGGCGATCACCGAGCTGTTCCATATTTTTATGCGGGTGAACTACCCCGATTTTTTTGCTGCGCTGGGCTATAAAAATGCATTATATGATACGGTAAAAAATAAATTTTACGGAGAAGAGATCATCGAAGAGATAAAGCAAATACAAACCAGGTGGAAAGAGAAGTATCCCCTGATGGATTTTAAAGCACAGAACCTCCGGTTTGATAGTCTTGTCAACTTTGATCTGTCGTTTACGAATGAGATGGAATTCTTAAATATGGAACCCAAATAAGTTTATCGTTTGAAGTTTTTAGTTTATGGTTTACCCTAAAGCGGTAAGACTGAAACAGGGAGGGAAACCGGGTAGGGGAACAACTAAAAACAATAAACTATAAACCGCAAACTAATAGTATGGATTCACAGCAAATAATAGAAAAATACCAGAAAGCGATTATCCAGATCGCCACACCGGGGGGAACGGGTACGGGGTTTTATGTGAAGGAGTTTGACCTGATCGTGACCAATGACCATGTGGTGGCCGATAACGCAGAAGTAACGATAGCGGGCAAATCATTTGATAAAGCCCTGACCAGGGTATGGTATACCGACCGCAAGCATGACCTGGCTTTTTTGGAAGCGCCTAAAAATATTGAACTGTCCGATGTGCACCTGGGCCGCTATGAGGAGATGAAGGATGGAGATGCAGTAGTGGCTATCGGCCATCCTTATGGATTGAATTATACCGCCACGCAGGGAGTGATATCCAAAGTGGACCGCATTCGGGACGGCTTAAAATTCATCCAGATCGATGCAGCGATCAACCCCGGCAACAGCGGCGGGCCGCTGGTGAATATGAAGGGTGAGGTGATTGGCGTAAATTCTTTCATCATTCGGGGAGGGGATAACCTGGGATTTGCTTTACCTGTATTATACCTGCGGGAGGCGTTACAGATGTATGTGACCAGCAGGGGCGTAGCCTCCACCCGGTGTTTTAGCTGTGGCTACCTGGTAACACAAAGCACCATTGATTCAAAGAAATACTGTCCTAACTGTGGCACCGAAGTAAAACTGCCGGAGGTGCCCGAAAAAGAAGCCGAGCCCACCGGCGTGGCAAAAACAATAGAAGACGTACTGAGAGAGCTGGGGAAAGATGTGAGGCTGGCCAGGGAGGGGGTGAATAACTGGAGCGTGAAAGAAGGATCAGCGAAAATTAAAATAACCTATAATGCGGAAAATTTTTTCATAGCGGGTGATGCCTATCTCTGCCAGATGCCATCAGATCCAACGAAGATCAAACCACTGTACCAGTTCTTATTGCAGGAAAACTACCGCACACAGGGATTGGTGCTGAGTTGCGTGAAGCAAAACATTGTTCTCAGCCGTATTATTTATGACCTTGACCTTACCCGCGATGCGGGTGTGGAATCATTCCGGAACCTTTTTCAAAATGCGGATCGCTATGATGATCTGTTGAAAAAGGAATATAGCTGCACGGAACGTTTAGAGGAATAGCGGGATGTACAAAAAACAATTGACCAAAGAGCAAGCTCTTCAAAAGCTCAAACATTACTGCGCTTACCAGGAGCGTTGCCATAGTGAAGTAAAAGAAAAACTTTACCAGTTAGGTGTGTGGAAAAGGGACCATGACGAGATCATTGCTGCATTGATTGAAGAAAAATACCTGAACGAAGAGCGGTTTGCCCTGGCTTTTGCCGGAGGTAAGTGGAGGATGAAGCAATGGGGAAAAGTGAAGATCAAATACGAGCTGAAGCAAAAACAGGTAAGCGAATACAGCATTAAAAAGGCGCTGAA
>CAZSGD010000039.1:34211-36478 GCA_964606155.1 uncultured Chitinophaga sp. | reverse complement strand
ATATACCCGATGGTTTGCCCGGCTTTGATTTTATCCAGCCGCCTTACATTGAGTTTTGACAAACCGGTATACCAGAAATAGTAATCTTTGTTCTTGTATTTGCAAAATAGTACCACACCAAATTTTCCATCTTCATCCGTTTCTATATTGGTTACCTGGGCATTGTAGCAGGATAAGACAAGACTATCCGTTGGACTGCTGAGTACCACCGACATTTCAGGCGTATCAAAAAACATGGGCTGTTTGGGTGACTTAACCAGCACTGCATTGTTCATCGGGCATAACAGCCTGATGCTATCCTGTTGGGCCAACAGGGATACCGGTGCAAACAGGAGAAAGCCTGTCAAAAGGGTATTGATAATAGTTTTCATCTGACGGTTTTTAAGCCTTCACAGGATATTAAACGCAAAAACAGGGTCAATTAGTTCCTGTGGATGCTGAGTTTTTTGGCCATTTCGGCACCCATCGGCTCGGCAGAAATGCCATAGCCGTTCACCAGCACTCCTTTTTGGCCCTTATTCGATTGAATTCCATACACCACCGACTCATCATCGGGGTCGGAATCGCCCTCGAAACGGTACACTTCCACGATCTCAAAATCATCCACATTGAACCGGGCCTCGTTACAAACCAGGCAATTCTCATCTAAATTGAAGTCCATCGTAAATCCCCGATTTTTCAATCCGGCGATGGCCTGCGACACAGTATCATACGAGTACATACGCTACAGTTATAGAATTCAAAAGTAAGACCTCTTTTCGGTAAAAAAACCGGTATTAATTGTTCGTAAACCCACTTAAAATGGTGGTTTAAAGCTCTACAGGAGCAGGTAAATTGGGGTATAAACATTACCTTTGCCGGCAAAATAAAAAGTTTAATAATGTCTACAACAACCAAATCCATTGACTTTAGCCTTCCTTACAAAGTGGCTGATATTTCCCTTGCAGAATGGGGACGTAAAGAGATCCGTCTCGCCGAGGCAGAAATGCCCGGACTGATGTCAATCCGTGCTGAATATGGCCCTTCACAACCCCTGAAAGGTGCCAGAGTGGCCGGGTGTTTGCACATGACCATCCAGACTGCCGTGCTGATTGAAACGCTGGTGGCCCTGGGCGCTGAAGTAAAATGGAGTTCCTGCAATATCTTCTCCACACAAGACCATGCCGCTGCTGCTATTGCCGCTGCCGGTATTGGCGTATTTGCATGGAAAGGACAAACCCAGGAAGAAGCTGACTGGTGTATTGAGCAAACACTGTTCTTTGGTGGAAAAGACAAACCGCTGAACATGATACTGGATGACGGCGGTGACCTGACCAATATGGTGCTGGATACTTATCCTGAACTGGTACAGCATGTAAAAGGCATTTCTGAAGAAACAACAACTGGTGTGCTCCGTTTATATGAAAGAGTGGCAAAAGGTACATTGCCCATGCCTGCTATCAATGTAAATGATTCTGTTACCAAATCTAAATTCGATAATAAATACGGATGTAAAGAATCACTGGTGGATTCTATCCGCCGCGCCACCGATGTGATGATGGCGGGCAAAGTGGCCGTAGTGGGTGGTTACGGTGATGTGGGTAAAGGTTCCGCTGCTTCCTTAAAAGGTGCCGGCTGCCGTGTGATCGTTACGGAGATCGATCCCATTTGTGCCCTGCAGGCTGCTATGGACGGATTTGAAGTAAAGAAGATGATCGATGCAGTGAAAGAAGCTGATATTGTTGTTACCGCTTCCGGTTGCCGCGACCTGATCACCGGTGAACATTTCAAACTGATGAAGGATAAGACCATCGTTTGTAATATCGGTCACTTTGATATTGAGATCGATGTAGCATGGCTGAATAAAAATTATGGTAACACGAAAGATACCATTAAGCCGCAGGTGGATATTTATAATGTGAATGGCAAGGATATCATCCTGCTGGCAGAAGGCCGCCTGGTAAACCTGGGCTGTGCCACCGGTCACCCTTCCTTTGTAATGAGTAACTCTTTCTCTAACCAAACACTGGCACAGATTGAATTGTGGGCTAACCACAAGAATTACGAGAACAAAGTTTATGTGTTGCCCAAGCACCTGGATGAGAAAGTGGCCCGTTTGCACCTCGCCAAGATCGGTGTGGAACTGGATGTACTGACCAGTGCACAAGCTGAATACCTCGGTATCACCAATAACGGTCCGTTCAAACCGGAGCATTACAGGTATTAATAAAACTGTCGCAATAAAAAAACCCGGTATGCAATGCATACCGGGTTTTTTCATGACTATA
>CAZSGD010000039.1:0-34111 GCA_964606155.1 uncultured Chitinophaga sp. | reverse complement strand
CACCGGGAAACTGAATGAGATAGTGGCTATTTTTTTCTGAGGGCCTGTGATTGAGATATGTCCGCCCAGCTCAATGGCTTCCGGCTCAATGGAACCTACGCTGAAGGCCAGCGCATATCCATTATAGTTATTACGCTCCTGGATAATAATATTTACCTGGTCACTGAATTTTTCAGCTGAAATATGAATACGGCCATGATGTGAATTGGCTACTACAGTCGCCACCAGTTCGGTGATCACCGCCACGAGGGGAAGGTTGTTAGTGTCAATGTAAATATCACTGCTTACTTCATTCACCAGCCTGGTTTGATGGCTGAGGGCCTGCGGCATGTAGCTGCCAATAAGCCTGTTGATAAACTGTTGCAGGGACACCTTCGTTTGAATAAAATCCGTTAAGTTTTTCACTGTTTTCATAGGGCGATATTTAGCTGATTAATAAATAACAACAGGCAGGGACCTGGAATTCTGCTTCGCTATACAAATCTATACCGTGTACCCGTTACATGAACCCCGGGGCCGGCTTTTTTTCCCCCATTCAGCAGTTTATTCAAATGCGGCTAAGTGTTTCTGCTACCCCCCATTATTTGATCAGGGCCCTGGCTTCATTCACCAGGCAATTGGCCAGGTTCATCAGGTTTTCCTGGTCTTCGGGGTTGATGGTAACAGTGGTCTTGGTTTGCTTCTTATCGTTGCTGGTAAATACGATCTGTGTGATTTTTTTGGTACACATTCTTTGCAACAAAGTGGTGGGAGTTGATTTACTGTTGCGAAAGATAAAATGAAATAATCCTTCGCAGTTCATGGTTCCGCCATTGCGGGTACTGCTTTTGGATTTGATCCCCTCAAATATGATCTCAGCAGTGGAGTTGTTATCATAACATTTATCCGAGCCTTCAACAGAAAAAAGTATATCGATCTCCTTGCTGTCAGCATCGATAGTAACAGAACCGCCATTTAAATAAATGAACCCGGTGGATAGTTTTGTTTCCTTCGTATAAGGATCAGTTTCTTTATGCAGTTTACAGTCCTGCGCTATGGCAAAAAAAGGAGCTATTACTATAAGGGCCAGCCAATATTTCATATACAATGGATTATTGATTAAAAATAAATATTCCGACCGGGAAAACGGATGAAAGATTGTTAAACCCCCGCCGGGGTTGCAATTCCACCCCGATAGAAAGTAAAACACTTATTTGCCAGGCACTTGAACCGGGTTACAGCACTGATCCCTCCTCCCCCCGGCCAATGGTTTCGTATTTTACCGTTTTCCCGGCATTTTAATCTTTAAAACAGGTCCGGAATCCGGCAACTCCTTTTTCCGGTCAACCGATTATATCCTTAACTTTAAGAAGCATGGCCCTCCCCGGGATAAACCATGCGGGGAGTGGGCATATGAAAAGACTGATCACCATCTCACTATTCTGCTTTGTCTTTTCGCTTACCAGCATGGCCAGCCACATTACAGGAGGAGAAATGTATTATACATTGACGGGGGTAAACGGTAATGTGTACACGTATTCGGTGACCCTGAAATTATTCCAGCGCTGCAATAGCGGACGCCAGTTCCCGAACCCGGCCATCATCTCTGTATTCGATAAAACAAACCTGGCCCGTATGTTTGATCTGAATGTACAGATCGCCAGCACGGAGAATATAGCCATTACCAACCCCGACCCCTGTATCACTAATCCACCCAGTGTTTGTTATGATGTGGCATATTACAATTTTGTAGTTTCCCTTCCGGCTTCTGCACAAGGATATGTGATGGCCAGCCAGGTTAATTTCCGTATCAATGGTATCAATAACCTCAGCCCCTCCGGCAATATAGGCGCCACTTACACCGCCGAAATACCAGGCACCCTTGCCCTATCTTCAGCCCCCGATAATCATAGTGCAAAATTCACCGGTAGCGACCTGGTGGTGGTTTGCGCTAATAATGAGTTTTCGTACAGCTTTGCAGCACAGGACCCGAACAGCAGCGATGAACTACGGTATTCATTTTGTGAAGCCTATGCCAGCACCGGCGGTTCGGGAGGAACTCCTGAACCTACTGGCCCGCCACCTTTTCCTTCAGTTCCTTATTTTCTGCCCCAGTTCGATGGCTCAGCCCCTTTAGGTATCGCCGTTCAGGTACACCCCACAACGGGGCTTATTACAGGTGTGGCCCCCGGGGCGGGGTTTTATGTAGTTACAGTTTGCGTGGAAGAAGTACGCAATGGAATAGTGATTGCAAGGCAACGGAAAGATATCCAGATCAATATTGCCGATTGTGATGTGGCTTCTGCCTCCCTGCTGCCTGAGTATTCATTATGCAAGAACACACAAACCATGACGATCAGCAATTTGTCAAACAGCCCGCTGATCGTAACCACTTACTGGGAATTTACAGATGCATCCGGTACCATACTATTTACTTCTACTGCCCCGGTTACCACCTACACATTTCCCTCCATCGGCAATTATACCATCAAACTCGTGATCAACCGGAATCAATCCTGCACCGATTCCACTACCGCTATCGTTCGTGTGTTCCCCGGATTTGTACCCGATTTTAGTTTTGCCGGTATTTGTATAACCAAACCCACTTTATTCACCGACCTGACCACTTCAGTATATGGAACACCCGCCACCTGGTCATGGGATTTTGGTGAACCCGGTACGGTGAATGATATATCCACCACGCAGCATCCCCAATACACCTATCCCTCGCTGGGAACTAAAAATGTCCGGTTGATCGCCACCGATAGCCGTGGATGCCGGGATACCATTTACAAGAATGTGAACATCGTGGAAAAACCGCCGATCAGTTTAAAATTCAGGGATACCTTGATTTGCCTGAATGATGTGCTGATGCTGGAAGCAAGCGGCTCAGGATTATTTAGCTGGTCACCCCTGGTAAATATTCTCAACCCCAATACAGCCACGCCTGTTGTATCACCACCTGTTACCACCAAATATTATGTGGACCTCGACGATAACGGCTGTAAGAACAGGGATTCGGTGACGGTGAGAGTGGTGGACCATGTAACCCTGCTGATGATGAATGATACCACTATTTGCCGGGGTGATACTATTCAATTACGGGTGGTATCGGATGGTCTTCAATATGTATGGGCACCAGCTGCACAGATCATAGATCCCACTGTTCAAAACCCAATGGTGTTCACTGTAAATACAACCACTTACCAGGTTACAGCCATCATTGGTGGTTGTTCCGATACAAAAAGTATCCGTGTCTTTACTATACCCTATCCGGTGGCCAATGCGGGGGAAGACCAGGATATTTGTTATAATACATCCACCCGGCTTAACGGAACGGTGAATGGTATCAGCTGGTCATGGTCGCCAGCTGCATTTCTCAATGATGCCACCATTTTAAATCCCATTGCATCCCCACCGCGCAGTACTGATTTTATACTGACCACCTACGACAATAAGGGATGCCCCAAACCCGGACGGGATACGGTGCATATTGTGGTGCTGCCAAAGATGAATGTATCGGCCGGGGCCGATACAGCTGTGGTGATCAACCAGCCGCTTCAACTGCTTGCCACAGGAGGTAACACCTATCAATGGTCACCCCCGGCATACCTTTCGGCTACCCAAATTCCTAACCCGGTAGCTTTGTTCAATACTGTTTCGGAAGACAGGATACAATACAAAGTAGTAGGTTTTAGCATGGAAGGTTGTAAGGATTCAGCCTACCTGCTGGTAAAAATATATAAAACAGGTCCCACTGTGTTTGTGCCCACCGCCTTTACTCCTAATAACGACGGCCGGAATGATGTTCTTCGCCCTATAGCCGTGGGCATGAAAAGCATCGAAGGCTTCCAGGTCTATAATCGCTGGGGGCAACTGGTATTCAGCACCCGCACCAACGGGCATGGATGGGATGGCCGCATAGGAGGAAAGGAACAAAACACCGGTAGTTTTGCCTGGCTGGTACAGGCCACGGATTATACAGGCAAAGCCTATTTCCTGAAAGGAACGGTAACGCTGATACGATGATCGATCGTTCCATTTTCCCTCGTAATTGTTAATGTTTTTTGTGAATAACTTTTGTTCGCCGATAAAGCATAGTTAGCATGTTTATTGTGTTATAAATCGGCAAAATGGATCGCCCATGCATATTGAATTTGTTAAGGCCGTACAGTTCTCCCTGTTAGTGAAGACCGGTGAAAGGCTCCGGGAATTTAATTTCAGAAAATTAAAGAGTCCCGATGAAGAAAAATTTTCGGTGAATGTGAGTAATGACCGTGGTGACAGGGTTTTCTTTCAGATGACAAGGCCCAATGCGAATAGTGAGTGGGAGATCCTGGCCACCAGCTTACCAGAATGGGTTATCAGCAATAAGAACAATCTTCGCCAGGCATTGGATGAAGAAGTAAGAAAATGGTCCTGAGCTCCTGCTTATTCATTTCTCCTGAAGCGTTTTTCAATTAGTTGGAGCTGATCTTCGTTCAGCTCCGTGGTTGCCCGGAGTACTTTGATAAAATACTCCACTTCATTTTTAGTGGCCGGGCAGCCACAGTTGTCTCCTTCATTCGGGCCCTGCCCTTCCTTGCGCATACGTGCATCGGCTAAAAGCTTAGCATCTTTATCAAAGATCAGCCAGTAAGGTATTCCCATTTCGTTCCCGTTATATTCCTTTTTCATTTCCTCCGCCCCGGGATTCTCCAGTTTCTTTTTTTCACCGGATTCATTTACCACTAAATGGCGGACTACGAAATTGTCATCAAAGAATTTTTTGACAGATGGATCGTTCATACTGGTATCCATTTTATGGCACCATCCACACCAGGAAGCATGAAAGATGATCATCACCTTTTTATTTTCCTTTCCAGCAATAGCACAGGCTTTTTTCAAAACATCATCTGCCGATGCAGGCGGTGGCTGAGCATGGCCGGTCATCATGGCTGCCAGCCAGAACAATAAGAATAATTTTTTCATGAGTATATCATTTATATCCTGACCGCAGTTCCGGATGCGATCACCATGAGCATGCTGCCGCCACTACCCACAGTTTCAAAGTCAAGGTCCACGCCAATGATCGCATTAGCGCCCATCGACTGTGCTTTTTCAGATAATTCCCGGAGGGCATCTTCCTTGGCCTGCTCCAGCACTTTCTCATAGGTTTTACTGCGGCCTCCAAATACATCCCGCAGGCCTGCAAAAATATCTTTGAAGATATTGGCGCCGATAATACTTTGTGCATTTACAATACCGATATACTCATGTACCGGTCTTCCTTCAATAGTGCTGGTTGTTGTCAGTAACATCTGATGATTCATTTTATTTGTTCAAAAATAGTCTTTAATAAAGCATCTTCCTCCACCACCGCATGACCGGCCGCTTTCTTAATATAAGCTACTCTTTTATCAATATCCGGGTGGCTTTCCAAAATTTCCGGCAGGCTGTTCGCGGGAGCAGCTGCTTTCATGTGATGAAAGAGGTCGGCAAATCCCCGGGGGTCTATCTTCCGCTGCATCAGTAAACCAAGTCCTTCCATATCGGCTTCTTTCTCCAGCTTGCGGGAATACCGGAGCGACTTAAGGTTATCGGCATGATCGATCAATACATTGGTAACGCTGCCAAACCGGCCAAACAGGAGGCCCAGGAATACTTTGGAACCCAGCTGCCGGAAGATGGATTTGGTGGCATGTTTGTTATTTACATGGGTGAACTCATGACTTAGCAGGGCCGCCAACTCCGGGTAAGATTTTATTTGTTTCAGCAACGCACTATACACCACGATCCTGCCACCGGGCAAGGCAAAGGCATTGACCACATTCTCATTGATAACAGTGATCTTTATGCGATAAGCCGAGGGTACTTCCATGGCGGCAAAAAATTCATTCAGCAATAAACTATGGGCCGAATCTTCCCGGGCACTCAATCCCATGGCGCCATAGACCGACTCTCCCAATTGTTCTTCTGTTTTTACCGAAACCCGGGAAGCCAGTTTTTCTGATAGCCAGGGTACGAACAACAGGTACAGTAAAACCAGTACTCCCAGCACACCCACCAGCAAAGAAAGGTTACGGGACCATTCTTTGGCCCCGCTTTTCCGATACCAGGGCTTTTGAAGTTCGTCTTGTAATTCCCGGATATATTCACCAGCTTCGCGACCGCCGATCAGTAATTCGGCAACAGGCTGGTCTTTATATTTTATCCTGGTGCTTTGTGTGGGGTAATCGAAAGATACTTCCAGTTCTTTCACAGGCCATTGCACTGTTATTGTATTTCCAGCCGCAGCCCGGTATCCAATGCTTATTTTTTTATCGAATACCAGCACACTGGCTTCTTCTGCCTGTCCGCCATGTGTTTGATAATAGGTGCCGAAATAGGTTTTCATCTTCTTTTACAATCCTCTACTAAGATAAATGAATTAAACAGCTATCGAATGTTAAAGTATGAATAACAGCTGTGCCCTTTTCCCATAAAAAGCTGGCTAAAAAATATTATTCTTTGTCATGTCAGGGGAAAATCAAATCTTTGTATAATTGGCCTGCCGGTACAGGTCAATTTTCTGACACCATGTATGGTACAAGCCTATAATTTCCTTGCTTCATGGCAATTATTCCCTGAAAAATGTACTTATGAATCGGGCGATCGGCCCAAGAGCGGCATTTACAAAATAGAAGCCGTTCCTGACAAGAAAGAACTTGTCATCCATCATAATTGGGTGAGCCTGGAAAACCAGGGATTTTCTTCCAGTTATAAAATTGAGGCAGATGGGGCCCTCAATGATTTCGGTAATCATGAGCTTGCCGATAAAGTGCAGGTTGTTTTTCCGGATGGCATCAGCTTTGAGATCCATTTTTACAAAAAGGGGGAAGTGGCCTTACATGTACTTCACGAGATACTGCCCAATGGTTATATGAAGATCACTCAACAGGGCTATAAAGATGACGGAAATGCCTATACGAATACAGAGATCTATCATAAACAACTGAGTGTACTTCCCTACTCGGCTTCGGTAGCCGGTGCTGTGATCAAACATAACGAGGAAGGATTGATCAAGCACAAGGCTTTAACGGCCATGGAAGAGCAGACCAATATGCAACTGGAGCAGATCCGCAAACAGATAGAACTGCTGGCCTTGCAGGCGCATGAGATACAAAAAAGAAAGGAACTGTCGATGACGATCTATGGCGCCAGTCTTTCTTTCAAACCGAATATCGGGCAGACCTATTATCTCTACGAAAAAAAGGATGACAGCTTCATTCTTTCACTGGTGAGTCCAAAAGAATGGGGCCCTTCAGGCCCCTTTAAAAGATTTGTAGCAGCAGTACAATTACTCGCTGATCATACCTGGAAAGAATTATGATCAGTCGGTTCGCTTGTATTTTTCTTTCATCATTTCAAAGTACATAAAGCCAAACCGCTGGTACCAGTTTTCCATCCCATGCTGTGCCTCACAGCGGCTGATGGCATTCAGTGAATTTTGCAGGGATACCATCAGGTCTTTGTACTTATTATCATAGGTACGCTCAAAGTCGATCAGTGCCTGTTCAATACCCCTTCGTTCGTTTTGCCAGGCCAGCCCCATTACACCATGTATTCCCGAAACATTGTCGCCAAAGGAAATAGCTGCTTCCGTAAAACGTTTGGTATTATGATAGATACAACTCATGCGGGAAAGGCTCCGGCGTACGGTATTCATGTTGCCAATAGGGCCCTGGTAACAACTGGCGCAACCAGGATCGCCGGCACAACCCGACGGCATCATCGCTTCTGCCGGTGTGGTAAAATCAGGAACACATTCGTTATTATCCAGCGCCTGCATGGCATCATATAACTCTAAAGCGTCTGACACACCATCCATAGCACCTTCAAAGGCCTCAATGGCCGGGGATACACCTCCTTCAAATCCTTCCATATCACCAAACCCGTTTTCCAATGCTTCAATGGCATCTTCTGTGGCCTGTATAATTTCATCTGCACCGGGTTGGGCAAATGCGGCAGTACCCATCAGTATTGGGCAGGCTGCGAACAGGATGTATTGTTTGATATTTTTCATGGCTTACGGTTTTTAAGTTTTAGAAATAAAAATATAACGGCCAGGGCCAGTACCCCGATCACCACATAGAGAACGGTGGACATACCCCCTTTCGCTTTGGGGCCGCTTGTCTTTTCTCCGGCATCCTTACCATTTTGAAATACAGCCGGTAACTCAAACTTCGCTTCATCACCCACCCACACCATCAAAGTATATTTCGTGGGTTTTTTTTCCGGGATGACCATGATGCCAAAATCATTCTCCGTTTTGAAAGTGGCATGCCAATGTCCTTTTTCATCAGTGGTCCCTCTTCTGTCTGCGTTTTTCCAGTTCATCTTACTCACCTGAATGGTTACCTTATTGGCCGGGTCAAAAGAATTGACACCCACATATACCGGCGAAAAGATGCTCGCTCCCTGTACCACATAAAAAAGAGTGTCTTTTACCTGGTTTACTTTAGTAAGGCTGATCCTTCCTTTTTGAACCGGTTTATCCTTGGGTGCAAAGGGATGTAATGCAAGGTCCACCGGCTGAATGGCCGGATCGAGGGTAAACGGCTGCGCCTGCAATGTTATCATTGACAGCAACAGCACTGTGAACAGGGTGATAGTTTTCATTGCAGAATATTTAGATTAAAAGTAGTGAGCGACCCCGGGATTTAAAATCACCCTTTTGTGTAATAAAGACCACTGATTGCGCTGATTGCGCTGATTAGCTACAGGTATACATGGAATCTGATGCATATGATTTCACTGGGTTCTGATACTATTGATTCCTGCCTGGCTTTGTATCTTTGAAGCATGACAAAACTCTCCGTTAATATCAACAAGTTTGCTACGCTGCGCAATTCCCGTGGCGGCAATAATCCCGATGTGGTAAAAGCAGCCATCGATGCGCAGCGCTTTGGCGCAGATGGGGTAACCGTGCATCCCCGGCCTGATGAACGTCATATCCGGTATGAAGATGTCCGCCAGATCAAAAAGATCATCACCACGGAGTTCAATATAGAAGGTAATTGCAGGGAACAAAAATTCGTGGACCTGGTGCTGGAAACAAAACCCGACCAGGTAACATTGGTGCCAGATACATTGGGACAACTGACCTCCGACCATGGATGGGATACTATTAAGAATAAAGACTACCTGCGTGACATGATCAGCGTGTTTAAAAAAGCAGGTATCCGTGTATCCCTATTCGTAGATCCCGTGATAGAAATGGTAAAAGGCGCTGCTGCCACAGGAACAGACCGCATTGAATTGTACACCGAAGGATATGCCAGGCAATTTGAAACAGGAAATAAAGAATTGGCGGTGGGGCCCTATGTAGCTGCAGCTATAACCGCAAAGGATGCAGGCATAGGGCTGAACGCCGGTCACGATCTCGATCTCCGCAATTTAAAATACCTGAAACAAAATATTCCCTGGCTGGATGAAGTAAGTATCGGCCATGCATTGATCTGTGATGCTTTGTACCTGGGTTATGAAAATGTGGTTCAGTTGTATAAAAGGCAGTTGGGGGAGGGTAAGTAAAAGGGAAAAGTAGACAGTGGTAACAGCCAGTAGACAGCATACAGTAGATAAGGGCGGCTGACGAATATCATGGAGAGAACATGACCAGGTCATCAACCCGGAAGGGTTTTACTTTTAAGTTCACATTCTCATGACCAGCTTAAGCAAACTCAGGGCGATCAGGATCATTCACACGATCATCTGGATCTTCTTCAATGTGGTTATTTTTTATATGCTGTATGCCGTACTGAATAACAAACTGGATAAATGGTTATGGATCGGGTACGGTTTATTTGTAGTGGAAGGAATTGTTTTATGGATATTCCGGTTCTTTTGCCCGCTTACTATTATCGCCCGAAAATACTCTGACTCCACCAGGGATAATTTTGATATTTACCTGCCTAACTGGCTGGCGAAGTATAACAAACTGATCTACATTTCCATTTTAGGGCTGATTGTTCTGATAACAGTTTACCAATTACTAAGAAATCCTTAATCAATTTTTGACGTAAGCAAATTTCCGACCGTTCATTAACGGATGCCCCCCATACAATCCTTCTTCGTTATTCTGTAAAGTAAAATTTTCGAAGAATACTTCCATGATGGACTCTTTGAATGCAAAAACAAATTCATTATGCCCGGGATCGGGGATAGGGACCTGTGAAAATCTCTCCGCACAAAATTCCAGTAACAATGAGATATGCGTAAAGGGTTGTTGAGGAAGGACCAGTTCCCCTTCCCTGTTCATTTGTTGCCAGCTCCCTTCCCCGCCATTCTTTAAACTGCAAAAAACATGGTTCAGCAGAACCGGGTTGGCCTCTTTCATCCGTATGGTAATGTGGTCATCGCCTGTTGCCGAACTACTGATCAAAATAAAATCGGAGGCAGGCTTTGGCGCACTATTCAATATTACCCGGCCATCCTGTTGCATCCATTTTCCTGATCCAAACCTGTCCAGCGCCCCATAACTAAAGAAGAACTGAAAACTTCCATCTGCTCGCAATAAAAACCCTGATGCCATTTCATGCATGCCCTGCAAATAATATTCACCGGTTATCGCTTTACTCATGACAGCCTTTATGGTTTGAATACAAAACCCAATACCCCGACAGAAACTGTTTTCGTAGTGAGGTTATCCGTTAAACTGGAGCATACATAAAAATCGTTATACTCGTAGCGCAGCCCCATGATACTATTAGAATCACTGGCATTCAAAGAGGGGTTGCGCACCATGGCCTGCTGCTCCGTTATACCCAATTTTTTCAGGTGTTTTGAATAATCCGGGTTGAGAAAATAGAAAGCGGCCAGGATAAGAAGTATGACAACAAGGGTTCTTCCCCGCATGAATATGGTATTAAATAATTTACTGGAACAATACAGGCTACTGACTTCCTGTTATAACTACCCACTAATCCTCCACCAGTACAAATGCCCCCCAATAATAAGGTTCTTTATACCGGGCCATCAATTGCAGTTGTGCTTCTTTAAAGGATTTTTGCATATCGCCTGTTTTCGTCCAGTTGGTATAAAAATTATTCATCAGCAGCTGCGTGGCCAGATCGTCCACTTTCCATAAACTCATGATCAGCGATCGGGCACCCGCCACTAAAAAAGCCCGTTGCAGGCCATATACTCCTTCTCCTGCTTTTACTTCACCTAAACCAGTTTCACAGGCACTCAGCACCACCAGGTCGGTCCCTTTCAGATCAAGGTTCATGGCTTCATAGGAAGTGATGATCCCGTTGCTGGCATTATCAAGACCGGTATTGTTTTTTTCCGCATCCGAGGCACCGGACAACATCAGGCCTGAACGCAGCAGCACATTATCCCTGGCATAATCCGCATGCACCCCAATGGGCCAAACCGTGCGTTGTACATCCTGCAGGAAATAACCATGTGTGGCAATATGTAAAATAGATACCTGTTTGGTGGATTTCAAATTACTTTCTGATGCTTCTCTTTGCAATAACTCGGATACCTGGTAGCCTGAAGCTTTCAATAATTTATTGATCCCGTCCACTTCTGTTTTGGTGGCAGGCAGTTTAGGAATATTGGGTGATGCATATTCCGGGAACCCGATCAGCGTGGCTTTTTTACCCGCACCTGAGGCCACCTGGTTATCCGTTACAATATCTCTTGCATTACCTAACAGCACAATATCATATTGTTTGATCAGGAAATCACCTCCTGCTTTTTTCAGTGTATATATATTCACCTGGTTATAAATACCATCCAATGACAGATAAACTTTTTTCTTCCCTTTTAGTTCCGGTTCCAGTTTGGCCCAGAAATGATCATAGGTCTTTTCGTCATTCACCTTTGATATCATGGACTTCCGGTAGGTTTTGAAAACTTTGTTCTCCATATCATACCCGTTCTCCATCACCACTACTTCAGGCGCAGGGCCTCCGCCCGTTACCACCAAACCCAGGTAGCGGGAGCTATCCGTAAAGGTTTGATCAAAATCCCGGAGACGGATGATCTCCACCAGGGCTTCGTCTGCTTTCAGCTGTTGCTGTACCTGGGCATAGGTGATCTTGGTGGTATAATAATATTGTGCAAATTCCTTTGAGGTCTCCGACAATCTTTTTTCCATGGCATTGGTGGCTGATTCGAGGGAATCGATATTCACGCCCTGCTCCCTGAGCTCTTCCTTCGAGTATCCATACAGGTTAGTCAATTGTTCTTTATTATCGATCCAGGAAATATAATCGTGGATCAGCACTTCATTATCACCCGACAAAATACTTTCACTTACTTTTCGGGTGGAGCTCAGCAACAGGCCCTTGGTAGCCATGCGATAAGTAAAGAGGTCGAGCAGCAGGTCACTGTTTTCCTGCCTGGCTTCGAGTGCGAAATTGTAAAAACGTTCAAACCGCGGCGATAAAAGATCCCAATACTTAGTCTTTTCCACCTCACTCATCGGTGGAAAATACTTATTGATAAAGTCCAGCGACTTCTCCATGATATCGTGGTACAATTTGGCCGCGTTGGCAAAATCTTTTTTCTTCCAGTAAAGGACCGCCAGGTCTTCCTGTGATTGTACAAACAACGGGTGATCCGGTCCCAGTGTTTCCGCACGTATTTGCAATGCTTTTTGCAACAGGGGTTCAGCTTCCGCATACTGTCCTTTAAATCGATAAAAATTACCGAGGTCACTGATCACTTTTGCGTAGGCGGGACTATTCTCTGTGAGATTGGATTTATATATTTCTGCAGATTGTTTTAATAACCCTTCGATCCGTTCATGCCGGTTCATGACAAGCAGGAGGATGGCTACATTATTGAGCAGGTTTGCAAACTCAGGTTTACCCCTCGTTAACCTTTTCTCTAATCCGCGATATATTTCTTCAGCCTGATCATATTTCCCCATTTGCTGGTATAATAATGCCAGGTTCGAAAAGAACTTCAAATGATTGCGGGCTTTGGAAATTTCCGATTGCCCGGCTATTGACAAAGCTTCTTTCAGGTTTTTCTCAGCCGCTTCGTACCGGCCGATGGATTGAAACAGGATGGCCTGGTTATTCAGTACTAATGCATAAGGCGTGGTGGTATGTAGTTTGTTGTACTGAATGATCGATAAAGACCTGGCAAATTCTTTCTCCGCTTCATTATACTGCCCCACATTATAATGCAAAACAGCTGCATTATTATACGAGGCTGCGAGCCCCATACTGGTATCCCCATACCTTTTTTGACGCATTTCAAGAGCTTCCTGTGTATACGTTTCGGCCTGTTTGAAACGCCCCATAGTGGTAAACAAAAGCCCCTGGCCCGAGATTGTTTTGATATAGCCCAGGTCGTTGGTCATACCGCCCTTCTCGAAATATTCCTGCGCTGCTTTGAACCTCCTTTCAGAGAATACAAATTTGCCCATGGCATAGCCCGATTGTGCCATCTGCAGGTTCAATTGTGCATTTTCTTCTGTGCTGAGATCGGCATCCTGGTATAAGGACCGGGCTATTCCGGCCAGCCGGATGAATTTAGCGCCAAACTCACCCTGGCCACGGCCCCCAAAAAGACCAGAATTATCGGATAACAGTATGGCATAGTCGAGATCGGTGGAATCAAACTCCGTTTTAAAGCCACTTAGTTCATTCTTTGCTTTATTTCTTGCTTCCTGCCTTGCCTCATACTTGGTCTCCGCCACTTCATTTTTTGCTTTATTCTTGAGGGCCCTGACGGGATTTTTAATGAGTTGTGAAGATGCATGAAGGGAAAAGAAAAGGAGTGAACAGGCAACCCAGAATTTCATAACAAAGGTTTTGAACGTAACAGTGAAGATTTAATAATTTAAGGTACGTTTTTCTTCCAGAACAAGGCCCGTCTGTACACGATATTGGCCTGAATTGAGTATTCCTTCACCTGAATTGAGGAAATAAGTCGCTTTCAAAACCCCGCCCCTCCTTATATCCCCTGTCTGAGCAGTTTATCCCGCCAACCATTCACTGGTAACAAAGCTTCACAAACAATACCAATTGCTTCCTAGCTTTCCATTTCAAAATATGCATATGAAAAGAATATTTACAGTATTGATTGTCACAGGCTTACTAACTGGACTAAAAGCCCAGATACCACTCACTGTATTACCCAGTGGTGGTAATAAAAAAGCTTCTGTGAGCGAACGGGTAGGCATAACCGACGTTACGATCCATTATGACCGCCCCGGTGTAAAAGGTCGCGAAGGAAAGATATGGGGGCAACTGGTGCCGGCAGGTTTTACGGATCCCGGTTTTGGGAACAGCAAATCGGCACCCTGGCGGGCAGGCTCCAATGAAAACACAACGATTGAATTTTCCACCGATGTAAAAGTGGAAGGTCAGTCATTACCGGCAGGTAAGTACGGCTTCTTTATCGCTTATGATCCCAATGAATGCACGCTTATCTTCTCTAAAAACTCCACATCCTGGGGACATTATTTTTATAATGATAAGGAAGACGCTCTCCGTGTAAAGGTGAAACCACTGGCCTTGGACAAAAGCGTGGAATGGCTGAAATATGAATTCATGAATGAAAAAGAAAATGCAGCTACGGTGGCACTGCAATGGGAAAAATTATCCATCCCCTTTACCATTGAAGTGGATTATATAAAAGAACAGATCGAATCATTTCGCAGGGAGTTAAGAACAGAAAAAGGTTTCATCTGGCAGAGCTGGGAGCAGGCAGCACAATGGTGTGTGCAGCGTAATGTGAATTTAGAGGAAGCCTTGCTATGGGCCGATTCTGCCACCAGTACCGGTTTTGGGGGTGATAAAAGTTTTCCTGCCTGGAGTACAAAAGCTCAGATCTTAATGAAAATGGGAAAGGAAAAAGAGGCAAAAGCAGTTATGGATAAAGCCATTGTATTCGGAAACATGAATGAAGTGCACGGGTATGCCAGGCAATTGCTGGGACTGAAGATGCCAAAGCTGGCCTTTGATGTATTTAAGGCCAACTACGACAAATTCCCGAATCAATACACTACTGCCATGGGTATGGCGCGGGGCTATTCCGGTTTAGGCGATTATACCAATGCGCTGAAATATGCGAATATGGCCCTAACGCTGACACCGGATGGCGCCAGCAAAACGTTTGTGAATGGCCTGATCGATAAGCTGAAAGCAGGGAAAGATATTAACTAACAGACAACGCTTATTTAATAAAGGTCATCCTGTTGAGGATGATCTTTATTTTTGTGCCAGCTTATCACCTCGTTTATGAAGAAAATAATTTTTATTAGCTCCCTGTTATGCCTGACCGCAGTTAGCCAGGCTCAAACCTGTGAAGACAGGGAAAAGAAATTAACCGAAGCTATTGGAAGCTTTTCTGCTGCTGCCTTGTACAACACCTATGCCACTATCGGCAGCATTGGCGATGCATTTGGTCATGATGCCTATGATGCCGTTACGGTTAGCGACCTGTTGACCGCACAAATAAAGACCATGGATAATTTGATGATAGTGATGCAGGCTCTTATCGATCAAAAAACACTGACGGGTGCCACTGATACACTCTATATGCATCAGGCTATTGAGGTATTGAAAGGGCTGAAAACACAGGCACAGTTCATGGACCAGTATGCTGATACCCGCCGCCAGCAAAAATTAAATGAATATGAAGTTCAGCGAAAGAAGAACTGGTCGTCGTTGAGTAAATTGATGGGAGTGAAAGAATAGCTGTTGCTGGTGTAACAGAACTAAAGAAGCAAGAGGTTTAGATTAGAACAGCAACAATGGCGTTAGTTGCATCCCAGTATCTCGCACAATTTAGCTTCCAAATCAGGGCCACGAAGATTCTTAGCTACAATTTTACCCTGTGGATCGATCAGGAAGTTTTGTGGGATGCTTTGCACCCGATATAATTTTGCCGCAGCATTATTCCAGAACTGCAGATCGCTTACATGCGCCCAGGTGAGATTATCGGTTTTGATCGCCTCCAGCCATTTTTCCTTTTGTCCCGGCCTGTCGAGTGATACACCCAGTACGGTAAAGTTCTTTTTATTGAATTTTTTAAAGGTCTCTACTACATTGGGGTTCTCCTGGCGGCAGGGCCCGCACCAGCTGGCCCAAAAGTCGATCAATACATATTTACCACGGAAAGAAGACAAGGAAACGGGTGTACCTGTTGTGTCGGGTTGTATAAAATCCATAGCTTCAGTACCCACTGCACCGATCTTGTTCTCTGCAATGAAATCTTTTAATTGTTTGCCGGTAGCTGACTTTTTTACGGATGCATCCAGTTTATTATAACGGCTTTCCAGTAATGCCACATCCTCTTTGAAACCATAGGTAACATTCAGCACAAATGCCGTTACCAACGATTTGGGCTTGGCTGTCACGAATTTGTCGATCTCTTTTTGTAGTTTATCCTGCTGGCCGTAATAATTTTTCATCAAACTATCCCTTTCCACACCAGGCATGGTATTATTGATTGTGCCGGCCAGTGTATTCAATTGCTGGGCCAACGGCAGAAACACTTTGGTGAAGTCAGAAAAATCTTTATGTGTCTTTGAGCCGGAGACCTCAAAGGTCTCTGGTTTTGCTTTGTTGCCTTTTACAGTAATGATAGCATTCTCCACGTAAACCTCTGCGGATTTAGGAGCGCCTTCAACGATCAGAAAGCACAATAGCGGTTCGTCTACCTTTTCTTTCAGCGAGAATTTTCCTTTTTGCAATTTGGTACTAAGCCAGGGTTCCTGGGAATTATTCTTATACAGGGTGATAGCCGTACCATCCGCATAGCCATCCAGTTTACCCTCAATTGTAAATGATTTTGTTTGTGCCAGTACAGCTACGGGAGCCAGTAACATCAGCAGGAGTAATTTTTTCATCAGTGCCATTTAAGTTCTCAATTAGATACAGTTCAATGAAATAATGTACAAATTTAGATAAAGACAGGTTGAAAAGGAAACCCGTTCAGCCCAATATGGACGAAAGGAAGGATTTTGTGGCTGCATTAACATCCACCCTGTTTTCCAACGCTTTAATATAGGCGCTGCCGATAATAGCTCCGTCAGCCTGCTGACAAATGGCCTCAAAGGAAGCTTTATCTTTTATCCCGAACCCTACTAATACGGGATTTTTGAGACTCATAGATTGGAGTTTTTCGAGATATTGACGCACATCAACCGCTTTATTCCCGCTGCCGGTGGTGGAAGAAGAAGAAACCGCATAAAGGAATCCGGTACTGAGGCTGTCCAGTTTCTTTACCCGCTCCCCGGAAGTTTCGGGGGTAACAAGAAAGATAAAGTCCAGCCCGGCATTTTCAATAATGGTCCCGTAATGCGTTTCGAATTCATATTCGGGCAGGTCGGGCAGTATCAAACCATCGATCCCCACCGCGGCCGCATCTGCACAGAATTTCTCAAAGCCATATTGCAGAACCGGGTTCATATAACCCATAAGTATAACCGGGATTTGGATGGTTTCGCGGAAACCCTTCAACTGCTCAAATAATTTTTTAATAGTCATGCCATTGGCCAGTGCTACAGAACTGCTATGCTGTATCACCGGCCCATCTGCCAATGGATCGCTATAGGGCATACCGAGTTCAATGATATCTGCTCCATGCTCCTGTAATGCTTTCATTACTTCAACGGTAGAATGCAGGAGTGGGTACCCCGCTGTGCAGTAAACGTTGAGAAGGTGACGACCTTTCTCCTTAAATTTTTTTTCGGTTCGGCTCATATTTTTCCAACACAGAGAAAAAGAGACCACAAAGTAACACAGCGTATTTCTCTGTGAAGCTCCTTAACTCTGCCGCTCTGTGTTTATAATTTACTCATATAAGTACTTAGGTCCTTATCCCCTCTCCCGCTCAGGCAAATCACCACCTGGTCATCTTTTTTGAAATCCATTTTATTCAATACATGCAGCGCATGTGCCGATTCCAGTGCAGGGATGATGCCTTCCTGTTTGGCCAGATCAAAGGCCGCTTTCAGCGATTCATCATCCGTGGCACTCAGGAATCTGGCCCTGCCGGATTCAAATAAATGTGCATGCAGTGGACCGATACCCGGGTAATCCAACCCCGCCGAAATACTATGCGGCTCCACCACCTGTCCATCTTCTGTTTGCATCAGGAGGCTTTTACTCCCGTGTAGTATACCGGGCTTACCCAACTGCGTGGTGGCAGCGCTCATACCGCTATGAACACCCTGGCCTGCTGCTTCCACGGCAATGAGCTGAACATTTAACTCATCCAGGTAATGATAAAAAGCACCCGCCGCATTACTTCCTCCACCCACGCAAGCAATGATATGCGTGGGCAGTTCGCTGCCCGTTTTTTCTTTCAATTGTTTCTTTATCTCTTCGCTGATCACACTTTGAAACCGGGCCACCATATCCGGGTATGGATGCGGCCCCACCACACTACCGATAATATAGTGTGTATCGTTGGGATGATTGATCCAGTCCCTTATCGCTTCGTTGGTAGCATCTTTTAATGTTTTACTTCCCGAAGTGGCGGGGATAACAGTGGCGCCCAGCATTTTCATTCTTGCCACATTGGGTGCCTGGCGTTCGATATCCTTCTCCCCCATATATACAATACATTCCATTCCCTTCAACGCACATACAGTGGCCGTGGCCACACCATGCTGCCCGGCCCCTGTTTCTGCAATGATCCTTTTCTTGCCCAATCGCTGTGCCAGCAATATTTGTCCGATGGTATTGTTTATTTTATGCGCACCGGTATGACAAAGATCTTCCCGTTTCAAATAAATATTTGTATGGAAACGATCACTTAAACTGTTTGCATAATATAAAGGAGTAGGCCTTCCCACATAATCCTTCAGCAATTGCTGAAACTCTTTTTGAAACGAATCCTCGTAAATGATCTCCAGGTACTTTGAACGCAGCTCTTCCACATTCCGGTGAAGCATCTCAGGAATATAGGCGCCACCAAAATGACCGTAATAGCCTTGTTTATCAGGCTTTGAATATGTTTTCGTTGTATTCATTTATTTCATCGCCTGCTTAAACTGTAAAATCATCTTCATATCCTTTACCCCCGGCGCCGTTTCAAACCTGCTGTTGATATCCACTCCAAAAAGATCAGGATGTTTAAACGTTTTTACCCGTGCTGCATCTTCCAGGCTGATACCTCCACTTAAAAAGAAAGGCTTTTCGATCTTTGCTTTTGATAATAAGGTCCAGTCAAATTGTTTTCCTGTACCTCCAAAATTTTCTTTCAAACCACCCGTGTCAAATAAATAATAATCACAAACGGCATCGTATTTCGCCACCATTTTATCAATATCTGCTCCATCCTGTACCCGGAAAGCTTTGATCACTTCCACTTCACTGCCCAGGTCTTCGCACATTTCAGTGCTTTCATCGCCGTGCAACTGCACCACATCCAGTCCATAGTCATCGATCGCATCCAGCACATCGATCATTTCAGGATTGACAAACACGCCTACTTTCTTCAAATCAAAATCCGCTTTTTTCAATTCTTTCTTTGGTATCTTATCCCCAATATAGCGGGGTGACTCTTTATAAAATATCAGCCCTGCAAAATCAATATCCAATCCATCCAGCTGCTGCAGCTGTTTCATTTCAGTGATCCCGCAAACTTTAATGTTCATGTCAGTAGTTTAACTGTTTAGTTTATTAAAAAATTCTCTAATTTTCTGAATATCCTTTACCCCTGCACTCACTTCAAACCGGCTATTGATATCCACCGCAAATAATTTTGCTCCCGCAGGTCCTTTTTCCAATTGCTTCAAACGATCCACATCTCCTGCTTCAATACCGCCGCTTAAGAAATAGGGTTTCGAAGGTGGCGATTTTTCCAATAGCTCCCAGTCAAATTTTTTACCTGTTGATCCATAACCCGTGCCTGCTGTGTCAAACATAAAGAAATCGCAAACCTGATTGTAAGGTATGGTGAGCGGGTCCAAATTCACTTTCCCGGCCAGCCGGAATACTTTGATGACAGAAATATAGTCTGCTATCCTTTCGCAATAGCGGGGATCCTCGTCACCACTCAACTGCACCATATCGAGCCTGTAATTTTCCACGGTACGCATCAGTTCATCATACCGGGCATTCACAAACACACCGATCCGGGCTATCTTACCCCTGATCTGTTTCATTTTTTCCGGGCTGATCTTTTGACCGGCAAACCGCGAGGAGGAGGGATAAAAAACGAACCCGGCAAACTGCACACCCATTTCATCCAGTGCATTTACCTGTTCGGGCAAGATATTGCCGCATACTTTAAGCTTCATGTGCTTTTGCTTTTAATTGTTGAACAAATTCAGCAAAAGCAATCGCAGGGTTATCAGCCTTCATAAAGTTCTCCCCGATCAGGAAGCCCCTGAATCCGGCTTTTCTTAAAGTTACGATCGTTTCGGCATTTTGAATGCCGCTTTCAGCGATCACCGGTTTCCCGGCAGGTATTTTTTGGACCAATTCCAGCGATGTATGAATATCCACATCAAAGGTCTTCAGGTTCCTGTTATTGATGCCCACCATGCTCACTTCATCACAGAGATGCCCCAATTCCTCTTCGCCATGTATTTCGAGTATCGATTCCAGCCCGATACTTTTTGCATACAAGGCAAATTCTTTAACCTGTGCCGGTGTAAGACAGGCCGCGATCAGCAGTACCACATCGGCACCAAAAGCCTTGGATTCGGCGATCTGCCAGGGATCGATGATAAAATCTTTCCGCAACACGGGGATATCGGTCACCACTTTTGCCTGGATCAGGTCGTCGAGATCACCGCCAAAGAAATCATCGTCGGTGAGCACAGATATACCGGCCGCTTCTTTATTATAAGCTGTCACCACCGGCTCCACTTCCAGCTCTTTTGATTTAAACCATCCCTTGCTCGGGCTTTTTCTTTTAAACTCAGCAATGATACCGGTACTACCGGGCATCCATAAGCGCTGTACCAATGAACGATTAGGGATCTCCCAGAAAAAACCTTTTTTCTCAAACCGTTCCACCGGGCTGAACGGCTTGAATTTTTCGATCTCCTTTCTTTTTTGCGCTACTATTTTTTCTAAAATATCCATCCGTGATCCTTATTGAAGTTGTAAAAGTTTTGTCAATGCCTCATTTGCTTTCCCGCTTTCCAAACTTTCTACTGCTGCCTGGTAGGCACTATCATAGCTGGTATAACGACCTGTACAATGTAATGCCATGGCTGCATTGGCCAGCACCACGGCATTTTGCGCCCAGCTACCCTCCCCTTTTAAAATAGTGGTGAAGATCCGTGCTGCCTCCTCCACACTATGGCCGCCATGAATATCCCGGGAGCTAACGGTTCTTTTTCCCAATTGTTCCGGTGTCATAATCCTTTCTCCTTCATTCGTGATCACTTTGGTATCATTGGTCAGTGAAATTTCATCATACCCGTCCAGGCTGTGTATGATCGTAAATGCTTTTCCGCTCAGTTGTAAAAGGTAATTGTATATCCTCGCCATTTCCAGGCTATACACACCCACCAACTGAAAGGCGGGGTTGGCAGGGTTCACCATCGGCCCCAGCATATTGAAGAAAGTGCGCATGGCCAGGTTTTTTCGAATAGGCCCCACCGTTTTTAATGCCGGGTGAAAAAGCGGGGCATGTAAAAAACAAATACCGGCCTTTTCAATTTCACTTTTCAGTTTATCATTATCGTTTTTGAATGTATAACCCAACTGCTCCATCACATTGGAAGCTCCACTGATGGAAGATGCTCCGTAATTACCATGCTTGGCCACTTTTTGTCCTGTGCCTGCCACAATGAAACACGATAAGGTGGAAATATTGAATGTATTCTTTCCGTCGCCCCCCGTACCTACAATATCGATCAGTTCCCCACCTTCCAGCTTTACCGGCACACATAATTCCAGCAAAGCCTCCCGAAAGCCCTGCAGCTCTTCAATGGTAATACTGCGCATAAGGTATACCGTCATAAAAGCCGTTACCTCATGTTCGTTATAAATGCCTTTCCCGATATTCACCAGCACTTCTTTGGCTTGCGAACGGCTGAGTGTTTTGTGCTCAAATAAATATTGTAATATCTTCTTCATGTACCATTTACATTCTTAACCAGTTTCTCAATATGGTCTCCCCTTCAGGTGTCAGCACACTTTCCGGGTGGAACTGCACTCCCTGCACATCAAATTTTTTATGCTGCAGTGCCATAATATACCCGTTTTCATCCCTGGCGGTTATATCCAGCTCGACAGGGAAATCATCATCACTCACAATCCAGGAATGATAGCGTCCCACTTCAATTGTTTCGGGCAATCCCCGGAACAAATCGCTTCTGCTTAACCGGATCGGTGTAGCCACACCATGGTACACCGTTGATAAATTCACCAGTTTACCGCCAAAAGCTTCCCCAATGGCCTGGTGCCCGAGACAAACACCCAATATGGATTTTGAGGAAGCATATTCTTTGATCAGCGGTAATAATAACCCTGCTTCTTCCGGTATGCCCGGGCCGGGCGACAAAATGATCTTGTCGTAATCTTTCACCTTCTCCAATGGCAACTGATCATTGCGGTACACATCCACTTTGAGGCGGGTGATCTTCTCCACGAGGTGAACAAGATTGTACGTGAATGAATCGTAATTATCAAATACTAATATCTTCATGTTTGTTTTCAATATTAATGCGATAGCGTTGCTGCCAGCTCAATGGCTTTTTTCAAAGCCCCTAATTTATTATTCACCTCCTGCAATTCGCTTTCGGGGTTGCTGGCGGCCACCACACCGGCGCCGGCCTGGTATACCAGGGTATTGTTCCTGCTTAAAAATGTCCGGATCATGATCGCATGGTTGCAGCTCCCGTCGAAACCCATGAAGCCGATTGCTCCGCCATAATAACTCCTGGAAGCAGGCTCATAAGCGCTGATCAGTTCCATAGCTTTGAACTTGGGGGCGCCGCTCAGGGTACCGGCAGGAAAGGTGGCCGCCAGTAAGCGGAATGGATGGACATCGCTTTTCACTTTACCCATGACCTCGCTGACAAGGTGAATGACATGAGAAAAATATTGCACCTGGCGGTAATGCGTAACCGAAACATCATCGCAAACACGGCTCAGGTCATTCCGGGCCAGGTCCACCAGCATCACATGTTCAGCATTTTCCTTGGCATCTTTTAATAACCGCTCAGCCGCTGCCTTGTCCGCATCATCATCACCCGTTCGTTTAAATGTTCCTGCAATCGGGTGTACCACCGCCTTGCTACCCTGTATCACCAACTGTGCTTCGGGTGAAGAGCCCATCAATTTATAATCCCCGTAATCAAAATAAAAAAGATAGGGAGATGGATTAATACTCCGCAGCGCCCTGTACACATTAAATTCATCCCCCATAAATGATTGCCGGAATTGCCGGCTTAATACGATCTGGAAAACATCACCCCGGTGACAGCCGGCAATGCCTTTCCTCACCATTTCCCTGTAATCATCATCATGCATATTAGACCGCTCCGCTCCTTTGGATTGAAAGGGATATACCGGCACATCCCTGCTCCGGATCAGTGATTCCACCAGACCCGCTTCACTTTCCATCCCTGCCACCTTATTCTCGCAAAGAAAAAGCTCATCTTTAAAATGATTGATGGCAATCACATACTGGTAAAAACGATAACGCATCAACGGTATAGCACCCTGTTGCTGTTTTGAGATCTCTACCGTATCAAAGAACTGAACCGCATCATAAGTCGTGTAGCCAAAAAGCCCCTGTGCAAATCGTGCCTCCTTCCATTCGCTTTTTTGTATGTCAAACCGCAGCATAAATTCATGCAGTAACTGAGGCACATCACTTTTCTGCTGCAATGTCACTTTCGTGGGTGGCTGTCCGGGCATTTTGAACTCCGCATTCTCCGGTGTACTGATCTCTATTCCTGCGATTGCATTGATACAGATAAAGGAATAACTGTTATCGGAAGAATGGTGATCGGTGCTTTCGAGCAGGATGGTGTCCCGGAACCGGTCACGCAGGCGCAGGTAGATGCCCACCGGTGTGAACACATCCGCCAGCATTTTTTTACAATCGGTATGGACCACTGTTCTCTTCATATATTCACCTGTTTCCGTGCCTTTGGCAGCAACAAAAAAAATAAGCCCCGAAAGTATTCGGGGCTTCGTTATATTTTAAAATAAATACAGCAATGACATTACAGCCCCTGAAGAGTTGTATGCCACCACCAGTAATTATTTATATGCAATTTCATGATAGCAAATATAAAGTCAAAAACGACATTGGCAAATTCTTTTTAGATTTATGATATGAAACCATGGCTGACTGTAACCTTCCTGCTCCTTTGTATAGCCGGTTCCGGGCAGGGCCTTCCACCCGATACTGTTATCAGGGGTGTGAAACTGAGCTTCCGGCACAAGGTTTCTGATTTCCCCAAAACCTGGCAAGTGGCACCCATCCATGCAAAAGGCGAGCCGATAGCAGCTTCGGAAGTAAAAAGAAGTACCCGGATCATTTCACAGGCGATGAATAAATACCCGGCCCCTTTGCTGGATAAAAACCTGGAGGCCGTTTATTTTTTGCGTACGATGACCTTTTATGGCGTGGGATATGGCGGCACCAATTCTGCCAATGCTTTATACCTGACCAATGAAGGGTTACTGATGGGCTATTCCGATCTCTATCTTGAACAAACTTATCATCATGAGTTTTCGAGTATACTTTACCGCAATTACACTTCCTTTATTGATGAAACGAAATGGCTGCAGGCGAATCTTAATGGCATCGACGACTATAACGATCCTGAAAAAGGTGTGGGGGCCATCCGCAATAATCAGTCCTCTCAGGATTTTGATACGGTATTATGCGCAAGAGGCTTCCTGACAGAATATGCAATGTCTGGCATTGAAAATGATATTAACACCCTGGCTCAAAACCTGTTCTGTCCATCCCCTGGTTTTTGGGATATTGCTGACCGTTATCACCGGATACATGAAAAAACAATGCTATTGATCGGTTTTTATAATAAACTCAGCCCCACTTTTACCGAAGCCTATTTCCGAAAAATCAATACCCGGTGACCATGCTGGTACAACATAAAAAAATAAATAACAAAGGCCTTTTTTATGTGGAGGCGCAAGGGAATATCCTCGCAGAAATGGTGTACACGATGCCGTCCGCTGATAAAATGATCATTGAACATACCGAAGTAGGCGATGAACTGAAAGGGAAAAATGTGGGCTACCAATTAGTACTTACTGCCGTGGAATATGCAAGGGCCCATCAAATAAAGATCATCCCCCTGTGCCCGTTTGCCCATGCCGTATTTAAAAAGAAACCCGAATATGCAGATGTGCTTTATCATGCTTAATATATTTTCATGAAAAAATATTTGATCGTATGGCTACTGGTCCTCTCGTCGGTGGTGAGGGCACAATCAAAAGATCAATATATTCTTTTAAAACCTGATCGTGTATTCGACGGAGAGCAAATGCAAACCGGCTGGGTGGTGTTGGTAAAAAACAATATCATTGAACAGGCAGGTCCGATGAGTTTTAAACTTCCGGCCGGTTCAAAAATTGTTGAACTAAAAGGATACACCTTGCTTCCGGGGCTGATAGAAGGCCATTCGCATTTTTTTCTTCACCCGTACAATGAAACAGCATGGGATGACCAGGTGTTGAAAGAATCGAGGGCAGAAAGAACTGCCAGGGCGGTGAATCATGCAAAAGCCACTTTGCTGGCCGGTTTCACCACCGTAAGAGACCTGGGCACGGAAGGTGCCATGTATGATGATGCCGGGTTAAAAACGGCTATCGAAAAAGGAGTGGTACCCGGGCCCCGGATGATCGTCGCCACCAGGGCCATTGTAGCCAAAGGAACATACGGCCCCCAAACCGACAACCATGATATTGACCTGCCACAGGGCGCAGCAGAAGTAACCGGTATGGAAGACCTCGCCAATGAAGTACGTATACAAATCGGCAAGGGTGCTGATGTGATAAAAATATATGCGGATTACCGTTATGGTAAGAATAGCGAAACCCTTCCCACTTTCTCTGCCGAGGCCATCGGCTGGGCAACAGCCATTGCCAAAAACGGCGGAAGGCAGCTGGTGGCCCACGCCGCATCCCCTGAAGGTATGAGAAGAGCGGTACTCGGCGGCGCCGCCACCATTGAGCATGGTGATGATGGTACTGAAGAAATTTTCAAACTGATGAAAGAAAAAGGAGTGGCGCTCTGTCCCACCCTCTCTGCCGGAGATGCCACCGAACAATATAAAGGATGGCGAAAAGGTATAGATCCTGAAACGCCCAGGATCATCGCTAAAAGAAAGTCCTTTCAACTGGCCTTACAGGCCGGTGTAACTATTTGTATGGGTGGTGATGTGGGTGTATATCCACATGGTGATAATGCAAGGGAAATGGAAATGATGGTGGATTACGGAATGAACCCGCTTGCTGTATTACGGTCAGCCACATCCGTCAATGCAGATGTGTTTGGCTATGCCGACCGGCTGGGCCGCATCAAAAAAGGATTATTGGCAGATATCATTGCCGTGGAAGGCGACCCGTCAGTTAACATAAAGCATGTGCGTTTAGTGAAACTGGTGATGAAAAATGGGGTGATCTATAAGGAATAAATATCATTTACTACCGCTCTTCATTCATGAACCGGGAGTATGTCATTTATCCATACATTTACCGGGCTTCAAAAAGATGTTTATGCGAAAATTTAGCCCCGCCTTATTGTTGATAACAACTTGCTTCACGATGCTGTCTTGTAAAAGCAAAAAGGAAGAATCTGCTGATGGCTGGAAATTGACATGGTCCGACGAATTTAACCAAACAGGATTACCGGATACTTCAAAATGGAATTATGATGTGGGCGGACATGGATGGGGTAATAACGAACTGCAGTTTTATACAAACCACCGTTCAGAAAATGCAAGAGTGGAAAATGGAAACCTCATCATCGAAGCGATCAAAGAACCCTGGCAGGGAAGCAACTATACATCTGCCCGTCTCATTAGCAAAGGAAAGGGTGACTGGCAGTACGGAAAGATAGAAGTGAAAGCTAAACTACCCAGTGGCCGCGGTACCTGGCCGGCTATCTGGATGCTGGGCTCCACCACTCCCCTGAACTGGCCCGATGATGGCGAAATAGATATCATGGAGCATGTAGGTTTTAACCAGGGCTATATCCATGGTACCGTTCATTGCAAAAAATATAACCACATTATGGGTACACAAAAAACGGATACCCTTTACCTGGCTGATTGCTCCACGGCCTTTCATGTATATGGCGTGGAATGGAGTAAGGATTCTGTGACTACTTTTATTGACGGCGCTCCTTTTTTCCGGTTTGCGAATGAGCATAGTGGTTATGATGCCTGGCCATTTGACAATAAAATGCATTTGCTGCTGAATATCGCTGTGGGTGGAAACTGGGGAGGCGCCAAAGGCGTGGATGAAGGTATATGGCCGCAAAAAATGGAGATCGATTATGTGCGGGTTTATCAAAAAAATAAGTAACGCTTAAAAATAACACCATGAAAAAGATCTTCTTCTTCATTTGCTGTTGCATCTCCATTCAGTTGGGCGCACAATCGGACAATGACAGTTATACTGTTCCACCAAAAGATATTGCGGACATGTTGCTGGCAAAAGCCTCTCCCAATGTAAGTGTGGACGACAAGGGAGAATGGATGCTGCTGTTGCAATCCAGCAGCTATCCCTCGGTGGAAGAACTGGCAAGACCGGAATTGAAGATCGCAGGCCTGCGTATCAACCCGGCCAATTTTGCACCCAGCCGGCAGTTTTTTATCAATGATATCTGGCTGAAGAATATCTCCGGCGGGAAAGAAATGAAGATCAGCGGTCTGCCCTCACCGTTATTTGCAGGCAATGTAAGCTGGAGTCCCGATGATAAAAAGATCGCCTTCACACATACCACGGCTTCCCGTGTGGACCTTTATGTGGTAGACCTTGCCACACAGAAAGCCACGAAAGTGAATAAGATGGCATTGAACCTTTTGCTGAACGGGTATACCTGGTATGATAATAATACGCTGCTCTATCCTGCTGCCACACAAGCAGCAACTGCGGCACCGGTAAAACCTGCCATGCCCAAGGGGCCCACCACCCAGGAGAATTATGGCAAAGCTTCGCCCCGCCCCACTTTCCAGGACCTGATCAAGTCACCCTATGATGAACAGCTATTTGAATTCTATGCTTCCACGCAATTGGTGAAGAATGTAAATGGTACGGAAACTAAGATCGGGCAGCCGGCTATATACAGCAATATCAGCGTATCGCCTGATAAGAAATATATTTTAATGCGTAAGCTCAAAAAGCCTTTCTCCTATACAGTGCCTGCATTTGGATTCCCCTCCATCGTACAGATCACCGACGTCAATGGAAAAACCATCAAACAACTGGCCGATCTGCCTTCAGCTGAAACTGCACCGAGCGGAAATGACAATGTGCAGTTCGTTCCCCGCGCATTCGACTGGCGGGATGATGAACCTTCCACCCTTGTATGGTGCATGCCGCTTGACAGTGGTTTCATCAAAAAGAATATCGACTATCACGATGCCGTATATGCGCTTTCTGCGCCATTCAATACAGAGCCAAAAATGTTATTCAAAACAAAAATGCGGTACCGGGGCACCACATGGGGTGATCAGAACCTGGCCATAGTCATGGAAGGATTAACCGGTAAACAGGTATTTCAGCTGGACAGGTACAATTCCGTAACGGAGGACCTGGAAGCATTGATCACCCGCAATACCACGGATGCTTATGGTAACCCCGGCGCTCCGGTTACAGCACCGAACCAATTTGGAAGGAATGTGCTGGTGACGCTGGATAATGGTAATAAAATATTATTTAATAATACCACCGGCAGTTCTCCTAAAGGTGATCTGCCCTTTCTCATGTCGTATGATGTACATGCCAAAAAAGCGGATACACTTTGGCGTTGTAAAGAAGGTTGGTTTGAAATGGTGGTAAGGGTGCTGGACCCTGATAAGCTCAGCCTGCTTACACGGAAAGAGAATGAAAAAGAGGTCCCCAATTATTGGCTCAAGGACCTGAAGTTAAGAATTGCCGATCGCCAGCTGACTGCTTTCACCAATCCCTATCCGCAATTGGAAGGGGTGATAAAAGAGAAGATCAAATATAAAAGAGCGGATGGTGTGGACCTGACGGGTGAATTGTATTTGCCCAAAGGATATAATAAAGAAAGAGATGGCAAACTGCCTGCGCTGATATGGGCTTATCCCCGCGAATTCAACTCTGCTGCTGATGCAGCGCAGGTGCGTGGCAGCGAGCATCGTTTTACGTTGGTAAACTGGGGATCGCCCATCTTTTATGTAACGCAGGGATATGCGGTGCTGAATAATGCCGAAATGCCGATCGTGGCAACCAGTAAGGACAAAAAACCCAATGACGATTTTATTCAGCAGCTCACCATGAATGCGGAAGCAGCGATTCATGTACTGGATTCGATGGGCGTGGGCGATAAGAACCGTATGTCAGTGGGTGGCCATAGCTATGGTGCATTCATGACGGCAAACCTGCTGGCCCATACAAAACTCTTTAAAGCTGGTATTGCCCGCAGCGGCGCTTATAACCGCTCTCTTACACCTTTCGGGTTCCAGGCCGAAGACAGGACTTACTGGCAGGCCCGGCAATTGTATACGGATATGAGCCCTTTCAGTTATGCGGATAAGATCAAGACCCCCATACTGCTGATCCATGGCGAAATGGATAATAACACCGGCACCTTCCCGATCCAGAGTGAAAGGATGTTCAATGCCATTAAAGGAAATGGAGGTACGGTAAAATATATCAGCCTTCCGTATGAAAGTCATGGCTACCAGGGAAGGGAAAATATCCTGCACATGCTGAATGAACAATTTACCTGGCTGGAGAAATATGTGAAGAATGCAGGTAAGAATGAGAAAGAAGTGAAGAAAGGATTTTAATCATCATACTTAAAAACCTCCCTGTGATTAAAAATGTAAAAGTGCTGAAGACAGATATCCTGTCAGACAACTGGTATATCCTGAAAAAAGTTACTTACGAATATCAAAAAAAGGATGGCTCCGTGCAGGTGCAAAGCAGGGAAGCGTATGACCGGGGCAATGGCGCCACTATTTTATTGTACAATAAAGAACAGCAAACTGTGGTGCTCACAAGACAGTTCCGCTTGCCTTCATTTATCAATGGTAATGAATCGGGCATGCTGATTGAAGCCTGTGCCGGTTTACTGGATAAAGACAACCCGGAGGATTGTATCCGCCGTGAAACAGAGGAAGAGACGGGTTACCAGGTGACGGATGTGCGCAGGATATTTGAAGTGTATATGTCACCCGGATCGGTAACCGAAATTCTCTATTTCTTTATTGCCGAATATCACAAATCCATGAAAGTGAATGAAGGGGGTGGCGCAGCACATGAAGAAGAAAATATTGAAGTACTGGAGCTGTCTTTTCAACAAGCCTTAAAAATGATCGAAACAGGGGAAATAAAAGATGCAAAAACGATCATGCTGCTGCAATATATAAGATTACATGATATTCTATAGTGCCTGAACACTTGTTAGCTCCTTGTGAAAAATGTTAATGAATGTTAGCAAATGAAGGCACACTGCATTTCATGAACTATCCTTCGCCAGTTCATGCACAGGTTTTGTCAATTCAGGCCCATTGCCATTGACCCGGGCCCTTCTTCATTCTATCTTGGTGGCATAATTAAAAACCATAACCTTAAACCTTGTTTTATGAAGAAGTCATTGCAAAAGACCGGTAAAGCTATTCTTTTGGCCGCCGGATTATTTATCAGTTTCAATTCCTTCTCACAAACCTCCACAGTGCCGGATGAATTGATCACTAACAGTGATACGTACTGGACCATTTCTACTTTATCCACAGTAGGATATGTGAATACCACGCCCGGCCCTAATTATAACACTTATAAAAGTGGTGGCGGCATGCTGGTAAAATTCAAATTTTTAAAGAACGGGCGATTCTCTTTCCAGTTGTATGTACAGGCCAACAGCTATGGTACCGAAACGGAAACATGGACCGAAGTGGAAGGTACTGTTACTTTTACCAGGGATGCAAAGAACCAACCGATCTTTATTACCAAAGCAGAAAAAGGAATTTACCGGATCAACAAGAACGGACAGCTTACTTCAAGAGCTATTCCCGATGAAGAATTGAAAGGGCAACACTCCTGTACTTATTTATGGGAAAAGACAACACTGGCCAACGATCCAAAACATATTTATCTGCTGGTGGTGGACCTGGAGCAGCACCCCGGTGCAGATGTCAGTAACCCGTCAACAATAGATCCTTCCTGGGTCTCCAAATTTCATATTCCTTCCGGGAATTGATCATATTCCCATTAACTTCCCTTATATGTGCGTTAGCAACGGGCCTTTTTTAAGGCCTGTTTCGTTTTTATTAACAGGCGGAATTTTGTCACTTACCGGTCAAAAAGGCTAAGATACTCATGGCTTTATGCCGCAGGGCCGACATTTTGAAGTTTTTAACTTCCCCGGAGGTTGCCCCGAAAAGAACTTTCGTCTAAATTAGTGTCAGAATCAATGGTCAGGATTCGTTATTAAATCAGAAACCACATGTTAAGGACTCATTTAGCTGCCGTACTTACCAGCATCTCATTCATTACTTACGCCCAGCCCCCTAAAGTTCCGATGTACACGATCAATAATATTCCTCTCTCCACTGAGATGAATAAACAGGTGTGCATATCCGGTATGAAATATCTCGACAGTAAATTATACTTCGCATCAGAAAGATGCCCTATGATCATTGCCGCCGACCCTAACACCGGTGAAATCAGCAGCACCCTCAGGATACAAGTGCCCCGTGAATTTGAAATGGAAGGAATGACTTCTTACCATAAAAAACTATACCTCGTGTCGGAGAATACAGCAGCCGTATATGAAGTGGATGTACAAACAGGTGAATTACGCGAAATACAAACCACCATGGCTTTACCCGCCAAGTCAAAAGATGGCGATGGCATGGAAGGTATAGCCGCCAACGAGGCACATGGCAAATTTTACCTGATGCGGGAAAGGAACGTGGAGAAGACACAAACAGAAATTTATACCTATAGCATTGAACAGAAAGACGAGCAAACTGCTCCTGTTCTTACATATGAATCCACCATCACCCTGCCGCTGGAAAATCCGCAATGGCGCTATTCCGATATTTGTTTCGACAGGGAAAACTCCAGGCTGCTCTGCCTGAAATCCTATTCAAAAGGAAAGCTGAGACAGCAATTCCTGGAATCCATCGATATAGATGCTAACGGTAACCTGCAGAGGGAAACGCTGAAAAACATGCCCGTGGATAAATTCTCCGAGATCAGCAATGAATACAAGGACCAGGACTATAGTATGAACCTGGAAGGCATCACTATCGACGATGCGGGAAATATCTATGTCATCAGCGATAATACTTCGGGCAAGGCACAATGTGATATGCCGGCGAAGGAGAAAACAATTTTACTGCAATTAAAGAAGCAATAGCGGGAATCTTTTGTAATTTGAGAGAAATACTCCTTTTTGCCTAAAGAAGACATTAAAGACCTCAAAAAATTCCTGAAGCCTTATTCAAAGGAAGTGCAACAGCTTGCGTTTTCACTCCGTGAATTTGTATGGGACCTCTACCCTACGGCTAATGAACTGATCTACGATAATTACAATGCCGTAGCCTTCGGCTGGTCATCTACCGACAAAGTGCGTGACATATTCTGCAGTATTGCCGCTTATACCGACTACGTACATTTTGGTTTTTACTATGGTAGTGAAATTGCTGACCCTGAAAAAAAATTAACCGGTAAGGGCCGCCAGTACAGGTATATCGTGGTAAAGGACCTCAAAGATTTTCCCAAAACATATTTCAAAAAACTTCTGCGGGAGGCCTGGGCCAATTCTTTATCTAAGATCAAAAACCATGAACAGGTTTTGAAAGGAACAACTATTGTTAAATCTATCTCCGCCAAAAAGAAAAGACCCGCCTATAACTGATGCATATCAAGAAACTACTGGAAAAACCCTGTATGGCCATTATCGCCCTTATTGCCTGGTTTGGGTTGGGCCTTCAATTATATATCATGCTGGACCAGGTGCCTGGAAATGGGCTCACCATTCCCATCGCATTATTTAATTTTTTCAGCTACTTCACGGTGCTCACCAATATAATAGTGGCCACTAGTCTTACCGTATCGTTGCTGGCGCCCTCCTCGGCAGCAGGGCAGTTCTTTTTAAAGCCATCTGTCAGAACTGCAATCGCTCTCTATATTACGGTGGTGGGTATCACCTATAGTGTTTTATTGAGAAATATCTGGAACCCCACCGGTCTGCAATTAGTGGCCGACCGGCTTCTGCACGATGCAGTGCCCATGTTAGCTCTTTTGTTCTGGGTGGTATTCATACCTAAAAAAACGCTGGAGTGGAAGAATGCTTTTCCCTGGTTTATTTACCCGGTGGCTTACCTGGTATATGCGCTGATCAGGGGAGCGGTATCGGGCTGGTTTGCTTATTATTTCCTGAATTATAATGCGCTGGGATGGAGTAAAACTTTCCTGTATATCTTACTGGTCACCGCGGTTTTTGTCGTTTTGGGCTTTTTATTCATCGCCCTTAACCGGGCCATGAAAAGGGATTAAACGTTAAAAGAACCTGAAACATAATACCTGTACAACTCTTTGGCCCGGATTTTCGACTTTTGTAGTGCATATGAAAAGAATTTTACTTCTTCTTATTTTGGCCCTTGCCGTTTCTCCCGTTTTTGCACAAAAGGTGGACAGTATCAGTTTTCATCTTTATACAGACAGCCTGAAGAAAGGGCAGCACAATTATATCAATGTGGATGGCAAACTATCCAATGGCCGCTGGCTACCGCTTAGTTCCAAAGAAATTCAATTTTCCTGCCCGTCCGCATCATTTGAAGGCAATGAACTGATCATACCCGAAGATTTTAAAGAAAATAAAGTGACGGTGAAAGCCGTACTGAAATCCAATCCTTCAATTTCCATTGAAAGAACGATCTGGATCAAACAAAAACCCGATCCCGAGCTGCCCACGCAGCAGGAAGTGATGGACCGGAGTAAACCGAAAAAAAATAAAAGGAACAGGTAAAAAAAACTCCGGA
>CAZSGD010000038.1:0-38168 GCA_964606155.1 uncultured Chitinophaga sp. | reverse complement strand
TTTCCCGTTTCATGCTGTCCAGTGTCCGCATATTATGCAGGCGGTCGGCCAGTTTAATCAGTATTACCCTGGGATCATCTGTCAGTGTCAGCAATATCTTTTTGAAATTCTCTGCCTGTTGTGAAGCGTTCACATCAATCACATTGGCAATCTTGGTAAGTCCATCTACAATCCGGGTGATCTCTTCCCCGAATTCCCGCTTAACATCATCGAGGCTTATATCTGTGTCTTCCACCGTATCATGCAGTAAAGAACAGATAGTAGAACGTACACCCAGACCTATTTCATCTGCACAAATTTTTGCTACTGCTATCGGGTGAAGAATATAGGGCTCGCCACTTTTACGGCGCATGGTTTTGTGAGCTTCGGCTGCCATTTCAAAAGCAGTACGGATCAGGTTTTTGTCACCGGGTTTTAATTTTGTCTTCAGTACTTTCAGCAGAGAACGGTACTCCCTCAGGATGAGTTTTTTCTCTTCCTCTTCATTCAGGTTGTACTTTGGTAGCTGCGCAACGGTTTCCATGGTCTACGAATTTAGTGAAAAACAGGCATTTTCTTAGCCTGAAAAGTCCTACATTTGCGACCCCAAACGAATAATCCCAAAATTCAAACCGCAGGAATCTTCGAATTGGAATTTGGAATTTTCTTCCGGATGTGGTGAAATTGGTAGACACGTCAGACTTAGGATCTGATGCCGTAAGGTGTGGGGGTTCGAGTCCCTCCATCCGGACAACTTAGTTCATGGTTTATTGTTTTTGGTTGGCGGGTGGCTTTCCAAAACCCGGGGATCGCTCCACATAGCACGAAACGATAAACCAAAAACCATAAACGACAAACATCCATTATGGCAACAATTACAAAAGAAAACATCGGTCTGCTGCACGAAAAGCTGACAGTGAAACTGGAAAAGACCGATTACCTGCCTTCTTTCGAGAAAGCCCTGAAAGAGTATGGCAAAAAGGCCAATATCCCGGGATTCCGTAAAGGAATGGTGCCGGCCGGCCTGATCAAGAAAATGTACGGGCCTTCGCTGTTTACGGATGAAGTGCTGCGTTCCGTTGACCGGGAACTCATCAGCTACCTGCAAAACGACAAACTGGATATTTTCGCTCAACCCTTACCGTTAGAATCTGATTTCCGCCAGCTGGATGTCAATAACCCGGCTGATTATACGTTCCACTTCGAAGTGGGCATGAAACCAGGGTTTCAGCTGCCTGACCTGGCCAAAGCCAACACCACCCGGTATGTGGTGGATGTTACGGAAGATATGGTGAACAATGAAGTGACCCGGCTCCAGAACCGTTATGGTAATATGAAAGATGAAGAAACCGTGAACAACGAGGAGAATGTGCTGAATGTAAACTTCGTGGAAGCGGATGCCAGCGGAAATGAAGTGGAAGGGGGTATCAAAAAAGACAATTCTTTGCTTGTAAAATATTTTACAACAGGCTATCGCCAAAACTGGATGGGTAAAAAGGCCGGCGATTCATTGACAGCTACCCTGAAAGATGCTTTTGATGAAAAAGAAAGAGAGTGGATCATCGGCGACCTGGGATTGAATAAAGATGATGCTGCTTCAGTAAACAAATATTTCAACATTGTTATTACCAAGGTGGGCTTGCTGGAAAAAAGAGAGTTGAATGAAGAATTCTTCAACCAGCTTTATCCCAATGCTGAAGTCAAAACAGAAGCAGACTTTCGGAATAAGCTGAAAGAAGAAATACAGGCTTACTGGAATGGCCAGGCTGCCAACCAGATCCACGACCAGGTTTTTCATGAACTGGTGGACCATAGCGAGATCAAATTCCCTGAAGGTTTTTTAAAAAAATGGATAAAGACCCAGGGTGAAACACCGAAAACAGATGAAGACGTGGAGAAAGAATTCCCCCAATTCCTTAACCAGCTGAAATGGACGCTTATCACCGATAAGATCGTTCAGGACCAGGCTATCCAGGTAAGCCCTGATGAGATCAAAGCTTTTGCAAGGCAGCAATTGTTCAGCTATATGAGCGGCGCCAACTTCGGCGAAGATCAGCCCTGGGTAAGCGATTATGTGGAAAAAATGATGAAGGATAGAAAATTTGTAGAAGATTCCTATAACCGCATACAGACACAAAAAGTATTTGAATGGGCCGCCACACAGGTAAAGCCAAAAGATAAAAGTATCAGCGCAGAAGACTTTACCAAAATGGTGCAGGAGCACCAGCATCATCATCATTAAACCTGAAAGGCCGAATGCCTGTGAGTCCGAAAGAACCATTCACTTAGTGGAATAGTCTTTCGGGCTTTGTCTTTTCTGGCTTCCGGACTTTCCGTCTTCTCCGCTTTCGGACTTTCCGTCAGCCAACAGGCAGCCTTGTCATTGATTTTGTGATTACAGCATTTGGACGGATATTTGAGGATAGCAGTTCATGTTTAACGTACCGGACCTGCCGGAACGAAAAACCAGCATGGACCTTTAACTTTTAAAATCCCATTCATGAGCTTTAATTCGGAATTTGAAAAATATGCTGTGAAACACCGCGGCATATCCAGCAATACCCTGAACAGTTATGCCTCTCACCTGGTAACCGCCATGACGCCCAATATCATTGAAGAACGTTCACTGAATGTGGCTGTTATGGATGTATATAGCCGGTTGATGATGGACCGGATCATTTTCTTAGGTTACCCGATCAACGATGAAATAGCCAATATTGTAACCGCCCAATTATTATTCCTCGATTCCACCGACAGGTCCAGGGATATCAATATGTATATCAACAGCCCGGGTGGCAGTGTATATTCCGGCCTCGGTGTGTATGATACCATGCAGTATGTAAGTCCCGATATAGCGACGATCTGCATTGGTGTGGCCGCTTCTATGGCTTGCGTATTATTAGGTGCAGGCACAAAAGGAAAGAGGGCTGCACTAAAACACTCCCGTATTATGATGCACCAGCCCAGCGGTGCCATTGGCGGACAAGCCAGCGATATCCTCATAACTGTAAATGAGATCAGGAAACTGAAAAGAGAATTATATGAAGTGGTGAATAACCATACCGGCAAGCCGCTGGACCAGATCGAAAAAGATTTTGACCGCGATAACTGGATGACAGCTGCAGAAGCAAAAGAATATGGCCTGGTGGATGAAGTATTACTGACTAATCCAAGAAAACAGAAAAAAGATTAAACAGTTACCTTATTTAAAAAAGAAATTCAAAACGCAATACGCATTATCATGAACCGGAAACAATTTATATATAACGACCCGATTGCTAGCAACTGGAAAGCTGATGAGGAAGAAGAAAAAGAAGAACAACCTAAGAGCGACCTGATGATGTTCAGCAAAAAACTGGAAAAATATTTCTTTGAAAAAAGGGCTGTATACCTCTGGGGTGTGGTGGATGATAAGAGTGCGAAAGATGTGGTGAGCAAATTATTATTATTGGATGCCGATAAACCCGGCGAAGAGATCAAATTCTATATCAATAGCCCGGGTGGTGTGGTCACCAGCGGCATGGTGATGTATGATACCATGCAAATGATCAAAAGTCCGGTAAGTACCATTTGTATGGGCCTGGCGGCTTCTATGGGCAGCATCCTGCTGAGCGGCGGGGCTAAAGGTAAACGCTATATTTTTCCACATGGAGAAGTGATGATCCATCAACCCTCTTTAGGCGGGTATATCCAGGGGGTAAGCGCCGACCTGGAGATACAGGCAGAGCAAACAAAAAGGGTAAAAGAGATCGGCGCCGGCATCCTGGCGAAGAATTGTGGTAAAACGGTGGAACAGATCATGAAAGATTTTGATCGTGACTACTGGATGGATGCCAAACAGGCCTTAGAGTATGGTATCGTTGACAAGCTGGTTGACAAGCTGTAAATGCTTAATAAACAGAATATTATAAAAATATTAAATAAAACCGTCTTTGTCAGGACGGTTTTTTAATTTTGTGAGTTACGAAATCGTTGGTATTTCGTTATACCTTAAGAAATTATGGCTAAAAACCCCCTACATTGCTCCTTTTGTGGCCGGAGTCGTGATGAGGTCAAGATCCTTATCGCCGGGCAGGAAGGGCATATTTGTGAAAACTGTGTGGAGCATGCCCGTGAGATCATTGACCAGGAGTTGACGATCAAAGATGATAAAACCACCACTGCTTTTAAACTTACCGTTAAGAAACCCACGGAGATCAAAAAGTTCCTGGATGAATATGTGATCGGGCAGGATGAGGCGAAAAAAGTTCTCGCCGTGGCAGTTTATAATCACTACAAAAGATTACAGCATAAAACAGGAGAGCTTTCTTCTCCCAATTCAGATGTTGAAATAGAAAAAAGCAACATTGTGATGGTGGGAGAAACCGGTACGGGTAAAACCCTTTTGGCCAAGAGCATTGCCCGTATGCTGAATGTTCCCTTCACGATCGTTGACGCCACCGTATTTACCGAAGCCGGTTATGTGGGTGAAGACGTGGAAAGCATATTGACCCGTTTGCTCCAGGTATGCAATTACGATGTGGCAGCTGCTGAAAGAGGTATCGTTTACATTGATGAGATCGATAAAATTGCCCGTAAAGGCGATAACCCTTCCATCACCCGTGATGTAAGTGGTGAGGGGGTGCAACAGGGGATGCTGAAATTACTGGAAGGCACCGATGTGCTGGTGCCCCCGCAGGGAGGCAGAAAACATCCTGAACAAAAGCTTATCAAGATCAACACACAGAATATCCTGTTCGTATGTGGCGGCGCATTTGATGGAATTGATAAGATCATTGCCCGTCGTGTGCAGACCAATACTATTGGTTTTAATGTTGATAAGGACCTGCAGGAGAATATGAAAAAAAACCTGCTTCGTTATGTAAATGCAACCGACTTAAAAGCATTTGGATTGATCCCCGAGTTGCTGGGACGTTTGCCGGTGGTTACCCACCTGGACCCGCTGGATGCATCCACATTAAGAGCTATCCTGACAGAACCGAAGAACGCGTTGGTGAAGCAGTATAAGAAACTATTCGAACTCGAGCATATACAATTGACCATTGAAGAAGATGTTCTGGATTTCATGGTGGAAAAAGCCATGGAGTATAAACTGGGGGCCAGGGGGTTGAGAAGTATTTGCGAGGGTATTCTAACAGACGCCATGTACGAACTGCCTTCTTCCAAAGAAACCCAGTTTACCCTTGACCTGGAATATGCCAAACGTAAATTTGACAAGAGCAAACTGAGCCTGCTGAAAGTAGCGTAAAAGTATATAAGTATTAAAAGTTTAAAGGGTTCCAGTGCCTGGGACCCTTTTTTGTTACCTGAGAAATTCAACAATTGTATGTTTGCTGAACTTTATAATGTTTTAAACTTCCCTTTATGCAGGAATTGATAGACCGCCTGAAAGCAGAGGCCGGCCTGACAGACGACCAGGCAAAACAGGCCATTTCCACGATCAAGAATTATGTCATTGAAAAATTCCCGATGCTGGAAGGGGCCGTTAATAATGTGTTTGGGGAATAAATGCTTATTTAATAATAGCACATTTTCTTCCTCTTGGGCTATTGGCAGCCTGGTAAGGCGTCATACTTCTGGCGCAGGATTCTAAAATGAAAGCTGCCACGATAACGAAAAGGATGATGCGGGTCTTCATAGTAGTACATTTAATTAGGTCATAAAAATAATATCCGTACTGAGAATCATCGTATAGAATCCCTACTGAAATATGCTTTTTTTAAAAAAGGGGATTTACCAATACCCGGATGCAATTCTACTCGCAGACTAAGCAAAAAACCTTAGTCCGACAATAATATTCCTTCTATTACCAGCAGCTCTTCCCTGGAAAAACGGGTATTGTTCAGGCAATTGATATTATCATCCAGTTGTGCCGTGGAACTGGCACCAACCAGCACCGAAGTGATCCGGTTATCTTTCAGCAGCCAGGCCAGCGCCATTTGTGCAAGGCTTTGACCTCTTTGCTTCGCTATTTCATTCAGCCTTTTTACTTTTTCTATCACTGCGGGTGAGATGTCGTTGGATCCTATCGCACCGTTAGTCAATCCTCTTCCCACCCTGGACGATGAGGGGATATCTTTTAAATACTTATCGGTTAATAATCCCTGCGCCAGCGGTGAGAACACGATACAACCTGTACCTTCTTTTCCCAATACATCCAGCAGGCCTTTCTCCACCCACCTGTCCAGCATGGAATACCGGGGTTGATGGACCAGGCATTTGGTTCCCAATTCCTTCAATATACTGATCGCTGCACTGGATTGTTCCGCGTCATAGCTGGATATACCCACATATAATACCTTGCCCATTTTCACCATATCATGCAAGGCCGTCATCGTTTCTTCCAATGGTGTACCCGGGTCAGGACGGTGCGAATAAAAAATATCCACGTAATCAAGCCCCAGTCTTTTTAAACTCTGATCCAAGCTGGCCATTAAATATTTTCTGGATCCCCATTCGCCATAGGGCCCGGGCCACATATAATAGCCTGCTTTACTGGAAATGATCATCTCATCCCGGTATCCCATCAGGTCATCCTTGAGTATTTTACCGAAATTATTTTCCGCCTCGCCTGCCGGCGGGCCATAATTATTAGCCAGGTCAAAATGAGTGATACCCCTGTCAAATGCACGATGGATGATCTTCTTCATGGTGGAAATATCATCCACGGAACCGAAATTGTGCCACATGCCCAAAGAAATAGCAGGCAGGAGCAGCCCGCTTCTGCCACAGCGGTTATATTTCATCGAATCGTAGCGGGTGGCTGAAGCCGTGTACATATTATTCTTTTTAACTTCGGCAAAATAACACCATGCGCCCGGATTTCCGCTTTAAATATTTGTTGCAACCGCATAACCGGGTTTTCGGTTATTCATGAGGTTTATTTATATGCTCTCAATATCTCCTTTGTTTTTATACCCGATTCTTTCAAGTCTGTTTCCTTCCATTTGCCTTCTGACAAGGCAGATTTCTTTAACACGGAACAGGTCTCGTCCTTATCCGATACGGACCAGGCCACCCAGCTCAATTCCCGGGCATCCATCCAGGCGATCCATTTTTTCCATTCTTCATGGTCAATAGGGCCGTCACCGGTGGCTTCCATACCTGCACACTCAGAAATGAAAATGGGCAGTCCCTTTTGAATCGCCTCATCGGTTTTGTCGCGAAGCCATTGCTTATGTGTACCTGCATAAAAGTGAACCGTGTACATCAGGTTATCAAATCCCTTAATAGGGTCTGCTGCCGGCAAATGAATGTCCTGGTCCCAGCGGGGCGAGCCTACAAGGATAATATTATCCGGATCATGTTTCCGGATCACCCCAATCACTTTTTCAGAATAGGCTTTTACTTCAGGCCAGGTTTCATAATCAGGCTCGTTGAATATTTCGTAGATCACATTCGGGTATTTGCCGTATTGTTCCGCCATCCTGCCAAAGAATTGCATAGCCTGATCGGTATGTATATTATGATCATGCCAATCGATAATAACATAAACCCCCTCTTTGATACAGGCGTCCACTACATTCTTCATCAATCTTTCAGATACTGCAGGGCTTTTCAGGTAGCCACTGTCATTTAATTCAATACCCATAGAGGCGCGGACAACCGTGCAGTTCCATTGAGTTACCAATTCATGCACTGCTCCGGCATTATAAAACCGGGGCCAGAGGTTGTGCCAGCCAAAGCTCATGCCATGTAATATCACCAGTTTGTCTTTTTCGTCCGCCAGTTTTACGCCCTGTACTTTCAGGTGGCCGTGTTTTTTTACCGGTTGTGCATATACGTTATAAACTGTGATCAGGCACAAAAAGGTCATGAGAATATTCCTTTTCATAGTAGTCTGTTTATCACCATGGAATGGTTTGATTAATGAAATTTATCAATTCTGTTGCGATCAGCTGATGTTCTTCCAGGCTGGGATGATAATCACAGCCTGCCACATACTGCCGCTTAAAAATATATTGTTCGATCTTTGCATCCCCTTCCTTTCTCCTTTCCGTTTGAACTGCATTGATCACTTTCTCCATAAATCTTTTCAATTGAGCGTCAGCCATAGGGCTGGATAATAAAATAAAAGTGGCCCCGGGGTAATAGCCTCTCAATTTCTTTAAAAAATCAATATAGTTCTTACAAAATGCAGCGGAATCCTGCATCCCGTCATTCTGACCGAGGCAAACGGTCACTATATCCGGCTGATAGGCAGAAAAATCCCATGCAATGGCGTTATCCCGCATACTTACTTTGTCGTACACCTGTGGCATCACGATATCCATTCCACAACAACTGTGCATGAGCCCGATACCTGATACCGAAGAAAGATGGTATTGCGCCCCCAATGTTCTTGCGGTAATAGCGCCATAGCTGAAATAAGCATTGTGCTGGTCATGCCATTTTCCTTTCCCGCAGGGCACTTCGCTCCTGTCGCTGCTGGCGCCGCAGGTAATAGAGTTACCGATAAATTCCATTTTCCGTTTCGGTTTGGGGCCGGGTGGCATCATCTCACGGCAACGGATACCCGCTAATTCCATATAGCCTATATTGGCCTCGGTATTCTTGGTAATCGTAACGGAATGTATACCATCCCCTGTCAAATACGGGGCAAGTGATAATGTATCCGTTTTTGTTTTGGTTTGCAGGCGCCAGGCTTTACCATCCACCACCACTTCTATATAATTATGATTACTGCCCCAGAGCATTTCGTCATGCAGCAGCACTTCACAGGATTTTCCTTTGAAACGAAAAGAGAAATAAACACCCGGTTGCCAGTACCTGGGCAACTGCGGATGGGAAAAATCGATCCTGCCTGTGTATTGAATAAAGGAGTGATCGGGTTTATACATTACCAGTTTGTCCTTGCTTTGCGACCAGAGCATTGCAGGCAACAAGGGCCCCAACAAAAAAGAAAACAATATATTTTTTTGAAACCTCATAACTCCCTTATTTTTTTAGTGTGAGCTGCAGCGTTGCAGGGGCTAAACCTTCAGCGGTGGCTTTAACCAGTACTTCTCCTCCTTTCTTACCAGATTTTATCACAGCCAGGCAAAGCCCATGCAATGCTTTTCGTTGATTGGATTGAAATGAACTAAGATCGGTTTGTGATCCGTTATCCGTTCCGGCAATCGTAACATCGCCCTTTACACTAAACTGTACCTCATTATCAGCATACGGGACCAGGATACCCTGTGCGTCCACGATCTTAGCAGTGATGAATGAAAGGTCATAGCCGTTGGCATTTAGCTGGCTCCTGTCTGCCTCGAGAATAATTTTTGCCGGCTTACCGGCTGTTTTGATCTCCCGGGTCAGCACTGTTTTTCCATTTTTCCTGGAAATAACTTTTGCTGTGCCCGCTTCATATTTACATCGCCACATCACATGCAGAGCATCCCCGGCTTTTTTCCGGATTCCCTGCGAACGGCCATTGATGAACAGTTCCACTTCATCTGCATTATTATAATAGGCCCATAGATCGATCGTTTGCCCTTCCTTCCAGTTCCAGTGCGGAAACAAGTGCAATACCGGTTTATCGGTCCACACACTTTGATATAAATAATAAACATCTTTGGGAAAACCAGCCAGGTCAACTATGCCAAAATAAGAGCTGCGTGCCGGCCATGGATAAGGTGTGGGCTCACCGATATAATCGAATCCCGTCCAAATAAACATGCCGCTGATATGCGGGTATTTTTCGAGTATCCTCAAACTCGTTTCATGCCCCGATCCCCATGGCGCATGGCAATTATCATAAGCAGAACAGGTAGTATCACTATTACCTGTATGTAATATAGAATCCCAGCGCACGGGCCAGATGCGGATACTGTCGGAAGGCATATCGTATTTACCTCTCGTTTGCAAGGAAGAAACCGATTCTGTAACGATAAAAGGTTTCCTGTACCAATCTTCCAATACGGTAGTCCATTTATCCTGTGCATAATTGTAGCCGATCATATCTGTTATATTCGCCTGCAGCAGGCGGTTCCATTCTTTTACCTCGTTATTTCCCAATACCGTAGGCCGGGTAGTATCAAGGCTTCTCACAATTCTTTGCAATTCTGTTAATATATTCTTCCCGGATGGATCCTTCTCTTCTGTCCACTGCTCACCAATTTCATTACCGAGGCTCCAGATGAATACGCTGGGATGATTACGGTCTCTAAATATTTGATCTTCGAGATCTTTTTTATACCATTTGTCCCAGTATAAATGGTAATCATATTTTGTTTTTTCCTTTTTCCACATATCAAACGCCTCGTCCATAACAATAAAACCCATTTCATCACAGAGGTCGAGTAATTCAGGAGCAGGCGGGTTGTGCGAAGTACGGATAGCATTGCATCCCATCGCTTTCAGTATTTCCAGCTGGCGTTGTGCAGCCCGCCTGTTAAAAGCGGCGCCCAAACATCCCAGGTCGTGATGATTACAAACGCCGCGGATCTTCAGGGCTTGCCCATTCAAAAAGAACCCTTTGTCCGCATCAAAATGAAATGACCTGATGCCAAAACGTGTAACGTATATATCCAGGATTTTGCCTTCGGAATAAGCCGTTGAAACAGCCCTGTAAAGATTGGGCTTATCCACGGACCACAGTTTGGGCTGGTGAATTTTTACATTTATAATATGCCTGAACAAAGAATCTGCAGCTACTGTTATTTTTGTTTCACCCTTTCCTGCATAATTATTTTCCCCGTCAAACAGGATGGTTTGTATAGAAACTGTTTTTTCCTTGCCGGATTCGTTTATCAGGGTTGCTTCGTAGTGCACTTCTGCTTCCTCAGTACTTACCTGTGCTGTGGTAACATAACCAGCCCATTGAGTAAAATGTACCGGGTTGACGATCGTAAGCCATACATTTCTGTAGATACCTGATCCGCTATACCACCTGGAGTTGGGTTGATGGCTGTTATCCACTTTAACAGCGATAATATTCTTCCCTGTTCCTGTTTTTACATAGGGTGTCATATCATATTGGAAGGAGATATACCCGTTTGGCCTTTTGCCCAAAGAATGTCCATTGACAAAAACCTCACTGTTCATATGTACTCCGTCAAAGCCGATGTAAATCTTCCTATTTTTTGCTGACGCCGGCAACACAAATGTTTTGTAATACCATCCCGTACCGCCACGAAGTGCCCCGCCACCTGTTCCGGTGGGACTCTCTTTATCAAAGGGAAGTTCAATACTCCAGTCGTGTGGCAAGTCCAGTGCCCGCCATGTATATTTTGAGAATGTCTCAGGAGAGGGTTCCCCGTTGATGGTACCTAAGTAAAAATTCCACTGATCGTTAAAGGGTTTTCGGTGTATCGATTGTGCTGCGGAGCAAAATGAAACTATTATACATAATGATAATAGCCACACCTGTTGCATCACATTTTTATTATTCATTGCAGGCCTTAAAGTTTAATGACCATTTTTTTGCCGTTGTAACGTATTGTTTTTTCCGCAGGTTTTTCAAAGTCCATACCCGAGGGCTTGCTTTTATGGATAACTACCACTTTAAATATCCTGTTCCGCAGCATTCCCGTAAAATTGCCTTTCCTTTCATCAATGGTCAGGGTTTTGGCCAATTCATTATAGTTAAATGCAATTTCTGAAAAATCATTTTTCTCATAATTATAGTTCAGCCCCTCATCTTCATATAGAACAAAGGAAGCGTCTGCACCAGCATATATGAACAGGGTAATGGGATCAGCAGGTTTTTCTGCCACATATTGCAAGGCGGGCCCGGTTGGAATAATAGAACCTTCTTTGACAAACACGGGTACCCTTTCATAAGGTGCTCCGGCAATGATCGTTTGTCCGCCAGCCATATATTTACCCGTATACAAATCATACCATCCCTGCCCTGCTGGAAGATACACTGACCTGCTTTTGGCTTTATACTGATAAACCGGGTTCACCAGTAATGATGGCCCCAGCATGAACTGGTCGCCAATATTCCAAACATTTTTATCAGAGGTAAAATCCATCACAAGGCCACGCATGATCGTATAATCATAATGATACGTATGGCCTGCCAGCGAATACGTATAGGGCAAAAGGCGGTAGCGTAGCTTATTATAAAATAGAATGCTTTTGTAAGCATGGTCGGTTTCCGGCGCAATATTAAATACCTCTCTGAATGGAAACTGACCATGCGCCCTGAATAAAGGAAGAAAGCTACCCCATTGATACCATCTTGCCTGTAATTCTCTCCACTCTTCCAGGTCATCTGCTTTCATCGGGTTGGCATTGTACCTGTTCTCCGTGGCAAAACCGCCAATATCCATCGTCCAGTAAGGTAAACCCGAAATGGAGTAATTCAGCCCGGCGCTGATCTGTGTCCGCATATCTTCCCAGCGGGAGCCAATATCTCCGCTCCACACACTGGCAGCATAACGTTGTGAGCCGGAAAAAGCGGATCGGGTGAGCAGGAAAACCCGCTTAGTACTATCTGCGTTTCGCTGGCCTTCATAAATACCCCTTGCATTCATTAAAGGATAGGCATTGAGAAATTCCGCAGCCGTACCCATTGCAGTGGGGTGCATTTGTTCCTTTCTTTTTTCCGGTGATACATTAGATAAAATATCGGGTTCGCTGGCATCCATCCACCAGGCATCAATTCCTTTTACATATATGTTTTTATAAAGCAACTGCCAGAATCCCTCCCGTGCTGCTGTATTAAATACATCGTAGAAAGTGGAAACATAACCGGGGCCCACCCAGTCTTTCTGCCTGTCGGCAATATTGCGTTTATACAACCAGCCTTTTTTGTCAAACTCATCGTAAGCATTAATGCTCTCGTAAAATTTGGGCCAGACAGAAATCATGAATTGCGTCTTATATTTTTTGTGAAGTACATTGATCATACTGTCTGCGTTGGGAAAACGGGTCTTGTCAAACTCCTGGCTTCCCCATTCGTTTTCCTTCCAATAAAACCAATCTTGTACGATATTATCAAGCGGGATCTTTCTTTTCCTGAATTCATCCACCGTATTTAAAACCTCTTCCTGCGTTTTATAACGTTCCCTGCTTTGCCAAAATCCCATGGCCCATTTAGGAACGATCGGTGCTTTTCCGGTAAGCTGACGATAGCCATGGATTACTTCGTCGATATTATTGCCGTAAACAAAATAATAGTCGATCTGCCTGCCTGCTTCGGATTCAAAGGCAAAGCTGTTCTCTTCGCCAGGAGGCAGGGGAGGTAAAACTCCTGCACTGATATAAGATTCACCACCATCGGGTATCCATTCGATACGAATCTTGTACTTTTTGCCTTTCTCCATCATAGGTTCCAGCAAAGCGGTGCCCGGGTTCCAGGATTGCCGCCATTTATCGCATTTCAATTCCCCATTCCACCATAGTTTAAAATATCCCCCATAGGTAAATTTGAAATGATGTAATCCTTCTATCATGGATGAGATTTCTCCCTCCCAGCTGATCATGCCTTTGTCAATCGCAAATTCTTTGGGGAGTTTTTGTTTAGTGTCGTTGATAAAGGGATAATCAATAACAGATTCTGCTTTTGAAAACAACAGGTTGTTTGGCTGGCCCTTGTCATTATAATAAGAAGCGGTTAACCATCCCTGGTTCCCGCTTTTATCATATAATAAGAGTGAAGATAGTGGCTGGTATTTCCTGGTATCACCTGCGTATCCCAGTGAATAATTGTTCCATAATATGCCGTATTTATTCTTCGATACTAAAAAGGGAACGGCAATCTCCGTGTTGTTTTGATAGAAGAATACCTGCCTGCCTTTATAGTTCCATATATCATCCTGGTGCTGACCTAACCCATACCAGGCATCATCAGCATTTGTTTGAAATTGCTGGCGGAGGCTGTACAAGAGGTTGCCTTCATGCATAATGGGAGAAATATTTCTTCCCGGCATGCTTCTTTCTGCCAGCAATACATTGCCCTTATCCGTAAAGGATACCTGGCCCGATGCGAGGTCAATATAAGTAGTGAGGGACAAGGTCTTTATAATGATCTGATCACCCTCTTTATAAATGACATTTTTATGATCCCCCGCTTTCATCACCACTGAAAGATTAATATCTGCAACAGCATTTAGCATGGGCGAAGCCACTACATGAACAATGGCATCATTCATCACTTGCACCTGCACCATTTTTGCCCCGCCAGAAAGTGCAGTATCGGGGTATACGATGACCCTGTTATCAAAAATTTTGTAGTTGGGCTGCTGTGTCCATGCATGAACAGTTAGCAATAAAGCCATTGCTGCCAGTATGATCCGGGATAATTTCGTCATGTTGTGTTGAATATTAGAGTCCCAGTACTTTCATCATTTCATCGGCCACCAGTTGGTTTCCCTGGTCATTAAGGTGTACCCGGTCGGTGGTCAATATACCTGATTCCTTATCTTCCTTATTATTAGCATTCTCATAATTGTTGAAGGCAGCTCGCAGATCAATGAGTGGGCAACTATAGGTGGTTGCCAGTCTCCTGACCACATCGCTATACGCATTGAGATCTGCGTCCTGCGGGTTCGCATTATTCTTCTTCTCCCCGATGACCGAGGGTGTGCATAGCGCCACTTTTATTTTTTTGGCCTGCAATTTTTTGATAATAGCCACATAGAAGCGCTCATATTTTTCAATGTCGGTGCCGATGCCGGAGGTTTTATGCCAAACATCGTTGATGCCCACATAGATCACCACGACATTAGGTTTTTTAGCCAGCACATCTTCCTCCAGCCGCAGGTAAAGATCATACACTTTATTACCTCCTATACCTGCGCCCAGCAGTTCGTATTGGGATGAGTCTCCTTTTGTATGGATAGCTGATTGAATACGATCGATATACCCGCCGGGGTTCACTCCCATTTGCGTGATGCTGTCTCCGAAAAATACGATCCGGGTTTTTGCAGGTTTGATCATAGCCAACAAAATAAAAGCTACAGGCAAAAGAAAGAGTTTTTTCATGATGATGTTTATTTTTTATCTATGACCAGGAAAACAGAGGCCCTTCCGGGTACGATCACCCGGATATTTCCGGAAGCAGATGCAGCATAAGGGTTGATTGTTTTATAATTGGCCGGCCCGCCTGCCGCTAAGGATGGCCCTGCCCCGTTGACAATAGTTTTCCGGGAAAACTCTCCGTTATCCATATCGCCGGTTAATGTGTACCAATAAAAATTATTTCCTTTTTTAAAATTCGTGATCTTTATTTCCACCGATTTGGAGTCAGGCCCTTTGTTTACCAATGCTACCGAAGTTTCACCGGATGTAAATGAGGATGCATAGCTAACCAGGTCGGCCGATGTGGAAGTGGAAGCCACCAGCCGGTCGCCCAAAAATTTCTGGAAAAAATACATATGATAATAAGCGGGCCGAGGGTTCCATTTGGGAATACCATCGGGCTCATCTCCATTGTTGAACATACCATGATCATTACCATTGTCCCATCCATTGGCCAGGTCCCAGCGGGCCGTCATTCCGAATTTATTTTTCAGCGATTCACCCAGCACCATCACGGCATGCAGCCCGTTGATATGAGATACCTGCTGTTTGGATCCGGTGGAGAAAATATTCCATTCGTTCAATACCATCGGTTTGATCGTTTGCCCGTTTAAAGTAATCGTACTCTTTACATAATCCATCATCGTTTGTGTAACAGGGGTGGGGGTATTCAGGATCTCCGATGCACCGGCATTGGTTTGATAAGCTGTGTAGTAATTATGAACCACATAATAATCCGGTGTGGCGCCGGCTGCTGCCAGCATCCCGGTATTCCAGTTGGCTGCAGTGGGTGTCCACCATCCCTGTGGTACTGATTCACTGGTTACAACGCCGATATAAATGGTCTTCCCTGTTTCCTGCGCTGCTTTTCGCATAGAGTCAGCAAATACTTTGAAATGCTGTCCATACAATTGACCGGATAAAAATTCCGGTTGCCCATCCTGGTTAGCAGCCGTGTTGATGCGGTACCCCGCTTCCCAGTCACCAAAATTCTCATTGCCGATCTCCCAGTATTGGGTGCGGCCATTATCATAACGCACCCAGTCTGCCGCCAGGTGCGCAGCGGCCGCCACCGGGTTAGGGCCAGTGCCATAGCGTGCATAACCATAATTAATGGTGATCATCCCCTTATTACCGGTTTGCTGTAACATGGCATAATAATTATCCACCGAACAGGTCCAGCTACTTGTATTCTTTCCAAACCAATAGCCGGCATTGGTGCTGGTGCCGTTGGCCTGCACCAGCTGGGCCGGTGCATCGGCTGGTGGCGTATTGGGTTGTGCATTCCAGAAAAATACATCGCTGATGCTGCCACCAGGAAAACGAATAAGATGCGGATGAATAGTGGTGATATGCTCCATCAAAGAAGGCTCTGTCACCAATTGGGTCATCCAGAGGTTGGCATTATTACCGGCAATGGAACGGGGGATCTTAGTGATCACATTACTTCGGTCAACCGTTACCGTTACACCCGACGCAGCCGGCACACTGCCGGTGGTGGTGGCAGCAGGAAGGGTAAAATTTTTGGGCTGCCAGTCATTCATAAAAAAGCCGATCGTGGTGGCCAGGGGCGGGTCCACCTGGGGGTTGACCGTTGTGGTATCATCCACAGGAGGATTATTTCCCCCGCTGCTTTTTTTGCAGGAAGAAAATGTATGGGTCGTGACAAAGATCAGCCCCATAGATATGAAAAAAAATTTCCTTTTCATAATTGTCAAACAGGTTTATCATTTTTAATTCTGGCGATCAGTTCCATACAGGCCCGGCTGCTGTGATAGGGACATTTCCAAAAGCCCGCTTTTTCCTTATTCATGATGGTATAATCTTTTTGTACACCCCAAAACCATTCACCATTTTTTGGATCCCTGATCCTTTGTTTAACGAATTCCCAGCCAGCCAGTGACTGTTCAAGATATTTTTCTTCCTGTGTAAGCTGGTAAGCATTAAAAAAACCCAGCATAGCTTCTGCCTGCGGCCAGGAATGTTTTTCATAGATCAACCGGCCGTTCCCGGGTTCATACTCATACCACAATCCCCCGTCGGTATCTATTCCTTTCCCTGCTGCATCGGCGATCAATGGCGCCCATGCACGGAATTTTTCAATAGCTGCCGGGTCGTTTACGATTGTAGCACACTGATACAATAACCAGGAAGCTTCGATATCGTGTCCGTACGACTGAAGAGAAGATTTCAATACCCAGTCTTCATCAAAAAAGAGACGCAGGTGATGATTATTGTGGTCAATAAAATACTGGTCAAACAGGTCCAGCAGGTTAATAATTCTTTGACGCAAATGTTCCTGTGGCCACACGGCATATAGATTTACATACGCTTCCACGATATGCAGGTGGGTGTTCATGGTCTTGCTCTCGTTATCATCTTTCTCACTTAGCCGAAGGTCAGCCACAGGCTGCCAATCCCGGGTAAAAGCTTCTATATAACCATTTTTTGTTCTGTCATAACAATGTTGTTCCATTACTTCAAATAAACTAATGGCTTTTTCCAGGGCTTCTTCATTTTTCGAAGCCTTATAATACTCCGCAAAAGCATAGATACAGAAAGCTATTCCATATGTCTGCTTCCTGTCCTCCTGGGGATGGCCCTGTGCATCCACAGACCAGTACACGCCACCCTGCACCTCGTCCATAAAATGATCCAGGATATACTGAAATGCTCTTTCGGCCATTTGCAGACAGGCGGGCTCACGGTGAAGGTTATACGCAGCTGAAAAAGTATAACAGATCCGGCTGTTCAGCACAATTCCTTTGGGAGCTTCCGGGTGGGGGATATTATCATTGCTCACGCTGCCATAAAAACCGCCGTTCTCCCGGTCAATTGTAAAACGCATCCAATAAGCAAGAATATTATTCAATTCTTCCCTTAGCTCTTGCTGGTACAAAGAGAGTTCTTCTGTTCTTTTATTGTTAACCAGTATCATGAAGGTTTCAAAGGGATGATCGTTTCTGTCCGCCTGGCTTTACTTCTGCCCGTACCAGCATTTCTGCCTGGTTCTTATCAATGAGTTCGATCAGCGTATTTACCGTCCCGGCTGAGCGATATCCATCTTCCGGTGTGTTGATCACATAATCCAATAATTTATTAATGGTGGTGGTGGCCACATGCAGTCTTGTATCGGAAGAGGCATAATATATGAATACTGTCCCATCTTCCTCCACGATCCATCCATTGCTGAAGAGTACGTTGGAAACATCCCCCACCCGTTCCTCTCCTTCGGGGGCCATAAAATAACCGGCTGGTTTATGGATCACTTTGGCAAGGTCCTGCAAGTCGGTCATGAACATATACAATACATACCGAAGTCCGGCTGCGGTATGCCGCACCCCATGTGCCAGGTGCAGCCATCCCTTGCTCGTTTTGATGGGTGCGGGCCCGAGCCCGTTCTTCATTTCGTATACGGTATGATAGATCTTACGGTCCATCACCATTTCAGATTCCACTTTTGCATTTTCTATCGAATCGCTCAACCCAAACCCTATTCCCCCGCCTTTTCCTGCATCAATAAAACTATCCTGGGGTCTTGTATAAAAAGCATATTTGCCATTTACAAATTCAGGATGCAATACAACATTCCGTTGCTGCGGAGAGGTGGTCACGAGATCATGGAGCCGCTCCCATTCCACCAGGTCTTTGGTACGCACAATACCGCATTGCGCAATGGCCGCCGACTGGTCTGTTGCAGGGGCCTTGACATCCCTTCTTTCCGTACAAAACAAACCGTAGATCCATCCGTCTTCATGCTGCACCAATCTCATATCATAGATATTCGTGTCGGGTACTTTTGTTTCGGGTATCACTAAGGGGTAGTCCCAGAATTTGAAATTATCGATACCATTACTGCTTTCAGCAATAGCAAAAAAGGATTTCCGGTCAGCCGCTTCCACCCTCACCACCACCAGGTATTTGTTATTCCATTTGATGGCGCCGGCATTCAGTACCGCATTGATACCGAATCTTTCCATCAGGTAGGGGTTGGTATCGAAGTTCAGATCATATCTCCAAAATAATGGGGTGTGCGCAGCCGTTAGTACCGGGTTTTGATAACGGTCAAATATCCCGTTCCCCGGTCCGGCTATTTCGTTCTTCCGCTTCAGCAATTTATCATGCTCTTCCTGCAGCACTGATAAACGATTATAAAAATTGGTTCGCATACGCCTGAAATTTATTTTATCAATCTTCCAGTTTATTCCACCAGGTCTTTTTTAATATCAAAATGATGGTGACCAGTATGATCACGGTGATCAGTAAAGGCAGTTTCAGCCACAATACAATGAACATGGGCAGTATTGTCAAACAACACTGGCCGATAATTCCCAGCACCACATTGAACATATCCGGTTTAAACCGGCGGTTGGGTTCAAAAGAAGGATCGTCCTCCACCACTTTGGCATGAATAGGTTTCCAGAACCCCCATGGTTTCACGGTACTATAAAATTTCTTCAATGTTTCCATGTCGGAGGGCGGCGCCGTATAGGTGCCGATAAAACAACCGGCCAGGGAAACCAGGAATAATAAAGGCCAGTTGTACAATGGCAACCCTTTGAAAATATAAGGGAACACCAATGCCGCGATGATACCCCCTGCCATTCCCCAGAAAAAGCCATTTGCATTGAACCGCCACCAATACCATTTCAGCATATTCGAAGCGATATACCCGCCATATAATGCTCCAACAATCCACTGCAACACACTGTTCACGTCTTTGGCATAAAATCCGAGTATAACACCGATCACCACCACCAGCACACCAGACAAGTAATTCATGGATATGATGCGCCGGGTGGAAGCCTGCGGGTTTACATACTTCAGGTAAATATCATTGACGATATAGGCCTGTGCCGCATTCAAAGTACCTGAGAACGTACCCATAAAAGCACCCAGCAACCCCGTGAGTACCAGGCCCAGGATACCTACTGGTAAAAAATTGTTGATGGCTGCAGGGAGTATCCTCTCAAAGTCGGTGCCATTGGCCCCTTGCAGGTTCATTTTATCATAATACAATAAGGCCAGTACGGTGAGCCCGATGATCAATGAATAACGTATGGGCAACAAAATGATGGATACGAAACCACTCATCTTGGAAGCTTCTTTGGGCGATCTTGTTGACAATATCTTTTGCATATCATAATTAGGCGCCGGTCCGGCCAGGCTGGCAAACACACCTTTGAAGAGCATCATCATAAAAAAGAAACCAAAGAGTCCAAATCCGTCATCTGCAATTTTTTTATCCGCATCCGGTACCGTATTACTCCAGTCCAGGTCCAGGTGCCAGCCAAAGAAGGGGTTGGTCCATCCTTCAGGTACATTCAGTTTTTGACCATCGTGCAGGTGGATCATGGCGATCACGGCCACTGAGATACAGGCCACCGTCATGATCATATATTTAATAAAATCACCCAGCACGATGCTGTGCATGCCTCCCAATATGGAATAAAACATGGCAAACAGCGTGAAGATGATACCATAAAAATGCGGTACGAATTCCCGCGATACATGAAAAGGGACATACTCTTTCACCACATCCCATGGAACAAATATTTCAATGAACTTTCCTAATCCTACAAATCCATAAGCAAGGAAGCCAAAGCAGCTGAGCAGCGCGAATGCCACAATGATATTATGCGAGGACTTTACCCCCTTTCCTGTTTTTCCAAAGCGGCCTGCCAGCCATTCGGCGCCTGTGGTGGCATTGGAGCGCCGTAGCCATTTGGACAGGAACATCATCAGGAATACCTGGTTAAATACAGGCCATAGCCAGGGTATCCAGATGCTTTTCATCCCATATACGAAACAAAGGGCCACCATCCACATGGTGCCGCTGATATCGAACATATCAGAAGCATCACTCATCCCCAGCATATACCAGGGAAGTTTTTTACCTCCCATTAAGTAATGCTCCTTGTTTTGCCGGGCCTTTTTGCGCAGCACCCAGCCAATAACCACCATAGTAGCCAGGTACAGGATTACTATGCTTACGTCAAGTATTGTCAGGTTCATTCGGTCCGTTCTTTTGTTCAAAATTAGGTTGCAGGCTGAAGAATCAACCCGCAACCTTTGCGCTTTGCTTTACTGCTTTGCCAGAGATCATTTATATATCTTTTTTTGACTGATATCGTTCTCAAAGTATGTCCTTTCCAGCTTATAAAATTCCAGGAAATCTGCTTCCGAGACCTGGCCCTTGTATGGCGCATAATAATGCATCTTGTTGTTCCACTTAGCCAGGCCGTGATTGCGCCATACCATTACATAGGAGATCTTATTTTCACCAATAGCTTTCAGCAATGTTTCGGTCCACCACTTATTGTAGGGTACAGCTTCGTAACCTGTTTCAGCCAGTGCGGTCAGTTTTTTCTTTTCTTTTCCCAGCCCCGTTACAATAGATAATAACTGGTGGGTTTGGGTCACAAACCAATTATTCTTTTCGGGATCATCGTACTGGTAAGTATCAAAGCTCAAAACATCGGCCATATCATCACCGGGGTATCTTTCCAAAAATTCTTCCTTTGTTTTAAAATCACCGGAAGTATTGTATACCCATAAAATATTATGCAGTTTCTTTTCCTTTTGTAAATAATACACGGTGAATCGCCAGAGTGTTTTAAACTCAAAAGCACTGCAGGTATTGCGGCACCACCAGAACCAGGTACCCGTCAATTCATGAAATGGGCGGAATAACACCGGTATCAGTTCTCCTTTTTCTCCTTTTAATGACCCGATGAAACCTGCCACTTTATCCAGCCAGCTCTTGTACAGCGAATGATTGGCCCCTCCGGGTAAAATAGAAGTAACTGTGCCATGCGTGGTATCCCATGCATTTTTGTAATTTCCTAATGGACTGTCTGCATGCCAGCTGATGGTGATCACACCGCCGCGTTCATATCCCTGTTTAATGAATTGCCTCATTTTTTTGAAGGGTACGCCATCCAGGTTGGCTTCACTGTTATCTCTTTCAATGCCACCCAGGTCCCAGCCATATACAGCAGGGTAATCGCCCGTTACATCTTTAATATCACTTCTGCCTTCCTTGTATCTCCATTCCACACCATAAGCCAGGTCATCCTGGTGACCGAACATAAATCCGCTCTCCGCCAGTTCCTGTAAACTGTTGTGCAGGTTCGCAGTTTCCGGGGTGGCGTCCGGATCACAGGGTTGTGCCCATGATGCCATCAGCATGCTGCAACAAATCAAACAAAGGGACCCATATCGTTTCGCACTTCTCATTCGCTGATTCGAAAAAAAGCCGTTCCTGAATAAAATGCCTGATCCAGAAACGGCATTGACTGTTTATTTACTACTAAAAAGAATTCTATATTATTTTCCTATTTAAAGAACATGATATTATCAAAATACACTGTTTTACCCGCATCGAATATCTGGAACGTCACATTATTCACGGATGTTACACCGGGATAATTGGTGGCCAGTTCATACCGGAAATAAGTCCATTTATTAGCCGGGATAGTGATCACTTTCTGGTTACCCCAATTGAGCCAGAACTGTACGTTCTTATCTGCATCCGCACCTTTGACCCAGAAAGAAAAATACTTACGGTCAGCAATATTGATCGAACCTCCGTTGCCCAATTGCATACCTCCCCAGGTACCTCCGGGATCATAAGCCGCCTTCATACTCCTGGTGCCGGTGATCTTATCATCGGTGGAAGCGGCATATGTTCCACCCCAGCCCCAGTTCTCAAATCCATTATCTAATTGTTCTGTAAATACTGTAACGGCCCTGGGCACGTTCACAAACTCAATTTCCGGAACTCTGGAGCCGGACGAGTTGGTCAGTTTCAATTTTCCACGGTCAACCATACTATTCGGCATGGTGATCACCATTTGTTTCCTAGTTTGAGAAACGATCGTGGCGGCATCAGATGTGCCATCGATCACCACAGTGGTTACATCATCGAGGTTATTACCTGTCAGTGTAACAGTTGTGCCTGCCTGGAAATCTGTAGGAAATGCAGTAGTTACATTGGGTAATGCGATGACATTGAAATCCACCATTAACACCTTACCATCCACATTGGTAAAAACTACTTTCTGTGGTCCGCCAAATGCCGTGTCAGGAACCCGGAATACAAGGTCAGTTTCGGTATTTAGCGTGGATGTAAATGGAGCAGGCACATTGTTTTTATCGAAAACAATGGTACGGATCTGTCCAATGCCTGTACCCGTAAGAGTGATCACTTCACCTCCCGCAGCAGTTCCCGGGGTGATGGTGCCGGAAGACATAGCACCGGCACTTACATCAGGGCTTCCGTCGCCATCTTTTTTACAGGCAACAAATGTAAAGCAGGTAATAGCCAGCAGCAGCGATACCCATTTTATCTTATTGATGATGTTGTTCATACTATATGTTTTGAATAATTCTTTTAATAATTATTAGTAATACCGTACAGGCGGCTGGGCCAGTGCAGGGTCTTGTAAAATTTCACCAGCAGGTATCGGCAGATCGAGATCATCATCTTTTGTCCAGGATACCGTAACATAATTAGGGAAATCAGCCGTTCCCCTGTTCTGTGCCTGAACAATTTGCTTTGCTTTTGCATAGCCCTGTCTTTTTATATCAAACCAGTAATCGCCCTCAAAAGCAAACTCCACCCTGCGCTCTCTCAATATATCATCCGCCGTTAAAGAAGTCCTGGTGTTCAACCCTGCCCTTGTTCTTACAAGGTTGAAAGCAGACAGCGCACTGGCATCTGTGGTGGATGCAGCTGTTCCCAGCACTGCTTCTGCATATACCAGCAATACATCTGCATACCGAAGCATCATCGTGTTGATTCCGGTATTCATACCTATTACGGCTTCACCACCAAATCCGGCTCCCGGCCCCACCACGTATTTGGTAATATTGGAGCGGGTTGAATTCTTTTGTCCGCCATCACCCACTGGCTGTAGCGTATCGTATCTGTAACCTCCCGCCATAAATGCGTTATAGGTGGCATTACCATTCTGCGGTTTCCATTGCAGGTAATTCCAGCCATGCTCCATCATAGAACCCCTTCTGCGAAGATCACCGGATTCATAAGCACTTCTGATGTCCATGCTGGGAATATATAATTCCCACATAGGCGCTTCGGAAGTTTGAAGATTGCCTGGTCCGCGGTCAGGATTTTTCTGGCTGCCGGACCCCCAGGGGTTTTGTGTCAACTGATGCTGAATAGAAAATAATGACTCAATGTTATTGTTGTTGGCGCTGGAGTTGAACATAGCTCCGTAATTGGCAAACAAGTTATATTTATTGGAATTAATCACTTCCAGCGCTTTCATTCTGGCGCTGTCATAATCCTTACGATACAGGTACAGTTTGGCCATCATTCCTTTGGCAGAGTATTTAGTAACTCTGCCGGGCACATCTGTTTCAGGTAAACCGGCTTCTGCCAGTTTTAATTCTTCCAGCGCAAAACGAAGCACATCTTCTTTTACATAACGCGGAATATTAAAGTTTCCGGAAAGAATGGTACCACCCGGATTATTGACGATGGGGGCATGTCCCCAGATACGGGTGATATAGAAATAAACCACTCCTTTAAAGAAATGACATTCTGCAATGGCCGGATCTATGAATGCAGGGTTGCCTCCCTTTGATTTTTTAAGTTCCAGTGCATTCATATACTCGCTCGTCCAGCCGCCGATTTTATAAAAGACCTTCCACGCATCGGCAATACGGACAGAAGTGGCCGCATAAGAAAAATTCATGAAGGGAGGATCATCATTACCACCCGTGTATTCATTCCCTGCCATTACATCGCCGATGGCATCCATGGCCCGGTTCTCATAACCTGACCAGGGCAAGCCATACAGGGTACCCGTAAGCCCCCTTACTTCTTCGGCTGTGTTATAGTAGTTATCTAGTGTGGTGCTATCCAGGGCAGCCCTCTCTGTAAATTCTTTCTTACAGGAGATAAAGATCATCGCTGTTATGATAACACTAACGGAAAATATCTTTTTCATTGCTGTAATTTTTATACTGGTAAAAATTATAATTCAATATTTGCTCCAATGGTGAATGTTCTTGGATTTGGATAGTGACCGGCATCCACATTCATCAGCCGGATATTATTATTAAAGGCCCCGATCTCCGGATCATAACCACTGTACTTGGTAAAGGTGTGGAGGTTCTGGATCGTTACATACAAACGCATATTGGTGATCTTGGCCTTGCTCACCCATTTGGCAGGAACACGGTATCCCAGGCTTACATTTTGTATGCGCAGGTAAGAACCATCTTCCACGTAGCGGTCCGACATGTACACATTATTTACGTTGGTATTGGTAAACCGGGGCAGATCACCACCAGTATTGGTGCTGGTATACCTGTTTTGCACGGAACGCAACTGGTTATAGAAAGCGTTATCCATTTTCTCCAGCTGCCAGCGCAGGAAATTGAAGATCTTGGCGCCATGGCTTCCCTGGAGGAAAACAGAAAAATCAAAATTTTTGTAGGTAAATGAATTGGTGATGCCGTAGGTGAACTTGGGCAGCGGGCTGCCGATAAAAGTGATATCACTCGCATCGATCACACCATCCGGCTTACCATCAGGGCCACTTATATCTTTGAAGCGGATATCTCCCAGCCAGGTGTGAGTGGGATCCACTGTGTAACCAAACTGGGGCAGACTGTTGTTGAGATCTTCCTGTGTACGGTACAAACCATCAGTAACCAATCCGAAAAATGACCCAACAGCATAACCGGGCTGTGTAAACGAAACGGTATAGTTATCGTAATACAGCCTGCCGGTTAAAGCGGCTGTGGAGGCAGCCAGCTTGTCCAATTTGTTCTTGAATTTTGAAAAGATCACATTGGTTTTCCATGTAAAATGTTTGCTCTTAACGTTATTGGTGTTAAGGCTGATATCCACACCACGGTTCGACATTTCACCCACGTTGATCACGGGCCCTTTCAGGTCATCCCAGGCATCTCCCACACCGATCAACCGGGGCCCTGTTCCGATGATGAGCATATCAGAGGTTGTTTTTTTGTATATATCCACTGTCAGGTCGATACGTCCGTTTAAGAAGGATACATCAATACCTGCATTCCTGGTCACCACTGTTTCCCAGGTCAGGTCGGGGTTGGCAATACCATATAAATAACTGGAGTTACCAAATCCAACGGGGCCGGGCCAAAAACTCACTACGGAAGTATAGGGAGGCGTGGGTGAACCGGAAGGAAGGTTCTGGTTACCTACAGAACCGTAGGCCAGCCTTACTTTCAGGTAGTTCACTACTTTTTTTATTTTTTCTGCAAAAGCTTCATTGGTCACTGTCCAGGCAACAGAAGCTCCGGGGAAGCTACCCCATTTATTTTCACCATAGAATTTAGAAGAGGCATCGCGACGGATACTAAGATTAAGTGAATAACGATTATCATAAGAATAAGTACCCCTTGCAAAATATGATTCGATTGTTCCCACACTCTTGCCACCGGTTAGTTCCCAGGTGGTGCGGTCGCTGCTGCCCGCATTGATGTCCAGGATATTATTCTGCAGGTCCACTTTCTTACCACCCAGGCTTTCCCAGTAATTGTATTGCGCTTCATGGCCCAGCGTGCCCGTGATGGAGTGTTTTCCAAATCCTTTATTGTAATTAATATAATTGCGGAATGCCCAGTAATAACCATTGCCCCGGTAATCGTACAACTGGCTGCGCAGGCTGGTATTTCCGATATATCCTGATTTTTGAAAGGCCTGGTTATTGAAAAGGCTGAGTGAATAAGCGAATTCATTTTTAACAGACAGTCCTTTCAATATTTCCACATCGGCATACAGGTTTCCGAATATTTGTGAACTGATCGATTCATTACCACGGAAATGACTCCTGGCAATAGGATTATCCTGGCTGTACTGGAAACCGCCAATGGTTTGACCACCGCCCCAGCTGCCATCCAGATTTTTTACTGGTATCAGCGGGTTTTGAACCGCACCCCACCAAATAGTTCCCTCTGCGGCATCTGCTAATGTTACATTCTGAATACTACGGGAAGCATTGGCACTTACCCCCACTTTGATCCAGCTTTTTAATTGGTGATCCAGGCTAAAGCGGGTGGAATAACGTTTGAAATCAGAGCCGACCAGGATACCGGTTTGTTTAAAATAATTGGCAGATATATAGTAGGTGGTTTTGTCTTTACCACCTGAAAAACTCAGTTGATGGCTTTGCATATTGCCCCTGCGGAACATGGCATCCTGCCAGTCCGTACCCTCTCCTAATTTAGAGGGGTCGGCAAATTCCGGTGTGGGCTGAAGTCCGAGTAAAGGGGCCACTTCATTCTGGTATTGGGCAAACTCGCGGAGGTTCATGAGGTCCAGCTTGCGTGTTACCTCCTGCTGTCCTACGTATACATCATAGCTGATCTTACCTTCCCCCGCCTTTCCTTTTTTGGTGGTGATCAGTATCACACCATTGGCAGCCTGTGAACCATAAATAGCTTGTGCAGAAGCGTCTTTTAATATATCGATGGATTCAATATCATTAGGATTTAAAGTTGCGAGGAAGCTGTTACCGGTTTGACCATCAGAGCCACCGAGGCCTGCATAACCGGCGCTGCTTTTGGTATTACTGGTGAAGATCACGCCATCGATCACGATCAGCGGATCGTTGGAGTTGATGGTGGTGATACCGCGGATCCGCACAGAAACACCTCCGCCGGGTTGTCCGCTATTATTCATTACCGTTACCCCGGCCACTTTTCCCTGCAGGGCCTGGTCAATACCTGCTACGGGCAGGTCTTTGAGGTCCTTTGATTTCACCGAGGAGATGGCTGATGAAATGTCGGCACGCCGCGCAGTACCATACCCGATCAGCACCACTTCGGAAAGCTTTACATCCTTCACCTCAAGTGAGATGATCAGGTTGGATTGATTGCCGATCGGCACTTCTTTGGTGGTGGCGCCTACATAAGAGATGATCAGTGCGGTAGCGTTAGCAGGTACTGATAATTGAAACGCACCGTTAGCGTCGGTGGTTGTGGTGTTCTTCTTCCCTTTTTCCCTGGTGCTGACCGTAGCACCGGCAAGCGGTGCATTATGCTGATCAGAAACCACGCCGGAAACATTGCGATTTTGTGCGAGAAGAGAAAAAGAGGATAACAGGAGGGCGAGCAGTGTACATAGTACACACGTAGGTCTATTTCTCATATAGCTGCAAAGTTTTACCAAATGTAAAATTGAGACCCAACCCATATCTAATACTATTTTAACATATTCCAATGTTTTATTTCCAGTTTCCTGATCTTATGTGTACTAAAAACGCATATTTTCATAGAGGAAATGTGAAACAAATGCCAGGTATTATTGCTAACACCCGTTAATACTATTTTATCCATTTTTATTTAACTTTATCACTTTACCTGTTTGCCCATGCATACTGAGATCATGCGGGAGATTACCCCGCTTACCAGCAGCGATTGTTTTACCATGTTTACCCGTACCAAATCGGAATTTGATTTCCCTCTTCATTATCATGAAGAGCTGGAGTTGAACTTTATAAAAAATGCCAAAGGTGCCCGCCGGGTTATCGGCGATCATATTGCAGAAATTGACGACCTGGAACTGGTGCTGGTAGGATCTAACCTGCCGCATGTATGGCAAACGCATAAATGCACCAGCAAAAAAATCAGGGAGATCACGATCCAGTTTCACAAAGACCTGTTTGATGAAAAATTTTTACGCCGCAACCAGCTGAGTTTTATCCGTAATATGCTGGAACGATCTGCCAGGGGGATACTCTTTTCCCGGCAAACCATTCAGCAGATCACCCCAAGGCTGATGGCGCTGAGCCAGAAACAGGGTTTTGATTCGGTGCTGGAGCTGATCTCTATCCTTCATGATCTGTCGATCTCCAGGAATATGCATACGCTGTCAGATGCCACTTTTAGCAACGCCGAACTTTCGTATAACAGCCGCCGCATCGACAGGGCATTTGAATACATGAACCAGAATTTTCACAAAAACATTACCCTTAATGAAGTATCAAAGCTGGTGAATATGACCGATGTTTCTTTCAGCCGTTTCTTCAAGGCAAGGACAGGTATAACTTTTATTGACAGTTTGCTCGAGTTACGATTAGGCCATGCTTCCCGTTTATTAATAGATACCACGCAATCCGTGGCCGAAGTGGCCTATAACTGCGGCTTTAATAATATTTCCAATTTTAACCGTCTTTTTAAAAAGAAAAAAGGCTGCACACCCAAAGAATTCAGGGAGAATTATAGTTACGGGAACAGGATATTTATTTAGAGTTTTGATTTGGGATTTTAGATTACCCATTGATTTGTATATTTATTGTCATTAAACCCTATAGTGACACGGTTTTTACTAATTCTGCTGATAATATTTACCTCCTGCGGTTTTTTTATTCCCCGCAATCTTACTGATAATGCATTTTATGATATTTACGATAGCTCCGTCCGGCTCGTGGTCAATCTGAAAAAAGACACCATCGACAGATCCTCCTACGAAGTGAATTTTAATCTTCCGGGCAAACCTTACAAGCTGCTTTCCACCACTTACAGTCTCGATACCAGTTATCCGTTAGGAGTACAATTAAAGTTCTGGGCCAACATAGTGATGAATGAAAATGGCACCTATTATGGCGACTATCCCCAAAAAGGGCTGCTACATAAAATTGATAGTTTACAAATTCATTTTACCGATGGACGGTCTTCGCTGGACATTATTCCCTTCCTGGAAGGCGACTCCTCCTTACATGAGGTGAAGTGGAGAAAATATGAGTACAAGAACCTCCCCTATACCTGGGGTAAAATTCCGTATTTCGATAACGTTGCTTCCTGGAAAGATGTGATCAATAATAAACCTGATTCACTTGAACGCATTCCCGACCATGATTATATTTTCTGGTTCGACAAACAGGTAATTAAAACCCTCAGCTTCCGGCCCACCCGGCTGGAAATGAAACTGGTATTGGTCGATTCGACCGGAACAAAACGGAAGCAGTTAACCGATTTTATTACGCTCCGTTAGAAATCCCCCATTTGTCTCCGGGTTTACAAATTGTTCCGATTTATACAATTCTCCCAACCAATATGCGGTAATTTTGTTCTTACTCAAAGATGGTTTATACAGAATTTATACCGGGGGATGCACTAAAGCCATTTGTAAAATGCTATTATCTTTTTGAGTCTGATTCTAACGGACTCTATGAGGACAAGGCCTTTGCCACAGGCTGTATGGAAATCATGTTCAATCTCGGTCCAGGAAGATGGCAAACATCAACACATGATGAATTCATCACCACCCCCTCTATTGAATTATGGGGCCAGATCATTCAACCCCTTCGGTTTCGCCCGCTCGGAAAGAATATCATGATAGGCGTCCGTTTTTACCCGCATACAGCTTCCATATTCCTGCAGGATGATATACAACTGTTCAATGACCAGGTAACAGATTTCACAGCCGTAGCTGGTAACGTTGCCTACAGACTGCATCAGAGGTTATTGGATATACCGTCAACGTGCAGGCGAATTGAACTCATTGAAACATTCTTATTGCAGCGACTTTCGAAACTGGAAAAAAAGCCGGAGAAAGTTTCTTTAGTAAATAAAGTGATGCAGGAACTGAAAAAGGAAGATTTTTATACCCATATCGATACCGTAGCATCAGGCTATGGGATCAGCTCCAGGTATCTGCAAAAAATATTTGTGCAGCACACCGGCCTTACTCCCAAGCAATACACCAGGATTAACCGCTTTCAAAAAAGCCTTCAGTTGGTGGCGAAGAAGAATTTATCTCTTACTTCAATCGCTTACGAGTGTGGCTACTTTGACCAGTCGCATTTTATACGGGAATTCAAAGCCTTTACCGGCACCCTCCCCTCTGCTTATAACCCTGAAAATTCTTCCGCTATCCTTATTTCACCTAACTAGTTGTTCCGATTTATACAATTTTCCGGCCCTGCCACCACACAACTTTGTGTAAAAAATAATACCATGTTATCCAATTTTGAAACGTTTAAAGCACTGCATCAGCAACAAAACTTATTTATACTTCCCAACGCCTGGGATGCGAACAGCGCCAGGGTGTTCCAGGAAAATAAATTCCCGGCCATCGCCACTTCCAGTGCTGCTGTTTCCACCGCCCTGGGCTATGAAGACGGGGAAGGCATGCCCTTCGAAGAATATCTTTTCGTGATCAGGCGCATACTCACCGCCGTGAAAATTCCGCTGACCGTGGATATGGAAATGGGGTTTGGAAAAACAAAAGAAGAAGTCCTGGAGAATCTCCGGAAGCTGGCAGACCTGGGTGTGGCTGGAATCAATATAGAAGACTCCACCATCCGGGATTCCATTCGTTCTTTAAAAGAAGCGAAGGATTTTGCCAAAATGATCGAATTCTTAAAAAATAAGCTGAGTTCGGAGAAGAGGTCCCTGTTCATCAATATCCGTTGTGATACATACCTGCTGGATGTAAAAGATAAACAGAAGGAAACAGACAAAAGATTAAAGGCTTATGAAAATACCGGCGCCGATGGGATCTTTTTGCCCTGTATCACCGATGAAAACGATATTGCCGAGGCCGTTGACAATACCAAACTGCCCATCAATGTAATGTGCATCCCCGGACTTCCAGATTTTAAAACATTGAATAAACTGGATGTGAAAAGGGTGAGCATGGGTCCCTTCCTCTTTAACAAAGTGTATAAGGCAGCAGGCGATTTGACAGAAAAAATCAAGAATGAAGGAAATTTCTCTTCTCTTTTTAAATAAATAATAAAATTATTTCCAGGATGAAAGCATTGACCTTTAGTTCCTATGGCAGCCCGGATGTGCTGGAATATACAGACGTCAAAGACCCGGTTCTAAAACCCGGTGATATACTAGTGGCCACAAAAGCTATTGGTTTGAACTATGCCGACATGATGCGCCGAAGCGGACTTTATACTTTAAGGGATAAAGCCCCTCATATAAACGGATATGAAGGAGCAGGGATTATAGTGGATAACAATCATCATGCTGAGTTTAAGCCAGGTGATCGTATTGGTTTTGCCGATGTACCCTTTTCCAATGCAGAGCTGGTGGCTGTGCCGGCTTCGCATGCGATACCCCTCCCGGCTGCCATCGATTTTGAAACAGCAGCTGCGGTTTTATTACAGGGATTATCTGCACATTTCTTAACGTCAGATTGTCACCCGGTAAAAGCTGGGGAAACCGTATTGATTCATGCCGCAGCCGGTGGTGTGGGACAGATCATGATTCAGATCTGCAAAACACTGGGTGCAAAAGTTATTGGTCTTGTTTCAGTTGAAAGCAAAAGACAGCTGACCTTGTTAAAAGGTGCGGATGAAGCTTTCTTGTATTCGGAAAACTGGAAAGAAAAAGTACTGGCATTATATCCTCATGGGGTGGATGTTGTTTTTGACAGCATCGGTACTACGATGGAAGAGAGTTTGCATGCTACCAAAGTGAGGGGAAAAGTGGTGTTCTTTGGCATGGCTGGTGGAGAGTTTAAATTAGGCAACCCGCTTTATATCATTGGTACCTCCAAAACCATTGTGGGGGGTGATCTTTGGGATTATCTTACCTCCCGGGAGGAAAGGATCAAAAGGGCCGATCAGCTTTTTAAATGGATATTGAATAAAGACATTGACATTTCTGAACCTGTTAAATTCAAATTGTCGGAAGGGAAGCTGGCACATGAATTTATGGAAAGCCGGAAAAGTATGGGAAAGATATTGATGATACCGTGAAATAATAACTACAAGCTCCTGTATAATCTCACGTGAATATGATTCCCCTCCTTTGCCATACCATAGGTGACTGAGATCATGGCTTTATTGAACGGGGCCACCACAATACCTCCGCCATAACCGGTATGCCAGGTGGAAGATGACTCCCCCTTCAGCCACACCCTGCCAATATCATAAAAAGCAGTGAGGCCGTAGCGGCCATGGATAAAGCGATATTGTAATTCATTATCACTATAAAAAGAAGTGGTGCCCCAGAAACGGTCCCTTGAATAACCCCGCAGGGTATTACTACCGCCCATGGATACATGCTGGTAAAATTCTGGCTCCCCGGCAACCGTGGCAAATGCCGGGCGCAAAGCCAGGATCATGTTGGGAAATAAAGTAGCATACAGCTGCGCCTGGGCATCTACACGCAACAAATTTCTTGACTCCTGCAGGTTTTGTAAATATTGAGCACTTGCTGAAAAATGATATCCTTTTGATGGAACTGCCCTGTTATCTACATCCGTAAATGCAAACCGGGCCTGTGCCCCGGCAAAATGTTTGGCATCGTAGGAAACACTGGGTGAAGGCATTTGCTTGAAGACAAATCTTGCCGTATCCTCAAGCAGTTTCACCATATTATACACCGGGCCCGCTTCCACTCTTACATGATCGCTGATATTGCGATACACGGCAGCACCCACATTGATATTCTGGCTGCGGAGCTGGTAATAATCGGCAGGATTTTTTTCATCCAGTGTTTCATTTCCCAATCCAAAGAAATTGGTCCAGAGCTGACGGTCATAATTAGATTGCAGGGCCATGCTCCATTGCCCGAACAGTTTATTAAAATCGGCCTGGTGCTCAAAACTGAAATCCTTTTGTGCAATGGAATAATTGGCCTGAAGCCGTTGTTGTGATTTATAAGGTTCTTTACGCCATCCATGCCGCATGAGTTTCAATTGCAGTCCCACATACAATTTATCTTCAAAACTGTAAAACAGCACGGGTTTCAGGTGTTCATAATTATAACGGAACGCATCATACTTATATGCATGAATAGCGCTGTCTTTTGATAAATGCAGTTTGGTCTCCTTTGATCTCACAATATCATTTGCATGATCATCATACACCAGGGTTTTGGATTCACCTACTTTTATACGGGACCTATCCACGATACTATCCCGCCCGGGGCCACCGATGATCCTTACCAGAATGGCATTGTCACCAGAACCTTCCACCCGGTATGTATCATGTCCCGCAATACCATAGAGACGTATCTCTTTTGTTTCGTGGAGGTGGAAGCTGCGACGGTAATAAGGTAAAGTAGCTATAGAACCATTTTTCTTTATTTTGAACACTTCCACCAGTGTTTGTCCGTTCTCGTGCCGCCTGACCTGAAAGAGTTCATTCTTTTCTGAACCTACCACTTCCACTTCTTTGGCCAGGAATGTATAGTAGGTTTCCGCATATTGGGGCAGGTCAGCCCTCCGGCTTTTCAATTTGGCGATCATCTCTTCCCCTGAAATGGGAAAAATCTCCGGTGGCAGCTGATGAATAGCGTTTTCAATCACTTCATCTGTTAATAATGCCTGTAATTCTTTGGCGGTGGCGACCCATTCCTCTTTACTAACGGCATTGGTTACGCGACGATCTAAATTACGGGAGGGAAAATTATTAGTACGCACATCCGGGATATGGTATTTGAATGTTTGCAGGTGGTTGATATCTCCCGCAGAAAGGATGGCATTCACCAACAGGCCATCGAATCTTGCAAATGCCTGGTCGCGGTCGCGGGGTATGGGTTTGAAGATTGTCTCATCATCGTTTTTAAATTTCCCCCAGCGCCATTGATCCTCATGACGGCTTCCATCGCCAATCAGCATATCGAGCAGGCGTGAACGTACATACAGTAATTGGTCCACCCGGTTATCATTATCCTCCAGCAGGTCTTCCAGCATTTTGCCGGTGCCCACGATCTTTTTGGCATTGCCGAAATTGGCTGCGATTGACCAATCCTCGTCGGGCCTTTGTTCGATAAGATATAAACGATCACCATAGCCGATATTAAAAGTGTCCAGCGCCCTTTGATAAGGAATAAAAACTAACCGGGGGCTGGCATGATAGATCTTAGCGGCTTCTGCCAGGGTGGGCACGGTAAGAGCTGCATAGGGGTGGCCGAGTGAAACCTGGTCGTCCACCAGCTTTTCTACAAATGTGTTCTGGTAATTGGCAGGGAGTGCTGCGCCGAATGTTTTGTCCACGCTGCGCATTACATATTCCCGGCCCTGCTTATCATGCAGGCGGAGTGTTTTACTTTGCCGGCCGCCCCCATCCTGGTAGGGTGTTAAGCCGCCAAAAGCTGTATCCAGGTACATCAGGGGGGTTTTTACCGGTGTACCCCATTCCTTACGGTAATGCCTGCCCCATAATAACTGGTAAAGGCCGGAATGACGATAGTGAGTGCTGGCCCGGATACTGGTATCCTGTGCAGACAGGACGGGTGTGATGGCCATTAGACCCATTATCAGTGTTACCTGTATCGTCCTGTTGCGCTTATTGGCCTTCCGTTTCATACATAGAATTAAAAGGGCGGAATATATAGTGAAATAATGGTGCCAGTTAGTATATCGAATCTAATGTTCGCAGAATCAAAGATATAACTAAATAAAGGGGGTGAGAATCCGGCGGGGAAATTATTCGTCGCGTTGAATACTGAGATCAGAAAAATATCCTTCCGTCCCAACATCAACCCATAACCCGATAGCTCCGGCGGAGCCAGCCCCATGCTTCAGGTCATTCACGACCAGGCAGGGCTGCTTACTATCATTTATAAAAAGGGTGGCCCGCGTATCTTTTACCACGATCTTTAATTTTATCCATTCGTTCAGGCCCATATCAGCATATGATTCATATTCTCCCGGAGCTTCTTTTCTCAAGCGGTCAAATTTGAAATCAGGAAAGGAAAAATATTGAACAGAACGGTTTCTTCTTAGCTGATTGTCGGCCCTCCCGTTGGTAGGACGAATATATATGCTTTCAAATTTTGAGTTGCTATCACTTATTCTAAAAGCGATGCCAATAAACCCCCTGGCCGATTCTGGGGCATTGGAAAGAAGCCTGCTCAATACTTTTACTTCTATAGTACCGTTCTTAAATTCGATACCTTTTAGTTTGACGAAAGTAGGTTCATCCACTTTTTTCACAGAAGAATCTTTGATGACTTTTACCACCTCTTTGCCCATTAATTTTTCGGTGGACATATATACACCCACAGCTTCGAGTTTGCTTTTGTCAAATTGAACAGGCTGAGCATATGCGTGCTGGCAGCAAGTAAGGAAGGCACAAAACAATATCAATTTCAGTCTTTCCATTATTCAAATTTACCTTAAAAGATGAAGCCACACTCCTTTCCCCCAGAGTCGGCCTTTTCTTCACGGTTCTTGGAGTATCCCCGACCCTAAATAGCGAATGATGGTCCACCGTGAGAAAATGCTGCATTTGAAAATTTATGGGGACTCCGGTTCTGTCGTATCGTATTCACAGCCGGAGTCCGCCAGCGTCACATCTGGCAGCTAATATCTTATCAGTAATCTGTTCCTTAGCAGTCTTTTGTATGCGAGACTCGGGATGAAAAAAAAGATTTGTGGTAGTTAATCCTCTGCCCGGAGTCCGCCTTTATCATATATGGCAGCTAATATCTTATCAGCCTATGTTCTTTAGCAGGCTATCGTGTGTAAGACTACGGACGGGAAAAATAGCCTAAGGGACTAATTCTCTCTTAAGAAAGATTCAACCCCCTGTCTCTCATACTTAATCTTGGTGGTACCGTTCTCAAATCCAACTAGAAGGTTCGGGTGTTCCAATACAAGACGATTTGGATTAAATCTAAGTCTTACCGAAGGCCCTTCTTGAATAAATGCCTTTTCTTGACCAACCACCTCTTTAATAAAAAATATTGTTTTGTTAGTTACATTAAAGTGAAAATTATTAATAAAGAAAACGTGCTTCTTGTCTCCAATCTTGTCAATTACATAATAATTTCCGTTTTCAATTATTATTTCTTCAGTTCCGCCTAATGATGAAACAATTGTATCCGAAAAAGTGTTGGTCCAATGTCCATTCAAAATCCGAGCATCCGTTACACGTGCCATTTCATTGACTTTCTCAGATAGCTGCTGTCTCAAGTTGTTTTCGCTTGCCTTTGTTTCAAGTAAGGTAGTGTTTAAAGAATTATACTTATGTGTAAGCTCGTTCTCTTTCGATATTATTTCTTCAAGAATTTTTGTTCTTTTATCATAATCATCTCGAAATTTAAAGTATTTATCAATGGAAATCATGCCGCCTTTCAGTATCTTTAAGTTCCAACTCTCCCCCCATTTTGACGCCCATGAATATAGGGCTCTTATTAAATTTTTAACTATTGGCATTAAAATCGTATATCCTAGCGCAATAAGCAGCGGGTAGATAAATGAGTTCTGTTTATTTATCGAATAAGAAACAAAATCGAAGATTGTTTTAAATCCAGCCTTTTCTACTTGATCTGTGTCATACCAAAAAAGTGCGACAATTATTTTCCAATTAATCACCACCCACGAGCAAATAAATGAGAATATCAAAGGATTAGTAAGTCTGTCTTTAATATTATTTAATATTTCCTTTAGCCTATCCATTGTAAATACTTTTGTGTTAAAAATTGCAAAAGATAATTTTCAACATTCTCGATGCCCTTTTTCTAATAGAAAAGGTATGTAATTACCGAATTGAAGCCAATACCATAAAAAGGTTATTTTTCTTTCCCTAAAGTGCCCCCTGTTAATCAATAAATACACAACTCAGCTCATTGGTCTGGAAATCAAACAAAGCCCGGATGCCGCGTTTTTGGTACAGGATATCGCAAAATATGAGTCCGGTACGCCCTGCAAATGATGACTCCTGGCAATTCACGTGACAATTACTGAGGCCCTGCAAATCTTCAACCCGCTTCTTGTCATTCATATAATTACTATCAATGAAAAAACTCCCTGTAAATGCTTTGGTCGGCATATTGTTCTGGTCCACTTCAGGGTTCCTGTTTTTATAGAGCTTGATAGCCAGCAGCAATTTGGAAGAATCATCATCGCTTTTGGTGAATATTAGTCCCGATTTGCTGTAAGTTACTTTGGTCCATTTCGCAACTTCCGTTGTGCCGGGTATATGCTTCCCCGTCACTTTCTTTAGCTTCCCCTTATCCCCCAACAAACTGTCCATTGTTGATTTACTGGTCGCCCCGTCAACATAACAGGCGTTGATAAATAAAGAATCATTGCGGAACTCCACCTTTTGGGCCCCCGCCAACAATGAAACATGAATAAACATTAAAGCATACAAATAACGCATACTAAGCCGGTCTGGCTGCAATGATAAGCAATTCACCTCTCTGCCAGGTTCTGACAGGTATTTTTCACACCTGATTCGGATACACTGACAAAACAAACATCCCGGCGCCACGGCCGGGATGCTCATTTAATGGGTACATTCTTT
>CAZSGD010000037.1:36463-38492 GCA_964606155.1 uncultured Chitinophaga sp. | reverse complement strand
TTATAGTTTTCGTATTCAGATTCAACTGCTAATTACGCAACGCAGTACATGCTTATACTTTCAAAGATCTATGCTGTCAAAACCAAACACCCCCATTTATTTAAATTCCAAATAGCAAATACCAAATAACAAATACCAAATTCCAAATCCCAGACCACTCCGATCTATAATTTCACTTTAAACCGGACTGCAAATTTACTAATTTCATGGCTTTTACCGGAATTTAAGTCGAAAACCACTGATCTAATCACTCTATAGAATGTCACAGCAAAATCCTTTCACGGTATATGAACAGCGGCTCGGCCAGTTGTCACAAGAATTGACCCGATTGAAAAAAACAAGGGCTGGGTTGACCTGGGCAAGACTCCTCTCTTTTGTTTTGGCCATTGCAGCCGGCTGGGTACTGGCAGCCGATAACTGGCCCTTCGCCCTTCTTAGCAGCATCCTGTTACTGGCCCTTTTCTTTTGGTTTGTTTCGAAAGACCTGGCCAACAGTAATGCCATTGATAATACCTGTCTCCTGATATCCATTAACCAGGATGAACTCGCCGCCTTATCGCACCGCTTTGATCATTTTTACAACGGTGAAGCACACCTGCCTGCGTCGCACCCCTACGCCCATGATCTCGATATCCTGGGCAAAGCGTCATTATATCAATATATCAACAGGACCAGCTCCCAGCAGGGCAATCAATTATTCGCTCACTGGCTTTTATATCCTGCAACCCTTTCTGATATTACGGAAAGACAGGCAGCTGTAAAAGAACTGGCGCCCCAGCTGGAATGGCGGCAACAATTCCTTGCTTTTGGCCGGTCAAAACAACTCACTACCCGCACACAGGATCATATCAGCCAATGGCTGGATGAAGAGAGCAATTTTGCAGGTAAAACCTCCTGGCATGTTATCCGGATACTATTCCCGGTTCTGAGTTTAACGGTACTGGGGTTATACATAACCGATATCATTGATCAAAACAGGTTCCTCCCGCTAATGCTGCTCTTTTTATCCATATCCTTTCTTATATCTAAAAAGATAACTCCTGCCTATGCCCGCCTCAGCAAGATCACGGATGAACTGGAAACATTATCGGAAAGTATCGGCTGTATGGAGAAAAATAAATTCAGTGCAGCTTTACTTCAGCGAGTACAAAAAACATTTCAAACAAATGATGGTAGCGCTTCCAAAAGAATCCTTCAGCTTAAAAAAATCCTGAACCGGCTGGACTACCGGTTGAACCCCGTTGTATTTATTCCGCTCAGCGCCCTGCTTTGCTGGGACCTTCAGCAGGTAATGGCACTGGAAAGATGGAAGAAGCATAACAAACAGAATATCCACGAATGGTTTGCTGCATTGGCAGAAATGGAAGCGCTGTGTTCGCTGGCCAATCTTTCTTTTAATCATCCTCAATGGTGTTTCCCTTCTTTTAGTGACCAGCCTGGCTTGTTCACCACCAGCTCCATCGGCCACCCGCTGATCCCCATTGAAAAAAGAATCAATAATTCATTTAGTACCACAGGAACAGGACAGCTAAGTCTTGTTACCGGTTCCAATATGGCCGGCAAAAGCACATTCCTGAGAAGCGTGGGAGTCAATATTGTATTATCCATGGCAGGTTCCCCTGTTTGTGCAGAGAGTTTAATTCTTTCTCCCTTGCGGGTGATGAGCAGTATGCGCATCAGTGATAATTTAGAAGAAAGCACATCCACTTTCTATGCGGAATTAAAAAAACTGAAAGAGATCATTGAAGAAGTATATAAAGATGAAAACGTATTTCTCTTACTGGATGAAATATTAAGAGGCACCAATTCAGCCGACCGGCACACAGGCTCTGCGGCGCTTTTAAAGCAATTAGTTAAACATAATGCGGTGGGTATTGTAGCCACACACGACCTGGAACTGGCCAAACTCGCTGACGAATTCCCTGCGCAGATCCACAATTATCATTTTGACGTACAGGTAACCAATGAAGAGTTGTATTTCGACTACAAATTAAAAGAAGGTATCTGCCGCAGCATGAATGCTTCTATA
>CAZSGD010000037.1:0-36363 GCA_964606155.1 uncultured Chitinophaga sp. | reverse complement strand
GTATTTCGACTACAAATTAAAAGAAGGTATCTGCCGCAGCATGAATGCTTCTATACTGATGAAGAAGATAGGAATCGAATTATAAGATTCAAGGCACAAGCGAAGAAGGTACAAGACTCAAGACGCAAGGCTCAAGGCTCAAGGCTCAAGGCGCAAGGCTCAAGGCGCAAGACTCAAGACTCGCGACTACTTCCCCCATCCAAACCAATCGTTCCCGTTAGCATAGAGCATCAGGCCCAGCAATAAAACCATACCAGCGATCTGTGCGTATTCGAGGAATTTTTCGTTGGGTTTTCTGCGGGTGATCATCTCATATAAGGTAAACATCACATGGCCGCCATCCAGCGCAGGAATTGGCAACAGGTTCATAAAGGCCAATACGATGGATAAAAATGCTGTGATCGTCCAAAATGCTTCCCAGTTCCATTCATACTTTGGAAAGATCGATCCCATGGCCTTGAAGCCACCCACGCCTTTATACCCCCCTGTTTTGGGATTCAATATTTTTTTGAATTGCTCAATATAGCTTTCTAATTCAGCTCCTGCTTTTCTGACTCCTGCCGGAAATGCGGATACAATGCCATACTTTTTAACACTAAGGTCGAGCCATCCCAGGCTATCCATCTCTTTGTAGTCGTCGATCCTTCTTGCATTACCCATTCCATACAGTGCTATCCCCAGCCTTCCGGTACTATCCACCGGGGCCATGATGCTGGTCACCTGTCCGTTTCTCAGCACCTGTACCATCACCGTTTGATTCTTTCTTTTGGCCAATTCTGTTTTTAGTTGATCATAAAACTGAATAGCAACAGAGTCCACACCCACCACCTGGTCGTTCTTGCGGATACCCGCTTTATATGCATTTGAAGTATCGGGAACAAACCGGGTCAATACCGGCATCCGGGGTTCCAGGAATAAGGACACATCCTTTTTTCTATTCTCCACTAACTGCCCGATCAGGTCAACATCCAACTTTAAAACAGTGTCTTTCCCATTTCTGTTAATAGTGATTGTTTCCCCAACAATAATATCACGGATCACTTTATCAAAGTTGGTTACCGGGTCACCATCCACGGCTACGATCTTGTCTCCATTGCGAAGACCCTGCTTGTACAGTGTACTATCATGCACCTGCACCCCATATTTTAAAGAGGCGGCCGGTACTTTTTTCTCACCCCAGATCATTAAGATAAATGCATAGATGATAAATGCCACCAGCACATTCATAATGATACCCCCTAACATAACGATCAGCCGCTGCCAGGCCGGTTTGCTTCTGAATTCCCATTCTTTGGGGGGTTGTTTCATGGCTTCTTTATCCATGCTTTCGTCGATCATACCGGAGATCTTCACATATCCGCCCAGGGGCAACCAGCCAATTCCATATACTGTATCACCCACTTTCTTTTTAACCAGCGCAAACCAGGGATCAAAGAAGAGAAAGAATTTTTCCACCCGGCATTTAAACCAGCGGGCCGTGATATAGTGGCCAAATTCATGTAATATAACAAGGATGGATAATGCGAGTAGTAATTGTCCTGCCTGCAATCCCACATATGCCCAGTTAATAGCTAATAAATTCATGATTGAGGTTAAATAAAATCCCGATCAGTATCGGGACCTTCAAAATAAGTTATAGTTTGATCAGATCAGCGGCAAAGTTACGTGCCTCCCCATCGCTGTCAAAATATTCCTCCAGTGTGGGGCTTTCAATAAAGTGGATCTTTTGCATGGTCTTTTCGATCACATCCGTCATATCCAGGAAGTTGATCCGGTTGCGCAGAAAAGCATACACCGCTATCTCATTGGCGGCGTTCATGATACAAGGAAGATTTCCTCCTTTGTATAAAGCGTCGATGGCCAGCGCCAAATTTCTGAATGTTTTAACATCCGGTTCCTCGAAAGAGAGTGTACTCATCTTCTTGAAATCGAACCGGGGAAAATCATTCTGTATACGTTTGGGAAATGCCAGCGCATACTGGATCGGCAGCTTCATATCCGGCAATCCCATCTGCGCTTTGATACTGCCATCTTCAAACTGCACCATGCTGTGAATGATGCTTTGCGGGTGAATGATGACCTGTACCTGTTCGGGTTTCAGGTTAAACAGCCACCGGGCTTCGATCATCTCCAGCCCTTTATTCATTAAAGTCGCTGAATCAATAGAGATCTTGGCGCCCATATTCCAATTGGGATGCTGTAAGGCATGTTCCCGCTTCACATTGACGAGGTAATTAGGTTTGCGTCCGATAAAAGGGCCCCCTGAAGCTGTTAAAATAACTTTCTCGATCCTATTTCTTGTTTCACCCACCAGGCACTGAAAAATAGCGGAATGCTCGGAATCCACGGGTATCACAGGCACCCGGTTTTCTACTGCTTTTTGCATGATGATATCGCCGGCCACCACCAATGTTTCTTTATTGGCCAGGGCGATCATCTTTTTATTTTCGATGGCCTGCAGGGTGGGTTTCAATCCGGCATAGCCCACAATAGCGGCCAGCATCAGGTCATAGCAATCCATAGCTGCCACTTCTTCCAACGACCTTTCGCCGGTAAACACTTTAATACCCGAAGACGATAAGGCATCTTTTACTTTGCCATATTTCTTTTCATCCACGATCACCACCATATTGGGCTGGTATTTTAATGCCTGCTCTATCAGCAATTCTTCGTTGGTATGTGCAGTTAGTACTTCTGCAGAAAATTTATCGGGATGGGCTGCAATAACTTCCAGTGCCTGTGTTCCCACAGAACCCGTGGAGCCGTATACAGCAATACGCTTTATAGTTTGTTCACTTGTCATGAATAAATTAGTAAGTCTTCAGATTTTTATACCGTTTCAAAACTTTCCGACCATTTTGCCAGTTCATCCGCGATCTTCCTGTCATTACTCAATCTGGGCACTTTATTTTGTCCCCCCAATTTACCAATAGATCGCATGTAATCAATAAAACCATTTTTACGGACCGGTGTGATCTTCAGGGGACGAAGAATATGACCTGCAATAAGATCATCATAGTACACATTTTTTCCCCGCAGGTTATTATCCAGCTTCACGGCAAACTCTGTGAGACTGCCGGGATATTTTTCAAACTCCACAAACCATTCATGAAAGGATTTACCTTCATCGCTGCTGACAAAAGGGGCCACTGTGAATTCAGTGATCTTCACACCGGATTCTTCTGCCGCCTTCAGCATACTGGCCTCCACTTCTTCGCCGATCACATGTTCCCCAAAAGCGGATATGAAATGTTTGGTTCTCCCGGTAACCACTAAGCGATATGGATCGGTGGAAACGAATTTTATGGTATCTCCTAAATTATATCCCCAAAGCCCGGCATTGCTGCTGATGATCATGGCATAATTCTCTCCCGTTTTCACGTCTTTCAAAGATAAGCGGGTGGGATGGGGGTTAAATATCTCTGCTGCCGGAACAAATTCAAAGAATATGCCGCTGTTGGTGTTCAATAAAAGGCCTTCAGCTTTCTGGGAATCCTGGAATGCAAAGAACCCTTCGCTGGCCGGGAATAATTCTATGGTATCTATCTTCCGGCCGATACTTTCAAACAGTTTGGCCTTGTAGGGTTCAAAATTCACACCGCCCTGCACCATTACACTGAAATTAGGGAACAGCTCCCCTACTCTCTTCCCGCTTCTTTTTACCAGCTCATCAAAATACATCTGCATCCAGGGTGGGATACCGCTGATCAGTGTCATGTTCTCAGCGATCGTCTCATCCACTATTTTATGGAGCTTGGTCTCCCAGTCTTCTATGCAGTTGGTTTCATAAGATGGAAGCTGGTTGGTGCGGAGGTATTTGGGTACATGGTGGTTTACAATACCGCTTAACCGGCCGGTGGGGATGCCCCCCACTCTTTCCAGCTCGGGTGAACCGGATAAAAAGATCAGCTTCCCATCTGCAAATTTCACATTCCCGGTTTCGGCCATATAACAAAGCAGGGCATTCCGGGCTGTATTGATGTGATTGGGAATGGAATCCCTGGTAATAGGAATATATTTTGTGCCGCTGGTAGTGCCGGAGGTTTTGGCAAAATAGATGGGTTTGCCTTTCCACATTACATTATGCCGCCCCTCTTTGATCCTTTCTATCCAGGGCTTTAGCTGCTCATAATCCCGGATGGGGACGGCCTGCCTGAATTCCTCATAACCAGTCACTTTGTCCAGGCCAGACTCCTTTCCAAACTCTGTATTCCGACCTGTCCGTAGGAGGCTTTTCAGGATATTTTCCTGGTCGGCCACGGCTGAAGACATTCCCTTCCGGATACCTTTATATATGTAGTTAGCGAAAGGCCGGGCTAAGAAAGACTTGATTTTCATACATTACGCTGGATAAACCCTTCAGGACTACAAATATAACGGAAGCCCTGCCAAAAACGACCCATTTAATGTTCACAAATCTTTGATTTTCCGTTTGCCGGAACGATTTTTAACCTTACCTTTGCCTCCCGAAATTCCGATAGTATCGGGATGGGATAAATCAAAAGCGTATGATAGCTGTAGTAAAAGTAGCCGGTCAGCAATTCAAGGTGGAAAAAGACCAAACCTTGTTCGTTCCTCACCTTGCAGGAAATGCCGGTGATAAAGTAGAACTGGAAGTACTGTTGGTGGATGCCAATGGCAAGCTGACCGTAGGTTCAGACGTAAAAGCAAAAGTAAAAGCAGAAATCGTGGACCAGGTGAAAGGTGATACCGTGATTGCTTATAAGCAAAAGAGAAGAAAGGGTTTCCACAAGAAAAAAGGTCACAGAACTGCGTATACCAAGATCAAAGTAACAGACATTAAATAAAAAATTCCAACTACAAATCCCAAATACCAATACCGGATGAATGAATTGGAATTTGGAATTTGATATTTAAAATTTAAATCATCATGGCACATAAGAAAGGTGAAGGAAGTGTAAAGAATGGTCGTGACTCACAAAGCAAACGTCTTGGTGTAAAGATATTCGGCGGTCAACCTGCTATTGCTGGCAATATTATCGTGCGTCAGCGTGGTACGGTTTACCATCCTGGTAAGAATGTAGGCGTTGGAAAAGATTATTCTTTGTTTGCATTAAGTGATGGTCTTGTTGAATTCCGTAAAGGAAGAAACAACAGAACTTATGTATCAGTAACCATTGCTGAAGCATAGCCGATCACGTCCCCGTTGCAATTTTGTGGAAAAAAAATTTGGGTAGTATAAAATAATTGTTATTTTTACTATCGTTAACCCATTTTTACTAAACATTAAATTCAATCAAAATGGCAACAAAGAAAAAAGCAGCTAAGAAAAAAGCAGCTCCAAAAAAGAAAGCCGCTAAGAAAAAAGCCGCTAAGAAAAAGAAATAAGTTTAATGTTTCTTTACTGAAATAAGTGAGTCCTCCGAATCGGGGGACTTTTTTTTACCACTGCTCCAATCCCCGTTTTCCGAAGAGAAATTTCAGAAATAAAGGATCGCAACCGTACCGCAAACCGCCTTTGCCAGCATCAATCCGTCCACCACACCCAGGTAATATAAAGCTGGTCGTCTCTTTCTCAACTTCCAGGCCACCGCGAACAATAATATTAATGGAATGATATTCAGGACCACTTTACCCGGGTGAGAACCGTGCGATAGGGCATACCACAGAAAAGCGATCAATCCAGCTGCCACCATCGGAAAAGGATCCCGGGGATCGTTTTTCGTAAACCCACCCTTACTACAAACGTTTTCAGCCGGGAACACTACGGTGCTACCGGCTGAAATAAATAAGATGGACAATTTAATCAGGATACTCTCGTCCATTTGGTGGTTTTGCCAAACATACCTGCATAACCCCTGATCTCCAGCGTTGTTCCCTTGAGCCACATTTTACTCTTGTAGGTCTTCCCGCTTTTAGGATCATACAATTCGCCACCGGTCCACTCCCCATCACTGTAGGTAAAGCCGGAAAGAATAACCATATTCACAATGGTTCTGCTTCTCAGCTCCGCTTTTGAATTGTTTGCGTCTTTACGCAGTGTTTTGCCGTCGGCTTCATACATATTCTGCGTCCAGGTGATCTTGCCGGTATATTCATTGCCCGACTGGAAGATCTCGACTTTTACATCTTTGTCTTCATTGACCCATACCCCTTTTACATGGTCCGGGTTTTGTGCAAAAGCACTGATAACGGTGGTGAGCAGCAAAGCTGTCAATACAAAGATCCTTTTCATTTTTTTCGTTTTTTTTATGTGATGAAATAATTAGCTGCTGACCGGATAAATACCTGAGACGATAAATGACTCCTGCTGTTGCCTGCCGGAACGGATAAGTTCAATACCCAGCAAAACCAGGGCAGCCGCAAAAATGCCGATGGGAACCTGCGACATCCACGGTCCTGAATAACCGAAAACCTTATTGGCAATAATGATGGCAGCCGGACCGGCAATAATAACAATGCTAAGCAGGATAACAGGCAGGCCGGAAGTGATACCTGTACGCCTCAGGCTATTGGCCAGTAAGAGGGTGCCCGCAAAAAAGGGGAGCAACAGCGGAATGAGGAAATTCAGGGCAGAGGTTTGCATGAATTCCATTACCTGTACCACATCCTTTTGAATCGTAACTGAGGAATCCGTCATATACCAGGCCAGCAGATGAAAGAAAGCATCCGCACAAAAACCCATCGCCCCCACTCCCACCAGTGCAATACCCGTTAAATATATTTTTTTCAAAGAAAATACAGTTTTTGCCAGGGCAAAAAGCGCAAAGATGAAAAGTACGGAAGAAAATATCTGCACAATGACAGAAGCAAGAACAGCATTCCTTGATTGTTTCACCATTTGAAGAATGTGCTCTGTATCCGTGGTGCCCGGATCGGGCATCAGGAACCAGCTCAGCCAGAAAGTAACAGCAGCCGCTATCCACAGTGTTCCGGCAAGTACCAATACTTTATTTGTTTTCATGTATTTTTTTAATTACTTGTTTTTAGATGCAGCAGCTCTCTTATAAGAACAGCAGGTGACCGGGGCCACCCGCTGTTACATTAACTAAAACCAACCGAGAAAACCGCTGCTTACATTATTCAGCTTCTTTATTATTTAGCTATTGGCAGGCAAAGGCAGTACCTCTGCATCTGCCGGGCCCTCCTTTATTTTTTTACGGGTGGCCCATACCTGTATCTTATCGATGATAACATACACCACAGGCACCACTACCAGTGTCAGTAACATAGAACTGGTTAACCCTCCGATCAATGCCCAGGCCATACCATTCTTCCATTCCGCACCTGCGCCGCTGGCCAATGCCAGGGGCAGCATACCGATCACCATCGCGATGGTCGTCATCAGGATAGGACGCAGCCTTGTACGGCCTGATTCCATCAAAGCATCTTTCGTTGGCATACCCTGTGCTTTCAGCTGGTTGGTGTAGTCCACCAGCAGGATGGCGTTCTTCGCCACCAACCCTATCAGCATGATGATACCAAGGATAGAGAAGATATTGAGCGATTGCATATTCATGGCCAATGCTAACAGGGCGCCTACTACCGCCACGGGGATAGAGAACAATACCACGAACGGATAGATATAGGAGTTATACAGCGCCACCATGATCAGGTACACAAATATGATAGAAGCAATGAGCGCAAGGCCCAGGCTGCCGAATGCTTCGGCCTGTTGTTTCATATTTCCTTCGTAAGAAATAGTCATACCGGCAGGCAAGGGATCTTTTTCCACCAGTGCCTGTATCTCTGCACCCACTGTACCCTGCGGACGACCTGCCACCTCACAGGAAACAGTCACAGAACTCATCCTGTCTTTACGTTCCAGTTTGGCCGGACCGATCGTTCTTTCAATATCTGCAAATTGTTCCAGGCGGATCATTTCCCCCTGGCTATTGGAGAAGGTCAGCTGACGTAATTCATCGGCCGATTGGCGGTTGAAGGCATCCAGCTTCACGGTAATATCATAATCATACTGCCCCTGTGTGAGCTTGGTATCACTGTTACCATTAAACGCAAGGTTCAATACACTACCTACCTGGTCCATACGAAGACCCAAAGCCGTCATCTTCTCCTTGTCGATCTTCACACTTATTTCAGGTTTATTATTCTCAATAGAAATTTTTTGGCTGGTGGTACCCGGCACGGTCTTCATCCTGGCCAGGACCGTGTCTGCATATACCAGCAATTCATCCACATTGCTGCCATTCAGGACCAGTTGGATCGGGGCTTCGCTGGTGCTTCCCATGATATCCACCTGGCTGGTGGTGATCTTGGCCCCTTCTATTCTTTGCTCCAGTTCTTTTCTCAATACCTGGGAGAATTGTTCTGTGCTGAAATCCCTTTTGCCTTTATCCACCAGTTTTATACTCACTTCTGCTAAATGCCGTTCGCCCTGCTGCGCAAACTGGTTATCACTCTTACCCATAGACGAAAACACACTGATCACTTCAGGTTTGGTCAGGATATATTGCTCCACTTCCTGTGTCTTCAGGTTGGTTTGCTGTATGGTGGCATCTTTGGGCAATTCCACTTTTACCACCAGTTCACCCCTGTCACCCATGTTCACAAACTCATTACCGATAAAACCGCCCCCCACGAGAGAAAAAGAGCCCGCCATCAGTGCGATAGCGGTGATCAGAACCCAGCGCTTGTGTGAAAGACTCCATTTTAACAAGGATGTATAACTCTGTGTGAGATTTTCGATCTTTTTCTCCACCCAAAGGATGATACGTCCGCCCAGTTTCTTTTTGCTGGGATGTGTGAGTTTTCCATAACGTGATACCAATAAAGGGGTAAGGGTGAAACATACAAACAGGCTCATCAGGGTGGATACCACCACCACGAGTGAGAACTGGCGAAGGATATCTGAAATCATTCCATCCACCATGGTAATCGGCAGAAACACCACCACGTCTACAAGGGTGATGGACATAGCCGTAAAGCCTATTTCCTCTCTTCCTTCCAGCGCTGCTTTGCGTTTATCCTTGCCCATCTCCATGTGACGCTGTATATTTTCCAGTACCACGATACTGTCGTCCACCAGGATACCGATCACCAGCGACAGGGCCAGTAAGGTCATCAGGTTAAACGTGAACCCAAAAGCATAGATAGCGATGTAGGTACTTACCAGCGATGCCGGAATGGCTACCATGACAATAATAGCGTTACGCATACTATGCAGGAACACCAGCATTACCAGGGCTACCAGTATAATGGCGAGGACCAGGTCATGATTCACGGCTTCAGCTGCGGCCAGCGTAAACTCCGAAGAATCCTGGGCAATAGCAAACTTCAGGTCCTCATTGGCATATTCCTTTTCTAATTTTTTAACTTCTTCCTGTACCTGCTCACTCACCTGCACCGCATTGGCATCCGTTTGTTTATACATCAGGAGGCCGATCGCTGTATTGGCATTGTAGCGGCTGATGGTTTCTGTTTCCTTGATACCATCAATCACCACGGCCACATCTTTTACATAGATCGCACGTCCGTCCACGTTAGTGATCACCACGTCTTCAATATCCCGGGTGTTTTTGAACTTACCCGCCAGGCGGATCGTTATTTCGCTGGTTTCATTTTTAACGGAACCAGCCGGGAAATCAAGATTAGAGCTTTCGATGGCTTTAAATACCTGTTGGGCATCTAACTGGAACGATTCCAGTTTTTTTCTATCAATATTAACCCGGATCTGCCTTTCTTCACCGCCCATCATCCCTACATTGGCCACACCCGAAAGTTTGGATAAAATAGGAACAATACGCTGTTCAACGATCTCGAATAAACGACGGCTTTCTGTTTTGGCAGATACCGACATCTTCATGATGGGTGCTTCATCCACGGAGAACTTGGAAATCTCGGGATCTTTTGCATCTTCCGGCAAATCGGCAGCAATACCATCCACTTTACGCTGGGCATCCTGCATCGCCTGGTTGATATCCACATCCGATTTAAATTCCACGATCACTTTTGACATCCCTTCGAAAGACTGGGATTTAATATTATCCAGTTTTTCCAGGGAGGAGACCGCATCTTCCACTTCTTTGGTGACAGCATTCTCGACTTCCGACGGAGCGGCACCCGGATAAGAAGTACTGATCGTAATCACCTGCTTCGACATTTTGGGGAGGAGCTCATACCCGATAGAGAAGTAGCTTGCCACACCCAATAAGCCCAGCACCGTGAATATCACCACGATCAGCGGCGGCTTTTTTATTGCAATTGATGTAAGAGACATATTTGTTGGTTTTTGTTGTATGTAAAGTAACTGGTACTTATAACCTTATTTATTTACAGTAATTAAAGTTCCATGCTCCAGGTTCAGCTGGCCGGAGATAACTACCTGCTCACCTGCCAGTAAACCTTCCAGCACCTGTACTTTTTCTGACGTTACAATACCTGTTTTAATGCTGCGCAATTCTGCTTTGCCATTATTCACGACAAACACTTTTGCATCTTTGGCACTGGCCACCAGGGCGCTAACGGGGATCGATAAGCCGGTTTCTGTTTCTTCCATGTCAAAATGCACATCAGCAAGTATACCTGCTTTTAATTTTTCTTTATCGTTATTAGAGAAAGTGATCTCGGCGAGGAACTTACCGGATGCGTCTGCTTTATCGCTGACCATTGTGATCTTACCAGCTTTAGGTTGTGATAATACCACACTGCTGATGGTTACTGGCTGTCCTGTTTTTACTTTCAGCGCTTCCTGTTCAGACAGATAGACATTTATTTTCAGGGAAGAGTTATTGATCAGTTGTCCTAATACGGTTCCATAAGTAACAAAGGAACCCAGTTCCACTGCTACATTCTCCACTTTACCGCTGAAAGGGGCACGGATCTGCATGTGGTCCATTTGCTCCAGCACTTGTTTCTTCTCTGACACATAAGAATTGATCTGCAGCTGAGCGCTTTCTGCCTGCATGGGCGTAGCGCCTCCCATTTCGATCAGTTTGGTATAACGTGCCAGGTCCAGCTTTGCTTTAGCGATAGAAGCATCGATAGTGCTCAGCTGTACGCTGTACACAGATGCATCCAGTGAAGCGATGACCTGTCCGGCACGTATCATATCTCCATTATCAATATAGAGCCCGATCAGTTTACCCTGCACCTCGGAAGCGATCTTTACCTCCTTCTCCGGTATGGTCATACCATTAATAGTAAAAGAGGTATTAAATGAATCTTCCTTTACTTCAAAGGTTTTTACCGGTATTACCGGGTTCTCTTTTACCGGTTTGGCAGCCTTATCGATCCTGGCCTTATTATTGGCCAGTACCACTCCTATGCCTGCCAGTATCAATACTGAAAGGGTGATGCTGATAATTTTCTTTTTCATTGTTTAAGTCGGTTTTAATTTTTTTTATTTTAGTTTAAGAAGCGATGTGTTTACTGAACAAATACCAATTGTCCTGGTCCTTTGACTCCAGTACGATCCTGTCGCCACCACCCTGCAGGGTCACATAATAGCTGGTACCTGCATCATTCGTGATCTCGTAGAGGTCGGCGATCCAGTAACCGGAATATTCCTTTTTCAGGTCTTTCTGCAGGTAATAGGGCAGCTCTGTGGACAGGATATGGCGCATGGCGCCCAGCAGCTGTGCTTTTCCATTATAGTAGGCAAAATACCTGGAGCCATTATATTCAAAAGACACTTCGTATTTATTGTTACCGGCCGTTTGCCAGGCAACATCACGGGCGCCTGAAAATTCTTTCCTGAATGCATCCACGATATGCTCGCTGATCTTACCAGGACCTGCAAAGACATTAACCACTAAGGTCAATATCGTTGTCACAGTCATCATTATCTTTTTCATGTTTATAAGTATTTAGAGGTCAGAAATCAGGAAAGTGATATCGTTACTTTTTTCTTCAGCGTTTGCAGGTAAAAACTTTCCGTCAGTATCTTTTGTGTACTCACGGGCAAGATCACCAGGTTAATGGCGTTGATGATAGCCATGGACGCTGTGATCGTGATAACTTTCTTTTTCATTTCTGATTGGTTGGTTAATAGTTTTTGATTTGAATTAGTTATTTCCTGAAGCGGGAAATTCAGCCATGATCTTTGCCACCACTCCGCTGATCACTTCTTCAGGGTTCTTAGGTTTTTTGTACAACTCTGCGCTACCAGTGCCGGTCCAGATCATTTTTTGCGACCTGGCATCAATAACATCGATCAGCAGGGAGCCGTCCTTGTAATCATACGTGCTGACAGAGGTATAGCCGGCCACGGGTACACCCCAATAACCATAAGGCCTGTAAGCGCCGCCGAAGCCATAGTAGCTGGTGGAAGCCTGGATACCGCGTTTGTCTTTCAGAACGGTAAATGCATTGACCATCAGGTCGGGATTAGCCGATGTTTCTTTAAACCCTTTTTTTGTCATTTCCACTTTGATATACTTTTCAATGCGGTCCTGGTTCAGCTTGCTCACATTCTCAGATGCTTTCAGGTTATAGATGCTGTAGGTCTTGTAACCGGAGAAATTGGCGGTCCTGTCATAATCAGAACTTACTTTGAGTCCGGGCCCGCAGGAAACCATGATTACCGATGCGAGGATAAATACGAATGCTTTGATTGTTACATTTTTCATAATTAGTTTGCTTTATTTTTTATGGAATAAGAATACTTGCCTTGTATGCGGAGTGTGATATACCTCCAGCAATAGAGTGTGAGTATCACTATCATGTCAATAATTTTTGCGGATAATTTATTCTTTGTCATTTTAAAGTGTTTGAATGAATTCGGTCAATAATGTTCCTTTCGCTTTATACGTATTAACCATGCTGGTTTGCACATTAATGATAGCCTGGATATGCAGGTTTCTTGATTCACTCAGTTCGCTTTCTGCATCCAGCAACTCCATCAGTGTCGTCACCCCTTCTGTATAAAGTGCTTTCCGGGTGGTGAACACTTTTTCAGCAAGCAACAGGTTTTCGGATGTGATCTTATATTGTTGCTGGTCTTTACGAAGATTATCAGTGGCTGTTATCCATTCTGTATTGGCCAATTGACGGGTCTGCTCGCCCTGGAAGCGTAATTGCTTCAACTGCGATTCAGCTACATTCAGGCGGTGCTTTCTTCGGTTGCCATCAAAAAGGGAGATGCTGGCGGTGATACCCACACTGGTGTTGTTGGACCAGTAGTCGTTGTCAAAGGCTTTTGTGAAATCATTGAACTGTGCCTGGTAGTTGAATCGGAAAAAACTGCTGATCACAGGTTTGGCTTCAGCCCGTATACTTCTCATCTCCACTTCTTTTGATTCAATGAGCTGGCCGGACAACCGGATATCCAGGCGTTGCAGGAAAATATTACCCAGGTCCACCACATGCTTCATTTGCATGATCGTATCGTTGATAACAGTCTTTGTGTCTGCGGGTAATCCCAGCAAATAATTGAAATTGGCGAGCTGTTCATTATAATCTGTTTGTAACTGATGCAGGTAAGACTCTTTATTCGCCGTATTGATCGCCATAGATTCATAGTCGATCTTCTTCAATGTTCCGTTCTCGAACTGCGCTTTGGCGATCGCCAGGATATCTTTCAGGTTCTGGTAATCACGGGTGGTGGTGCGGATCATTTCCGCATTGGCCTGAAGGGCATAATAAGCAATAGCCACCTGGTATACCAGTTCTTCGCGGGTCATGCTGTGCTTTGTCTGTGCAATACTGTTATACAATCCGGCTGCATTCAGTTTGATCCTGGAGCTTTTCCGTACAAGGGCCTGTGTTACTTCCACACCGCTTGACATATTATAGCGTGTACCAAACTGCACGGCCACCAGGTCTTTATCAGGATAACCTACCATATTACCGGGCACCATGGATGCAGGCAACGAGATGTTATACTCTGATTTGCCGGAATAATTAACCTGGGGAAGAAAATCAGCTTTATTGATCTTGTTCTGGTAATCGGTTACCAGCAGGTCCATACTATCTGCTTTCAGTGAGAAATTGCGGTTGATCGCTGTTTCGATCGCCGCTTTCATACTGAGGGGTGTTGTTTGCGAAGTGGCGTTCAACCCTGCACAACAGGCAAGGGTCGCCACCAGCCATTTCATCATTTGATTTGTTTGTTTTCTCATAATTGATTTTATTACTTGATTAATGCTATCCGGGTTTTAGTTATTTGTTTTTCTCGTTTTGCGGTCATTAATATGTTCCTTTCAATTACGATGTAAAATTATATTCGCATGCGGTGGGCTAACAGTACCATTGAGTAGTTGATTATTTTTTTGAGTGATTGACGGGTACTGAAAATCGAAAAAGAAAAAGCCTTTTGCATGGCAAAAGGCTGAAGTAGTTAACAGGCGGGAATCTGAATCGGGGAGTTTGTTGATCTCAATGCTGAAGCAAAAATAAATGCATCACCCGGCGAATGAAAAGTGTATTGAGCAGATGGCAGAATTCGTGAGTGGCTGACATCAGTTGGGGTGTACATAATAATGCCCCTCACGGTAAGGGGCACACGTAAAAGGAGCTTATTATTGACAAACAGGGATTTATCTTTTTTCGGGGGCTATATCCCGATACTGACCCAGCAGCGCGGCAAAAGCGGCTGTATCCACGGGTTTTATATACTCCTCTCTGCCGGGCGGGTGTTTGGCCAGTTGTTTCCGGGGCCGGTGGGGCCGTTTTTCAAATCCACCCCCGCAATTCGGGCATACATTATATAATACATCCCTCACACAATCGCTGCAAAACGTACACTCGTATGTACAGATCATGGCTTCTGTGCTTTCATTCGGAAGTTTCTTTCCGCAATTCTCGCATACCGGTCTTAATTCAAGCATAAAATATACTAATAGTGTAAATTAATAATTGACGATCACCCCCTGTCTTAGAATTTTTCAAACAATTCCATGAATTCCTGTCTCCTGCTGCGCGATATGCTTACAGTAGCACCATCCTGCATTACCACATAACCACCATCACCTCTTACAAATTTGGAAATATGGTTCAGGTTCACGAGATATGAGTTGTGAATCCGGAAAAAATCCGGGCCGCTCAATGCCTCATCAATATCTTTCAGCACTTTCGACACGACGATCTTTTTACCGCCTGCAAGCATCACGCTGGTATAATTGCTTTCAGCCTGGCAGTATAAGATATCCTGGGTGGGAACAAAGATCATTCCATCAGCTGTGGTTAGCGCAATGCGCTGTGCCGTGGGTTTTACGGGCTGCCGGATGGACTGGAACAGCAGGTCGATCTGCTCTTTAGAGGGGGCCGATTTTTTTTCTTCTATCCGCCGGATGGTTTCCTTCAGATCATCCGGATCGATCGGCTTCAATAAATAATTCAGCGCACTATATTTAAATGCACGGATGGCAAACTGGTCATAGGCCGTACAGAACACGACATCAAAAGTCAGCTTATCAAACTGTTCCAGCATATCAAACCCGTTCATATGTGGCATCTCAATATCCAGGAATACCAGGTCGGGGTTGTATTTTTGAATAGCAGCTATTCCCTCAGCGGCTGCATTACACATCGCTTCAATTTTTACCTGGGGGCAATAAGTTTTTAACAGCCACTCCATCATTTCGAGGCTGTTTTTTTCGTCGTCGATTAATACACAGCGTATCATACTATGAAATTTTAAAATTCAAAAAATCAAGATCACAAACCAACTCCTGATTCCCAATACCTAACCCCTAATCCCCAATTCCTAATTATCAATCCCACTATACCGGTATCCTTAGCACCACTTTGGTGCCGCTTGCTTCACCGTGTCCGTTTTCCATATCGATGATCTCCACACTGGCATTCAGTTCGGCATGCTTGTTCAGCAGGCTGAGCCGGCTTTCCGTTAATTCCATTCCCAGTGACTTCCTGGAAGTGGCGGATTTACTTTTTAGTTCTTTGGCACGTTGCCGGCCCACGCCATTATCTTCGATCACGCATTTCAGCATAGATTCATTGACCATACTAACCCTTATGCTCAGGTGACCGTTGCTATCCTTATGCAGCAGCCCATGCCAGATGGCATTTTCCACGTAAGGCTGAATGATCAGCGGGGGTACTTCCACACTGTCTGTGCTCAACTGGCCTTCCACTTTTACTTCGTAGGTGAATTTCTTGTCGAAACGCAAAGCCTCCATTTCAATATAGAGCTTCAGGGCTTCGAGTTCATTGGTCAGGATTACGTTCTTGCTGTTTGAATTGTCCAATATCAGCCTGATCAGCTTGGCGAATTTGGTGAGGTACAGCGATGCCGTAGCCTGTTCACTCTTCACGATATAGCGGTTGATCGAATTAAGGCAATTGAAAATAAAATGCGGATTCATCTGCGCCCTCAGGGCCTGCATCTCCACTTCTGTCATTTTTTGTTGTGTATCCATAAGTATTGCTTCTGTTCTTCTTTTCTGCTGTTCAACCCTTGCCCTCACGATCTTGTTTGCACACAATGAAGCAATCGTTGTCAGTATCGATAAATGTTTTTGTTTAAAAAAATCTTTACGGGAATGTTCACAGTCGATCACGCCCATCACGGTCCCGTTATACACCATGGGTACGGTGATCTCCGATTTACCTTCGCCCACACCTTTTATATAACGGTTATCTTTAGTCGTATCCCGTATGATCTCAGGATTGCCACTAACGCCCACCGTACCCACAATGCCGCTGCCGGGTAATATTTCCTTGCTGAAACGGGCATCCATACCGGGTTGTCTTTTAGGCCCATGTGCTGCTTTTTGCACGAATACATTCTTTTTCTCGTCCTTTATATAGATCACACAGTCTTCTATATGCAAACGGCTGATACAATTCCTCACCACATCCCATAAAATATCTTCCTCCGCCTGCTGCTCCGAAATACTGGAGGCGAAATGACGGATCGCCTGTTCTGTTTCCAGTTCTTCCTTTTGACGGCGTTGTCGTTTACTCCTGTTCCGGATAGCTAAAATGATAATGCCGGAGACCAGTACTGTACTGAAGATAATAAACCAGGCCTGCTTCCAGTAAGGCGGAACCACCCTCAATGATACCGGGTTACTGGCCGGCATCCATTGTGCCCCATCGATACTTGCTTCCACTTTAAAAATATAGTCACCCGAAGGCAGCATCGAATATCTTGCTTCACGAACATCCATTCCCTGCTGCCACTTATCATCATACCCTTCCAGTTTATAACGATAGATGGTGTTTTTAGAGCCCAGCAGGTTCACGGCATTAAACCGGAATAATACTTTATTGTTCGCATATAACATGCGGATATTACTGTCATCATTCAGGAAATAGGTGGTGTCGTTAAAAACAGTTTGTGTGACATTAACCTTCAGGGCTCTTGGCCTTAACACCAGTTGCTCAGGATAGAAATAATTGACCCCTCTCCGGGAGCCAAAGATCAGCTCGCCCCTTTTTGTTTTAACAGAGGCACACTGGCGAAACCCTTCTCCTGATAAACCCATATTGCTTTCGAATGTTTTCAGGATACCAACTGCCGGATCAAATAAGAGGATACTCTTGGCATTAGCAATCCACACACTTCCATTATCATCTTCCAATATTCCTCCATCGCACACATCAAACTTCAGCCCGTCTTTCAGGGAGTAATTTCTTAAGTGTCCATCCGGGTAAATAATGGTAAAGCCAGCCGTGGTGCCCACATAGATATAATGACGGCTGTCTTCATAAATTGTCAGGCACCTGGCCGCCGGGAATCCTTCTTCTTTCCCAAAATGCAGCAGCCGTTCATGATGCGGATCATAACAATACACTCCGGCCGCACCGGTGGCCATCCAAATTCGTTTTTGCCGGTCAACTGTAAAGTTGTTGACCCTTTGTCCATTCAGTTGCTTTAATAATGGATGATGATCAAATGCCGTTGCTTTAAATGATACCGGGTTAATATTGTAAATACCGGTGAGGGATGACACCCAGATCGTTCCATCCGGTGCCGTTAACAGGTCGAGAATAATATTACTTTTCAAAGCCCTGCCCAGGGTGGTATCTGCAATAATATCTTTAAATTTTCCTGTCTTTCTGTCCAGCAGGGAAACCCCATTGCCTAACGTTCCCGCCCATACGCGGTTGGTACTGTCTATACATACCGTTCTTATCTCGTAACCTGACCCTGCCTTACGGGCATTGTAGTTATAAAAAGTAGTTTTATCCCTGTATTTATCCCAGCCAATAATTTTTTCAAATGCACCCATCCACAGCACCCCATCCCTGTCCTGGGCAATATCTGCTATATAACTATCATAGAAATGCCCCTGGTGATCATTGAAAATAGTAGTGTATCCCGCCCTGCGGTTGAAAATATCAAAGCAGCTCACTCCCGTTACGGTTGATCCGACAATAACGTCACCGTCCGGACTGCATATCACACGTCTTGACAGGTTACTGGAAATAGAGGATGCATTAACCGGATCATGCAAGTGATAAGAAACGCTATCATTTCTGTCAATGATGACCAGGCCAAAATGAGCGGTGGTCAGTAACAGGCTGCCGTTGATAGCCGGCCGTAGCTCGATCAGGATCGTACTTACATCTTTATCATTCAATCCCCGTTTGATATGAAACTCTTTAGATATTTTACCCGTGGTAAAATCGACTATTATAACCGTACCCGGCTCCAGGGCCACGGCAATTTCGTGTGCGCTATACCGGCATACACTCACCACCTTTTCAAATGGTGCTTCGTATAATATCGTCCCTTTTGCATAATCATACATCACTACTCCCTTACGGGTGCCATAGATCACTGTATCCCCTGCAAATATTTCTGCATCGCTGAACTGGTCATACCGGACCTGGTCCGGCATATCCTTCAATTTTGTCCATTTCTGTGTGACTTCATCCAGGTAATACTGCCCGAGTATTGTGTATAACACGGGGCCATACTTCCTTGTATCGATGATGCTGCGGCTGGGATATTTCACCACAGTATCCTCCAGCACCACCCGGTGAAAATTCCGGGTGCCATCCACCCAGGTAACACCTTCGGGTGTGCCCAGCCAAATACGGTTACGGCTGTCGCAGGTCAGATGGATGATATTGTCTGACGCCATTTCTGTCTGCTGCTTTTTCTGGTAGGCGGTAACGTTATACCCGTCAAACACATTCACGCCATTAAAAGTGCCAATCCACAAATAACCTTTCTTGTCCACCGCCAGGCTGCCGATATTGTTGTCTGACAGGCCATCAGCAGTGGTGATATGGAAAAAAACGGGAGACTGGGCTGCCCCATCCAGCGGCGCCCATAACAGGCAGGCGGTCACGATCAGTGATAATGTGTGTGCTAACAGCCTCAAAATAAATAGTTTGATAAATATAAAGTTAGCGGATTCCCCGACTGCCCACAATAGTCAATGAGTGGCTGACATAAAAATTCCTGTAACTGGTAAAAATGATTAGTTGTTGGCAAACCTGTCAACCTCAATGATTTTGATAGCTTTACCCGGTATAAATTCGTGGAATGAAAAAAGTCCCTGCAGCCAGGCTTACCGAAGACTATACCACCCGGAACCATGTGAGGCTGGTACGGGGAGGAAAGGATTATTTTGACCTTTTACTAACGCTGATCAACAACGCTAAACAAACCATTTACCTGCAATTCTATATTTATGACGACGACGAAACCGGCAAAGCGGTAACACAGGCCCTGCAACAGGCAGCTGCGGGGGGCGTACAAATTTTCTTACTGGTGGATGGTTATGCTTCGCAAAAACTGACCAAACATTTTATACAGGACATCCGCGGGGCAGGTATACATTTCAAATGGTTTGAGCCATTGTTCAAAAGCACCCATTTTTATTTTGGACGAAGGCTGCATCACAAGGTCGTGGTCGCCGATGGCACCTACTCGCTGGTGGGCGGTATCAATATCAGCAACCGTTATAATGATATGCCCGGTCAGCCGGCCTGGCTCGATATGGCTTTGTATTGCGAAGGGGAAGGTTCGTTTGTGCTTCACCGTGTGTGCCGCAATATGTGGAGAAATAAGGACACCAAAGAAATCATTGAGCCGGCGGCTATAGAACAATTCTGCACCCGTATCCCGGAAAACGATCATCATTCCGTTCGGGTGAGCCGCAATGATTGGGTAAAAAGAAAGAACGCCATCTGGAAAAGCTACCTGTATATGTTCAGGCATGCAGAAGAGGAGATCATTATTATGTGCAGTTATTTTTTACCGGGCCGCGTCCACCGCAATGCGATCAGCAGGGCTTCCCGCAGAGGCGTGAAAATAAAAGTAATACTGGCATCCAAGTCCGATGTTGCGGTGGCCAAGAGCGCCGAACGATACCTGTATGACTGGATGTTGCGAAATAAAATAGAGATATACGAATACCAGGCCAATATACTGCACGCCAAAGTGGCTGTATATGATTCACGCTGGTCAACGGTTGGCTCCTATAATGTAAATAATATCAGCGCCTATGCCAGTTTGGAATTAAACCTGGATGTGCGGAACAGGCCTTTTGCACAGAAGGTAAAAGTAACGCTGGAACAGATTATCGAAACGGATTGCAAACGTATCACTCCTGAAAACTATAAATCCTCCACCCATATCTTCCGGCGTTTCTGGCAACGGTTATGCTATAGTTTTATCAACAATGTGCTCAACCTCTTCACTTTTTACTTCAGGCAGAAAGAGTAAGTATAATGGTTATATACCTTTTATTCTTTTGAGCAATGCCCTGAATGCTTCCATATCCCATCGGGCAAACCGGCCCCGCTGAACAACGAACCGGTTACCACCCGGGTGCTGCAGGTAATAATAAAAAACAAATGGTGCGGTGGTATCCTTCCATCCTATCATCTGTCCAAAACGAAGATCATTGAATACAAGGGTGTCGTGTTCCATCCTGGCCGTATAATATCCTTTCGAGAACCGCAGAAGTTTTTGCAGGTCCTCCTGGTCCTGTACCGGGGTAAGCAGTGTATCATTACGGGGAAAGAAATTAAAACGCATCGTCTTTTCTTTATCAAACATAGAGCGGTAACCAATATGATAGCCCGAATCATTTGCCGCCACCACATACCACAACCAGTTGTTCAGTGGTGTGGGAGTGGTGAAATAATTCGTATAGGTGATCTTATCCCTGGCCAGTATCTCCCTGACATCCTGGTCGATCTTTACCTTGTTTAATCCGCAGTATAAAAGATAAATCGTGCTCATGCCCACTCCAAATCTTCTCCACCAACCCCTCGATGGATGTTCTCTTTTTAATACCAGCAGCATCACAAATGCAATGCCCAGCCAGACTGAATAGAAGGGATCGGCTACAAATATCCAGTTATAAGAAACACGTTCATGGCTGAAAGGCTCAAACCAACCCACCCCGTACACATTCATGCCATCGAGCAGAAGATGTATGAAAGCCTGGGCCCCAAAAAAGATCATCCATTTCTTCAGGGATATATCATGGGGCCGGTGCCATCGCTCTGCCAGCATGGCCAGGACCGGTGTAACCAACAGGACAAATAAGAATGAATGTGTAAATCCCCGGTGGGCCAATAAATTTTCTGAGGTATTGAGCCAGAAGGCAGCCATAAAATCAATATCGGGAACACTCTGTGCCACGGCCCCGAGGAACATAGCCCTTTTACCCAGTTGCCGGCCGGCAAAAGCATCACCCATACAGGCCCCCAATGCAATATGTGTCAGCGAATCCACTGCATAAATTATTTGAATGCTACAGGCAAATTAAAGTCCAATTTAGTCAATTCAATCTCGGCCCAGGTAAAATCTCCCTCCGCCAGCTGCCAGGTCACTTTATTTTTATAGGGTATCCGCCAACCAGAAAAATCTTTGTAGCCGGTCATTTCAACCAACCATTTTTGTTCTTTTGCATTCCTGCCACTTCCCATATACCTCATTGCGGAAAAAGTTTTCAGGTCACCATCCTGATCAAATGTAAAAATTCCGGAAACAGATACCCCTTTATACAAGAGGAAGGCCCTGGCAGCATTTGTACCGACCGGCTCCCATTTTATATATTCATTCAAAGCAGCAGATGGAAACCAGGCCATTTCAGCCAGGTAGCGGACCATGGTGGCGGAATGGATCTTATCATTCCCTTTTTCATGGAACACAGGCAGGAACCCGAAAAGTTTTATCAGCATATTTCCGCGTCCATCCTTCAACTGATCTTTTCCACAGAGGTGAATGAATGGCAACATTTTCACATGGGCCTTCCAGATAAAACCGGGATCATCTATTGTAAAATATTGTTCTGCCATAAAGGGCATCCACCTGCTTCCCGGTTTTGTTCTCATTTTACCTTTTTGCATCAACCGCAGATGTGTGATCCTGTTCTTACCCCTGATGCCGGAACGGATCAACCATTGCTGAATAACCGGAGGCAGCCGTTGTAAAGCTGCCGTATCGATTTCTTTTATGGAAGAGAAAACCGATCCTCCCAATAGTTGCTGAAGTTCTTTCTTTGAAACAAGCGGATTTGCTGCCTCCCAAATCCCCTTTCCTTTTCTGAAAAGAATGACCAGGCCTGCAGCAAAGATCAGCGTGCAGGGAAAACCCGAACCCACACCTAACGGGGCAATGGCAACAAGGAATACTATCCCCCCGGCACAGCCCCATTGAAAAACCCGGCCTTTCATTAGCATGGATAATGCAATCATGCCCTGGCAGGTGGCGATGAAACCAACCGTCCATTGAATATGATCACTAAACCAGCCATTGATAAAATCGCGATATACATTCGTAAATGCCAGTTCTGCATATTCGAGATAGGCAGAAGGGTTTCGTTGCGAAATTGTCCAGTTGGTGATGCAAGCCCACAAAAAAAGAAAAAAATAAAAGAACCTGGCCCATCGCGGTTTCTTTATGGCACCCACCAGGAAAAGGACAGCCAGTATGTTGAAACCGGCCCATCCCCAGAAATATGCAGGGTTCTCCAGTCCTTTCATATAATTGTGCTAAACAACAAAAAAGCAAAATGTCAGCCACTGAGATGCCTCAATCCTGCCGTTGATCCATATCATGACCACCGGGTCCATCAAAAAAGAAAACCAGGGCCTATTGAATAATCCCGGGGAACACAAAGGACCTAAAAGTAAACACGGCCGCATCGCCAATACATGGGATGCTTCGTGCATACTTTACGACTGTCTTGTTCCTTCTTTCTAAAATTATAGAATGATGTTCTATTCCGTATCCCCGGTTTCAGACCGGAGGAATTTTTTGCGGAAGATATAGTGGTAGTTAAATGAATTGCTGCTGACATTTACCGGAAATGCATTGACCAGTTGCCAGCCATTCTTACCCATATAATTAAGGGCATCCACCACCGTATTGAATTTTTTGAGCGTTCCATCCTCCTCTTTTAACCGGTTATCTTTCCAGGTGCTTCTTCGTTCACCGTAATCGATATCGATGGTGACCCGTGTGCTGAATGCCCTTGGTGTGGCAATCACTGTACAGTACTGTTCTATCCTGGAAGTATCGGATTGGGCAAATGCAGTTATGCATGTCAATAACAAAACCGGGAAAACAACAAGCTTTTTCATATTACATGGTTTAAATAATGTAAAAAAGATCACAACCGGAAGGTTGGCATTCCGAATGTAATCTTTTTAAAAAAATAAAAAGTGAGAGGAAAGTTAATAGCTTACTGGCCCAGGCATTCCCGGATCAGCTTTTGCCATTCTGGCTTGCTTAACTCTGCTTCGGTAAGTTTCGTTGCCACTTCGTCTATCCTGGGGAATCTTTTCTCCACTTTAAACACCATACATTCGCAGTAAGAGCGGGCCTTTTCTTCGCTCATACCAGCACTGGCAGTCCGTACACACTCTTTTACAAAATCTGACCTGTCTTTAGTGCCCCAGCCTCCAAAACAGCTTTTCACTTCTTTTTGCCATTCAGGGCTCAAAAAAGTGGTATCACTGAGCCTGCTTACTTCTTCCATCGTGGGATATTTCTTTTCCACTTTCTCCTGCATACACTGGCAATAATAGCTGGCGGAATCCTTACTCATACCGGCTTCGGCGGTGCCTGTACAGGAGGTGATAAATTCTTTTCTGTCTGCCGGGGTCCAGCCTTTTCGTTTTGTGCTGTCCTGTGAAAAAGCAGTGAGGGTAACCGTTAGTAACAGGGTGGCGAGGAGGTATTGTTTCATGACTTAAAAATATATATTTCAACGGGATACCTGCAGAAAGCCGGCAACTATTTATGCACGTTTACCCGGTCAGGGGAAACCATTACTCATCCTGGTACAGGTCCTGCGTTTTCGTAAATCTACTTTTGAAAATTGAGTACTTCTGATATTGCCCTGTTTTAAAAAATGAATTTTTTTTGTGTTACAGTTTAGATGTATGAATCTAATGATGTTTATCGGAAACGACCTGATCGAGCAAATACCGCTCGAGGATGCCAAGATCCCCAAGCCGGGCTATGTGGGCAGTATCAAACGGGCGCTGAAGATGAAATACCGGGAGCTGATCATGCAATATGCCATTCCCCCGGAATTCCTGGTGATCAACCCGCCACCACAGAGCCAGCCTGCGGGACGGAACCCATCCTAACCCCTCTCCCAACTTTTTGTTAAGCCGGATAAAGCAGAATATTACCGCTGTTATATTTTACGTTTGGTTTTAACAGTACGAAATGTACTCTTGAACCATGAAGTATAGCCAACTGTTAGCCTTTGCCGGGCTGTTATTTCTATGCACCACGGCCAACGCCAGCACCAACACAGCCCCCGGGGACACCATAATCCCTAAAAAAAAGTATTTCACCCAAAAACTCAACAGCACCATCACATTGGATGGCATCCCATCGGAAGATGCCTGGAATGGGGTGGAATGGGGTGGCGATTTTATTCAATGGCAACCCAATGAAGGTAAAGCTCCCCATCAGCCGACCAGCTTTAAAATATTATACGATGATAAATTTTTATACATTGCCTACCAGTGCCATGATAATGCACCGGATTCTATTATCAAACGAATGAGCCGCCGTGACCAGTTTCCCGGTGATTGGATTGAAATAAATATCGACAGCTATCATGATCTGCGCACTGCTTTTTCCTTCACCCTTTCTGTTTCGGGCGTACGCGGCGATGAATTTGTTTCCAACAATGGTAACAACTGGGACCCCAGCTGGAACCCGATCTGGTATTCAAAAACGCATGTAAATGATAAAGGATGGACAGCTGAAATAAAAATCCCGCTTAGCCAGTTACGTTATGGCAATGAACCGGAAAAAGTCTGGGGTTTCCAGATCACCCGGCGTATTTTCCGAAAGGAAGAGCGCTCCTTCTGGCAATACATCCCACAAAACTCCGGCGTGTGGGTGAGCAGTTTTGGTGAGCTGCATGGATTAAAAGATATACCCACATACCGGCAGGTGGAAATTGCTCCTTATGTGATCATGCAGGCCGATAAATATAAAAAAGAACCCGGCAACCCCTTTGCCAAAGGACTGGATGGTAAAATAACAGCAGGCCTGGATGGAAAAGTGGCCGTGACCAATGACCTGATACTTGATTTTACCATCAATCCCGACTTTGGACAGGTGGAAGCCGACCCCTCACAGGTACGTATAGACGGTTTTCAAAACTTCTTTCAGGAGCGCCGTCCCTTTTTTATTGAAAGCCGCAACATATTTGATTACCAGCTCACCGGCTCCGAAGCCGGAGGAGACTATGATGCCGACCTGCTTTTCTATTCGCGCCGTATCGGGAGTTCGCCGCATGGTTATCCCAATACCACCAATGGCGAATATGTGAAATACCCCCAGAATACTTCTATACTGGGAGCTGCCAAGTTCAGTGGTAAAACGAAAAAAGGGCTGAGTATCGGTATACTGGAAAGTATCACACAACGGGAAATGGCCACTATTGATAAGAACGGGGACCGGAGAAAAGAAATGGTGGAACCGCTGACTAATTTTTTTGTAGTCCGCCTGCAGAAAGATTATAAAGGCGGTAATACCATCTTCGGCGGTATCATTACCGGTGTGAACCGGGAAAAAGGACTGGATGAAATACTGCATAAAAGCGCTTATTCGGGAGGGTTAGATTTTATTCATTACTGGAAGAACCGTACCTGGTATATCCGGGGTAATGTTGTTTTCAGCCATGTAACCGGAACAAAGGAAGCCATCTTAAACACACAAACTGCTTTTGAACATTTATTTCAACGCCCGGATGCCAGTGAAGTAGAAGTGGATGCAAACCGCACTTCCCTTTCCGGAATGGGGGGCACGATACGTTTTGGCAAGATCGGCGGAAAGTCAGGCAAACTGGGACAGGTTTTCAAATTTGAAACCGGCGTCACTCTCCGTTCACCCGGGTTGGAATTAAATGATATTGGTTTTATGCTCACGGCTAATGAGATCAATCATTTTACCTGGGCAGGCCTTCATTTCCAGCGCAGTTTTTCCATCTTCCGCAATGCAAGGTTGAATTATAATCACTGGTCTAAATGGGATTATAGCGGCCAGTTTATGAACCAGATGTTTAATTTCAACTCCCACGCCACCTTTAAAAACAACTGGCAAGCGGGCACAGGTGTAACCTGGAGCATTTATGAAGTTTCGAATAATGCATTGAGAGGGGCCTCCTCCCTGCGTTTACCGGCAGCCATAGCCCACAATGTTTATATTACCAGCGATTACCGGAAAAAAGTTTATGTGAACCTGAATGCGGGCAATGTGTGGGGTGCAGACAAAGCTCTCCAGGAAAATAATATAGGTGTAAGTATAAATTTCCAGCCATTGGATGCATTAAGCGTCAGCCTGGCCACCAATTATTCCTATTTTGAACGGCGCCAGGACCAATTTGTCAGCAATACCACTTATAATAATGAAGAAAGAAGTATTGTGGGCCGTGTAAAACAAAAAACACTCCGGTTTACCGGGCGTATCAATTATAATATTACTCCTGATCTTACCCTGCAGTATTATGGTCAGCCTTTTATTACCAGGCCTCTGTATGACAATTTTGGTTATGTTTCAGATCCGCTGGCAAAGAACTATACTGACCGGTTTACGGTATTTACACCAGCGCAGATAAGTTTTAGTAATGGAACTTATTTAGTGGATGAGAATACGGACGGATCAACCGACTACAGTTTTAATAAACCGGATTTTAATTTCGTTCAGTTCCGGTCCAATCTCATTATTCGCTGGGAGTACCGGCGTGGTTCCGAATTATATTTAGTATGGTCGCAGGGAAACACACCGGACGCATTTGATGAACTGGATACGCCGGTTTTTAAAAGTTTATTTGATAATGCATTCAGCAGCGGGCAATCAAGAAATATTTTCCTGGTGAAATGGATGTACCGGTTCCTGCGATGATCACCAGCGTTTCAACTGGTTTCTATCGAATGTCCATTCAGGGGAAGCAACTGGATCACTTACATGCCCTGTTGTTTGATACCAGGGGCTTAATGCACTATCCATTGGATTGATCACCACATGCATATCCTGTGCCGGCTGATAGCCCTGTGCCAGCAGGAATATCTTTTTGCCTTCCTTATTAACAGCAACATCCATCACTATCATGGCATGTCCCGGGAATCCGCCTTTGATCAATACATCGCCGGCGGATATGTCATTAAAATCATTGACCTTTTTCATTTGCTTCTCTAATGAGGCCGATCCGCACCAGCCAAATACCCTTTGCAGGTACTGATCAAATGCCTGCCTGTCACCCCCCTGCCAACGGTACCACTTACCACTATAATCCATGAATGCTATGGAATCGTACAACTTTTTATCAAAAAGGTATTCAGCTCTTAACCTCATCACGGCGTCGGCACACTGTTGCAGGTCTTTATTACCTGTGGATATATCCAGTACCGCAAATTGAGCTGTTTGATTTCGTTTTGCGGATCCGTCATATAAATACACCGTCTTCTCTTCTTTCAAAGGGATGGTACGGAGCCATGATGCAAAGGTTCCGGGTGCTGACTTTACCCGGATGTAGCCGGTCGCCACTTGAATATCGCCGATCGTTTTGTAACTGTTGTATTTGTTGGTAACAAACTGTTCGCCTTTTATGGCAGGTGATAGATTCCGTTCTGCGTTATTGCAGCCTGCAAAAACCAGCAAAGTATAAGTGAACAATTTTTTTGTCATCATCAATAATGATCGTATAACAATAAAATTCCATAAACGATATGCGATTATATTTTTATGTACTTTACTGCTGCTTTCACAAACATTTATAAAGACATTGCCATGCGTCGATTTTCACTTTACCTGCTTATTACAAGTATCATCGCTGCTTCCTGTGGTTCATCCAAACCGGTTACCCATACAGAAACAGCACCAGAGTTTCGCAAGCCTGCAGCCCTGCGTGAATTCAGGGCGGCCTGGGTGGCCACGGTGGCGAATATCAACTGGCCCAGCGCCCCTGGTTTGAGCACTGATAAGCAGAAGGAAGAAGCCATTTTCCTGTTGGATTATTTACAGCAGCATCATTTCAACGCCGTGATTTTACAGGTGCGTCCGCAATGTGATGCCTTGTATAAAAGTGAACTGGAACCCTGGTCCTATTATCTTACCGGCAAGCAGGGCCAGGCCCCCAGTCCTTATTATGATCCATTGGAATTCTGGACTGAAGAAGCGCATAACCGCGGTATTGAGTTACATGTATGGCTGAACCCATACCGGGCACACCATAAAGATGGAAAAGAAATAACGGAGCTTTCCATTGTGAAGAAAAGACCAGAGCTGGCTATTTATTTAAAAGAAGGGTACTGGTGGCTCGATCCGGCACAACAAGGCACCCAGGACCATTCGGTGGCAGTGGTGATGGACCTGGTGAAGCGATATGATATTGACGGTGTTCATTTCGACGATTATTTCTATCCCTACCCTTCTTATAACGGGGGTATTGATTTTCCTGACAGTACCAGTTGGAAAGCTTACCAGCAAAGTGGCGGCAAACTTTCCCGGGGTGATTGGAGAAGGAATGCCGTAAATGTGTTTATTGAACGCTTATATAAGAATATCAAAGCGGAAAAGCCAACTGTCAAATTCGGGCTCAGTCCATTTGGTATCTGGCGCCCGGGCTACCCCGAATCGGTGGAAGGATTTGATCAGTATGATCAATTATATGCAGATGCCAGACTCTGGCTGAATAAAGGATGGATCGATTACTTCACACCGCAGTTATACTGGCCTATCAACCGGATACCGCAAAGTTATCCGGTATTGCTGCGCTGGTGGTCCGATCAAAATACAATGCAACGCCATCTGTGGCCGGGCATCAGTGTGGGCCGTGATACCAGTATCCGGAGTGTGAACGAAACCTTAAGCCAGATCATGATCAGCCGGGCCATAACACCCGAAAGTAAAGGTGTGGTGCACTGGAGCATTTCTTCTGATATTAAAAATCCGAATTTATCTAAAGCATTGGTTGATGGCCCTTATAAAAAAGAAGCATTGGTGCCTGCTTCACCCTGGCTGGATAATAAAGCGCCGGAAGAGCCAGGGTGGGATATCAAACCAAAAGACGCCACTACTTATTTGGTGAATTGGGACAGCAAGGACAATAAAGATGTATTTCACTGGGTGGTATATTATAAATATGGCAATAAATGGAATTATACTATCCTGAGCAGGAATATCCGCACACTGGACCTGCCGGCCACCCTTACAGAAAATAAAGTGACGAGTAAATTATCAGCAGTGGGTGTAACTGCGGTTGACCGTTCGGGTAATGAAACGTCGTTTAAGGAACGTTCTCTTTAAACAGGTGAAGTCCAGTCATGCTGTGCTATTACGGACCACTTTCCTGTTTCCAGTTTTAATAAGGAGATGGTATGGGCTGTAAAACTTTCCCGGAACTGCTGTTGGGAGAAATATTCCCATGCTGTTAGAAAATCAGCGGGATGCAGATCGCGGTTGGCGATCGTAACATGCGGATGAAAGGGGCGTTCTTCGTTTTTTATTACCCCGGGCAATAACCGTGGAAAATGTTCCATCACATCTTTGAATAGTTTTTCCAGCACACTATTGGGGTCCACCTGTACAAACAACACTTTTCGGCCGAAATGGGAGAACCCGTTCAGCGTGACAGAAAATGACTCCTGTTCGCTCACAAATGATTCGAAGGTTTTCAATAATTCATCCCTTTGGGCGGTTGGCAGCCAAAAAGGTGGTACCAGGGTAATATGGGCGGGTGACTTTAAGGCTACTGTACACCCAAAATTTGCCTTCATCCATAGCTTAAAGGCCCGTATTTTTTCGTTTAGTTCCGGCGGACAAACAAGCGCCACATAGTACATACAGGAAGTTGCGGGAGTGGACATATACAGATCTGCTTAATCAGTATCAAGAATACAAATTAAGAGAAATTTTACGATGCTGCTGATAAGCGCCTCCTACACTCTTCTGTTACAACCCGATACATATAGCGGTGATGAGTAACCGCGAATATCCCACCAAAAAATACGATGTAAATGGGACATTTACTATTGCAATGATGGTATTTCCAACATAGTTTTGCGTCGCAATTACACAATTCGTACTTATGAAAAAAACGCTACCCTGTATCAGTATTTTACTGTCCCTTTTACTAAGCACCACAATTGTTTCTTCCCAGATCACTGTTGTATCCACCACCGGTTATACTGTTAACATTATTATTCAGCCGAAGCAGATCGTGCCCACCAGCAACAGCTGCGTCAATGGTTATAACTATAACGTGAAAATGGATTATAGTGTAACTTTCAGCGGAGTGAACATCCCTGCTTCTTTATATACCCTGCAGGGCACCCTGGGCTGCGGAGCTTCCACCCACTTCTTTGACCTGCCCAACAATGGCGGAAGCGGTAATGTTACCAGCCAGTCAAATGTATGGAGGTCCACCACCGATTGTTCAACGGCTACTGTTACAACACTAAGCTGCAACACCATTCACCTGCAGATCCACGGACCTGGTATCAGCAACCGTACTGTTACTTTCTTTGTTACCAACTCTTCCCTCCCCGTTAAATTGATCTCTTTTAATGCAGAACCTTTAAAAGATCAAGTGAAATTGACCTGGGCTACAGCTTCTGAAGAGAACAATGACCATTTCTCTGTTGAAAGATCTGTGGATGGTACCCACTGGACTACCCTGCAAACGATCAAAGGAGCTATCAACTCCTCAGTCCAGAATGATTATGAGTGGTTGGATTTGTCACCTGTTAGCGGAACAGCCCTGTACCGTTTAAAACAAACAGATATCGATGGTAAGTTTACTTACTCTGACACACGTTCGGTAAAATTCTCTGGTGTCACCCATATCTCTGTTTTCCCGGTGCCCAATGCCGGCAACAATATCAACCTGGCTGGTGTGGCTGAACCCAGGAAATGGACGATGACGGTTAGAAATGCTGCAGGTGTATCTGTATATGCCACTGCACTCAGCAGCAATTCGGTTCAACTGCCTTCATTGAAACCGGGCCTGTTTATTATCAGCCTGGTGAATAAAACAACTGGCGAAACAACGAGCCTGCGCTACATCAAAATATAATTTCCACGGACTGTTTGAATATAAAAACCAAGACTAAAAAGCCGCCCCATCAGGCGGTTTTTTATATTACGGACTCTCCGAAGGAAGTCTGATAGAATTGACAACCTTTTCCAGGTTGATCAACGACTGCCGGTAAACTTCTTCCAGTTTCTTTTTCCTGAGCATATTGAACATAAGCGGACCGGCAAGTCCCTTTTCAATGTAATAATCCAGCGTAAGCTTCACTTTGCCATCTCCCTTATCTTTCAGAATAAAATACACGGAGCTTTTTTTCTTCTCTTCCGTTTCGCTGAATTCGATCTGATCAGGGCTGTAGGTATAGCTGCTGGAATAAATGATCACTTCACCACCTTCCTGAATGCTTTTATGCCGCATGCCCACCCGGGGCAGAAAATGATCGAACATCTCCACCGATTTCACACCGGTTTGCCATAAATGACGATACCGGAAATCACCTGCTGCATGAAATAACCGTATAAAATCAGTATCATATTCACGGGAAACAGAAAACACCTTGGTTTTCTTTGCCAGTTCCAGTTTTACAGGAGGTTCAGGCTCGATTTCGTTTTTTAATTGTCCCAGTTGTGTATAATGAAAAGTGATTTCCCCGTCCTCAGTTGACCGGCTGCTGCTGTTCCATTCCATCCATTGGGTTAAATTATGCGGTGCATGCTCTGGCGAAAGATGACTGGTCACTAACCAGTATTCATGCTGTTCTATATCATTTTTCAATAACTGGTGTGCCACGATCACATCCTTACCGATCAATTTATTAAAATTCCTGATCGTGTACCCTGTGAACTCGCCATAATGGGTAACCACTTTCAAGGTGAGACCAATAGCAGACATACAGGCCTGGCACTGGCAATAGCGGTGATGATCATATATGATCAGTCTTTTATGAAATTCACAAAACATTTTTTGCACCTGGCGGTAGATCGTTGCTAACGGTGGTGCTTCTCCGAATTTGTAAAAAAGGATCGCATCGCCTTCGATCTCTGATACTTCCAGCCCTGTTTCATTGGCATTGATCAGCACTTCCAGCAATTCCTGTATGATCAGCCGGCTATGTTCAATATCCGTTTTGTGAATGAATTGAGTAAATCCACTGATATCAGGAATAAATAACAACCCCCTGTTATCCATTTTTTCTTGCAAAGTTACAATAAAAACAACCCCGGCCGTAAACGCCGGGGCTGTTCCCATTCATGCAGCCGTTTTTTAATGACGTCCATATCCGCGTCCTTTCCCTTTGCGGTGTCCGTTGCCTTTTTTATAATTTTTATACTTTGCATCTCCCCGGTTAATCGACTGTCTATTGTAGTGACCCCGGTAATTGGAATATCTTACCCGGTACACCTCATGACGCAGATAAGGCCTTGATTCATTGATCACCACTTTATATCCCCTGTAAAGATCGTATGACCGGTACCGGGCCGGTAATGTATGAACAAAGACCCAGTTACCTCCATCCAGGTAAATGAACTGCCTTTGGGGAACATAATAATATACATCGATATCAGGCAGGTAATAATAATCCACGTAATCATACCCGGCCGGTCCCCATGCCGGCTGGTTACCGATGTTTATATTTACATTCACCCGTACCTGCGCTGCAGCCTTTTCTGTTCCCGCAATAATGAACAGAACTGCCATTGCGAACATTATCTTTTTCATATCACATCATTTGGTTCATCCTCACTTTCCAAACATAATGCCACTTACATTCCGTTCAGCTAATTTTCACATATTACTTATTGCAGTGCAACAGTTTAAGTATAACTGTTAAATACAACCGAAGATGTGCATAACCTATACTATAATTCGATAGTTATAATCAGTTGCTGTTTTTTGCAGGGACTTCCACTTTAAAATTCCAGCTGACGACAGGGTGCTTTTGTGGCGCATTAACAGCGCTGAGTACTGCAAAATCCATTTTAACCTCGCTGAGCCGTTCCACCGTTTTAATGCTGATCACATTATCGTCACCGGGATGAAGGGTGATTACATCAGCAATATTGTGGAAAGTGTAAGGAGATTTATTCTGTAAAGTAATATCCGATTTGGTTTTATTCTCCATCGTTACTTTCAGCACATGGCTTTTGCCATCGTATACCGCTTTTTTGATCTGAATGGATTGCTGCAGCAGGGGAATCAAAAACTCATCCCGGCCTATCAGCAGGTCCTTATAATACACCACAGTCCTTCGGTTCATCAGGCCTTCTTTGATGCTTTCCTGTGTTTTTTCCTTAGCAAATACGAGTGTAATGGGCCGGTGACCACCTTTGGGCACATCAAATTCCCAGTCCACCAGTTTATGAATATCGCTGGTACCCATGATGGTGAGGTTATTATCCAGCGCAATTTGCAAGGCTTCATCCGAATAGGTATTATCGTTCACCACTTCTATCCCGTCCAGCAATTTCTCCCGGATCAGCATCCTGTGCATTTCTGTTAATGTGGCTATACCATCTTTACGTTGTGAGGTCCAGTTAGGATGATTCCAGAAAATAAAAGCCCCCTGCTTTTTAGCCTCGCGGAATACAGCCACCGAATCATCCACTAATAACTGGTTGGCATTGGTAATAAAGATAGCATTACTGTGACCGGGGGGCATTTTCCGGGTGATCTCTGATCCCGGGATGATCAGCAGATCATGATTCTTAGCTTCCTTCTGTCCTATTTCAAATGAACGATTCCGGTCCGGGTGCGGAATATCCGCTTTGTGTGGCTGGTATTCCAGGTGCTCGGTAAGGGATATGGCATCGAGCCCGTCTCTCACAGCTTCCATCACACGGATATCGGGCCATACGCTGCCATCAGAAAAAACGGTATGCTGGTGCAGATCGCATTTCAGGGTTTTATATCCCGGTATATCCGGAAATTTAATAGCTCTTCCCAGGTTATGGCTGTGTTCTACCTGTGATAAAAGGTACTGACAGCTTAAAACGAGCAGAAAAGTAAAGAAGGTCCGCATGTTCATTTTTTTGCCAAGGTAAATGAAAAGCAGCATTTGTATATTAAAGAATGATGAGCTTTTGTGTGTAAATACCCATCCTACTTTTCCACAAAATAAACGGCTGGCATAGTAGTTGAAAATTTTTATCCGCTGCCATAGCTTTCCGCCTGAAGCAGGTTCCATTGTATTATTTGATCAATAAATTGATGACTATGAAACGTGCATTTTCTGTGGTGGCTGTGGTGCTGATCATGGCAGGTATCATTTACTCCTTTACACCCCGTCAAACCGCTTATATAAATGGCAGGGTTATTCCCGCCGAAGGCGCTGACATGGTTTGGGCTGTTAACGAAAGGGATTCCATCGGCGCCAGGCCTGCCGACGGACAGTTTAGTATAAAAGTAAAAGCAGGTTGGTACCAGGTGTATGTTATCGCAAAATCTCCCTATAAAAATGTTCAGCTCAATAAACTGGAAGTGAAAGAAGGAAGTACCATTGACCTTGGTGAGATCAGGCTGGAAAAATAGTTCTTTTTCTTAGTTGTAGTCTCCGTCAAAATGAATGAAGCGTCTCAGAATTTTTTGGGACTGCTTCATTCTTGTTGTATGAATTTCACAGTCTACCAGGCTTAATATGCTTTTATTGGATCATGCAAGGGCAACATTGTTCTTTATAAAATATATCTCCAGTTCATATATCCGCTTCGGAAATTCCTATATTTATCCGAACAATAAATACTTGTAATGAAACTGATTTTCCTGCTGGTTTTTGCTGCTGGCCTGTCGTTTTGCAATCAATCTTTTAAGTCTGCCCCGAAAATAACAGGGCCTTCCCCAAAGGGCCTGCAAACCGGTGCAGAACAAACAGAAAAATACCTGCCCTATTTAAAAGGTAAGCGGGTAGCGATGATGGCCAATCCCACTTCCATTATCGGCAACACCCATTTAGTGGATAGTTTACAAAAGCTGGGGGTGAATATTGTAAAAGTATTTGGTCCCGAACATGGTTTCCGCGGTAATGCCAGTGCGGGTACGCATGTGGCAGATGAGACCGACCCGGTAACAAAGATCCCCGTGATCTCCTTATATGGAAAGAAGAATAAGCCCTCTAAAGAAGATTTAGCTGATGTGGATGTACTGATCTATGACCTGCAGGATGTGGGCTGTCGTTTTTATACCAATATTAATGCACTGGTACGGCTGATGGAAGCCTGCCAGGAAAATGGAAAGGAAATGCTGATACTCGACCGGCCCAATCCCAATGGGTACCTGGTGGATGGCCCTATACTGGACATGAAATATAAATCTGGAATTGGCATGTTCCCCATTCCCATGTCGCATGGACTAACGGTGGGAGAATTTGCGCAGATGGCTAACGGTGAGGGATGGTTGAAAGATAAAGTGAAATGTAAGATCACGATCATCCCGGTGGCCAACTATGATCATGATATGCCCTATACATTGCCGGTAAAACCCTCTCCCAACCTGAACACTCAACAGGCCATTATGCTTTACCCTTCCACCTGTATGTTTGAAGGAGTGTATGTGAATCATGGCCGTGGCACCTATTATCCCTTCACTGTTTTAGGAAGTCCGGAACTAAAAGGCAAGTTTGAATTTTCTTATACGCCCACTGGTATCAAAGGCATGGCCGAGACACCCTTATTTATGAATGAAGTGTGTTATGGCCTGGACCTGCGCAATTATGATATAGAGAAGCTGAGAAAATCGAAGCAGATCAACTTGCAGTGGATCATGGAACTGTATAAAGCTCATCCGTATAAAGAGAAGTTCTTTGATAACAAACTCAGCAAAGAAATGGGAACCATTGAAAGATTGATCGGCAGCGGCCTGTTCCGGCAGCAGATCATCGATGGTAAATCGGAAAAAGAGATCCGTGACAGCTGGGAGCCGGGACTGAGTGAGTATAAAAAGATGAGGAAAAAGTATTTGTTGTATCCCTGACTTAATCAAAAGCCATGGCATCCGTAAAATATCACCA
>CAZSGD010000036.1:0-39554 GCA_964606155.1 uncultured Chitinophaga sp. | reverse complement strand
ACGGCGGATGCCCAGAACTACGCCCGGATGCTGGTGGCCGACCTGACGGGCGCGGCGGTGCCCAACTACCTGCCGCCGAAGGACGCCTACATCGGGGACACCATCGGCAAGGTGCTCAAGGTGGCCGCCCCCATCGCCGGGGCGCTGATCCCGGGCGTCGGGATGCTCGGCGCGGCGGCGATTGGCGCGGGTGGCAACGCGCTGGGGCAGTATGCCGGGACCGGGAAGGTGAACGTCGGCCAGTCCCTCCTGTCCGGCGGGCTGGCAGCGGGTGGCAATGCCCTGCTCGGGAATGGCCTCGGTTCCGTTCCCGGCCGGACGGTCGGCTACACCCCTACCAGCGTCGTGGAAGGGGCCACGGGCGGGCTGGATGCGGCCAAGAGCGCGGCCATGGCTGGGAAGGCCGCCATGGGCTCTGGCGGCGGGCTGGGGGGCATCCTGCGGGGTACGGGCGACCTCCTGACCGACTATGGCCCGCTGGTGGCGGGTGGGCTGGGGGCCATTGGCGCGGGCAAGATGGGCAGCCAGGCCGAAGACCTGCGGAATCAGGCGGCCCGGGTCGCCATGCGGGACTACCAGCAGCGGGCGCCCCTCCGGGAAGCGGCCGTGACGGGCCTGACCGGCCCGCGTCCCCAGCGGGAAGACCTGAGTGGCCTCTACGCTGATCCCAGCAACCCTTACCGGCGCCCGGTGGCGCGGATGGCAGGCTAGTATGGCGGGCTACGCTCCCGGTGGTATCAGCATTCCGCAGGTCGAGACGGACGTGACCTCCCCCAAGAAGCCGGTCCTCAAGGGACAGGCCCCCGGTGGAGTGGCGACGACCATCACCCCGACCGCGCCCACGACCACCACGGCGCCGGTGGCGCCGATTGCGCCGACGACCCCGACCGCGACGGGCATCGCACCGACCACGACCACGGCCGGACTGCCGACGACCGGCGCTGGGCTGCCGGGGCGTCGGCCTCTGCCGACGCCCGTGGCGGGACCGGGTATCACGCCGATCAGCCAGAACATGAATCCGTCCCAGAACGGACTCTACACCAACCCCGGCACGCCGCAGCAGACCCCCGTGGCGGGGACCGGACCGCAGGTTCCGTCGGGCGTCAGCAATCCCTCGGGGGGACTGACCGGCGGGCTGACGCCTGCCGTGATGCCCGGGCCGGGGCTCTCGCCCATGGGGCCGGGCATGAACCCTGGGGCACCACAGGCCCCGCCGAACCCCTATATGACGGGCTTCAGTCCGGGGAACGACCTGCGGTTCCAGCAGATCAATCCCTACGGGAATGACCGGCTCCAGCGGACGCAGGGGGCGGTGGATGCGGCGACGGCGGCCCTGTCGGGCGGGCCGAACCGGCAGCAGATGGCGGCTGACCTGTTCCAGTCCTACCTCCAGCAGTCGAGTCCGGAGTTTGACCGGATGATCCGGGAGATCACCCAGCGCAACGCGGCGGGTGGGCGGCTGGGCTCGGGCATGTACGGGTCCAACCTCGTGGACACGGCGACCCAGCGGCAGCGGGACATCGCGGCCTACGGCACCCAGCTTGCCTACGACACCACGGCGGGCGATATTCAGGACCGCCTCAACAACGTCTCGGCCCTGGCCGGACTGGAGAACCAGCAGTTCGGGCAGGGGGCGGCCCAGCGGAACGAGCTGCGTGGTGAGCGGTCCTATCAGTACGGCGTGGGCCAGCAGGCCCAGCAGGACGCGATCAACCAGCGGTTGCTGGAAGATCAGCTTCTCAACAGCGCCTCCAATCGTGATCTCAGCTACTACCAGACGCTTGGCCAGTTCGGCTTCGGGGCGAACCCGGCCGGGACGCTGGGTGGGCTGGCGGGCGACACCCAGAACGCGGCCAATGGTGCCAGTGCCGGGGCCAACGACCTGTTCATGCAGTGGCTCCTGAGCCGTCAGGCGGGAGGGTAACATGGGCTTCGCCGGGTTTGTGACCAGCGGGGTGGTCCCGGCCGTGAGTGGGGCGCTACGGGGGCGGAACGAGCGTGCCCGGATGGCGGAGGAACAGCGTCGGTATGATGCCGCGCAGTCCCAGCAGACGGCCCAGATCAACTGGCAGCAGGAACAGGCCCGCGAGGCCCAGCGGCGACAGGCGATGATGGACGCCCTGACCCGCGAGGTCCAGATGGGCGGGCTCAAGTCGCAGGCCGAACGGAACGCCATCGACATGGCGCAGGTGCCCCGCGCGCCCCAGCCCTCCGAGTCCTATCAGGAGATGATCGGCCCCAAGGGGCCGGGGATGTACGGCATCACCGAAGGCCAGGAACCGCGCTATCTGGGCGGTGTGATCCCGAAGCCTGCGGTGGGCAGCGGCACTGGAGGCGGTGACGCACCGGGCAAGACGCTACCGACGGCAGCGGCGGACCAGCTCTTTGAACTCCAGTCCCTCCTGCGGGTCGCCAATGGGGCCGCGTCAGATTTCGCGGCACACCCCGAAGCGTTTGGCCCCTTCAATCGGCTGCCCGGCGTGGACCTCATTCCGGGGACGGGCTCACAGCATCGGCTCAACATGGGTGACCTGACCAGCCTAATTGGCAAGGCGCGGTCTGGTGGGGCCATCACACCACAGGAGTTTGCGCGGCTGGAGCGGTTTTTGCCGAATGCAGGCAACCTGGATGAAAAGAACGCGGCGGCACTCCCGCGACTGGTGCAGGAGATCGAGAGCATCCTGGCAGATCGTACTACCTACTACCAGCAGCAGGGGTATGGGGTGCCGGGCAACACGACGGGACCCTATCGCGCCACGGATGGCACGGGGAACCGTGGAGAGCAGAAGGATGCGCGGACCCGGGCCGCCGAACTCAAGGCCGAAGGGAAGTCCCGCGAGCAGGCCATGAACATTCTCCGCCGAGAAGGATACACCGTCGAATGACGAGCCCCGTTCGCGTTTCCGACCTCTGGGATGAGCCGACGGGCGCGGCCCCAGTGCGTGTGTCTGACCTCTGGGACGAGTCCGCGCCGTTGCCGTCGGCCCCTGCGACCCGTATCGGCCCGCGTGGCATCACGATTCCCGTGGGGAAAGCGTCTGATGCGTCTCCCCTCGACGTGGCGGCGAGCGCGTGGCGCGGGGCGACGTTCGGCTTCGGGGACGAAGCCTTGAACGCCGTGCGGGCGCTCCCCGAGGCTCGGCGCGGACTGGAAGCCTATGCCGACAAGTTCGTGGGACTCCAGAACGCCAGCGACAACGCGGCCCGGCGGTTCGCTGTCGATCATCCGGTGGCTGATCTTGCGGCAGGTATGGCCGGTGGCCTGCTGACCGGCTCCGGCCTTGTCCCGAAATCCATCGGCGCTGTCCCGAACACTGCTGGCGTGCTGGCCAAGGCGGGCGGGGCGATCAAGCGCATCGGTGCTGGGGCTGGAGTGGGAGCGGTGGCCGGTGGCCTGGCGGGAGCCGGGGACCCTGGCCCCGACCAGTCGCGTGCCGAGGGTCTGGGGCGCGGCGCCATGGCCGGAGCGGCGCTGGGCGGGGCCGTGACGACCGCCGGAGAGGTGTTGTCGCCAACGCTCCAAGTGGTCCGGCGCATGGCAGGACGCTACACGCCTGCCGAGGTCGCGGGGCGGTACGCGGACGATGCGGGCAAGACGGCGAGTGACTTTCTCGCTCGCGCCGACGCCCAGACCGCGCAAGGGAAGGCGTCCACCGTCGCCGATGCCATGGGGCCAACGGGGGTACGAATGGGGAGGGACGCGGCGAGCAAGTCGCCGCAGGCGGCCGATGTCTTGCAGGCGTTTGGCGAGGCGCGGACGGCCCCGAGTGTGGCTTCCTCAGAGATCGTCCGGGATGTCGCCACTGCCACCGGCATCACGCCCCGTCCCACCATCCTGACCCAGCGCATCCTCGATGATGCCCGGAAGCAGATGGCCAACAAGGTGTACCCGATCCTGCGGAGCGATCCGACGCCGATTGACGATCCGGTCGTGCTGGACGCCCTGCATACGGACCTTGGGCGCAAGGCGTATCAGGCGGCGGCCCGCCTCGCGCATTCTGATACGCAGGCCGCCGCCGTCTCCGGACGGGCGCGGGTGTCCTTCGTGCCGGTCTTTGACGCCGAGGGGCGGATGGTGCAAGCGCCCAATCTGGCCACGCTCGACTGGATCAAGCGCGGCATGGATGAACTCCTCTCGGTCAAGCCGAGCGCCACGCCCGGGGTAGGGGAAACACTGTCGCAGGGTGAAATGCGGAGTTTGCGGGAAATCCGGAAGGTGCTCATGGACCGGCTGGACGCTCTGGGGGAAGCCAATCCGACCCTCAAGGCATACGCACAGGTCCGAGGCGAGCAGGAACAGGCGTTCATGGTGGTGGAGGCGATGACACGGGGGTTCCGGCGCTTCAAGGCCGCGACCATCGCGGAGGGTGCCGTCACGGATGACCTGACGCGACTTGCCCAGGAGGCGACGGATCGCGGCATCGAACCGACGCTCATGCGGGCGGCTTACCAGCAGGCCGCCATAGACGCCTTTGCCACACGCATTCGCTCCGGGAGTCTCGACAAGGCGGAACAACTGGGCGCCATCCGCTCCTTGCGGGCGCTGGGGGTCGGCGCCGCCCAAGTGGATGACCTGCTGGCTCGTGTCAAGACCACGCAGGAACGCCAGTTCGTCGGGGAAACCTTTCGTCGCCTGCTCGGCGGAGGGGACGACCATGTGGGCGGCAACGTCGCGGCATCGGGCGCGGACGTGGTGACCGGGAACGCGCCGGGTGGTGCCCGAAACATCTTCAAGGCCATGCGCCCGGCGATTGGGGCGGGTCTGACCCGTGGAAATGCCCCGGCGGTCGCGGATGCGCTGACCGCCAATCCGCGTGGCTTTCTCCCGCAGGTCGGTGCCGCGCAGTCCGCCGAAGCCACGCGGCGCAACCGATTCCTCACCGAAGGGCTGCTGGCCATGCTCCTCGGTCAGCAGGCCGGAGGCACCCCATGACGCCCTTGAGCAACGATGAGGCGGCCCGCCTGCTCGGCGAATACGGCGCCCGCATCGTCCACCTGGAGAAAACCTTGGAGACCATGAGTGAAGATGTCCGGGCCATTCGCAAGACCATGGACCAGTTCGGGGGCGGCTGGAAAGTCCTGCTGATGATTGCCAGTGTCATCGGGGCCGGGGTGTCCCTGCTCGTCTCGCACTTCTGGGGGGCCAAGACATGACCGCATACCACAGTCGGAAACTGGAGGATTGGGGCTTCATCCTCGCCATCGCCCTCGGAGCTTTGTACGGCGTAGCGGAGGCGGCGGCACGGACGGGGTTGTGTGTCCGCGTCTGCCCCGCGCAGGCCGACTTTCCGTGGGGGCTCCTCATCATGCAGGCCATCATGGCGGCCCCCAAGATGGTTGGTCGCGTCAGCGCGGGCAAAGTCTGGGAGGCCGTCGGTCGGAAGATCGGCGGCTGATCCCTTCCTCTCACCACCCATCGCGGGACATTCCCATGCTGCTGTTCTGGATCGGCTTTCTCTGTGGGACCGTCGTGACGGCCTACTTCTACCCCACCATCCACACCTTCCTCAAGGCCCACCACTGGGTCTGAGCCCGGAGACGACCATGACGGCCCCTGATTTCGCCCGCGCCTACCGGTTCACCCGCTCTCAAGAGGGCGGATACTGGCCCGGGGGTGCGTCCGACCCCAACCCTACCGACCGGGGCGTGACCCAGAAGGTCTACACCCAGTTCCGAATCGACCACGGCGAGCATCCCCGGGATGTCCGGGAGATGACCGAGGACGAGTGCCGGATCATCTACGAGGGGTACTGGTTCCGGTCCCATGCGGATCAGATGCCGACCGCCGAAGTGGCCCTGTGTCATTTCGACATGGCCTTCAACGCGGGGGAGGGGGCGGCGGCGGAGATGTTGCAGCGGGTCGTGGGAGCCCTGCCAGTGGACGGCAAGATTGGCCCCACGACCCTGCGAGCGACCCAGCAGGCGGCCCAGGACGACCATACGGCCCTGCTGGTGCGTCTGACCGGGGCGCGGGCCTCCCGGTTTCGTCGGCTGGCCGAGCGGCGGCCGGAGCTGGCTCCGAACCTCAAGGGCTGGCTCCGGCGTGTCTCCGCTATCCAGAAGGAAGTCGGAATCTAGGGCCGACCGCCCTTGTGAGCACGCAGCGGGTCCGTGACCGGCAGGGGGTAGACCTGCCGGAACCGGGCAATCGCCTCCTCCGACCGCGACCCCTTGGGCATCCGGAGCCACGCGGCCAGCACCCACTTCCCGCGCACCTGCCGCTCCACCCGCCACGACACATCCGGTTTCATCCGGCGACCCGCCGAAGATGAGCAGTTTCCGCCATCGCCCGGCTCCATGCCCGTTCTGGCGTCCAGCCCAAGCCGATGGCACGGTCGTAGTGTTCCAGAAAGGCGATGGAGTGGTCCCGGAGCGGTGCGGGGACTTCAGCGTCCGAGGCGATTTCCCGCACCCAGAACAGACGATCCTCGGGGTGGGTCATCGGACAACCTCCCAGCCCAGCATCCCGAGTCCCACACCCGCCACGAACCACGGCCACCGCGCCTTCGGCCGCACCGGATGGCACACCCGGGCATCCAGCGTCCCTAGGGTGGGGGCGACGGTGGCCCAGGTGGGTCCGGTGACGATCAGTTCTGGGGGCCTCTGGTCCCGGCACCCGACCACGATGGTCAGGGGGATGGGGTCGGGCTGGAGCCGGAGCCCCCATCGGGTCGGTCGCCACGGGGCCATGTCGGCCGCCACGGACCCGGTGATGGGGGGGCCGGTGACCGCCACCGAGTCCACCAGTCGGCCGCCAGTATCCCCCACAGGAGGAGCCACGCCCAGCAGGACGGTATCCACCCCACGGCCCGCCACGGCCAGATCGGCGCGGAGACGCGCGGCCAGTCGTTCGGACTGCGCCAATCGTCGGAGGGCTCCATCGAGGGCCACCGCCTTGGTCTGGAGGAGACTGGAGAGACTGGCGATCATGGTATCCTGGCCCCGGGACACCAGCCGGATGCTGCGGACGGTATCGAGGGCCGCCGCGTAGTTCTCCGAGGCGATGACGGCCTCATCCTCGGCGTGCTGCTTGGCGGTGACAGCCCACCACGCCACGCAGATGGCGACTAGTAGGACCACCATCTCCAGCCCTTTGCGGATGTTCATTCGTTCCCCTTGGTGAGCGCGTCGAGGAGGGCGGCGCGGGGCATGGTGACCCGGAACGGGTAGCCGCGCTCGCTCATCCACTCCACACAGACAAAATCGGCCTCCGGTGCGTTGATGCTTGGCATCCCCTCCACCGCCTCGCGGATGTGGCGGGCGCGGGAGAGGCCGTCAAGTTTGATCGCTACCGTTTCAGCGGCCCGCCATTGATGCGCTCGGCACTGGACGCTAGAACCGGAACACTGGCAGTCCATGGAGCGTGGCTTTGCCCCGCCGAATACGACCGCGATTTCCAACTCCGTCGGTCCCTGCTCACTCACGGTTCGCCTCCGGGGTGGGGGTGAGGGCATCAATGGCCCGGACCGCCTCGTCCAGTACCGCGACCTTGATGCAGTACCAGCAGCCCGTCTTGGCCCGCTCGTAATCCTCGTCGCTCGGCGATCCCCGGGAACCCGCCGAGACGCTGTGCCCGTGCCCAGCCTCGCGGATGCCGATTTCCTCCACGGCGGCCCGGCACCGCTCCCGCTCCTCGGCGCGGGCGGTGGCGAGTTGGGCCTCCAACTCCGCGACCCGGGCGCGGAGGGTGATGCAGGTGTGGCAGCGGACATCGTATGACCACTTTCCTGCGTAGTCCATCATCCCTCCCCCTTCCCGCCCGCGAGGGCGGCGTCTGCGGCGTCCCGCGCGGCGCGCATGGCCTTGTGTTTGCTCCCGTTGCAGCAGCAACCGCACCCGCAGCATGACAAGCCCTTGTCCTCCACCGCGTCGATTAAGTCACCCAGCGCCCCCCACAGCCTCGTCTTCTCCTCCAGTAGCCTCGCGTTCTCCTCGTGCGCGGCGCGGAGCGCGGCGGCGAGGGCCGAGATAGCGTCAAACTGCATCACGTACCCGTGCGGAATAGCAAAGGCCGCGAGCTGTTCAATTTCACGTATCGCCTCCTCCGCGAGCGCGAGGGGGTCCGGCGTGGGAATGGTCATGAGGGGCGCTCTCCGTTGTCGATGACATGCCAATGCGCCGGCTTCCCGAGGCGCTGCACTTGCTTCGCGGTCCAGCACCCGCCGGACTTGACGTGTCCCGACCCCCGCCCGCAGTGGTAGCAGAACGGGAAAGTCATGCCACTCCAGTCCGGCGGCAGTACGTCCACGACGATGTTGTGCAGCACGTCGGCGTCGCGTGCGATCAGCAGGTTGCGCGGCTTGTACCCGGTAGACCATGCCAGCGAGGCCGGGCGATGCACGATGGGGGCCGGAAGGCCGAGAATCCCCGCTGCTTCCTCGGCCCACTGGTCAATGCCCCCGAGGTGGCATCCGCCACTGACCACGATGTCCCCCGGCGCAAGCAGGGAGAGGATCAACCGCTTGGCTCGCGCCTCGGCTCGGGGCGTGAACTTCCGGCCTTCCGCGCCTACAATGCCGACCCTCACTTCCCCTCCTGGGTATCGAGATACCAGCGAACCAGCGCGGCGGTGGCGGCGTCGGCGAGGGTGGGGCGGTTGGCATACAGGAGAACATCGCCCTCGAAATCTTCCAGTGCCACGAAAGCGGCGTCAGGCGCGGAGTCGAGGATGATATTGACGCTCCCCTGCGTCTTGGCCTTCCACGCCTTCAGCGCCGCGAGGGCGTCGGCGTCGGAGGTGGAGTAGCTGGGGATGGGCTTCCGGTGGCTATCACCGGGCGCTACACCGAAGTCCACGCATTCGGTGTGCCGGTGGTCGCGCTCCATGCCCACGGCAGTCCAGCCGAGGAGTTCCGCCACCAGTCGGTCACGCGCCGGGCCGCAGGGCGGCAACGATGTCTCACTCATGTTCCCTCCGTCGTTCGATGTTCGTGAACCGCGAATGAGGGGTGGCTGGTGTCCGCCGCGTCGGGCCTCTGCTCGGAGGCGGCGGTTCCCCTTGCTGACTTTCCGGTGAACGCCGAACACGTCTCACCTGTGGTCCTGGCCCGCACCAGCCGTTACTCCTCCTCGTCGTCCGACAGGCTTTCCACCTTCTTGCGCCATTTCCGGACCATTTCCTTCACCGTGGCGGCTGCCGAGCCGACCTGTGCGCCCGCAAGCACCGCCACGAACATTTCTGCCCCGCCGAGCAGGCTCGCCACGTCCACCGCCCCCAGCCAGAGGAGGCCCCAGCCCAGCAGGACGGTCCGCATGATGTGGCGGCGCATCCGGGGCCACGACAGCGGGTAGCTGCGGGCCTGCGTGGCGGTGTTCCACCGGATCGTCCAGAGATCGGAGTAGTATTCCGCCGCCGCCCCCGCCAAGAACGCGGCAGCGGTCCACACCTACTTCCCCTGCCGTTCCGCCACCATGCTGGCGCACTCGGCGTAGCCCGCGAGGTAGTCGGCTGCAGCCCGCAACACTTCGGGCCGATCTTGAACGAACCCTAGGGCGCGGTTGCATCCGTTACAAAGAAGCCCGCGTACCCTCCCGGACCTGTGATCGTGGTCAACATGAAGTCCGAGTTTTCCTCTCCGCCCCGGGGCGTCCGGGTTGTGGGGAGCGCGACAAATTGCGCAGGCGTTCCCTTGGGTTGCTAGCATCGCATTGAAGTCGTCCCATGTGATGCCGTAGCGACGGACAAATCCCCGAGCTTTCTCCTGGCGCCGGAAATGGTCCTTGTTCTTTTCCCGCCATTCGCGGGCCGAGCGGCGCCTACCGGCTTTCTGCGGTTCGGTGAGCGATGAGTACGCGCCGACGTACCGCCCTGTGGTTGGCTTAGGCGCCATGCACTGCCTCCCACTCCGCGCACATCGCGGCAGTTTCGGCGTATCCCGCAATGTCAACTACCGAATCGCGCTTGAAGCGATGGGCGAGGCGTGAGAGTTTGACGAGAATCATGAACGCGGCAACGTCCTGCCTCGTGATCGTCTCGCCGTCCTTCATCTTGTGTGCCCATAGCGCAGAGGCCATCCCGGCGGTGCGACCGAAGTCGAGGGCTGGGTGCCCGTAATCCGCGCCCCGGTGACCATGCACGAGGCGCTGGGCTTCTTCTAGGATCGTTTCCGGTTCGTACTCCTCGACCGGGAAGGGTTCGGCGGCGTCGAAGATCGGGATGCGGAGCAGCGCCCGCGCCACCTCGCGTTCCCAGACCGAGCCCCGGGCGTTCGGGCCGTCCCAGCCCTCCAACATGGCGATGGCGTCTACCGTCCGCAGGCGGTCTATGTCACGCTCGACATAGGCGCGATAGGGCAGATCGGTCTTGCCATCGAACTCCTCTGCTGGGTTGACAACCTCCCAGCCCGCGTCTCGCCACGCCTTCGCCGCCGCGTGGAAGGCGGGGAAGTTGAACTCGGGCAGGCCCGTCATGGGGCCAGCAATGTAGATGCGCCTCATACCGACTTCCCCTGCCGTTTGGTGGGCAGGAACACCCAGACCTTCTGCCATTCCCCTGTCCGCTTCAGGCGCGGCTGCTTTTCCATCCGCAGTACGCCCCGGTTTTTGGCGTTGAACAGTTCGTCCCGTGCCGCCTCCACGCTCATTCCCTTGTGCGTGGCGTACTCTGCTGCGGTCACCCCCACCAATGGCACGGCCTCGGTCCGCTTGGTGGTGATCGTCGCCACCGCCCGGGCGATGTCAGCGGGGGCCGTCAGGATCATGGTCATTCGCTCTTGAGTCTCCGCAAGTAGGTGAGGTAGTCGGCCGCATCTCGTACATCCTCGAACACCATCAGTCGCCCCGTGCGTGGCCGCACCACTACGGTCGGGCAGGACGGGACGGACGGGTTGAACCCATACTGGCGACTGTACCCACTCATGATCTGGTAACTCCCGGGCCGGATGGCCCAGCGCCGCCTGCCGTGCTTGGTGAACGGTTCCACGGCGACTTCATGCAGATGGCACAGGACCCCGACATCCCAGTTATCCGACCCCATCTCCCACCACCGCTTATGGCTGTGCGTCGGGTTGAACTTCGAGTTGAACCCATACTGGTGGCGCAAGGCGTAGGAGAACGTGTAGGCCCCGACGGTGAGACGAGCCAGTAGCTCATCCTGGGCGTAGAACAGTTTCCGCCGCTTGGCCAGCACGCTCACCATGTCGATATCGGCAAACTGCTGGCTCCAGTTGTCGTGATTGCCCGAGATCACGCCGAGAATCTTGTCCGCGCCGAACATGCCGAGGTAATGGTCAAACAGTTGCCACTGCCGCTTGGGGCGGGAACCCGCCGCGAGCATGGCCGACCGATGCTTGAGATGGTTGTCGATCCCGTCCCCGCCCAGCGTGGCGTAGAGGCCGGGCGTCCGGGCCACCAGCTCCGCGTCCTCCCGCATTCGCACCATGTCGGTGGGGCCGTCCGTCTGGATATGCTGGTCGGAGATGGCCGCGATCCCGACTGGCCGGTCATCCGGAATCGTGACGGCGACCTTCCGCTGGGTGAGCGCCCGTCGCACCGCGCGGCTGGTGCGGCGTTCGGCGTCCGCCCACGCCTCCTCGGGCGGCGTGTCGTCAACCTGCTCCGATACGACCTGGGGCGCGATATGGTCCGCCAACAGCTCCACCGGAGATTTCCGCGTCTTCTTCATCGGTCACTCACCCATCGCGCCCGGGGCGCATAGTCGTCGCCATCCAAACTCACCATACACCACCACGCCATCGCGTACTCCGGTCCGGCCTGCTCCTCCGGCCAGCCTTCCAGATCGTGCGGCTCCTCCCACGGCTGGAGCCATTCCCGCTGGTCCTCGTCCTCCCAACTCATGCGCCCTCCTGGAGCCAGTGGAGCCGTTGCAAGGTCTTCCATTCCGCCCAACGGTCGTACAGCTCGGAGACTTCCATGTGTAGTCGAAACCCACGGGCCAGCGCCTTCTCCGCGCGTACCGCGTCCCGCCATGCGGGGCTGGGACGGTACTTGGCGTTATCAATCCGCCACTTGAGACGCCGGATGCGTCGTTCCTCGGGTGTCAGGTAGGCCATGGGCAGTTTCCATGCTCGCCGCGTCTCGCGGTAGCACTTGAGGCAGTGCCGGGCCGCCTTGTCCTTCGGACGCCCACAGGCGCACGGTCGTTGATGGCCCTTCACGCCGCGCCCCATTGCTGTGCCATTGCGTCGGCAATACCGGGATAGGTCGTCGAGCGCAGCTTCCAGCGGTCGGCGGAAGGCGGCATCCTGTGGATGCGTGCCTCGCGGCCTTCGACGACCTGTGTAGGCCGAAGCAGCGGAAGGTTCGTGAGCCATAGGCAGGTGGCCTTGGTTTCCCCATGGCCGAACTGCCATGGCTGGATGATCTGGTCCGGCTTGCGATACCTGGTAGACATGATTGACACCGGATTTTCAATACACTTTCTCGGCACAGGCGCCTCCGCTAGTTGCAGAAAGAACGCGACCGCCTCCGCCTGTTCTACTACCTTGTCCTTGAACCACCTTGCGCCACTCACTGCGAGATGGGTGCATGGCGGGTGTGCGATCATGAGGTCCCAGCGCCCAGGTACCAAGACAGAATCGAGCAGACCGTTGCCGGTTACCTGGATATGGTGCTGGTCGTTGTCCTCCGCTGGCAGAAGGTCGCAACTCCATGCGTCGGCCCCCAGCCTACGGAACGCACGCCGCACCGTACCAGAGAACTCGCAGGCGACAAGGACCCTCATGCCAACCCCTCCGAGCACTTGGCGCACCAGTTGGTGTCGCCGTTCGTGGCGATGGGGCCGCCGCACTTCGGGCAGCTCCAGCCATTGTACCAGCAGGTCGCCTGCACGCCCTGATCGCGCATCCGGTCCGTCAGGTGGAGTCGGGGAGGATGGCGCACCGGTCGGGCCGGTTCCGGTACCAACTCAGCAGGGCTTCCGCGTTCCGCGCCTGCGTGAGGTACTGGTACGATGCCAGGATCAAGTCGCGGACCGCGTGGTTCAACACCACGATCCGGGCGCGGAGACTGTCGTTTTCCCGCTGGAGTCGGGCGAGGGTCGGCAGACTGTCCTGCCCGGCGAGCCCGACGGCCAGGACCAAAGATGCGCTCATGGCCAGCCGCATAGGCACCTTTCTCGGTTTCGGGACGGCGACGGGAGCCCTTGCCCACGTCAGGCCGTCCAGTGGATGTGGCGGACGATCCGCATGACCTGTTGGGCGCTGACGCCGTAGCGGGCCGCGAGTCGGCGGTAACTCTGGCCGGGATACCCCCGGCGAATGGCCCGGACCTGGCGGGCGGTGAGCTTGGCCCGTCCGTGTCGGGCCCCACGAGCAATTGGCATGACCTAGGTTACGCCTTTCCGCCGGTTTCGTCAAGGGGCGGGGTGGTGCCCCCGAGCGCGTCAAAGTCGTCGTGGCTCACCCTTCCCCCTTCCCGCCCGCGAGGGCGGAACGGACACGCGCCATCATGTCGAGGTGCGACTGAGGCGCATCGCCTTCGGCTTCGTTCTCGTATCGCTCCATGGCAGCAACCAGTTCCCCCAGCGCCTCCCGCAGCCGCGTGTTCTCCTGCCGCCACGAATCAGCCACCGTCTTGTCGTAGCCCGCACGGATGCGGAGGTGCATGTCGCCCTCGCGCTCCTCCAGCGCCTCCCGCAGCCTCGCGTTCTCCTCGTGCGCGGCCCGGAGCGCGGCGGCGAGGGCGGGCACCAACTCGCGGGCGCGGGCGATGAAGGTGGCGTCGGCGTCCCAATTGGTGAGCCCCCAATCCGCGATGGTCGCCACCGTCTCATAAGCCACCGTGCCGTCGTCCTCCCACTCCGGCAACGCCCGAGAGAGGATGACCTCTTCCGCATTGGAAGCCCGCACCCACGGCCCTGGCGTGGCGGCGTTCGCCAGCCGCTCCGCCTCCTCCGCGAGCGCGAGGGGGTCGGGGGCGGTCATGGGGTGATCCGATTCCCGCACTTCGCGCAGTGCGTTCCTACCGAGTTGTTCGTCGACTGGTGGTCGCAGTAAGACGCGCTGCTCCCATTGTGAACCGCATGAGTCGGCCCATTTGGGGCCATGTGCCGTGGGCACGCCATGACCCACGGCGCGTAGCATTGGCCGCACTGCGGGCATTCCCATCCTTGCGTCACGACTGGCTCCTTTCGTTGCGCCACCGGACGAGGGCGGCGGTGGCGGCGTCGCGGAGGGTGTCACCGTGGCCGTAGGTGGCGCGGCGTTTCGACTGCCAGAGCTCCACGACGCGCCGCCCCGTTCCATGTCGGTGCAGAGTGTAGCCTCGATCCTCGCCGGGAGGGGCCGCATCCGCCCACGCCTCCAGCGCGGCGAGGGCGTCGGAGTCGGACTGTGAGGGGAGCATGGCTCTACCCGTGACGCCGATGCTGCACCAACTTTTGCCGCCTAGGGTGAAGAATTCCCACCCCACCGCCTCGGCGACCAGGCGGTCGCGCTCCGGCCCGCACGGGGGGATTTCGAGGTTGGTCATGACCACAGGCTCCAATCGTTTACATGCGTGAGGCGTCCGTTGGTGTATGTGAGCCGGGCGCCGTCAGGCGCCAGAATTGAGACGCCGCGCCAGTACCGCAGCCAGCGCCACAGGCTGTCCCGCCCCGCCGTGGGAGAAGCGACGCGGAACAACTCGACCGGCCCACACGGGGGGATCGTTGAGTCGGTCACTTGGCCTCCGGAATCAGGGCGAACTCGCAGCGCCAGCGGTCGGTGTCGTCTCGCAGGACCGCGACGGTATCGGCAGCGGTGCGGGCATCTGCGAGTCGCGCCTGACAGAACGCTCGCATAGCAGCGACCTCCTTCTCGTTGTCCTTGCCGATCTGAACAAACAGCCAGCCGAAAGCTGCCATTGCGGCCCCCAGCATCGCCAATTGCAGCGCACGCTCCATCACTTCCCCACCCCCTTCCCGCCGCCGTCGTAGGGGTCCGCCAGCGCGGCGAGGGCTTCCCGGGGGATGTAGTGTCCTGCAACGCTCACGCACCCCGCCAGTCCCGCCACGTCCGGCAGAACCGGCAGACTCGCCACCAGCGCCCGCCACAGGTGCGGCGCGGCGGCGGCAAGGCCAGCGAGTCTCGCCCCCTGATGGGTTGTGTTGGCCGGCGTGTTGTACCGCGCCACGTAGAGGCGCTCTGCCTCCTCCAGACCCGGCCACACCTTCAGCGGGGCGGACGGCTCCGGCAGCGTCGCGCCCGCCGCGAGCAGGCGGTCCGCCATCTGGTCCAGTATGTCCCCCGCATCGGCGTCCTTCGGTGCGGCGGCGAGAATGCGCTTCAGTCGTTCCCGTGTCGTGTTCATCGTAGCATCTCCCGTAGCCAATCGGCTGTTTGTGCCGTCATGACCTGTCGTGGCTGTCGTTGCAGGGTCCGCCATCCAGCCACACTCGCCAGGTTCAGCTTCTCCTGATCCCGGGTCACGCCCCAGCCCCGGCCATGCGCCCCGCCGGACCAGACCCCGCCCTGCACTTCCAGGCAGACTTTGGCGGCGGGCCACGCAAAGTCCCAGCGGTACCGCCGCCCCGGGATGATCCGGACCTCGGCCTCGGGCATGGGCAATCCCTGTGCCTTGCACCATGCCCGAAACACCTTAGCGTCCACCTTCACGGCAACCGCCGGGTCCGGACCCTATCCGCCCAATCCCGCGCCGCCCGCTCAGTACGGGAGATCAAACTCCTCCTCGGCGTCGAGTGCTGCGGGGCGCTGGTCCAGTCCGCCACCAGCGCCCGGAAACTTGGCGGCATTGGCCGCCTCCCGGCCCTTGGTGGCCTCCCGTTCCGCGAGGAAGGCGGCGTAGTCCGTGGCGTACTGGGCGATCTTCTTGGCCCAGTAGTCGCGCCGGGTGTAGCCTGCCACCAAGAACGGCTGCTGCCCACGCATCAGCTTCCCGACCGTCTCCACGTTCACGTAGGTCTTGGACGGGTCCTTGCGGCCGGGGTTGTGGGCAATGGTGCCCAGCACGTTCTCCCCGATCCGGCTGTCCAGTGACACGATAGCGGCCTCGGCGGCGGCGTCGTTGGCGAATGGGCCGAGCCATGGGGCCAGGAACTTGCGGAGATTGGCCTTCTCGTGGGCGCTGTACGTGAACTCGTTGGCCAGCTCGAAGCGGGTCGCCGTGCCGGGCTCGCACTCCATCGACTGCCAGACCAGCGCCACCCGCTCCTGCGCCACCCGTTCCTTCTGGAAGTTCTCGGTCACGCGAGAGCCAAGATAGATGACATCGGCGAGGGCGAGCTGGAAGGTCCCCGGCTCGTGCTTGGGCCAGACCTTGCTGTCGTGCTGCTGCGGCTTGGGAAGGGCCATGTTCAGTGCTCCGTGTCGTGTGGGGTTTATGAGAGTCTCAAGTGTTGTCCTGCCACCGCCTAGGTCCGCACCACCTCCTCGTAGGTGGCGGGGTCCTCGTGCCAGTTGGTCCAGGCCACCGCCTGCCGGGCCGAGGTCATGCGCGACGGCACCCGCAGCCAGTAGACCTTGTACCATTCACCGTCGTCGCCCATCTCGCAGTCGGCTCGCTCGCCCTCCGGTTCGGGCGTCCCGTTGATGACCCGCACCACGCGCATGGACCGCCCGTCATCCAGCGGAATCTCGTACAGCCGTCCGTAGTCGTCGGCCTGGATCGGGCGGGCCTGACTCTCGGTGAGGTAGCGGGCCATGCCCATGCGGGCGATCAGCACACGGCGGACCTCCGCATTCGGCTCCGCGTGTACCATGCCTACGGTCAGATCGGCGGCGGGCGTCTCGATCACCCAAGGCTCGACGCGGACGCCGTGCCAGCTATAGACGCCCCACCCGTCCGGCCACGCCACCGCCGGGCCGTCCTCCCGGTGGAGTCGGTGTGACCCCCAGCCCCGAGGGAGGGCAGGATCGACCAATTCCGTGGCGATGACGGTAGGACGCTCGCAGACCATGATAAAGTCCCGGTGGGGCCACCACCAGCACGCGGATTGCGCGGTCTGCTCATAGGCGCGGGCGCGATCCCAGAGATCCCCGGGCAGGTCCAAGTGGCAGACCTCCCGGAAAAAGCTGTACCAGGCCGGACCCCACCATCCGCCGACCCAAAACTGCCCACCGAGGTAGTGGCTCCACCGCAAGCGCACGGCGTCGCGCACCGCGCGGCGCACCGCGTCGGTCACCGCGCCCTCCACCGCGCCATGCACCGCGCCGCGCACCGCGCCGCGCACCGCGTCGGTCACCGCGCCATGCACCGCGCGGCCCACCGCGCCGTCCACCGCGTCGGTCACCGCGCCCTCCACCGCGCCATGCACCGCGCGGCCCACCGCGCCGTCCACCGCGTCGGTCACCGCGCCCTCCACCGCGCCGGTCACCGCGCCCTCCACCGCGCCGGTCACCGCGCCGCGCACCGCGCCGGTCACCGCGCCGCGCACCGCGCCGGTCACCGCGCCGGTCACCGCGCGGCCCACCGCGCCGTCCACCGCGCCCTCCACCGCGTCGGTCACCGCGCCGTCCACCGCGTCGGTCACCGCGCCCTCCACCGCGCCGGTCACCGCGCCGGTCACCGCGTCGTCCACCGCGCGGCCCTGACCTGAATCGAGTAGAGCGGCGGCGATCGGTGCCGCCAGCGCTAGGACCAGCGGGGAGTCCACCCAGATAATCACCTTGGGCGGCTCCAGCCCGGCGAAGCGGTAACAGTCGCGGGCTGCCGCCTCGAAGGTCGCTCGGTCCGCGCGGGCCGTGGACAGGCCCGCCGCGATCCAGCGGTCGGCCCAGCCATCCATCTGTGCCCGTTCCGCGTCGGTAAGGGCCTCAATCCGGGTCCGGCGGTCAGTCGGCGACATTCACCCACCCCTCGTCGTTGTCGGTGGCTTCCCGCTGGCGGCGCACTTCGTAGGTGCCGGGCGGCAGGCGGATGGTACCGTGCTCCTGGTGCTCGACGCCGACCTCCCCGATCAGCTCGGCAATGGTCAGGTAGCGGTGCGGGAGGAGGCCCGGGGCTTCCAGCAGAGCCACGCCCTCCCCGGCCGGGATCGAGTGGTGGTGTCCGGTGACCTCGCCGTAGGCGAAGATCAGCCGCCCGTGGACGGGCGGCACGGGGACGAGCGACCCCGGGAGGGCGGACACCGGGACGAAAACCACATCACCCTGCGCGTAGAATCGGGGCATCGGTTGTTACCTCTTGGTCGTGGAATGGTTCAGGGGATCGGCCCAGCGCCAGCCCCCATCGGGTTGCAGCCACGCCACCTTGGCACAGCCGCTGCATCTCAAGTCAGGGCTTCTTGGCGTCCTCTTTCTGTCCCTATTGTCGTAGATTCGCTGGCCGCAGCATGGGCTATTTGCCAGTTTGCCTTTCACGTCAACGAACCAGATGGTTGGCTCACCGATCGGGACCATGTTCTCCCCTTGATTGCGTTGCTTAGAGTACGATGAGCCACGCCAAGATGGATGGCAACGCTTCTAATGGACTCACCGGCTTCAACCCTGGCGCGAGCATCGGCGATCTTTCGCGGATCGAGCTTCGCGTTGTACCTCTGCTCCCCATGCGAAACGCGGCCCAGCCGTATGGAGTCCATAGAGTTCTCGGCGGCAGAGGCCCAACGTAGATTCCCCACACAATTGTTTGACTTGTCGCCATCCCAATGTGCCACCTGGTGCTGCGGCGACGGGGCACAACCGAGAAACAACTTGGCAACTAGCCGGTGCAGGAGGATAGGCTTGATTCTCCGCCCGGCGCCGGATGGGTAGCAAAAATGAACAATCCGGTATCCAGTTGTCAGGGTACAACCTTTAAGCGTCCGATGGTTTGCATACTGACCAAAGCCCTTTGGCCCACGCTTGGCGCGAGACTGAACTACGCCGCACTGAGAGATTCTGTATCTCCCACCGAACCGGGGTACCTCCAGGAACACTTGGCGTTCGCCGCAGCGCTCGCAATTCATTGTCTCTCCGCGTCACTGCCGCAGTGCGGGCAATGGGCCCGGCGGCCATTGGGCAGGACGTACCACATGGCCTAGAACGTGCTCCCGTTGCAGGCCCCGCCATCCAGCAGGGTGGGATCGAGGGCGGGGACGGGGGGGCGGCGCGTGCCTCGGGGCGCCCATCCGGTGTCATGCTCCCAATAGGGCACCCGCTGGAACCCGCGTTCGGCCAGGGTCACGTCCAGCATGTGCGCCTCGGCCTCGTTGGTCCAGCGGCGGGCTTCGTCGAGGAAGGAGCCCAGCCGTTCCAGCACGTATTCGACTTCGCGTTCCCGGTCCGCCATAGGCATCCTCCTCGGGTTGGCCCCCGGTGGGGGCGTGGTATTACTTGAGCGGGTACTTCTTGGCGATGCCGGTGACCGGATGGTCCTTGCCGTCGCGGTGGAAGGACGCGATCTCGGCGTCCAGGTCGTTCCGCAGCAACAGGCGATCTGCCGGGGAGAGCGGCACGAGGTCGGAGGTCTTGCCCGCGAGGGCGGTCATCACATCGGCAATCGTGGCGGTCGGTTCCATCGAATATCCTCCTTGGGTTGGCCCCGGTGGGGGCGTGGTCTTGCTAATGACGGGGCGGGAATCGAACCCGCAACCTGGCCTTGGCCATCAGTAGTGGCTGTGCCTGCTCTGCCTATTGAGCTACCCGCCACCTACCCTACTCACAAGGTCCTACCCTACTCAAAAGGTCCTACATGACCCGGCGGTGGCGTGGTTGGGGCTTAGGCGGGTCGCGTCCGCGACGGGTCCCTCTGTTTACCGCTGCCCACCCATCCGGCCCGGGTGCCGAATGGGGCCGCATCAAGGTTACAAGCCTTCCTCGGATTCGTCAAGCCCCAAGATCGCGTCCCCGTCCCACGGCTGGCCCCCATGTCCTGCGGACATGGCCTCCTCGCGGGGCACGACCGGGAACGGTCGGCGCGGCGGGGGCGACTTGGGCGGGAACAGTCGGCGCTGCGTGGGCGACTTGTGATTGCCGCCGCCTCGGAGCCAAGGATCGGTCAGGACCGCGTGAACCCGGGGCCAGTCGTGGCCATAGAGGCAGGGGCCGCAGGTCCAGTCATAGGACGATGGGGCCGCCGCGTCGATGGGCTCGTAGACAGCCCGCCGGATCATCTCGTCCGGGGCGCGGTCCTGGTGGCAGATGGGACACGGCATCGTGACGCTCACGGCATCCTCCGGTCGCCGTGCCACCAGTCGAGGGGCCAGCGGAGCGCCATGCGGAGCGCGGCGCGGCGGCTGGTCCCGAAGGTTTCCTGTTCGTCCTCCACGATCACCCACGCCACGCCCCCATAGATCAGGGCGGCCATCCCGAGCAGCATCCAGCACAGGGTCCACCAGAACAGGGTCCAGCCGGTCATGGGCGTCTCCGGGGTCGGGGTCGTTGGGTCCACCAGCGGGCGGCGCATCCGCCCACCAGCCACAGCGCCAGCCAGAGCAGCAACAGGGTCGCCAGGGTCACGGCTGGTCCCTCCTGGCGAGCGTCGCCATGCGTCGGCAGAAGGCAGCGCGTCGGCGGTCGCCATCGGGCGTCAAGGGCCAGCGGTAGGCCGACCCTTTTCTCCGGCGTCCGTGGAGCACGATCTTCTCGTACATGGAACCGTATTGCTCGCTCGGCATCCCGGCGAACTCCCAGGCTCCGGCGAGCGCGTTGCAAATCCCGCCCCCTGTCCGCGCCTGTCCCCAGCGATAGGAGTAACGGGGGTCGATCACCCCGCCCCGCTCAATGGCGCGGGCCAGCGCTTCCCACGTCTCCGCTTCCGTCTGGGTCCAGGTCGTAGGCTCTCCGGGGTGTCCGTCGTGGGTGTAACCTAGGGTTGGGGGTGGGGCCGTCAAGAGCCAGCCGGTCGTCGTCGGCCCGGTCCACCGTCACCCAATCGCCCTCGTTGGTCAACGATACGGCGAGGACGGCGGCAACCGCCTCCCCCGGGAGAAACCGCGCCACGCGCGTTGTCCATCTGAGGGAGGCCGTGAGGCCGTCCGGCTGGGGACGCCAGCAGCGCACGACCCACCAGACGGGCGGCGTGTCGCGGTTGGCGATCACCAGCGACGGCAGCAGCTCGGCCAGGGGCCGGTGGGGGTAGGCGGGGGTCACGGGTTGTCCTCCTTGTGGTCGTGGGGGTGGCCGGGCCGGACCCACCGCCCGCAGTGCGGGCAAATGGGCCACGGACTCCGGAGCGTGGCGGGGGGCCAGGTCGTGGCCCAGACGGGGCGGATCGGGGTTACCATGTGGCCCGAGCCATCAGGTCGTTGGCTGTGGCGCCCCGGGGCAGGCCGGAGACTTCCCGCGCCTCCGCCACAGCGGCCAGGGCGTACTGCTGGGTGGACGTGGTGCGGGAGTAGCGCGTCATGTTGAGCACACGCTGACCATCCCCCGCCCGCGTCAGGAGAGCCGTGTCGTAGGAATAGAGGGTTGTCCCGTCCGTCCAGCAGGAGGCCGCCGGGCGGGCGGGGCGGTGCTGCTGCCATGCCTCATAGGCCGCGCGAAGATTCTTTCGCATGGGTCAATCCTCCCCGAGGTTGTGCCGGTCCCACGCCTGCCGGACGGCCTCGCGGGTGTGTTGGTCCACGGCGGGATGGTTGTCGGGGTCCACCACGTAGATGTGGAAGTGGGCCGTGCCCCGGGGCGGGCGATAGGTGGACAGGTCCACCACGCGCACATGCGACATGTCCCGGCGGCTCTGGACCCACGCCAGCACGGCATCGAGGGCCAGGGTCCCGCCCTTGGGACCCAAGGGGACGGCCCACGCACAGCGGGAATATCCGCCTGCCGCCTGTCCCCAGCCGGACAGGAACCGATCCCGGGCCACGACGGCCCAGCGGTGGGTGTGCTGCTGCTCGGGGGTGCGGTCATCCGTGCGTACCATGGTCATGCCTCCCGGGTGATACGGGTGATGGGGGCGGCGCCCCCGCCAAAGGATGCCGTTGCCCCGACGGTCAGGCGGCGGACGGCGGCCATGATGTCCGGATCGTCGGCATTGGCGCGGGCCAGGACCGGCCAGCTACAGCGGGTCACGGTCGCCGGGGTCCGGCCGTCTTCGGTTTCGAGCCGATAGCGGCGCATGGTCGTTCCCATCCTAGGTGCGGGTGTAGGGGAGGCGGGTGAAACATCCCGGCGTCCCAATGATGGGATAGCCGACCAGGGCCCGGGGCATCCCCACGACGCGCACGACACCATAGCGGGGGTCCATCGCAGCGTAGGCATCGGCCTTGGCTTCGGCACGGGGCCCGTTGAACACGGACACCACGCGGTAGACAATGGCTCCCGCCCCATACCCCTCGGGGGCGGTTTCGGCTGTCGGCTCCACTACGGCAAATCGTGGCATGGTCAGAGGCTCCACAGACAGAGGGTGAACAACAGGGCCAGGACGGCGAGCGCCGGGCCGTTGCCGGGGGACGGGCTACGCATGTTCGGATGCCTCAATGATGTACCGGGCCGCGCGGCGCGCTTCCCGGATGTTCGGTGCCGCTACCGTCACAATCGGATCGTAGGCCGTGCACGGTAGCCCGTCGTATCGGTCATATCGGTCCTGACCGGGGTCCGGGACGACGCACAGCGACGATTTCCGTTGTGTGGCGTAGCGATAGTAGCACGCGAGATAGTGACGCATGGTGATGCCTCCACAGTCAAGGCGAACCCTATCCTTCCAATGCCCCCGCCGTTCTGAGGTGGCAACTGCGCGGCGATGCCACACGCAAGGGGCGGTTGTGCTAGTCGATACTGGCTGGGTCCGGCAGCCGCATCCAGGCCACGGGATCGGCGATGGTGGCCCCGCCCAAGGTTTCCCAGACAGGGCCGGGAGCGTACCCCGGGTTCGGAATGCGAAGCGCAATGGTCACATGCTGCCGGTCGGCCAAGGTGACCAGCACGGCGGTACGGGCGGGAGCAGACTCAATCTGACGACGCCACATGTGTCACTCCGGTGCAAGGGTGCAGTGCGTTGCCTGCCAGGGACTAATGCAGCCCCCGTGCCAGACGCTAAGTTGTTGTGGCGCAAGCGAGTCGCGAAATGACACGGCGGGGGATGTTGTGGGATTGTCACAGCAAGTTGTGGGGGATGCGCCACGGTCAGCACGTTCCGGGCCACGGCAACGCCGTTCCGTAAGTGGCGCGGTGGCAATGGGTTCGGGTTTCGAAGGCGGCCTGGCACCGCATATGCAATAGAGAGGGGCATCACCCCAACCGGAGTTTGACCGATGGTGACCCCGACGGCACACGAAAAGATGGAATGGTCCCGCCTGGCGCAGGATGCCTACCGGACCGGGCGGAATGGCATCGGCCACCGCTACAGCGCTCGCGCCAGCGATCCGGCCGGTACCCGTCTGCACGACGCCGCCTATGACGCACACCAGACTACCTATCGGCAGTGGCTGATCGGTGGATGGGATGTGGTGGAAGATTTCGACACCCCAACCGGAGATTGACCGATGCGCCTCTACTCCCGTAAAACCTATGAAGTGGCCGGCTACACCTACGATGCTGCCGTCCACTGTCCGGATTGCACCGTGGCACGCTTCGGGCCGGAACCACGCGGGGGATACACCGTAACCGACCGCGAGGGCAATACACCCAAGGCCGTATTTCTGGATATGTTGGACGGCTCGGAGTGCTGCGACGATTGCCTGACCGCTATTGACTAGAACCTAACCCCGTCACCCCAACCGGAGTTTGACCCGTGTCCACGTCTAACCGCCACCGATCTTCTGCCAGCGGGGTATGGTAGACTATTTGCCGATGCCCGGAGCGTTGGGCTACTGGTGGGTTTTTTCCCCCTTCAGCGGAGAGTAACGCGTATGTCCCCTTCACATCCAGACAATCCCGCCCGCGCCTTTGCGGCTGTGATATGGCAAGAATACGATTGGACGGCCCAGTGGGTCGCCGAGCGTCCGCAGTGTGGCGACGGTGGCCCGGGCACTACCCTTCCACGCATGTTGAGTGGGGCATGCAAGGTGCTGATTGACCAGGACCCGGAAGCGTTTGCCAAGCGCGTTCGGGATACCCGCTACATGCTGGCAATGCAGCGGGTCAATCCAGCCGAGCAGTAGACACTGACTCCCCTAGTTGTCTAGGGGTAGACAGGCCGCCCCGCTCCCCGCTACATTCTCGCCTCCCCCGGGCCGCACTCACCCGGGGGACGGGTCCGCTTCCACCGGTGCGGCCGCTTTGTCGGCCACCCGCCCCTCACGGGGCTCCACCCCGGCCGCCTCAGGCACAGGCTGAGACGGCAAAACCGGAGACGAGTACGGCCCAGCAATGGGCAGGGGACGGGCGCACAACAATTCCGGGCAATCCTGGCGAGGAACCCGGCCGGTCACAATCTCCACCCCACGCGCCCACGACCCCTCACCGCCCGCCAGTGGCGGACACACGGCACCCCCACCCCCGGCACCCGGTGCAATCCGGACCCCGGCCCCGGCCCGTGACCCTGGCTACCCTGTCCCACGCTCCGAGCCCTCCCCACCAGCTCGGCGCGCTCACCCGGCCCTAGTGACCGGGTAAACGCCACCACGCCATTGAATCACTGTCACGACACTGTCACTACTCCAAACACCGCCGATCATCCCTATACCGTAGTAGCTACGCTAACTACTCTAGACGAAAATCGGACGGTGTGGGGCCAGGAAGGCGGGGGAGGTGCGTGAAAAAGCCCCCGGTAGGGGGCTGAAAAGGGGGTGGGAGAGGAGGGGTTATGCCAGTGACGGGCGGGGGATTGCGCCCCAGAAGACGGCACGGGCCGCCGTTTCGTCCGTTCCAGGCGGTGATACTATTCGGCCCACTTGGGGAGGAGGCTCGCGTTCTTTCCCCACTGGTTAGCGGTGAAGCGGAGTTGCTTGTCGTCTCCTAGCCCGTGAAGGTACACAAACCCGGTAACCGTCTTGCCCCGCACCCGCACCCGCGCGGGAACCGTGAAGAACGTATCCGGAACGTTGACGATGACTGCCTGGCGCGTCGTGCCGTCCGCGCACCGTGCCGCATGGGAGGAGCCGATAGCGAACATGAGGTATTCCTGTTAGGGACGGCCACCACTAACGCATCCCCCGTGCCACCGCTAACCCGTTGTCCTGCAACGTCCGCCCTTCCCACCCCTGTGGCGTCCGTGCATCTTCGCCACAGTTCCACGCCACACCCTGAGCATTGGCCGTTCCCGAATGTCGCGGCACTGGCGCCTCCCTCTTGACAGTGGCCAGGAACCGTGTAGATATGACACATGCCACGGCCGCCATCAACCGATACCCCAACTCCCGATACCCGCAACGGCATCGCCGCGCAAGCCGAACGACGGCAACGGGCGCGGGATGCCCTGGTCAGGGTCCGGCAACGCCTGAGCTGGCAAGCGGCCCGGGAGCTACAACGCCGTCTCAGCCTGAGGCCGGAGACGCTGGAGCCCCGGGACCTGGTGGCGATAGCCAAACTAGAGCAGGGGGACGCGCCCAAGAGCCTGACCCTCAGCGGGGACCCGGCCCGGCCGCTGGTGATCGGGCTGGAGCCCGCCGAGACGGCACGGGCCCGGGCGGCCCGTCTCGCGGCCCCGGACCCGCCCGTCCTCCCCCCGCCGGACCTGACGGACGGGCGGGGGAGGCTCCTCCCGCAGCGCATCAGTTTCGATTCCCTGTTGCCTCGGGCGGACCTCTGACGGTCCCCGACATCCTCCTCCCCTCGCCGCATCCCCGACAGCGGGAGATTCTGGATAGTCCGTGCCGGTTCAAGCTGGTCCGCGCGGGGCGACGGTTCGGGAAGTCCCGCTTCGCCCTGATTCGCGCGGTGATTGGGGACAGTGCCAGCCGGGGCATGGCGGCGGGCGGTGAATGGGCGTGGGTGGCTCCGGACTACCCCCAGTCCCGGGCCATTTGGCGGGAGGAGATTCTCCCCCGGTTTGCGGGCAAGGAGCATCTCGGCGTCACGGTCAGCGAGACGGACAAGCGGGTGGTGCTGCCGGGCGGGGGTTCGCTGGAGTTGCGGTCAGCGGAGAATGTGGACAGTCTCCGGGGCCGGGCCTTGGACGGCATCATCTTCGACGAAGCGGCGCATCTCGACTTGGCCTATGCGTGGGAGCAGGTGGCGCGGCCCGCCCTGCTGGATCGGCGGGGGAGCGCGTTGTTCATCTCCAGCCCGAACGGGGGCTTGGACGGGAACCCGGAACATCAGATTCCGAGCTACTTCAATCGCCTCTGTGCGCGGGTCATGGCGGGGGAATTGGGGCCGGAGTGGGGGCACTGGCACTGCACGACGCGGGACAATCCCTACCTGCCCCCGGAGACGGTGGCGCAGGAGTACCGGGACGCCACGGACCTGGCGCGGCGACAGGAGCTTGATGCGGAACTGGTCTTGGGTGGTGGGGGGCAGGCGTTCCCGGAGTACGGGGCAGTGCATCGGGTGGACCTCGATGCGCGGGCCTTGGGCGATTGGGCCTGGTATGCCGGACTGGATTGGGGGTACCGGGATGCGGCCGTCCTGACCCTGTTTGCGGTGAGTCCGGGCGCGGACGTGCATGTCTATCGGGACTGGAGTTTCGAGGGGAAGGACGCGCTGTTGGCGGGACAGGAAGTGGGGGAAGCGTTGCAGGACGCGGCCTTTGCCCCGTATCCGCCGAGCCTCATCACGTATGACAGTGCCATGGGCGCGGTGACGGGTGGGGGGGAGACGGTCCTGGAGCGGTTCCAGCGGGGGTTCTACGGCCGGTGGCCTCGGGGCTGTGCGATGGCGCCCGCGAGCAAGGGGCCGGGGAGTATCCGGGCGCGGATCGACGGCTTGCATGGGCTGTTGCGAGTGCCGGAGGGGCGGGACCGGCCGGGCATCACGTTCGGGCCGGAGGCGCGGACCTTGGACCGGACGTTGCCGTTGCTGATGCTGGACCCCAAGGACCAGGGGCGCTTGGCGGACGGGCAGGCGGACCATGCGTTTGACAGTCTGACGTATGGCTTGCAGGCGCGACCGATGGCGCCTCGGGTGGTGGAGGAGCGGCGGCCGTACCAGAATGTGTCGGTGTGGAGTGGGGAGGGGCGGGGGCGGCAGCGGGTGTTGGGCGTGCCGTTGGCGGAGGTGGTGGAGGCGCGGGGGGCAGGGAAGCGGTTCCGGGGGCGGAGCAAGGGGCAGCGGATGGCCGTGGAGGGCTGACAATGGAGTGCTTGCATCAGCGGAAGACTGAGGCGCGGAACGTGACCGCATTCATTGATGAGTTCGGTTGCTTGCGTGGTGGGGATGGCTACCTCGGGAAGGACGGGAAGTGGCGCAAGGGACCGTTCAGTCCCACGTTCTATTCACGGATCGTCGCGTGCTCCAGTTCGGTCTGTGAAAAGGTCGTAACGGCGGAGCGGTGACATGGGCATCCTGGAGTGGGCCTCCGAGGCGGAGAACGCGGCCGAGATGGCGGAGATTCGGCGGCTGTTCCGGTGCAGTCCGGTGGAGGCGGCGATGCTGTTGATGCTCGGGCAGGTGTCGGAGTCGCTGGCGGCGTGGGAGATGGTGGCGTGGGGTGGGACGGCAGAGGACGAGGAGGAGGAGGAGACATGAGCAAGGGGTCCTGGCGGCGCCCAGCGGCGGTGGATGCGCGGACGCTTGCCGAGCGGTGGGATGCCATCAACTGGAATGTGGACAATGACGACCCGCCCGATCCCCCGATCCCGGACGATGGCTACCCGAACCGGGGAGACGACGTGCGGGAGGTGTCACGGCGATGGGATTGATCCGGTGGTGGCAGGCCCGTACCGAGGGCACGGCCGCTGTCAAGCCTGTGACGGTCGCGGACGCACCGTCGCCGGGGGAGTGGCAGGACCTAGCGCGGACGATGCTGGCGCGGGCCGAGGCGGCGGAGGCGCAGGTGAAAGCGGCGGAGGACCATGCCCGCCTGTTGCTGGACGTGGTGGACCGCCTGACCCGGCGACCGGAGCCGGTGCCGGACCGGGTGGGGGCGGTGTCGGAGCCGTTGCCGGACGTGGTGGAGCAGGCGATTGCCAGTCGGTCGGGCCGGGGCAACGTGAACCGGGCCAGCCAGTTGCGGGCCAGCGCCCGATTGCTGCTCAAGGAGACGCAGGGCAACGCGGCCGAGGTCGCGGACCTGATCCTGACCGGGAGCGGCGATCTTGACCTCTAGCCTGACGGCGTGGGAGGCGGTGGAACTGCTGTTCCCGACCTTGCATCGGTGGCAGCACCACGGCTTGCCGCGTGATCCGCAGGTATTGGCCGAGGACGTGGCCTGTGTGCAGGGCTGTCGGGACGCCCTGGAGCGGGTCTGGCGGCTGGCGTTGGTGCCGCATTGCCAGCGGATCGGGGTGGGCGTGACTATCTGTGCACGGGAGGGGGAAGGCTATGCGCCGTCCGAGTGACCGGACGCCTCGGAAGCCAGACTGGGGCACGTTCGAGCCGGTGCGACGGAAGCCGGTGCCGCCCGGGATGACCCAGGCGCAGTGGCGGCGGTTTCAGCGATTGGTCCAACGCGCCGAACAGGCCCTCAAGGAGTAGTGGATGCCGGGCAGTATCTACGAGGGGCCGAGCGGCCTCAATCCGGATGTGATCGAGGACGGGTACAGCGAGCCGACCGAACAGGCGACGCCCGGGGCGGGGGCGCGGCCCCCGGTGGCGGATGGGCCGTGGCTGGTGGACGACGAGGCCAAGGTCGCCAAGCAGGTCCTCAAGGCGTGGACGGATCAGGACCCGGTACACACCGCCTATCAGGCGGAGGTGCGGGTCAACGACCTGCGGCGGCAGGGGTACGCCAATGTCGAGGCGGTGCGGAGCGCGGACCGCGACGAAGTGACCATCTGGAACTGGGGGCAGGTGGCACCCGGACTCAACAAGGCCGCCACCTACTGCCGGAAATTCAGCGCCCAGTTGCTCGCGGACCCGCCGGAACCCGATCCGGAACCGGCGGGGGCGGATGCCCAGCATCGGGATCAGGCGGATTTCGCCCGCAAGGTGCTCCAGCACGAGTTGGGGGAGGGGGCGCTGGATGCGGTGGCGATGCTCTGGGAGGCCAGCGACCTCGCCTGTGTGTATCGCCGGGCGTTTGGGGTGATCTGGGTCGAGCCGGAAGGCGACCGGGTGCCGGTCCAAATCGAGGCCCACCCGCAGGCCCAGACGGCGGACCAGCCCCTCGCCGGGCCGCCCGATCCGCTGACCGGCCAGCCGACGGTGCTGGATGCCCGGGAAGCGATCCTGCGCTATGTGCGCGAGGATGGGACGCTGACGGACGAGCAGGAGGAGGCCGCCTGGCAGTGGGCGCCGGGACTGGCCCGCGAGGTGCTGGATGGCCGCCACGTCCGGACCCTGCCCGCCAGCGCCTCCTGTCTGGAGGAGGCGCACGGGGCGCTGGTGGCCGCGTTCCTGCCGCTCGGGACGCTCAAGCGCATGTTCCCGGACGCCTTTGCCGATCTCGATGAGGCGGCGGTCGAGAAACTGAAGCAGTACCCGGCCAAGGCGCGGTGCCTGTTGCCGGGCGAGACGCGACGGGAACGCGAGGCGCTGGCCGCCCTCAAGGGCGACGATGCGCTGGTGTTCACCCTGCGCGGCTGGCAGCGGGCCTGTCGGGCCTATCCCCGGGGCGCCTATGTCGTGGTCGCCGGTGGCGAGGGCAGTGCGCGGGTCTGTCATCGCCAGCCGTGGGAAGCCACGATGCCGGGCGTCGGGCAGGAACCGCTGGACATCCCGATCTGGGAACTGCGGCAGTGGCGGAACGAGTGCGTCATGGACATCGTGGGGCCGGGCAACGAACTGCGGAGCCAGCAGTTGTCCGCCATCCTCGACCACACCGACAAGGTGCTCAACCAGAAGGTCCTGCTCCCCATCGGGTCGATGGTGACGGATGCGGACCTCGACAGCGACCGGCGGGTGCTGCTGTACAATCCGGCGGGCAAGCCGGAGGCGGAACAGATCGACCCGCTGGATGGCGGCGTCGTCCAGACGTTCCAGATGCTCGAAACCGAGATGCAGAACGATCTGGGCCTCTCGGCGACCGCGCAAGGGCTGGAAGGCGGGGTCGGCAGCGGCGAGAGCGGCCGGGCCAAGTTCGCCATCATCGGACAGGCGCAAGTGGCTCTCGCGGAACCCCGGTTCTGGATGCAGCGGGCCTACACGCGCCTGTGCCGGATCGTGCTCCAGCAGGTCCGCGCCTTCTACACCGTGCCCCAGCGGCTCCGGTGGGTGAGCCCGGACGGCGGGTACAAGGAGGAGCGCTGGGTCGGGGCTGATCTGGGCAGTACCCGGGATGTCCGGCTGCGGGCGGGGTCGCTCTCGATGCTGTCCCCCCTGACCAAGACCGAACAGATCATCAGCCTCGCGCAAGCCGGATTGCAGTTGCCGCCCGAGGAACTGCACGCCATCCTGGCCAGCAACGCCAATGTGCTGATGTCGGTGCGGGAGGACGCGCACCGCACCCGCATTCGCCGCCAGATTGCCGAGTGGGAGGAGGGGCCGCCCGAGGGATGGACGCCGCCCGTTGCCCCGGAAGGGGTGGTGGGGGTGGACCCCATGGGCCAGCCAGTGCTGGGGCCGGTCGGTCCGGCGCCCGTCGATCCCAAGCTGGCCGCCATCTGGGAGCCCGTGCCCGCCGACGAAGTGCCCGCCGTGGCGCTGGTGCGGGTGCAGGAAATGGCGAAGTCGATGGCCTCCGAGAACTACAGCCGGTGGCCCGCGCCGTGGCGGAGTGCGATGGATGCCGAGTTCCAGCGGATGCGGATGCTGGCCGGGGTCCTGACCGTGCCGGAACAGCAGCAGGCGGCCGCCCAGCAGCAAGCCCAGCAGCAGGCCCAGCAGGACCAGCAGGCCCAGCGGGACGCCCAGCGCGAGGTCCAGCAGGCCGCGAGCGTGGCCGGATGACGGCGTGGTGGTGGGTCCAGGTGGACCGCAACGCCATTGCCGACAATGACCGGGACCACGGCCACCGACCGACCATCGTGCTGACCAGTCCGGACGGGGTAGCCTCCTGGCATCACACGCTGGAGGGCGTGGGGCGCTGGCGACTCTGCTCCCAGTGGTCCCATCCCCACCCCAACCGCCCCCATGTGTGGTTGGAAGTGGAACGAAACGATCCAGACGGTTTTCCGACACCCACTTGACGGCATGAAATGGAGCGTGTAGAATGGACACACCTACGGTCCCGGTGCCCTCGGACCTGACGACCCCTTCGGCGGGGCTTTCCTCGACAGAACTGGAGGAGATCGCCGCCGATCTGGAGTCGCCCGACGAGGACGCAGAGGAGCTGGACGCGGCGGACACCCCGCCCCCCGCTCCCGCGTCATCCGCACCGCCCGCGCAGGCCCCGACGCCCACGGACCCGCCCTCCCCGGCCTCGCCGGATGGACCGCCCGCGCCGCCGTCACCCGACATCGCAGCGACGGAAACCCCGTTCACGTTCGCGGTGGACAAGACGGACATCACGATCCCCGGCATGACCAAGGGGGCGGATGGCCGGATTCACCTGACCGAGCAGGCATGGAACCGCTTGCGCAGTCAGCACTTGGCGAACCGACAGGCGTTCGCCCAGCGCGAACAGCAGTTGCGGCAGGCCGTGGAGCAGGTCCGCCATGAGGCCGCGCAGCAGCAGACGGTGGAGCAGGCCCGCGCCCAGGCCCTCCTGACGGCCATCACCACGGCCGCCCAGCAGGGCGATCAGGCCATCTACGATCTGGCCTCCGGGTTCGCGGCCCGTCTCCCGCAGTTGCAGGCCGATGCCGACGCGAGGTACTGGCGCGAACGCGCCGAACAGGCGGCCCAGCGACTCCAGCCCATCGAAACCCAGCAGAGCCGGGAGGAATCCCTGCCATGGCTGTGGGAATCGGTGGATGGCTACCTGGCGGACGCCTTGCAGCAGCCGGACCTTGCCGGACTGGACGCGGAACGCGCCCGGTCGGCGCTCAAGGCCGTCGAAGGCGACCTGTTCTACTTCGACCCCGGCACGCGACAGTGGACGATTCATGGCCCCCTGTTCAAGCGGGAACTTGCCCGCGAGGCGGCCTACGCCAAGCGCGAAGCGGACCTCAAGGCCCAAGTGGCCGCCGCTGCCGCGCTGACCCAACGCAACCAGCAGGCGCTTGCGCCCACGCCCCCGCCTCCGGCGGTGTCCGGCAAGGCCAGCGCCGCCCCCGCCCCCTCCGGGGGGAGTCCAGAACGGCCGCGCACGTTCCAGGAGTATCAGGAACACCTGCGGCGACTGGCCCGGGAACCCTAAAGGAGCAGGACCGTGGCACTCAGCTATTCCGTGACCACCTCATCGTCCGGCGTCAACAAGCTGTGGCGCAAGGTTCAGGGCGACATCGCCCAGGGCTTTGGCTTCGGCGCGCCCGAGTACGACATGGTGGACATGCTCAAGGACTACCAGATCAACGTCTCGGCCCGTGAATTCACCGTGCCGGTGGACATCACCGAAGGCGCGGGCATCGCGTCCATCGACGAGGGCTCGGACGAGGCCAACCCGTACACGCCGAACCTTGAGGAACTGACCCTCAACTACGTGCTGTTCAACGGCCGGTTCACCGCGTCGGTGACCGCCCAGCTCCTCGACCGGCACCAGCGGGCCGCCGAACTCAAGCGGCAGATCGTGTACCAGGGAGCCAAGAAGATCCAGGACCTCGCGCGGCACTGGTCCGACTACTTCTACGGCCTCAGCACCGGCGTGCTGGCGACCACCACCACGGCCGCCACGCAGGCGTCCGGCGCCTACACGCTGGCGACCGGCTACGACCAGTCCACCATCACCAACGCCGCCCTGATCGCCGACAAGTTCAAGATCGGTGACCGGGTGGCGCTGGTGCGGTCCTCGGCCCTGGTGACCAACGCGCTCGGCACCATCACCGCCGTCAGCGCCACCACCCCGTCCATCACCGTGACGTGGGCGGGCTCGGTGACCTCGATGTCGGGCGACAAGGTGGTCAAGGCCAACTCGACCGAAGCGTCCACCCTCGTGGGCACCGACTTCAACCGGGGCATGACCGGCCTGATCGACATGAGCCTCACCGCCTCGGTGCATGGCCTGTCGAGCGCGTCGGTGGCCAACTGGGCGCCGTCCTATTCCAACACCACCTCGGAGCGCTTCAACGGCATCACCTTCCGCCGGATGAAGCAGTCGGTCGAGTTCTACGGGGGCGGCAAGGCGGATCGGCTCATCATCGCCCCGGGCGTGTACCGCGACGTGATCGGCCTCCAGTCGGCCGCGCTGCGGTTCAACGATCCGTTCGGGCTGGAACTGGATGCCGACATCACCACGCAGGGCATCAAGCTGTTCCAGTCCAAGCGGGTGCCGAACGGCTGGGTCTGGTGCTTCGACAGCAACAGCATCAAGCGCCTCGACGTGATGCCGCGTCCGGGTGGGTCGTTCTCGTGGGAGGATGGCATCCGGCTGGAGAACAAGTCGGGTTACGTGTTCCCGGTGTCGATGCTGACCCAGCTCGTCATCACGAACCGCGCCAACCTGACCTACGCCAACTCGAAGACCGAGCAGTAGTCTTCGCCCGACGCCGGGGCCTCCACCGGGGGCTCCGGCCTCGGCCTTCCAAGGGAGCAGGACATGGCTGTCACTACCGGGCGTCCCCGGCCCATCGCGCGGCAGTATGGCGAGGATTGGCTGGGCGACATCCAGACCGTTTCCATCAGCATCGAAGACCTTGGCGCGGGGTCCGACATCGCGGATCGTGGCGTGTTCGCCGCCCCGTATCCGCTCCAGGTCCTTGAGGCCAAGATCGTGCCGTGGGCGGCCTCGGCGGGCGTGGATGGGTCCAACACCCTCGTGGTGGACCTCAAGAATCTCACGGCCACCGAAACCATCGGCACCGTGACTTCGACCACGAACCTCGCGGCGGCCACGCCGGTGGACCTGACCCTCACCAGTGCCAATACCGATGTCGCCGCCAACGCGGTACTCGGGGTGTCGGTGACGCAGGGCGCCACCGCCAACACGGCGGGGCTGTTCGTGCAGTTCTCCTATCGGGTGCTGCCGGTCAACACCTAAGAGGTTTGCATGACCCTGATTGGCCTTGATGGACAACCGCTGGTGGCCCCCAAGGTGGAAGCCACCCTCGGACCCCAGCGGTTGCCCGCCCCGTCGGACCTCGGGCGGTGGCAGGAGGAATGCCGACAGTTGTTCGGCCAGCCCAACGAGCATATCGCGTGGGCGCATCTGGACTGGTACGACGATCAGGGCGTGAACCGCTTGGTCGTCTTTCAGATGGTGCCGCTGGCCAAGGCCAGTGCGATCGTGCTGGACGAATTGACCGGCCCCGAGCCCGCCTGGCGGGGAGATGGCACAGCCAAGGGGGCCACGGTCACGCGTCTGGCCTGGCGCCTGTTCCACCAGTACCGGGCGGTGCCCATGATGTTCTGGGTCATCGAGGGGGAGCATGGCGGGCACCAGCGACGGTTCAGCGAGATGCAGCAGAAGCTCTTGTCGCTGACCGGCCTGCCCACGCATCCTCCGGTGCCGGGCAGCCAGCCCTATGCGCCATGGGACCAGCGCGTGATCCACGCCCTGACCCAACTGGACCGGGTGCGGGCATGGGACAAGATGCTGGACTTCGCAGACCAGCGCCCCGAAGACCTTGACCTGGAGATGCAGGCGGCGGCCGTGGCGGTCAAGACGGCCTACCTGGACTGGCTGACGCAGCAGGTGGACGCCGCCTTTGATAGCGTGGATACCCTGATGTCGCCGGTCGTGACGAGCGACCTGCTTTCGCGGGAGGCGCGTCCGATGGACCCGGACGCCGCCCGCGCCACCCTTCTGACGGAGACATGATCCATGGCGAAAGACAAGGGACAGGCCGCCAACCGGCGGTGGCAAATCTGGCGGGACCAGCATGGACGGCGCTGGGGCTCGACCGTGGACAAGCGTGATGACTCGCAGGCTCCGGCCAGTCCGCCGACCCCGGAAGGGGGCTGGCTGGCCCCGTATATGCCCGGCCCGGAATACCTGACCATGCCGGTCGGGCCGCAGGAACAGTACGGCCTGCTGCTGGTCAACTACGAGAAGTGGCTGGCGGATGTCGAACAGTCCTGGACGGACCGGCAGGCCCGCACGGATGGGCTGGCCCGCGCCTACGCCCAGTCGGATGACTTCCTGTATGCCCAGTTGCTCGCCAATCCGAGCGCGGCGATGCTGGCGGCCCTCGGCCCCGCGCCGCTGCACCCGCATTACGTGAAGGCATGCGCGGCCGGGGATGCGTGGGCGCTGGGCCTGTCGCCGGAGCAGCCCGCGTGGGCCAAGAAGCACTGGCCGGATGGCGTGGTCGATCCGCGCCGGGTCACGAAGACGGTGGACCTGTCCTTCCTCGATGCGGAGGACGAACCGCCCGCGCCGATCAAGCGCAAGCCGGGACGTCCCCGGCGCGTCACTGCCTCCCTGCCCTCGGCTGAGGGCGTTCCCACGGAGTAAGCATGGCTGATGTCAATTCCGGGCTCCAGCGCACCCAGTTCACGGCGGGCGTCAATCGCTACATCGTGGGCTGCGTGGAACCGGCCCGGGCCGCGCTGTTCACCTTCCAGATCGACCTGAACGGCGGCACCTGCACCTGCGTGCCGCAGGTTCGGGTGCCCGGCCAGACGACCTGGCAGGCGGCGCTGGCCTACCCCGTCTCCTCGACCACGGGGAGCGCCTCGCTGACGTCCAGCGATGTCTACCGGCTGGATGCCACGGGCGTGGAAGTGGCGCTCAACTTCACCGCCACGTCCGGGTCGCCGCTCGTGTCCTACCTCGCCACGGTCGGCTAACATGGCCGGAACCCCTCGCTACGCCCGCTTCCTCGGCAAGCCGGACTCCGAGGAGGCGGTGCTGGCCGATGCGGTGTCGGCCATCGTGGATACGCTGGACACCATCCGTACCCGGGTCAACGCCAATGCGTCGATCTCTGCAGGTGACGTGACCGCCTTCAAGGTGCTCAAGATCGGGACGGGCTGATGACGGGCACGCCGCGCTACTTCCGGTCTACTTCCCACCAGAGTTCCGTCATGGACGAGCTGACCACCGCCCTCAATACCATCGTGGACGAGATCAACAGTTTCGTCACCCAATGGAATGCCAAGCAGGGTGGCGCGAGCGTCATCATCGCCAATATCGGAGCGTTCAAGGTCGTGGGTTGCATGGTGCCCACCACGACACAGGGTTCCACGACACGCAACATCGTGGCGACTTCCGGGTCCGGACAAAGCGCCACGGTCTTCACCCAGCCCACGAACCCCCTGGTCGCCACCGTGACGGACGGGTCGGGGCAACCGGTGGTGGGCGAGACGGTGACGTGGAGCACGCCGAACGGCGGACAGATCAGTGCGACCTCCATCACGAATGCCAGTGGACAGGCATCCGTGACTTTCACGCTGGGAACAGGGGCGGGCACGCAGACCTTCACGGCCACCACGTCCACTGGTACGTCCGTCGATTTCACCGCGACGGCCACGGCGGCAGCGGCCGCGACGATCGAGGCCCGCACCGCGACCAGCCAGAGTGCGCAGACCTCCACGACGGTGGCCGTTCCCCCGTCCGTCGTGGTCAAGGACGTGTACGGGAATGTCAAGAGTGGCACCAATGTCACGTTTGCCGTGACCGGCGGCGGGGGCTCCGGCACGAGCCTCGGACCGACCGCCTCGGACGCCAGTGGCATCGTGACGGTGGGGAGCTGGACCGTCGGAGCGGCGGCAGGACTCAACACCATGACGGCCACGAGTGCCGGGCTCTCGGGTTCGCCCGTGACGTTCCTGGCCAACGGGACCTCGCCCAATACGCCGACGATCCTCACGATCAACAGCGGGGGCACTCAGTCATCGGTCACGGTCAATACGGCCAGTGCCGCCATGGAGTGCAAGGTCACGAATGACGCGCTGACCGCGCAGCAGGGCGTGACCATCACCTACGAGATCGTGTCGGGCGCGGGGAATCTGTCGGCCAGTACCGCTGTGACCAATGCCAGCGGCCTCTGCTCGGTCACTTACACGCCGCCAGCCACGCCGACGGAAACGGCCACGATTCGGGCCTCCGGGACCCGGGCCGATGGGACCGCGCTGACCAATTCGCCGGTCACCTTCACGATTACGAGCGTGGCCGGGGCCGCGAACAAATGGGTCATCATCACGCAACCCTCCGCGTCCGCGCAGGATGGGGTGGCCTTCACGCAGCAGCCGATCCTTCAGATCACGGACGCGAACGGGAATGCCACCGCCACCAGCGGCGTGACCTGCACGGCCGCCAAGGCCAGTGGGTCCGGGACGCTCGGGGGGACCGCCACGGCCATCACGAATGCCAGCGGTCGTGCGACGTTCAGCAACCTCAGCTTTTCGGGAGCGGGCTCCAGTAACACGATCCAGTTCTCGGGTACGTACACGGCGGCCACCTCGGCGACCGTGAGCATTGCTCCCCCGTTTGCCACCAAGGTGCAGTTCGCCACCAATCCGACGGCCGTGGTTGCAGGCAGTCTGTTCAGTCCCGTGGTGACCTGCCAGTTGGTGGATGATACCAACGCGATTGTCACGACCGCGACCGATGCGGTGACGGTGGCTATCTCGTCTGGTGGGACGCTGCTCGGGACGGTGACCGTGAATGCGGTGTCGGGCGTGGCGACCTTCTCCGGGCTGGGCGTCACCAGTGGCACACCGGCGGCCAACTATACGCTATCCGCCTCGGCCTCCGGCCTGACCGGCGCGACCTCCGCGAGTTTTGCGGTCACGGCCAGCAGCAATAGTCATCCCAACGAGCCCGCCGGAATGACCCGATGGGCCGAGGTGGACTTTTCCCAGCAGACCACGCTGCCCAGCAACAGTACCTACGCCCTGTACGGAGACGCGGGGTACTGGTTCAGCAATCGCGGGAACCTGACGCTCAACACCAATGCCAGCGGGGGCAGCAACCCTGGTGTGGGGCTGCGCCAACGGATGCCTGGCGCCTTGGGCGACGGCAACACCCCATCGACGCTGCATGTGCGGCCGACCGCCAGTGGCACCGGCAGTCCGGCCTACAGCGAAGTCTACATGCACATGAAGGGCTTCCGGCTGGGTTCCACCGTGGCCGAGGGAGGCGATGGGCAGTACGAGGAAAATGGCAACGGGACGAAACTCTGGTGGTTCCGGCTTGGCACGACCTCGGCGGGGTCTATCATCATCTGTTCGCGCGGACCGGGTGCCCCCTCGCGGGTGGTGAGCCAGTCCGGCCTCCGCTATGCCTTCACGTCGGGCGGCACGCCCGCTGACGTGGACCTCAAGAAGACCTCGACTACCTTCCAGACCGGCGTGTCCTACGACGTGGAAATCTGGGCGCGTGTCAATACGGTGGATGTGGCGGATGGCGAACTGCGGGTCTGGGTGGATGGCACGGAAGTGAACGCCATGCACATCACCAACGGTCTGTGGCGGATCACGGGGGAGACGACCAACTTCTACGAGTGCTGGTTCGACATGACGTGGGGTGGGGGTGGCGGCGGCACCGCGCGATCGCGGGCAGACGACATCTACCGGCGATACATCTACCTGTCCGGGAAATAGCATGGCCCTTGGCACCCCTTCCGTCCCCACGAACGGCTCGGGCACGAGCACGGCTCCCTCGTCGCCGCATTCCACCGGGTCGATCACCCTGACGGCGAACACGCCAGGGCTCATCTTCGTCAACGTGTCGCGGAATCCGGCCACAACCACCGCCGTCGGGACGACCGGCCTGACGGTCGGCACGATCACGTCCATCGGGACCGTGACCTACGGCACGATTGCGTCGGCCACACGGCGTCTCTCGGCCTTCTGGTATCCCGGGAGCGCATCGCCCGGGACGGGGACCTTCGATTTCTCGTTTGGTGGCGCCCCCAATGGCATCGCCTACGACATCGTGGAGTGGCCCGGCATGGATACAGTGGCGCCGATTGTGGGCGCTCTGACGGCGCGTGCCGATTCCAGTACGTCCCCACTGGTGACCCTCTCGGATGCGACATGGAATGCGACGGTCGGTGTGTTCGCCAACGGCGACTCGACCCTGGCGTTGACGCTGGGGGCGGGCTTCGGCGTGTTGTTCGCGAACCAGACCGTAGCCTCCACCAACAGTTTCCGGATGCGCGGGGAATACGTGGTGGGCAAGGACCTGACGGTGGACATGAGCCAGAGTGCCGCGCATTGGGGCGGCATTGCCTTTGGTGTGCTGGCGGCTACGTCGAGCGCAGGCGCGGACACGGTACGGTCCATCGGCACCCGTGTGCGTCGTCCGTCCGCCTCGCTCTGGTAAGGGAGTCGCATGGCCTATCTCGATAGCGCGGACCTGCTGGCGCGGTGCAAGGCACTCGCCCAGCGCCCCACCACGGACGAGGATATGTCCGATGCCCAGTGGTACAGCTTCCTCACCGAAGCGCAGGACCACTGGACCAAGGTGGTCGCCCAGCACGACCCCAAGCTGCTCGCCGGGTCGCCCACGGCCCTGAGTACGGACGATAGCGGACTCACCTACACGTTCAGCGCCACGCCGATTGCGGTGGTGGAAGTCACGGACGGCAAGGGCGGGGTGCCGCTGACCATCGGACCGTACTGGGATGTGGCCACGGACTTCACCTGGGAGGGGTCCACGACCCTGCGATCCGCGCGGAACGTGGCCCGAACCTTCAGCCGGGGACTGTATGCGCGGTGGGTGGCCCAGCCGGGCGTGATTGACGGCTCGACCCAGCCGACCCTGCCCACGGAACTTCGGCCCTTGCTGCCCGCTCGGGCGTGCGTCCTGTATGCGAGGCGCGGGGGATACCGCGA
>CAZSGD010000035.1:0-41584 GCA_964606155.1 uncultured Chitinophaga sp. | reverse complement strand
CCAGCACTTCAAATGAACCGCTGATACCCGGCATCTGCACGCCATAAACCTCACCGCTATAGAGCTTTTTTTCAGGAGTTAATATTTCTAAATTCATATAAGAAAATCAGTACTTAGTATTTAGTATTCAGACTTACTTCCCCTCATCCAGTTTATTATAAAAAGTAAGTATCATTTTATAAATCTGTAATGCCTCATCCATCAGCGAATCATACACCTCTTTAGTCAGCAATTTTACTCTGAAGGCCAGCTCTATTTGTGTCTGTGCCTCATTTATTGACCCCATAGCTATTTCAAGAAATCTCCTGAATTGTTTGTTTGTCCCTCTGCCTGCTCCTTCTGATATATTACTTGGCACAGATAAAGAGCAACTTCGTAACTGGGCCGTCAGGCCATATTTTTCATTTTTCTTCTTTCGGAAAACCAGCACTCACTTCATAGATCCGTACTGTAAAATCCATGGACCGCTGCCAAATCTTCAACTCCCTGTAGTTATGCATCCCCATACCTCTCTAATAGTAAATCCTGCCTGTCAATATCTCAGTACTGAGTACTTAATACTAAAATCTTATCCCTGCGCCTGTGCCATCAGTTTCTTTCCTTTCTCAATGGCGTCATCAATGCTACCCACCAGGTTGAAAGCTGCTTCAGGATATTCATCCACTTCGCCATCCATGATCATATTAAAACCACGGATCGTTTCTTCGATCGGTACCAGTACACCTTTCAGGCCGGTAAAGGCTTCCGCCACATGGAAGGGTTGTGAAAGGAAGCGCTGCACTTTACGGGCACGGGCAACCGTCATTTTATCTTCATCACTCAACTCATCCATACCGAGGATAGCGATGATATCCTGCAATTCTTTATAACGCTGCAACATGGATTTCACACGGTTAGCACAATTGTAATGCGCATCACCAACGATCAATGGCGAAAGGATCCTGGATGTGGAATCCAGCGGGTCCACCGCAGGATAGATACCTAAGTCAGCGATCTTTCTTGACAATACGGTTGTAGCATCCAGGTGAGCGAAGGTTGTTGCCGGGGCCGGGTCAGTCAGATCATCCGCAGGTACATAAACAGCCTGTACGGATGTGATAGAACCATTCTTAGTAGAAGTGATCCTTTCCTGCATGATACCCATTTCTGTGGCCAGGGTGGGCTGATAACCCACCGCGGAAGGCATACGTCCCAACAGGGCTGATACTTCTGAACCGGCCTGTGTGAAACGGAAGATATTATCCACGAAGAACAGGATGTCACGGCCTTTCCCTTGTCCATCTCCGTCCCTGTAATATTCTGCAATGGTCAACCCGGAAAGTGCCACCCTGGCACGGGCACCCGGGGGTTCGTTCATCTGTCCGAATACGAAAGTGGCTTTTGAATCGGCCAGTTCTTTCATATCCACTTTGCTCAGGTCCCATCCGCCTTCTTCCATGCTGTGCTTGAAAGCATCACCATATTTCATGATGCCTGCTTCGATCATCTCACGCATCAGGTCATTTCCTTCACGGGTCCTTTCACCCACACCGGCAAATACAGATAACCCAGAGTATGCTTTGGCGATATTGTTGATCAATTCCTGGATCAATACGGTTTTACCCACACCGGCACCACCAAACAGACCAATCTTACCCCCTTTTGCATAAGGTTCGATCAGGTCAATTACTTTAATACCTGTAAACAGCACTTCGCTGGCCGTACTCAGGTTTTCAAAAGCCGGAGGTGTGTTGTGGATCGGGCGGCCACCCACTTTGCTAACCGCAGGCAATCCATCGATCGGGTCACCGGTTACATTGAACAGGCGGCCTTTGATCGCTTCACCGATTGGCATGGCAATCGCTTTTCCTGTATCCACCACCTCTGTGCCACGAACGATACCTTCGGTACCATCCATCGCAATGGTACGTACACTGTCTTCCCCGAGGTGCTGCTGCACTTCAAGTACCAGTATGTCGCCATTTTCTCTTTTTAATTCGAGAGAGTTGTAGATCTCAGGAAGTTTACCATCGAACTGCACGTCAATTACGGCGCCGATGACCTGTTTTACTTTACCAACGTTTGCCATATATATTTTTTGAAAGAGAGTTTTTTCTTACTGCCTGCATTGACGCTCTGGCAGTTAATTCGGCCGCAAAGGTAAGGGTGAGGGGTTAATCCGCCAATTTGGAAATTGAAGTTTTTTTGGATGTGGATAAGGGGGTGGGTTACTCACTTTATGTATTGATTAAGACGAACTTGCGGCCTGTTTGACCCTTCCGGAAACAAGAGAATATAGCCCTCGTCCAGGTACAATTTGTTAATGGAGTGGGTTTTGCCAAAATGGCTATATAAAAAATCGATACTTCGGAGGTTTTTAGGCAGGGTGTCCGCAGGAGCATTGCCATTCTCATAGGGACCATCCTCGTAAATTCTCAGGTCATCGATGATCAGCACATCTTTATACCCTGTTCGTGCTTGTTGAATAGCCTCTATTTCACTTTCCAATGGCAGGCGTAATTGCTCATCTTCTTCAGCATCATAATTCTTCACCCCTTCATCTGCCCCAGGAAAATGTGCATCGAGCCAGAAGATGCAATTGCCTTTTAGCTTTGGTAATTCTTCTTTCAGAACGGGTACACTATGCCCCGCGATAATTTCTACAGATGAAAATGCCCGGAATCGTTCCTTTGCCTGCTCGGCTATATCAGCGATGATCTCAACAGAAATGATTTTTCTGAATGCAGTTTGTAGCGCATAAGCCACCCCGTCTCCTTTCCATGTTCCGGTTTCTACAAAGTAGGGGGTAAAATAATCTTCGGCTATCCTTTTTACATCAAACCTGCTGATCGAACCCATTTAATTCGCTTTAAACAACTGCTGCAAAGTAGTTCTTTTTCTTTTTTGAATGATCAGCCCTATGGAGGTCACTACATATTCATCCAGCTGCAATTTAAGATGCACTTTTTGCTGGTGTGGCATATAGTCAATCATGTAATCTTCCGGAAGGCTTCCAAGTGAATAGTCGATCTCTTCAACATAATGCCCTTCTTTTCTAAGTTCTTGTATGATCTTCTCCATATCCCGGTGCCTGAAGATAACCGTGTCACCCGATTCGGTGGTTTTATGATCAGATGAAATATTGAACTCTGTGGTATGCACGGCCCAGCCGCCGGGCTTCAAAGTTTTCAGTTGTTCTTTCAGGAAAATAAGCCCCTTTTCTATAGACCCCAGGTGTTCAAAGGAACAACTGGACCAGTTAAAATCATAGCCTCTTAAGTCGGAAGGGATATGATTCATATCAACTGCCCTGTATGTAATATGATTCTGCAAAGTTTCCTCGCTGCATAAACCACGTTTGTTTAAAGACTTTAGTCCAAAACATAACTGATCAGCATCGGTCCACCCCATTTTTTGGCCTTTCCCGGGCAAGATGTCAGTGGCCAGTATATCACATCCATAATTGGCCAATATGGAAGGGGTGGGTTCACTGCCTACAGCAAAAACTAATCCCTTACTTCCTTTATGTATACATCCACGTTCCCACAATGCCTGCATGATATAAACAAACTCCCACTGCTTCCTGTGAAATTTTGGTTCCTCATTCATTTCAACGCACCAGCGTTTGTACCAGTCTGCGCCTATATCTTTTGCCTTACATAGTTCAGATTTTCTCCCCCCGCTAAATGCTGCCTGCGCTTTCATGTTCTCCGTTATTTTATTAAAGAGACTTGTACACTTCCAGGTATTGACTGGCTTTCTCCTTCCAATCAAATTGCATACCTCTTTTCCTGATCTTTTCACTCATCCATTCTTTTTCATAGCGGATCATTCCTTCATAAAAAGTATGGATCATATCGCCGGGGTCGAATGAAGGGAAATAAAAAGCCGTATCAGCTCCTATCTCCGGCAGCGAGGTAAGTGGAGAAAGGAATATAGGTTTTCCAAATTGCATCACTTCCACTACCGGTGCTCCAAAACCTTCTGCCAGCGAGGGGTGTACAAAAGCAAGGCAATGTTTAAAATACCAGGCCTTCTCTCCTTCCGATACCGGGCCCACAATGTGTAAACGGTCACTAACACCCATGCGGGTAGCCTCTTCGTTCATCCTGTCAATATAATCCGGTTCATCCAGCCTGCCGGCCACCACCAATTCTATTCCTTCATTGTTCAACAAAGGCAGCAAAACATGATAGTTTTTTTTCCGGTTCACATAGCCCATACCGAACAGGAATGGCCGGGTGGGTTTGTATGAAGCGCCGTTCAATTCAGGCGGATGCACTTTGTGTGTTCCATTGTGAATGACATGAACCGGTTTGTTGCGGGTATTGCAATGCTGCAACACATCATTTTTGCAAAACTCAGAGATACACACGATCGCATCTGCCCTGTCAATAAGTGATTGTGTGCGGGCCAGGCTTTTTGCTTGTTCCTCTGCCGGTTTACCTTCGTGCAGGGGGTTCAGATCATGTATGGTGAGCAAAACTTTTATATGAGGATATCTTTTCTTATCCGGCACTATCCGTCCTGACTGAAAAGGAGCATGCCATATATCGCAGTGGCGCAGAAAGAAGTTAAAAAAATTCCAGATGCTTTTTCTTTCCACGATCACTTTCGACCTGGCACCAAAAGCACCGGCCTCTGCTGCAGGTGCATAAAAAGAAATGGATCCTGTTTTATCGCCACTCAGCAGTGCCTCGACATGTTTCCCAAGATTGAGACAATAATGATACAACCCGGAATGGGGGTGCTTCATCAGGTCGCAGTCCAGTATGATCTTTCTTTCTTTTACAGCCATACATGCAGTTTTGTGCTGGTAGCCACTACACTAGTAAAGTCCCCGGCACCAAATGTAACCCTCCTGCAAAAAATCATGCCGGTTACCTGGAATATAACGTTACAATTCAATTCGCTGTGGTTACCAAGATATGATCCCAATCAGGTTATTCGGGGAAGATAGTCATATGATATTTCCTTACATAGCATGATTTTTGAACACCCTTTTGATCCATTTAAGCTGAACAGAATGCAGAAAATAATCTTTGATTGTGAACGCATGAAGTACCCGGACACGGGTCTCTATCATTACTGTATGAACCTGGGAAAATACCTGGAAAAAAATATTGACCTGTCTGCAGAACAGCTGTTCTTCTACACCCCACCCGGCCAGCAGGGCTGGTCATACAGCCGCAACAACCACATCACACAAAGCCCGCTTCATAAGTTCATTTTACCGCCTCTTGGAAAGTTCGGCATCTGGCATGCCACTTACCAAAACACCCATTATATGCCGATGCTGAACAGGAAGATCAAAGTGGTGCTGTCGATACATGATCTTAATTTTATGTATGACGAAAGAAAATCACCTGCCAAAAAACAAAAATATCTCCGGTACCTGCAGCATTTGATCGATCGTGCTGACGTACTGGTCTGCATATCCGAGTTCAGCAAAAAAGACGTGCTCCAAAATTGCAACACCCACAACAAACCTCTGCATGTGATACATAACGGGTCAAATATGCTGGTAAAACCCGAATTGACCAGCCATTCTTATAAACCTAAAAAGCCCTTTCTTTTTTCGATCGGGGTAATGAACCGTAAAAAAAACTATCATGTGTTGCTGCCCCTGCTAAAACAGAACACCCTGGAATTACTGATTGCCGGTAGAAATGATGACCCCGGCTACCGGCATTTTATGGAAAAGAGATCAGCGGAACTGGGAGTTACCGATAATCTGCGACTGCTTGGCAGCATTACAGAAAATGAAAAATCATGGTATTTTAACCATTGTAGTGCCTTTGCTTTCCCATCGGTCTCTGAAGGTTTTGGATTGCCGGTGGTGGAAGCCATGAGCTGTGGCAAGCCGCTTTTTTTGTCCGACAGGACAGCTTTACCCGAGATTGGCGGGGATGTATCTTTTTATTTTCATGATTTTCATCCGGACCATATCCAGCAGGTATTTAATTCAGGCATGAAAAAATATAATACAACAGGCTGGAGCGATAGAATAAAAAAAAGAGGGAAGGATTTTAACTGGCATAAAGCCGCCCGGCAATACCTGGAGGTGTACCGGTCCTTATATTGATATAAATTTGTACTGCATGAAGATGACTGTATACAGAAGACTGCTCTCTTATGTCCGGCCTTATCGCTGGTTCGTCATTCCTTTTTCCCTCTTCACTTTACTGGCTGTAATATTCAGCGTCTTCCAGTTTGCATTAATTATTCCTTTATTGAATGTTCTTTTCAATGATCATAGCGGTAAAGAAGTGCTCACGGCTCCTTCTTTTTCACTGTCAGCAGGTTTTTTAAAAGATATTTTTTATTACCAGGTGTACCGGCTGAAAGCTATCAACCCCGCCTACGCATTATATTTTATTACGTTCATTATCATTTGCGCTGTTTTACTGGCCAACCTGTTCCGCTACCTGGCCCAACGAACCCTGATCAAAGCCAGGACATTACTGGTAAAAAAGATCCGTGAAGCTCTTTTTGAAAAGATCAATCACCTGCACATGGGTTTCTTTACCAAAGAACATAAAGGGGACCTGATCTCCAGGATGAACTCCGACGTATTTGAAATTGAAGGGGTGGCTGCCAGTTCCCTGGAAGTACTGATCAAAGAACCCTCGCTGATCATTGGATATTTTGCTGCTTTATTTACGATCTCCCCCCAGTTAACTTTCTTCACCCTCATCATCATACCTATATCAGCATTAGGAATTGCAGCCGTGCAAAGAAAATTGAAACGGGATGCAAAGGATGCACAGGCTTCTATCGGCCGCCTGCTCACCCTGATGGATGAAACATTAACCGGCATGAGGGTGATCCGGGCTTTCAATGCCACAGGATTTATTCTGAAAAAATTCAGCCGTGAAAATGATTTTTACAGAAATGCCAGCCTGCAGGGCTTTAAAAGAAGGGAAATGGCCCCGGCATTTTCAGAAGCGGCCGGCGTTTTGGTGGTGGCAGGTATTTTATTATATGGGGGCAGTCTTATTCTGCAAAATGGTCAAAGTGCTGCCGGTATACAGGCCAGCGAGTTCATTGCATTTATTGCTATTTTTTCGCAGGTACTAAGGCCTGCCAAGGCCATGGTGGTGGCAGGGGCTAATATTCAAAGAGGAAGGGGTGCCGGAGAAAGGATCCTGGAGATCCTCGATAAGCCCATCGATGTGTGTGATAAGAAAGATGCGATTGAACTCTCCCTGTTTCAAACAGGAATTGAATTCCGTAATGTTGATTTTGCTTACAACGAAATACCTGTACTGAAGAATGTCAGCTTTACCATTCCCAAGGGGAAGACAATTGCACTGATCGGCACTTCCGGCGTGGGTAAATCCACAATTGCTGACCTGGTACCCCGTTTTTATGATGTAAAGGGGGGCGCTATTTTACTGGATGGTGTGGATATAAGGGATTATAAAATGGAATCCCTGCGCCAGGCTATGAGCCTCGTTACCCAGGAGACCTTTCTTTTCAACGACACCATATTTAATAATATAGCGCTCAGCCGTCCCGAAGCCACTGAAGAAGAAGTGGTACAGGCTGCCAGGATCGCCAATGCACATGATTTTATTATGCAAACAGAAAACGGCTACCAAACGATCACTGGCGACAGGGGCATCCGTTTATCCGGCGGTCAGCGACAGCGTATTTGTATTGCCCGGGCTGTTCTGAAAGATCCGTCTATCTTAATTCTGGATGAAGCTACTTCGGCACTGGATACTGAATCTGAAAAAGTGGTACAGGAAGCCCTGACACGGCTGATGAAAGGAAGGACAACCCTCGTGATCGCTCATCGCCTCAGCACTATCCGTGAAGCAGATGAGATCATAGTATTGCACGAGGGCCGTATCATTGAAAGAGGCTCGCATAGCGAACTGACCGAGATCGAGGAAGGCATTTATAAAAAACTTACCCGTATGCAGCAAATAGCCTGAGGAACAGAAGAACGGAAGAACAGAGGAACATTTGAACAGAGGAACATTAGAACGGGAGAATTTAACGGTTGCTGAAAAAAATCTACCATTGCCAAAACGGGCACTTCCCTACTTTTGCATATGCAATTGGTAGAAGTTACAAGCCCCCTGCTTGCCAAAGAATTTCTGCGGGTGAATGTGGAGATCAATAAGAACGACCCGAATTATATCCGCCCGCTCGAAAAAGATATCAACGAAGTATTTGATTCCAGCAAGAACAAAACCTTCCGCCATGGCGAAGCCATCCGGTGGGTATTAAAAGACAAAAGCGGCCGACTCATTGGCCGCATTGCGGCATTTATCAATAAAAAATATAAAAACAAGGGTGATGATGGCCCTGTAGGGGGCATCGGTTTTTTTGATTGCATCAACGACCAGGCTGCGGCCGATATGCTTTTTGATGTGGCCAAACATTGGTTACTGCAAAGGCAAATGACAGCGATGGATGGCCCCATCAATTTTGGTGAAAGGGACCGCTGGTGGGGGCTTATCGTAAAAGGATTTGACCCTCCTCTATATTGTTTGAATTATAACCCGCCTTATTACCAGTCACTATTTGAAAATTATGGGTTCAGGAACTATTTCAACCAGATCTGTTTTTCACTGAATGTACCTGACCCGGTATCGAAAAAATTCATAGACCGTCATGCTGAATGTGCGAAGAATCCTGATTTTTCATCAGCACATATCAAAAAAAATCAGATCCAAAAATTCGCTGACGACTTCACCATTGTATATAATAAAGCCTGGGCAGGACATGGCGGGCTCAAACAACTGGACAGGAAAGTGGTGTTGAAAATGTTTCAATCCATGAAACCCGTAATGGATGAAAAGATCAGCTGGTTTGTTTATTATAAAGGAGAGCCCATTGGTATCTGGATCAATCTGCCCGACCTGAACCAGTGGTTCAAATACCTGCATGGCAAATTCAGCCTTTGGCATAAACTAAAATTCCTCTGGATCAAAAAAACAAAACGCTGCGATAAATTTGTGGGCCTCGTATTTGGCGTGGTGCCTGAATGGCAGGGCAAAGGCGTGGATAGTTATATGATCGTGGAAGGGGCCAATATTATTCAGCGTGAAAAACTTTATGATAAGTATGAGATGCAATGGATCGGCGAGTTCAACCCGAAAATGGTGAATGTGGCGGAGAACCTGGGTACGTACCGCAGCCGGATACTCACCACCTACCGTTATTTATTTGACCAATCGAAGGAATTTAAAAGACACCCGATACTGCATTAGCCGGAAGTTAGGAGCCGGGGGCCGGTCTCCTAACTTTGAATGACTTACATTTGCCTGAGTGCGGCTCATGACTATTGACTAAAGACTATCGACTGTTTTCATGGATAAATTCATCGTTTCAGCAAGAAAATACAGGCCACAAACTTTTGATACAGTTGTCGGGCAATCGCATATTACCACTACTTTAAAAAATGCGATCAAACACCAGCAACTGGCCCATGCTTTCCTGTTTTGCGGGCCCAGGGGTGTGGGCAAGACCACTTGCGCCAGGATACTGGCCAAAACGATCAACTGTGAAAATCAAACCAGGGACGGTGAAGCCTGCAATAAATGTCAGTCCTGCACTTCGTTCAACGACGGTGCCTCCCTGAATTATTTTGAGCTGGATGGTGCTTCCAATAATTCCGTGGATAATATCCGCGACCTGGTGGACCAGGTAAGGTTTGTTCCGCAAACCGGGAAATACAAAGTGTACGTGATCGATGAGGTACACATGCTGAGTTCTGCTGCCTTCAATGCCTTTTTGAAAACACTGGAAGAACCGCCCCCTTATGCCATTTTTATACTGGCCACCACCGAAAAGCATAAAATCCTTCCCACCATCTTAAGCCGTTGCCAGATCTTCGATTTCAAACGTATCACCACCAATGATACGGTAGAACACCTGGAAGAGATCTGCAAAAAAGAAAAGATAAAAGCCGACAAGGCCGCATTACAGATCATTGCACAAAAAAGCGAGGGTTGTATGCGGGATGCACTGAGTATCCTGGATAAGATCGTCAGTTTCACCAATGGCGAACTCGACTATACTAACACGTTAGAACACCTGAACATACTCGACGCGGACTATTATTTCAAATTACTGGATTGCATGTTGCAGCAGGACCTGTCCGGTGCCATGCTGTTATACGATGATATCAACCGCAAAGGTTTTGAAGGCGACCTGGTGCTGAATGGCTTTGCCGAATTTATCCGCAACCTGCTGGTATGTAAAGATGAAAAAGCGGCCGGTTTACTGGAGGTGGTGGAAAGTTTCCGGGATAAATATGTATCCACTGCTAAAAAAACATCCGGCCCCTTACTGATCAGCGCCCTGAACATACTGAACGAAGCTGAAATAAACTATAAAGCCGCCCGGAATAAAAGACTTCATACCGAACTGGCTATCATCAAGCTCTGCTACCTGCAGCAGGCTATTGAATTATCGGCGACTGAAAGCGGTTTAAGTAAAAAAAAACTAGTTGAAGCATCCAGGCCGCTTGCTTTTCGTTCCATCACGCCTTTTGAAGTAAAAACGGAAAAACCGCAATCCCCTGCCGGAAAAGCCAAATTGATCATTGAGACCGAAAAGACAGATACTTCTTCTCAACGACGAACAACCAGTGATGCCGATGCTTCGGTTGGTATCCCGACCGGCGAAACCGCGTCGGGACAGGTAACCAGCAACCAACAACCAGCAACCAATAGCAAACTCTCTGCATTAGACAAGATCCGCAAGCAATACAAGGGTAATGGCAATAACGGTAACGATACCGCTAACCATCCCCTGAATGACACCGACCTCCAAAATGCCTGGCAGGAATATGTGCTGTTGCTGAAAGAAAGCAAGAGCCCCGCTGCACAACCCTTCGAACTCGCCCTGCTACGCATCAAAGATGCCCACTCATTTGAAGCGGTAACTGCCAATAATATTGAACAGAAATTCCTGGAGCAGGAACGCAATAAATTATTTGCTTTCCTCACGGAAAAACTAAAGAACCGCCAGCTGCAATTCAATGTTATTGTTGAAGAAAAGACGGGTGATCGCCCCAAAATTGAACCTGTTCTCACCTCCAAAGAACAGTTCCAGAAAATGACGGACCAGTACCCCCTGGTAAAAGAACTGAAAGACAGGCTCAAGCTGGAGTTGGATTATTAGATAGTGGGTCAGTTTCAACTTACCACATAGAAACATAGGGACATAGCCACACATATCAGGAAACACTATGTGCTACTATGTGTCTAATGTGCCTATGTGGTAAAAGAATCACCTCAAAATATCTTCAAATTGACCCACAACCGACTATTAACCAAACATCCCGTATTCAGCATTTTACCTTAATTTCGGCCAAAATTAATCAGGCTATGGCCGAAGTGATATTGATGCCCCGCCTCAGCGATACCATGACCGAAGGGGTGATTGCTGCATGGCACAAAAAAGTGGGTGATACGGTAAAAAAAGGCGACCTGCTGGCTGAAGTAGAGACCGATAAAGCCACCATGGAGCTGGAAAGCTATAAAGATGGCACCCTGTTACATATTGGCAGTGATAAAGGCGGCAAACTGCAGGTAAATGACCTGCTGGCCATCATTGGTAACCCCGGTGAAGATGTTTCTTCTTTGATCAAACAAAATTCGGGTGGTGCCGCTGCCGCAGCCCCGGCTCCCAAAGCAGAAGAAAAAGCAGCAGAGAAGAAAGAAAAAGCAGCTGCTCCTGCTGCAACTACAACAACAGCTCCTGCATTGGATATTTCAAAGATGGATGAAGTCGTTTTGATGCCACGTCTCAGCGATACTATGGAAGAAGGTGTGATCGCTTCCTGGAACAAGAATGTGGGCGATGCTGTGAAAAAAGGTGATGTGCTGGCCGAGATCGAAACCGATAAAGCCACCATGGAACTGGAAAGCTATAAGAACGGTACCTTATTATATATAGGCGCACAAAAAGGTGAAAAAATACCGGTGAATGCCTTGTTATGCATCATAGGTGAAAAAGGAAAAGTAGATGTGGATGCTATCGTAGCGGCCGTAAAAGGTGGTGGAGTTACACAGTCGGCAGGAGGCAGTCAGCAGCCGGCAGTGAGCAGTCAGCAGCAGGCAGTCAGCAGTCAACAGCAGGCAGTCAGCAATGGAAATGGAAGGGTAAAAGCTTCTCCGCTGGCTAAGAGGCTGGCACAGGAAAAAGGAATTGATCTGAAATTAGTGCATGGAAGTGGTGATGGCGGAAGGATCATTAAATCAGATATCGATAGTTTTAAACCGGGTACAGCTCCTGCAGCCAGTACTGCTGCCAAACCTGCCGCTGCAGTTCCTGCATTTACACCCATAGCCGGTGAAGAAGGATTTACCGATATAACCAACTCGCAAATACGTGGCGTTATCGCACGCCGTTTGGCGGAAAGCAAGTTCAGCGCTCCGCATTTCTATCTCACGATGGAGATCAATATGGACAATGCCATCAGCGCAAGGGCACAATTGAACGAAATAAGCCCGGCGAAGATCAGCTTTAATGACCTGGTGGTGAAAGCTGCAGCACTGGCACTGCGCCAGCACCCGGCCGTCAATGCATCCTGGATGGGCGAAAAGATCCGTCGTTACCATCATATACATATCGGTATTGCGGTGGCCATCGAAGACGGGCTGATCGTTCCGGTGGTAAGATTTGCCGACCAGAAAACCTTACCGCAGATCGCTGCCGAGAGCAAAGAACTGGCAGGTAAGGCAAAGAATAAAAAATTACAGCCCAACGAATTCAGTGGTAACACTTTCACCATATCCAACCTGGGCATGATGGATATTGATGAATTCACGGCCATCATCAACCCGCCCGACAGCTGTATCATGGCCGTGGGAAGGATCAAAGAGATCGTGGTGAAAAAAGGTGATTCATTTGCCGTTAGCAATGTGATGAAAATAACACTGAGCTGCGACCACCGCAGTGTGGACGGGGCCACGGGCGCCGCCTTCCTTCAAACTTTCAAGAAGTTCCTGGAGAACCCGATCACTATGTTACTGTAACAATAAGCTCATTCATTTTATAGAAAAGCTGTCCCACCGGGCAGCTTTTTTTATGTTGCAAAGGGTTTGCCACTACTTATTTCTTCAGATAGAAACTAAGTGTATGACCTTATTGTTTGAAAGAAAATGTTTCCGGCTAAAATACTTAATGGCTAATACAGTTATTTAGCCAAAATCCGAAACTATGGACGATAAGGAGTTGAGTGAGTTTTCATGGACCACCCTTTTCAGTGTTACCAGCCTTTCCTTTTTTTTCTTCAGCGGAGTGATCAAACTGATCGATGGCGATCATTTTGAAGAATTCATGATAACAGGTGCAGTAACTTTTGGTTTGGCCCTTATTTGTTTTTTAGGGGCCAAATTGACACAGACCAACAGCAAATAGACAGAATTTATTTGTCCTCCATTTGCAAATAGGCGAGTTTGCCGTCCATGGTAGTCACTACCAGGCGATACTTATCCAGCACCCGTACCGTATTGATCATGGAGTTATCGATCTTATATGCCCAGATAACAGAGCGTTTCAACGGATCGATACAATAGACCACCCCATTTCGGGTACCAAAGAAAACCCGGCCTTCTTTTTCTATTAACATGGAAGGCACATGCTCATACCCAAATCCGCAATGCATTTTCCAGGCAAAAGCCTGTTTATCGCGACTGGCAGCATAAGCCACAATGGTATCCTGCATGCTTTTTCCATAGATCCATTTACCGTCTGCCGACATACCAATGGATTCACGAACGCCCCCATCATTATTCCTCCACAATGCCTGTCCGTTATTGGCATCAATGGCGCTGATATACCGGTCGGGGGCCACAACATAGATCACGCCATTGCTGGCAACGGGTATGCAGGACGCCGGTGAATAATTTCGGATAGGTGAACCGTTATTCCACTTCCATATCAATTGCCCGTTTGAACTATTGACAGCATATAAATTCCTGTCCCATGCACCAAACACAAGTTTTCCCTGGTATAATATTGGCGTGCTCACTACCGGGCCATCCAGTCCGCTGTATTGCCAGATCGTTTTACCATTATTGATGTTTAAAGCATAATAAGAATGGTCGCTGCCTCCTATGAAAACGGTATCGCCATTAATCAACGGGCAACCCATCACAGCAGCATCCGTTTTTTTCTTCCATTTCAATTTTCCTTTCGCAGCATCCAGGCAATAAATATTGCCATCTCCGGAACCGAAAACAAGCATCCCCTTCGATACAGCCGGTGAGGAAAAGATGGAGCCGCCGGTTTTAAATGACCATTCTTTTTTCCCATCCGTTATGGCAAAACAGGACATCAGCCCATTTTGATTACCCACATAGATCTTATCGTTGGCCACTGCCGGTGTTGAGATGATATTGGCATCAGAAGAATAAACCCATGTCTTTACAGGTTTCGGGTATTTGTTATTAACTGAATAATCAGGTCGTGTAAATTTTTTCTGTAAATCATAATGCCTGGGCTCAATTTTTACACCTGTCCACTTTCTCAGTGAATCATTCCCTGGTTTTTTTTCAGAAAACAGGATAGAATCCTCTCTTACATCTACAATATTATATCCGCCGATCGATGCCCTGGCCCTCAAATTGGAGCGGCCCATTACACCGGGTATATCTTCAAAATTCATGGCTTTGTTGGCATGGCCGTGTCCGCAAAGAATGGCCCATGTATTAAATTGCCGAAGACGGTCTGTGATCTCGTACCAGTTGTCGAGGCCATTGTCGATCGGGTAATGGTTGAGGAAGATAACCGGCTGCCTGTTTTTCACTTTACTTAATTCTGCATCCAGCCAGTTCACGGCATCACGGGGCACATGCCCGTCGCTCATGCGCACATAAGGACCGGAGGGACAACCCAGGAAACGGATGCCGCTATACTCAAAACTGAACTTATCGTATCCAAAAACAGTGGTGAACATCACCCCGCCGCTTTCACTCCACCCGGAATCATGGTTACCGGGAATGATATAATATTTCACATTCAGGCTGTCGAGAATCTGTTTGGCCAGCTTTAATTCTTCATTGGTACCCAGCTCTGTAATATCGCCGGTAAGCACCACAAAAGCCACATCCTTCATGGCATTGATATCCCTTACCGTCCGGCGAAGATCTTCTTCTGCCGAACCATTGGGTGACCCGATATGCGTATCCGAGATAAAGGCAAAACGGAAGGTTTTGAATTGGGAAAACCCTGTGATGGAAACAAGCAACAGGGTGATAAACAGCATCCTTTTCATACAGCAATTTACTCATTGCTTCATGTTTGCCCAGATCGTGTTAAATATTTTTTCCTTACTAATATTTCCCCCGCTAAAACCCGCAGATTTCCGGGATTCCTTATTTTTAATGCCTAAACCACTCACCGAACCATGACACTATTGGACATCTCCTCCTGGTGGAAAGCGTTGTCTTCCATCGAACAAATTTTCTGGGGCATTTCCTTGTTCTTTTCATTACTCTTCCTGATACAGACCGTATTGTCATTTGTCGGGGGCGACAGTGACCTTTCCGGTGGCGATGCCGACCAGTATGTGGGTGGTGATGACGGAACCGGTCACCAGTTCTTTACCATTAAGAACCTGATCGCCTTCTTTACCATTTTCGGGTGGACAGGTATTGCCTGCCTGAAAGGCGGCATGTCAAAAGGTTTATCTATTGGTATTGCCTTACTGGCGGGATCGGTGGTGGTGCTGATCATGGCATTATTATTTAAAAGCATGAGCAAACTGAAACAAAGCGGCACCCTGCAAATGAAAAATGCAGTGGGGCTTATTGGTGAAACCTATCTTTTCATTCCCCCCAAAAGGGCCGGTTTTGGCAAAGTGCATGTAAAAGTGCAGGGCTCGTTACATGAGTTGCAGGCCATCACGGATGATACCGACCAGATCAGTACCGGCAAACTGGTAAAAGTAGTGGCCGTGGTAAATGATGGTATTTTGTTAGTTACAGCAAATATTTCCTAATTCATATTTTAATCTTTTGAATGTATGGCTGAGAATTTATTGTTAGTCGTCGCGGCAGCGGTCCTCTTTTTCTTTATTCTTGTTTATTCGATGTTCCGTCGATACAAGCGTTGCCCTTCCGACAGGATATTAGTGGTATATGGTAAAGTGGGCAAGGGTGCTGAAGGAACACAAACAGCAAAATGTATCCATGGTGGCGCTGCTTTTATCTGGCCCATCATCCAGGATTATTCATTTCTTGACCTCACTCCTATTTCTATTGAGGTAAACCTGACCAGCGCCCTGAGTAAGCAGAACATCCGTGTGGATGTTCCTTCCCGGTTTACTGTGGGTATCTCCACAGAGCCGGCCGTGATGCAGAATGCGGCAGAACGTTTGCTGGGCATGCAACGCCCGCAGATACATGACCTGGCAAAAGATATTATCCTGGGCCAGATGCGTTTGGTGGTGGCAATGATGGATATTGAAGAGATCAATAATAACCGGGATAAATTCCTGGCCAATATTGCCGGCAATGTGGAAGCGGAGCTGAACAAGATCGGTTTGAAGATGATCAACGTGAACGTAACCGATATCAAGGATGAAAGCGGTTATATAGATGCGTTGGGTAAAGAAGCGGCAGCTAAAGCGATCAACGAAGCCAAGATACGTGTGGCTGAACAGGAACGTACGGGTGATATTGGAAAAACAACGGCAGAAAAAGAAAGAGATATTAAAGTTGCTGAAACACAAAGGGACCGGGATGTGAATGTGGCGCTGGCTATGAAAGAAAAAGAGATCCAGATCGCCGGGGCCAACCGGGATGAGAATATCGGAAAGGCCGAAGCAGAAAGGGATACCCGTGTAAAGATGGCGGAAGCAAATGCTATTGCGGTACAGGGAGAAAACCTCTCGAAGATCGAGATCGCCAATTCTGATTCTTCGCGTCGTGAAAGAGAAGCAGAAGCGTTGAAGAAAGCAATAGCGGCAGAAAAAGTGCAATCGGCAAAAGCATTGGAAGAAGCCTATGAAGCGGAGAAGAAAGCAGAAAATGCCCGTGCCGAAAGGGACCGTGCCACACAGCATGCAACGATTGTGGTGGCAGCGGATATACAAAAACAAAAACTCATCATCGAGGCACAGGCGGCAGCGGAACAGCTTCGTGAAAAAGCCAAGGGAGAAGCCGATGCCATTTTTGCTAAACTGGAAGCAGAAGCAAGAGGTATGTATGAGATACTCACCAAACAGGCCGAGGGCCTTGAAAGGATCGTGAAATCGGCAGGCAATGATCCGAAAGATGCCGTGTTGTTATTGATCGTTGATAAACTGCCCGAACTGGTGCGGATGCAAACGGAGGCGATCAAGAATATCAAGATCGATAAAGTGACGGTATGGGACGGCGGCGGACAGGGCGCTGATGGAAAAGGGTCTACAGCCAACTTTATGAGTGGCCTTTATAAAGCAGTGCCACCGCTGAAAGACATATTTGACATGGCCGGCATGGACCTGCCTACTTACCTGGGAAAGAAAAAAGAAGGGGCTGATACGGCAGTGGATGTAAAGGCAGAAGTGGTAAAAGATCCGGATACAAAGAAGAAATAACCAGAAAAGGGCCGCTCCTGCGGTCCTTTTCTGCAAAATAAAGTTTCAATATTTTTTGAAAATTCGGAATTAGCGTGTAGCTTTGGGCTATGAAACTGACCGAAGCCAAACAACAATTCATCAGCAGCTGGGGCGCTTTTGGTACTCATTGGGGTATTAACCGCACCATGGCACAGATACATGCTTTGTTACTCATCAGCTCCGACCCCATCACGCAGGATGATATTATGGAAGAGCTGAACATCAGCCGGGGCAATACCAATATGAATATCCGCGAACTGATCAACTGGGGCCTGGTGGAAAGGGTGCTGGTACCGGGAGAAAGAAAGGAATTCTTTACCGCTGAAAAAGATATCTGGAAAGTGGTGAAGCAAATCGTAAAAGAAAGAAAGAAAAGGGAACTGGAACCCATGCTGCAACTGCTGGATAAACTGGAAGCCGTGGAAGGTGATAAACGGGATAAGGATGTAAAAACCTTTGTGGACACAGTCAGCAGTATCAAAAAATTAGGGAAACAAGCCGATAAAACACTGGATGTAATGATCAAGGCCGAGGAGAACTGGTTTGTGGGCAACCTGATCAAGCTCTTTAAATAAAGTAAGGTGTAAAAAAGCTTCAGCCGGTCGCCCGGCTTTTATTTGAAATCGAACTTTCATTTTTTTCTGAAAATATAAAATATTTAATATGCTTACGCTTCGCAAAATTGACTACTACTCCCAGTTCGCTTTGGGTATCATTATGCTGGTCTCCATTCCTGTATTATTCATTTATGGGTTCCTTGCCGGGCTGTTTATACTAGGCTGCTGGCAATTGCTGAGCGCCTCCCTTAATACAGGTTGCTTCATCGCATCAGGGCACTCCCGGCAGATCGGCACCTATTGGAAATGGACCGGCATCCTTATGGCGATGATATTTGCCTGCTTTCCTTTGTCCGAAATGTTCGATCCTGATGATGTACAGGTATTGGCTGGCATCGCAGTAGTGGGCTCCGTGCCCGTGGCTTATTATTACCTGGACATTTATCATAACCTGATCGAAACAATAAAACTGAAAGAAGAACTCAGCGGCCTCGTTAAATCAAACCACTAATTATGAGAACCAAACTACTTGTTTACGACGACAACTGCCCGCTCTGCAGCTGGTACTCCTCCTTATTCACCAAATATGGCTGGTTGCCCAAAGATGGCCGTGTGGCTTTCTCCACCCTCCCCCCGGAACTATTAGCAGCCATTGATACCGATAAAGGACGAAATGAAATTCCCCTGATCGATACCCGATCCGGCAAAGTACTATATGGTATAGATGCACTACTGGACATATTCGGATCAAAATATCCTCTTATTCAAAAAATCGGGACAATCGGGCCCATCAACTATTTCCTGAAAAAATTATACAAGCTCATCTCTTATAACCGAAAAGTAATAGTGGCCAAAAAATGCGGTACAGGTCGTATTGACTGTGCTCCCGATATGAATTATTTCTACCGGGCTTTATTCCTTGCTCTCTTCTTTGTATTCAACACTTTCATGCTCTACCCGATCCATCAACATATTCTAAGCAAACTGACCGTAGTAAATGTTTCAGCAGATAGTATATTGATTGCCCATTTTGCCATAGCGGGCGTCAATGGCCTGCTCTCCTTAAATTTCTCCCGTGAAAAATTAATGGACTATCTCGGCCAGGCCAATATGCTGGCTTTAACAGCAATCCTTTTACAATTGCCCTTAATATTACTGATTCGCTGGTTTCATCTTACTGAATGGGCTGCACTGGCTTATTTAGGCATTGTCATGATCATCATCTTCCGCGAATATATTCGCAGAATGGATTATGCCGGTATTCTCCAGTGTCACCAATGGGTGGCAGGAATCAACTTTGCCTGTATGACGGGGTTTGTATTATTTATCTTTAGTTAATGACGATGAAAAATAAAAAAATCATATTAGCAGGTGGTTCTGGTTTTATAGGACAGGAAATGGTCCGTTATTTTGGAAAAGATAACGATATAGTGGTACTGACACGCCAGTTATACAATGCCGCCAATAACCGGAACAAGTATAACTCATTGACGATGGAAGATCTTCGACGGACACGATATGTAAGGTGGGATGGCAAAACCCCGGGCCAATGGATACAGGAGATCGATAGCGCAGATATTCTGATTAATCTCACCGGGAAAACCGTAAACTGCCGCTATACGGCTGCCAATAAAAAAGAAATATTCGACAGCCGCACAGATGCAGTTAAAGTGATCGGATTAGCCTTAAGTCGATCTGCTGTACCTCCTAAACTCTGGATCAATGCTTCTTCCGCTACTATTTACCGTCATGCAGATGACCGCCCACAGGATGAATATAATGGTGAATTAAAAGATGACTTTTCTGTACAGGTCTGTAAGTTGTGGGAGAAAACATTTTTGGATCAACCCACCCCTCATACCCGGAAAGTGGCCTTACGCATGGCCATCACTCTTGGACCCGGCGGAGTGATGATACCTTACTTCAATTTGCTCAAATTTGGTTTAGGGGGATACCAGGGTAATGGGCGGCAAATGTATAGCTGGGTGCATATCGAAGATACCTGCCGCATGATTGGATGGATTTTTGAGCATGATAATATCTCCGGTATTTATAACTGCAGTTCTCCCTACCCTGTACGCAACAAAGAATTCATGTCCACACTCCGGCAAGTAACAGGTTATAAAATTGGATTACCCGCTTATACCTGGATGCTTAAAATGGGTGCTGCGGTGATCGGCACAGAAACAGAACTGGTGCTGAAAAGCCGGTGGGTGGTGCCCACCAAAATGCTGGAAACTGGGTTTCACTTCAAATACCCTCATCTGAAAGATGCAATAACAGACATCATCAGCAAAGTGCCCCGTAAACAATACCATCTCTTTTGATGTTATACTAAATACATCCTTAGCTTTACAGTATGAGCAATAAAAAAACACTGGTCCTCGGCGCATCGGATAATCCTTCCCGCTATAGCTACCTCGCCGTACAGCGCCTGAGAAACCATGCCCACCCCGTGGTAGCCATTGGCCGCAAGCATACCAAAGTGGGCGATGTAATTGTGGGAACAGAAAAGAAAGCTTTTGACAATATCGATACCGTGACACTGTACCTGAACCCGCAGCGGCAGAAAGAATACTATGATTATATCTTTTCACTGCAACCCAACCGTATCATCTTCAACCCCGGTGCGGAGAATGATGAACTGGAAGACCTGGCAAAAGCAAAAGGTATCCAGACCTTAGAAGCCTGCACTTTAGTGATGCTAAGTACAAACCAATATTAAATAGTAGATCACCAAAACCCTTTTCGAAGATTTACTATTCCTTGCTGGTACTACCCCTTGATCTTCTATAATTTTCAGGAGCATATTTGGAAATTCTTTAAACATTAGCAAATATTGCATCACCGTCCCCCCTGAAAACTGCAGCATGATCCAGCTGCTGAACAATATCCTTTTGTACCGAACCTAAATTTCGTACTGATGAAAAACCTTCGTTCCATCATGCTTATGGCATGTACCCTATTGAGTTGTTGCCTTCACGCACAAAAAGACAACACCCCCATCAATGAGCCCGACATGAATAAACCGAGGCTTTTTGACGGACTGCCCAACAGAATTCCCGTAAATACCGATGAGCTGAACAACCTGCTGAATGCGCCCGTGGGCCGTTTGGCCAGTTTGAAACTTACTGCACAATCCTCGCTGCAGTTTGACGGCGAGGTGGTATCGGTTTCCGACAAATTTGAAAACAATATCCAGAGTGTGGTGCTTCGCTCCAGCAATTTTAACGGGGCCAGGCTTACCATTTCCAGGATAGTCAATGATGATGGCTCTTTTTCCTTTACCGGGAGGATCATCAGTTTCAAACATGGCGACCTGTTTGAACTGAAGAATGAATCCGGCAGCTATGTTTTAATAAAAAGGAATTATTACGAATTGGTAAATGAATGATCGACTAATACTGGCCCGTTTTTATCCGTATCCTGTTGTTTAGTACCTATTGAAAATCGTCCAAATCCGTGTTATGAAAAACTTTTTACGATCCGTATTAGTGGCGCTTGCGTTTACCGGCGCCATCCGCACCCAGGCCCAGGTGCCCATTCTAAACAGTTATCCGTCTGCCACCGCCGTGGTCTTCCTCGATTTTGATGGACACACGGTAAGTGGTACCAGCTGGAATTACAGCGGCCCCATCTATTGCGGTGCATCCGGGCTAACCGATGTGCAGATCACGACAGTGTTCAATCGTGTGGCGGAAGATTATCGTCCCTTTAATGTGAATATCACCACCGACTCCACGAAGTATTTTGCAGCCCCTGCCAACCGAAGGATGCGTGTGATCCTTACCGTTAACTATGAATGGTATGGCTCTGCCGGCGGAGTGGCTTTTGTAGGCTCCTTTACCTGGGGTGATAATACACCCTGTTTTGTCTTTACTTCTTTACTGGGCACCCTGAAAAAAATTGGTGAATCGGCTTCACATGAAGCAGGCCATACATTAGGGTTGTATCACCAGTCCACCTACGATGCCAATTGTGTAAAAATATCCGACTACAACTATGGCCAGGGCGCCGGCGAAATTGGCTGGGCACCCATCATGGGTGTTGGGTATTATCAAAACCTCACGTTGTGGAACAACGGGCCCAATTCTTTTGGGTGCAATAATATACAAAGCGACCTGGATGTGATCACCACCGGCAATGGTTTCTCTTTCCGTACAGACGATCACGGAAGTACTTTTCCCAGCGCCACTGCCGTGAGCTTTGCCGGCAACCAGTTTACCGTAAATGGTGTGGTTGAACGAAACACCGACCATGATATCATCAAGTTCACACAACCCATGACCGGCAATTTTCAATTATCGGCTGTTCCATACAATGTAGGAACAGGGAATGCCGGATCTAACCTGGATATGCAGGTAACATTACTGAACAGTGCACAAGCCCAGCTGAATGTTTATAACCCGGGTACATTATTAAGTTCTATCATCGATACTACGCTGGACCCGGGCGACTATTATTTGAAAATAGAAGGAAAGGGAAATGTATATGCCCCCAACTATGCCAGCCTTGGCTCCTATTCTTTACAAGGTACATTCAGCGCCAGTGATCCTTTGCCGCTGAGAAGACTGGAGTTAACCAGTCAGGTAAATGGTGACAGGCATATCCTGAACTGGATCATCGATGCAGATGAGCAGGTTATAGCGCAGTTGCTGGAAATGTCAGCGGATGGCAGGAACTTCACAGCACTTTCACAACCATTGTCGGCTGACCGTTCTTATGATTACAGGCCACAGGCTACACATACGATACAATATCGTTTGAAAGTAACTTTCGATAACGACAAAAGCTATTATTCCAATATCGTCACCATCCGGAAGAATGGTTCTTTACCAAGGCCACAGCTCCTGAGCAACCTGGTGATGGGTAATTCACTGGTCATCTCCAGTCCCGGTGATTTCACTTATATCATTGTTGACTTAAATGGCAGAACTATCGGTAAAGGACAACTTAAAAATGGCCTGAATAATATCACGGCATCATTTGCCACCGGTGGTATGTACCTGGTACGCTATATGTCCGGTAATGAACAATGGACCGATAAGCTCATCCGCCAATAAATCTTTGTTCTGTACTGCGTATAACAACGTTTTTACAACGTAGTAACAGAACTTTAATCCCTACCCCTTTTGTAAATCAGAGGTTTTCCTGTATCTTAGGAAAACCTCTTTTTATATGCGTTGGAGAAAATTTAATGGCGATCCGATCGAATTACCCATTTTGGAAGCTGTTGAACATGCGATCAAACGGGAGACCGAAAAAGGCTATCGTTTGAAAGTTTGTATCGGTACCGACTCCCAGGTAAAAGGACAGGAAACAGAATTTGCCACCGTTATTGTGTTTCTTCGTGAAGGTCATGGCGGTTTTATGTTCATCCACAATGAAAAGACACGCCAGCAGTTCACGATCAAAGAAAGAATGCTGATGGAAGTGGCCAAGAGCATTGAAATCGCTTACGAGCTCTGCAACCTGTTTACCGTGTATGATGTGGACATGGAAGTACATGCCGACATCAACACCAATCCGCACTTCAAGAGCAATGATGCTTTGAAAGAAGCGATGGGCTATATTCTCGGGATGGGCTTTGCCTTCAAAGCCAAACCGGAAGCATTTGCCAGCAGCAGTTGTGCCAATAAAGTGGTGAACTGATCCCCTGCCCCGGCTTTGTCCATACGGGGCGATCCCCCGTAAATGACCTCTTCTCCCCTGCCGGGTCCTTCTTCGGCTTTTTAAACCAATCACTAACACTACTTACAAAGCAACACCGGTGGCCATACGGGATGATCTCAAATTTTTTTTGAAACAGGGAAAAATAGAAAGCAAGTAATTTACTGGGCTGAAAAGATTGACCGTTCGCGGAGCTCAGCACTGGAAATACCGGTAACCTCTTTTGTATTCGCTGGCCTCCAGGCAGGCTGGGCGGCTGTGCTTTGTTGCATTTTCTCCAGTTTCCTGCTGTCTTCCTGGGCAAGGGAAAAAAGGATAAGCACCATGACAAACAGCAATACCACCAGGTTCTTTTCGGATAAGATCGATCTCATAGATACTTCAGATAGGTGCAAATTAAGTTTTTACTGCGAAACGGCTGACAGATCACAGGAACTATTTATTTATAACCGTGAAAAACTATTGTTCAGCTGATCAATATAAGACAGTATTTCTTTGCGTCCTTCCTTAGTCAGGGCCGAAGTAAGGAAATTAGGCGGTGGCTCTTCCCATTTATCCGATAAAGCCTCTAAAAAATTCGATAAGTTCCTTTTCGTGGCGCCGGGCTTGTTCTTATCGGTCTTGGTAAACACCAGCACAAAAGGTATCTCCCATTCGCCCAACTGGGCTATAAAGTCAAGATCGACGGCTTGCGGTTCATGACGGCTGTCGATCAATACAAATAAACAAACGAGGTTTTCCCTTTTACGAATGTAGGATTCGATCATATTACCCCAGTTCCTCCTCGCTTTTTGTGAAACCGTGGCATAACCATAACCCGGAAGGTCCACCAGGTACCATTTCAATTGTTTCTTCCCCTCGGCAGATATTATTTCAAAATGATTGATGAGTTGTGTTTTACCCGGCGTGGCAGAAATTTTAGCCAATCCTTTTTTATTGGTGAGCATATTGATCAGCGATGATTTGCCCACATTACTGCGGCCAATAAAGGCATATTCCGGCCTGTCGGCCACCGGGCATTGCTTGTGGGTGGCACTGCTGATCACATATTTTGCCGACACGATGTCCATGAGCGCAAGATAAGAATTGAGAAACTGTGGAATGGAGGAATTAAGAAATTTGCACAGCTTTGAAACCATCCTTAATTATAAACTATATTACCTTTGCGTCCCATGTCCATGACGTTACCACACGATCATATCACACCTTTTAATAATGCTGATAAGACCAAGAAGCAGCAGGTGGCCGAAATGTTTGATGGCATAGCCGGGAAATATGATGCCATGAACCGGGTCCTCTCGGCCCGTACCGATATTGGCTGGCGCAAAAAAGCCATCCAAAAGCTCCAAAAAGACCATCCCCGTCATATTCTGGATGTGGCAACCGGGACCGCCGATATGGCTATCCTGGCCTGGAAAATGCTCCGCCCCGAGAAAATTACGGGAATTGACATTTCGGAGGGGATGCTGGAACTGGGGCGAAAAAAGGTTGAAAAAGAGGGACTTGCGGAAAAGATCATATTACACACAGGAGATTCAGAAACAATAAATTATAGTGAAAATACGTTTGATGCGGTGATGGTGGCATTTGGAGTTCGGAACTTTGAAAACCTGGAGAACGGCCTTTCAGAAATGTGGAGGGTACTTCGGCCGGGAGGTCGTTTGATCGTACTGGAATTTTCTAAACCAAGAACTGGCGCAATAAAGGGCTTATATAATTTATATATGGGCATTGTGGCCCCGCAGGTAGCCCGCTGGTTCAGGCAGAATAAAGAAGCCTATCAATACCTGAATAAGTCTGCCAACGCTTTTCCGGACCGCCAATTATTTGTTGACATTTTAAAAAAAGTGGGATACTCCGAAACAGGGTTTCAACCGCTTAGCTTAGGAATATGTTGCATTTACTCCGGAAGAAAGCCAGTTTGACGATTAAAGCTGTATCCTGTATATGGCTGGCCTTTACATGGGGCACAGTGGCCAGCGCCCAATACTTCTCCAAAGTGGAGCTGAACCAGTTTGATCATGATGCCAAGCCCTACTATTTTGGTATCACCATCGGGGCCAATCTCGCCCGTTTTCACACAGAAATGCATCCCAGATTTTTGCAGGATGATTCTGTACTGGTGGCGCAGCCGGTCAACTCCGGCGGAATTACATTGGGCCTTTCTGCCACAGCAAGGATCTCCGATCGTTTCCAGCTCCGTTTCAATCCCCAGCTGATGTTTATCGAAAGGAATATCTTCTACCAGTTAAAAGAACCAGATCCCATTGATGGTGCAGAAGTAACAAAAAAGGTGGAATCAGTAATTGTATCCTTCCCAATCCAGATAAAATTCCAGAGCGACCGGATTGGCAATTTCCGGGTGTACACATTAGCGGGTTTCAAAGCCGATATTGATATGGCCAGTAATGCCCGCGCCAAAAGGGCTGAGCAGCTGGTAAAGATCCAGAAATATGATTTCGGTCCTGAATTCGGGATCGGTTTCAATTTCTTCTTCCCCAGCTTTATCTTTTCTCCCGAGATCAAGATCAGCAATGGCCTGCGCAATCTTCATGCAAGAGACAAAGACCTGAAATACTCCAGTGTGTTTGATAAAATACAGTCGAGGATGATTGTGTTTTCGATTCACCTGGAAGGGTAAAATTGTCGCTTTAATTATGCGGATAGCTACCATCACATTATCCATCCTTTTTTCCACCTTCCTTTTGGGCCAAACTCCCCATACTACGGAAACTACCGGACAACAAAATGGCTTTTCAACTCTGGAAATAATTAGAACTATTAGAAAAAAACTTAAGCTTGAGCATTCTTCTCCAATTATTTTCAGAAGGATTGAGCCAAATAACGATACCATTCACATCGGCAAAAAGGTTATTCATCTTTCAAGCTATCATGTATTTGACAGGTCTGATACCGTTGATTATTTTATATTATTAAATCTCAAAAGTGACACTATCACGTTTGGGCTGCAAGACGAGAGCCTGATAACAATTAAAGAAGCGTTAAATGAAAAAGGTAAATGGATGCCAATTGAACATTGGATTTTTAGCGATTGTGGAAACAGCTATTTCCCTTTACATAGGCTCGTCAAAGCGCAATTCGCCATAATAAAAACCAGAAAACATAAAGGGGGTCACTCAAGCCTGCAGCGTCTCAGGCTCAAAACCTGGGTGGATGGTCCTGTTATTATCAGTGACCCTTATGAAGGTTCTGCAGATATAAGTGAATTCACTTTTGAACCACATCCTTCTGTTCATACAGGTTATTTCCTGCAATTTATAAGCTATCTTGAAAAATAATCGCCCGGCACCCTGATTGATTTGTAATATCTTCAGCAGCCATTACCAAAACCATGGCAGGCATTATCGTCCAACTACTCGTTTCCTGGCTGATCGTATGGGCCATTGAAAAAAGAAATTTATCCGTACTGGGTTTTCGTCCCTCACGGGAACGGCTAACCGATTTTGTCGTTTTCTTTTTTATCACTGCCTTTTTTTGCGCCACCGACTTTTTCTTCCGGATGTGGTGGGCCGAACAGCGCTGGCAGCTAAACCCCCAACTTTCTTTTAATTTGATTGCCTCCGGCATTTGGTGGAATATCAAATCCGTATTTTTCGAGGAACTGATCTTCCGGGGTGTTCTTCTTTATATACTCATCAGGCGTACAGGAATGTGGAAAGCCATCATCCTTTCATCTGTGGCTTTTGGTATCTATCACTGGTTTTCACATGAAGTTATTGGTGATCCCACCCAAATGATCTTTACTTTTATCACTACCGGAATCATGGGGCTGCTATATGCCTATGGATATGCCAAAACTTTTTCCTTGTATATACCCTTCGCCATTCACCTGGGCTGGAACCTGGTGCGCAGTATGGTGTTTTCAGAAACTGTTATTGGTGATCAGCTTTTTATCCCGGTACGACCGGTACCCCTTGTTACCATTTCTTATTTTAAATATTTTGTGATATTGCTGTTTCCCCTATTGGGTGCTTTGATCGTTAATTTTATTTTATTAAGGAAACACAGGCAGGCAGAAATGTTGTAACAAAAAGGGTTTGCCGGACCCGCAACATATATTCAACTGGCTTATCTTTAGTAATAGTTCTTATTCCAGCCTGCTTAATCCCAAATACTAAACAACGGATTATCGTCAAAACCAGCACCAACGTGACAGAATTCCCGAAAGACATAAAGTTCAAATATAACTGGAGGAATTACCAGCAAAGGGTGCTTCATGAATTGCAGGAGCATTTAACAGACCGCCACTTGCATATAATAGCTCCGCCCGGATCAGGCAAAACTGTTCTGGGCCTCGAGGTAGCAATCCGTTTGAATAAGCCCACCCTGGTACTTGCCCCTACATTGGCTATCCGCAATCAATGGATACACCGGTTTTGTGAACTATTTCTGCATACACAACAGGTTCCCGGCTGGATATCAAAAGACATTCGCGATCCGAAGTTTTTGACGGTTGTAACTTACCAGGGACTTCATGCTGCCTGTAATAACCAGGACCCTGAGGAAGAAACTACAGAAGAAGAGGGTGAAGTTGAACAAAATGGCTCTGAAAGAACATCACAAACCCACTTCGGGCAGATCGTAAACGGGTTACAATCCTTCCCCGTTGGAACGATCATTGCAGATGAAGCACACCATCTGAAAAATGAGTGGTGGCAAACACTTTCAAAAGTGAAGGAAAGCCTTGACCCTGTGATTGTGGGGCTCACTGCCACACCACCCTATGATGTTTCATTTACAGAATGGCAACGGTATTTAAGTCTGAATGGCCCTGTAGATACGGAAATATCTGTACCTGAATTAGTGATTGAAAATGATCTCTGCCCGCACCAGGATTATGTATATTTCAGTTTTCCTACAAAAAAAGAAAGTCAGGCCATTTCCGAGTTCAGGCAAAATATTGAAACCCTTTTCCTGGAAATTAGAAATGATAAAACGCTTATCGAGGCGATCATGAAACACCCCCTCTGGTTAAACCCTGCCGAACAGCTGGATTGGATCTATATAAATCTCTCTTGTTATTCCGCCTGCCTGGTATTTCTTTCTGCTAATGGAAAAAACATCCCGGTCACCCATCTTGAAATAATTGGGAATGAAACCCTCAAGGTTCCGGCACTGGATTACAGTTGGATGGAAACACTCCTGGATTTTTACCTGTATAAGGAAAAAGAATATTTCGAGGAATATGAAGCACATAAAAAAAGCCTGGAGAACCGGTTAAGAAGATACGGGGCGATGGAAAGGAGGCAGGTCAGCTTTACCCTTAATAACAGGGTTACTTACCATTTAACCTCCAGTATTTCGAAACTCAATAGTATTAGCGAAATAGTTGATTTTGAATATACGCAGCTAAACGCCGGATTACGAATGGTTATCCTTACCGATTTTATCAGGAAAGAATATTTTACAGACACTGCTGAAAACAATACTGAGTTAAATAAAATAGGCGTGATCCCTATCTTCGAGAAGCTAAGAAGGGAGAACAGGGCCCATAAAAAATTGGGGGTGCTTACCGGCTCCATTATCATTATACCCAGGGCTGCTATCCCTGTATTGCAGGCAAAAGCAGCAGCGATGGGCATTACAGAAATTAATCTATCAGACGTTCCTTTCGATAATGGTTACGTTCGGGTGAACCCGACGGGACAATTACAACACGATATTGTCCAGATCATCACTCAAATTTTTCAGCAGGGAGATATACAGGTATTGATCGGAACGAAATCACTTCTTGGAGAAGGCTGGGATGCTCCGGCTATCAATTCCCTGGTCCTGGCAAGTTTTGTAGGTTCCTTTGTACTCTCCAACCAAATGCGTGGCAGGGCGATCAGAACAGATATGAATAACAGCAGTAAAACAAGCAATATCTGGCATCTTGTCTGCATTGATCCAACCTCCGCAACCGGTGGCAGTGATTTTGACCTGCTAAAAAGAAGGTTCAAAAGCTTTGTAGGTGTAACTTATCACAGTAAGCCGAGTATTGAAAACGGCGTACAAAGACTAAACCTTCCGTACAATATTCATATCAGCTCAGAAGCAGAAAAGAAAAATGCTGAAACGTTATTGCTGGCTGGCGACAGAGAAAACCTGAAACAAAAATGGAAGGAAGCACTGGCAAGTGGTGTTAATCTTGTGGAAGAATTAAAGATCCCTTTTAATGGTGAAAAGGAATACAAAGCGCTTCAATCCATGTATTATACAAAAACCATTGCTCACTTGTTTGCCATGTTATTTTCTGGCCTGGTCAGCTATTTTGCCGGTGTCCTGAAAGCCCTGGGCCAATCTGCCAGAAATATCAAGACTCCGTCTGACCTCTTGCTTATGGTGAGTATTTTAGGCGGCGTGGGTGTTCTTGTTTTTGGCAGACAGGCTTACAAAGCACTGCGGCTCTATTTAAAATACAGGGATATTGCAAAAGATGTTAAAAATATAGGTGATGCCCTGGTCCATTCTATGAGCTTTGCAAAAGTTTTCCATACAGACATTGCAAACTTGAAAGTTGAAGCTTCGGCGGATTCCCAGGGAGCTGTTTACTGTCACTTAGAGGGTGGTACCACTTTTGAAAAGTCTGCTTTCATTACTGCTTTAAATGAAATTATTTCCCCTATCGACAACCCGCGATATGTTATTACAAGGGAAAATAAATTTATGCTCTTTATCCGGCAAAGGGATTATCACGCTGTACCCGAAGTTCTTGCTCAAAACAAAGAAGTTGCAGAATATTTTAGAACCCAATGGCAAAGTTTTGTAGGGCCCTGCGATCTGATCTTTACCCGAAAAATTGAAGGGAGGAAAATGTTACTGCAAGCCCGAATGAAGTCTTTAGCGGCTCAATTGTATGAGAATACTGAGCATATCAATAAATGGAGATAATGACGGCGTTACTACCTTGTATTGTGCTATCTTAAATAGTAAACAAAGAGATTTTCAGTTTCCATAAAACCGCTAGTCTTCATCTATACGTAAATCATATTTATCCAGCAATGCATAAACGGGCTCTACCAGCAGCAAAGGGTCCCCCATAGGTTCAATTCCAAAATTCACATGTCCTCCCTTACAGGGAAAAAGCAGGACAAAAAAATGACCGTAGCGTATAGTAAAATATTCCAGCCCGCCACAATCAATATCCCCGCGTTGCGACGCCAGTTTGATCAGTGTGGGATTGACCAGCAACTCTTCATATTTGTCTGATTCACCAGCACTCACATTTGCTAATCTATCCCTTTGCTGCAGCATCAAACCATCATCATACAACGCCATATAACGTATATTGGCAGATAGCTCAAAAGCTTCGGTGAAGAATGATTCCCTGTTCCTCATTTTTTTACAAATCTGAATTATTTTACTTCCCCGGCCAAGGCCCGCACAAAGGTTTGTAACTTCCCCTGTCACCCACAGCAACATGTCCATCGTACTGAACAATAAGAATGTCTCCTTTTCTGTTCTTCATCTTTCTGATATTGACAAACTGACCACTTACCTATCCGGCCTGGGCGCAGAAACCAGCCGGCGTTTTGCTCCCCACCCGTTCGATAAAAGCTCCCTCCTGGAATATTATAAAGATCCGGCGGTTACGGGATATATTGCCTGGGACCATGAAGCTTTTGAGATCATCGGCTATTTTGTCGTTAAAAAGGGATTACCACATTATGACCTGGCCCGTCTGCGATCTTACGGCCTGGAACCCGCACAGGACACCGATAGCTTGTTTGCACCTTCCATAGCCGATCAATGGCAGGGTAAGGGACTTGGCATCCATATGTTTCAGTTTATGCATTCACAGCTTCATTGTATGCATATAAAAAGAATAATTTTATGGGGAGGTGTACAGGCCAACAATGATAAGGCGATAAGATATTATCATAAGCTGGGCTTTCAAACACTTGGACAATTCGAACATAACGGTCCCAACTATGATATGCTATTTGAAGTATGATCTCACAACCATACCAACCCCCTTCAAATGAAAAATGATCAACCCGTCATCTCCGTCATGCTGGCTATCCACGACACTGCCACTGCCGTTGAATGGTACAAAAAAGCATTAGGCGCAACTGTTCTCTGGGATTTGGGTGGTGTGGCAGGACTGGAAATCAATGGCGCTGCTTTCTTTGTAGGGCAACCTGAAAACAACGGCTGGGAAAGCCCGGAGAAATTGGGTATCACATCTACAAGAGTAGAAGTGTTTTGTGATGATCCGGATTCATTCATTAAAAATGCTGTGGAACATGGCGCTGACGGAAGTTTTGATAACATAAAAAACCATGAAGCTCCCTGGGGCATTCACCGGAAGGCGGATTCAAAGATCCCTTTGGACATATCTGGCTGGTGGGTGACCGGTCACCGCTTAAAAGGCACCGTTAACTAATAAACACCGGCAATACAGGAACTGGTGACCAGGGGTGTATTGGAAATTTGATAACTTTAATATCATCAACCTTTATTTCCTATGCGCCTCCCCGTTATTGCCTGCCTGGCCATCCTCGTTTCCTGCAATGGAAAAAATTCAACCCCCGATACTATCGCACTCGCCAAAATGGACCTGAAACGTGGTGAAGTGGTGGTATGCGGCCCTCCGGATAAACAATTTGGTACCGTTGACTTCGCCTCCTCCTGTGCCGGTGCAGCCAAAAAAGATTTTAACCTGGCTATGGCCCTGCTTCATTCCTTTGAATATGATGAAGCAGAAAAAGTATTTGCCAAAGTAATAGATGCCGCACCCGGCTGCCCCATGGCCTATTGGGGAGTGGCCATGAGTAATTTTCATCCGCTTTGGGCAGCTCCCACACAGGATGAACTGGAAAAAGGAGAGAAAGCCATTGCTATTGCTCAATCACTCAAACCTTCGGGACCTTCGTCGGATTATATTGATGCGGTGGCAGCATTTTATCACGACTGGAATAAAATAGATCATCGTAGCCGCACCGTCCGCTTTGAAAAAGCGATGGAGCAGGTGCAGGCTAAATACCCTGATGATAAAGACGCAGCATTGTTCTATGCATTGGCATTAACGGCAGCGGCCGATCCCACCGACAAAACATTTACCAAACAGAAAAAAGCCGGCAGTATTTTAAATGCCTTGTATCCCGGTCAGCCCGATCATCCCGGCGTGGTGCATTATATTATTCATGCTTACGATTCGCCGGAGCTGGCACCGATGGCCCTGGAAGCTGCAAAAAAATATGCGTCGGTGGCGCCTTCTTCCGCACATGCCCTGCATATGCCCTCGCATATCTTCACCAGGCTGGGTATGTGGCAGGAGTCCATACAATCCAATCTTGCCTCGGTGGCTTCAGCTCAGTGTTATGCCGAACAAACCGGTATCAAGGGACATTGGGATGAAGAAATACATGGATTGGATTACCTGATGTATGCTTATTTGCAAAAAGGAGAAACTAGTCATGCCCGGGAACAATGGGACCACCTGAAAGCCATTGAAAAAGTATCGCCGGTCAGCTTTAAGGTGGCTTATGCATTTGCATCTATCCCCTGCCGTTATGTTATCGAGAACCATCTCTGGAACGAAGCTGCAGCCTTATCGCTGCAAAACAAGGTGGTGAACTGGGAAAAATCCCCCTGGCCAAAAGCCATGCTCCATTTTACCCGTGCCCTGGGAATGGTGCATACAGGAAAAACGGACGCCGCCCGTAACGAATTAAAACAGATGCAAAGTTGTTATGATACACTGGTCAAACAAAAAGACGCTTACAGGGCCGCACAGGTACAGATACAATTAAAAACAGCAGAAGCCTGGATACTCATGAAGGAAGGAAAAAAAGAAAATGCACTACAACTCATGAAAGAAGCAGCCGATATGGAGGACAGAACAGCCAAACTTCCCGTAACACCGGGCGAAATAACCCCGGCAAGAGAATTTTTGGGAGATATGCTGCTGCAGTTCCAGCAACCTGCCGATGCCCTGGTGGCTTATGAAATTGCTATGAAAAATCAACCGAAACGATTTAACTGCCTGTACCATGCAGCTGTGGCAGCAGAACAATCAGGCAACTCCTCCAAAGCCAAAGCATATTACCAGCAACTATTAGCCGTTGCGTCTTCACCGGCTGCGGATAGACCTGAATTGCAAATGGCAAAAGACTGGCTGGCGAAGCATTAACGATACAGTAGTTATTTTTGCTTTTCTTTTATGACGACAAACTACTTCATCGTTCCCGGCCTGGGTAATTCCGGCCCGGAACACTGGCAAAGTTTTTTTGAGCGATCAGGAAATAATTTCAGGCGTATTGAGCAAAAAGAATGGGATGCTCCTCATTGTAAAGACTGGACCGCCACCATCGATCAAACGCTTTCCTCATTCGATCTTTCCACAGTTGTTCTTATCGGTCACAGCCTCGGCTGCTCCACCATTGCACATTGGGCTGCTGAATATAAAAAGGTGATCAAGGGGGCTTTGCTTGTGGCGCCAAGCGATATGGAAGCACCGCAATATACTTTCCCTGCCATAGGTTTTGGCCCGATGCCCCGGGCAAAAATTAATTTTAAAACTATTGTCGTTGCCAGTGCGGACGACCCCTGGGTGTCGTTGGAAAGGGCCACTTTCTTTGCCAACAACTGGGGAAGCGAACTGATCAATATCGGCAATGCCGGGCATATCAATACTGCATCAGGGCATACGCAATGGAAAGAAGGATGGGAGATATTAAAAAAACTGGGTTAGTAATGACCAACGAAGAATATATTGTCAGAAATGCAAAGCCGGAGGAATTCGCTTCCATCGGCCGGCTGATGGTGCAGGTTTATTCGCAGCTCGAAGGTTTTCCGAAAGAAACCGAACAGCCCGATTATTATAAAATGCTGGCCAACGTGGGAGAACTAACCCATAAACCCGCTACAGAATTGCTGGCCGCTATTTCATCCGAAGGAAAGATACATGGGGCGGTGGTCTATTTCAGCGATATGCAATATTATGGTTCGGGCGGAACGGCCACCCGGGAAAAAGAAGCTGCCGGTTTCCGCCTGCTGGCCGTTGACCCTTCCACCCGGGGAAAAGGCATCGGCAAATTGCTAACGGTGGAGTGTATTCGAAAAACAAAAGAACTGGGGATCCCCCAACTCATTATCCATACCACGCAGGCCATGCAAACTGCCTGGAAAATGTATGAAGGATTAGGTTTCCAAAGGGCGGAAGACCTGGATTTCCTGCAGGGGGAGTTGCCGGTATTTGGTTTCCGGTTATATCTTTAATAGAATTAATACGCCATCTATGAGTAGCGACAACCCGGAATTCAGGCTATTTTATTTCACCAAAAATTACAAGGAAACAGTTGCTTTTTACAGCGACCTGTTGCAACTGGAAAAAGTTCGTTCCTGGGACCGGGGAGAACTGGACCGCGGAACAATTTTTCTTTCTCCGAATGGTACAGGATGGATTGAGATCGAAGAAGGATCAGAGATCCCTTTGTTGCAATGCGGTCTGTATATTGAAGTGGAAAATGTGGACCAATGGTATGAGAAAGCCCTGGCCCGGGGTATCAGGATCGTTCAGCCGCTGACCGATACTTCCTATGGTCACCGTCATTTTAAAATGGAAGACCCCAACAAACTGACCATTTCATTGTTCCGGTATAATAAATAACCAGCATGAAGATCGCTGTTGCACAAACCAGGCCTGTTAAAGGGGATATTCAAAAAAATATCGATGCACACAAGCGGTTCATTCGCATGGCACATAGCCTGCAGGCCGACCTGGTTGTTTTTCCCGAACTCTCTATTACCGGGTATGAACCTGCATTGGCAAAGGACCTGGCCACCACTGTTCATGATGAAAGGTTCGACAGCTTTCAACTGATGAGTGACGAGATGAGCATAATTATTGCAGTGGGAATGCCCCTTAAAACTGAAGAAGGAGAAAGGATCAGCCTGTTCTTTTTTCAGCCTAATCAACCCAGGCAGGTGTATTCCAAACAATATTTGCATGAAGATGAATTTCCTTTTTTTACTGCCGGAGAAGGGTCCATCACACTTACTATTGATAAAGAAAGGATCGTTCCGGCCATTTGCTATGAAATATCCGTTCCGGAACATGCCGCTGCGGCTGCCCAAAACAAAGCAACTATTTACCTGGCCAGTGTGGCAAAAACAAAAGAAGGTGTTGAAAAAGCCAGAACCCGTTTATCCGCTATTGCCCAACATTATTCTATGACCGTGCTGATGTCGAACTGTGTGGGGCGCTGTGATAATTTTATCGCGGCAGGCCACACTTCTGCCTGGAATAATAAAGGTGAGTTAGTGGGCAGGCTGGACAGCCGGAAAGAAGGAGTATTATTGTTGAATACAGTATCAGGTGAGTTAACAAAACAGTATATCACGATAAAATAATAACATGAACATAACTCTCGAACATGCAGCCATTTGGACCCATGACCTGGAAAGATCAAAAGATTTCTATGTAAAATATTTTGAGGCGGTACCCAATGAGAAATACACCAATGAACAAAAAAAGTTTCAAAGTTATTTCCTGAGTTTTTGCTCCGGCGCCCGGCTGGAACTGATGATCATGCCCGGCATTCCTGACAATTATAACGACACGGTGAAAGCCCAGCACAAGGGCCTTATTCACCTCGCTTTTGGTGTGGACTCGATTCAGGAAGTGGATGCAAAAGCCAAACAACTGGCTGCGGATGGCTTCCCGATACTCAGCGGACCCCGCAAAACCGGTGATGGCTATTACGAGTTTGAAACACTGGACCCGGACAATAACCGGCTGGAGGTAACTACCGTTTGGAAATAAGATCAGAAATCAAATTCTCTCCGGTGCATATTCCATCTTAATCCAAAAGTGATAACTGTGGTATTAGCAGAAGTGATCGGGGTTGTTTTCGTTTCTTCTTTACGGGCCACTGCATTCAATTCCAAAAACAAATTCCCCCGTAACTCATACGACACTAACAGTGATCCATAAAATACATTGGTCTTCCATCCGCTACCGATAAAAAAATCATAATCGCCCACTCTTGGGGGGGCACTGTTGGGCCGGAAGATATTGCTGCCAAAATTCCGGTCTGAGCTATCCCTCCCCTGCTGGTAAGCGATCAGTTTTCCCACTATCAGCCAGCGGGGAGCAGGCTGATACCGGGCAATACCAATGATCTCTTTAAAATTCGCCATCAGCGGATGTGCCAGAGGTTGGTTATAGTGTGTATAGTTCGCTAAAGAATCGCGGTGTGAATACGTAAAGGGCCTCACCCGGTTATGCTCTATCTGCAGGTCAAGGTTAGATATGCCGAAGGCATCAATATATTTTGCACCGATCTGGATACCCCATTTATTTCCCCAAAAACCATTATTCTTAGTTACTTCTTTCACCAGCAATTCATCCAGCGCCAGCTGCCCGTACACCTGTACTTTCTTTGCAAAATTTGCTTTAGCATCAATGCCCAGGATGGAGTTGTCGAAACTACCATTCTGTTGCTCAATAGAACGATAGAAGATAACAGGATTGAGATAACCAAAATCAAAACGGTCTTTTCTTCCAAAGATCACACCTTCAAACAAACCGATATTAAGCCACTTTGTGATAGCCAGGTCCAGGTGGTGCATGGCGGCGTATTTCTTGCCGATCAGGCGGTCGCCCACCCTGTCGTCTGCATGCTGCAATTCCATGAACAGGTTCTGGTAGTTGAACTTCCAGATCCTTGTATTCAGTTTCAGGAAAACAGCGTTGTTGCTAAAATCGCTCAGGAACAAACTGCGATGGCCATTGCCGATGAAATTCTTATCAAAGCCAAATGCCACATCGATATACTTTGTAACATTAAACGTAAAATAACCCCTTGCATCAAAATAATCCACTCCTCCGTCTGCCTTAAAGGGTTTGTAAAACCCGGCCCCGGGTACGGCCTTTCTGGCAGCAATGAACTGCTGCACATACAAGGGGTCCCTTTCCTGGTTATCGGTAATATAAGCGGCAAAACCAATTTTATTGGCAATACGGCCCCTCAGCACCACTCCCCTGGTATTCAGGAAAAGGTCCTGGTCGTTATCGCTTTCTTTTGATAATGTGTATTGAAAAACGGGATTCACCACCAGGTCAAAATCCCTGACATGCACTTCATACAGGTTACCCGGAGTTTTATAAAAACTTTTCCAGATGGGTTTTTTAGAAGCATAGCCTGAGCGTTCCGTCTCGGGCACATACTCCATATTATTCATAAAAAGGCGACGGGCGTTGTAGGCATCCACTTTGGACAATTGCACACCGGGCTGCTCCATGAAATGCCGGGTGGCTGCCACGATATGCCGGCGGCTGAAAGGTTTGGCCTTGGAATAATTGAAAAAGGAATCGGTACGGCTTTTTATTTCAAACCGTTCCATAAGAATATTTGACTTATCTCCCTGGGGAAGAAATGTGCTTTGAGAAAAGGAAGAAAAGGGTAAAAGGATAAATAGAAGTCTTACAAGGGTTTGTTTAAATTGCATAGGATTGACTTTGTGCTTAAATTCAGCAGCCAATATATGCAAAATTACCTTATTAAGAATATACAGGTTGTCAACGAAGGGGCCATTCAAACGGCCGATGTGTTGATAACAAAGGGCCGGATCCATAAATTAGCTCCGCAGATAACAAAAATGGATCAGCAACATACCGAGATCAACGGGGAAGGAAAATATCTTTTTCCCGGATGTATCGATGACCAGGTACATTTCCGGGAACCGGGGCTAACCCACAAAGCCACCATTTATACAGAGGCTAAAGCGGCCGTGGCGGGTGGTGTGACCAGCTTTATGGAAATGCCCAATACCATCCCCAATGCGCTGACACAATCCCTGCTGGAAGACAAATACGCTATCGGGGCTGCCAGTTCTCTTGCGAATTATTCTTTTTTCATGGGCACGGCCAATAACAATGCTGATGAAGTTTTGAAAACAAATGAAAAGAAGAATGATATCTGTGGCATCAAGATATTCATGGGCAGCAGCACGGGCAATATGCTGGTCGATAATCCCAATACACTGGATAAAGTGTTCCGGGAAAGCGAAGTGCTCATCGCCACCCATTGCGAAGATGAAAGCATCATTAAAAGAAACCTGGAAAAACTGAAAGCCACCGGAAGAGAATTGGTGCCTGCCGATCATCCTGTTATCCGCGATGAAGAAGCCTGCTATGAATCCTCTCTCTATGCCATACAGATCGCCAAAAAATATAGCACCAGGCTGCATATATTGCATATCAGCACCGAAAGGGAGCTGCAGCTTTTTACCAACCTGCTTCCGCTAAAAGACAAACGCATTACCGCCGAAGTTTGTGTACACCACCTGCATTTTACTGCAGATGATTATGTCCGGCTCGGTAACCGCATCAAATGTAATCCGGCTATCAAGGCCCCACCTAACAAAGAAGCGTTGTGGAAGGCCCTGCTGGACGACCGGCTGGATGTGATCGCCACGGACCATGCCCCGCATACGCTGGCAGAAAAGAATGGACCCTATGAAAAAGCCCATGCCGGTCTGCCCCTGGTGCAGCATTCGCTTTTACTGATGCTCTGGTATCACCAACAAGGCCGCATCTCACTGGAACGAATAGCCGAAAAAATGAGCCATGCGGTGGCCGATTGTTTTCAAATAAAAGAAAGGGGCTATATCCGGGAAGGATACCATGCCGACCTGGTGATGGTGGACCCGGACCACCCTGCCACAGTGGCCCCGTCAAACATTTTTTACAAATGCGGGTGGAGCCCCTTAGAGAATTTTACCTTTCCTGCATCTATTACCCATACGTTTGTAAACGGGCACCTGGCCTGGAATAAGGGAATATGGGACGAGAGTATGAAAGGGAAAAGGTTACAGTTTGAAAGATAATTATGGAGGAAAAAGTAATAGGCAATTAGGAATTAGGCCTTATAGCTGTTAAATTCATTATTGATCTGAACTATAATAATTGAGGTATAAGATATTCACCATTGGCTATTGACCATTCACATTTATGCAGATAGACAAGATCTCCTTCAGCGATATTTCCATCTTCCACCCGGAAGAGGAGTTTTCTATTTTTCACAAGTTGAACTTTACCCGCACCGTAGGCGGCCGGGAATGGCTGCGCAAATTTTTTAGTGAGCCCCACGACAGCCTGGAGAAAATATTGGGCACACAAAAAGTGATCCGGACGTTTATGGAACATGTAAAGGATTGGCCCACCGATATCAGCAATGGCACAGTGCTGGTAATGGATAAATTCCTGGATTATTCGCTGGACCCCATCAGTGAGGCACCTGCATCGTTAAATAACCTGTTTTATAAATGGCTGCACAGTGAGGACTATGCCATGGTGAAATATTCCGTGACCCATTTTGCAGATTTTTTCAGGGGATTAAAAAAGATTACCGAACTGCTCGAGGGCCTTGATCTGCCGCCTAACATTAAAATTTATATCGACCGTATCCATGGTTTATTAAAAGAACCCCCCCTTCAAAAATTATCAGCTTCCGAAACAGGAAAAAAATTCACAACAGGTCAAAATCTTTATTTCGGCTACCATTTACGCAACCGGTATAAGAATGGCGCACTGGAATTAATTGACATTTACAGCCGCCTCGATGCCTGGTACTCCATGGCAGTGGCCGTTAAAACCTATAACCTCAGCTTTCCCCAATTTGTGAACCAGGAATTACCGTTAGTGGATGCAAAAGGTTTATACCATATTCTATTACCCCAGCCCGTGGCCTATGACCTGCAAATGAACCCGGAACATAATTTTCTATTTTTAACCGGGGCCAATATGGCTGGTAAAAGTACACTGATCAAAGCCCTCGGTTCAGCCGTTTTCCTGGCACATATCGGTATGGGCGTACCGGCGCAAAAAATGCAATTGACAGTCTTTGATGGCTTGCTGAGCAATATTAATGTGGTAGACAATATCGCTAAAGGCGAAAGTTTCTTTTTTAATGAAGTACAGCGGATCAAGAATACCATCGACAAGATCACCGATGGGAAAAAATGGCTGGTGCTGATCGATGAATTGTTCAAAGGCACCAATGTACAGGACGCCATGAAATGCTCCCTGACCGTGATACAGGGCCTGCTTAAAATGAAAAATTCCCTGTTCATCCTCTCCACCCACCTCTACGAGATCGGAGAGGAACTGAAAAAATACCCCAATATCTCCTTCCGCTATTTCGAGACCAATGTAAAGGACGACCAGCTCGAATTCAGCTACCAGTTAAGAGAAGGCATAAGCAACGATCGGATCGGTTATGTCATCCTGAAAAGAGAAAAGGTAGTGGATATGCTGGAGAAGCTGTAAGGCTTCTAAAATCAAATGGATTGCGTGTATTTCTACAGGCCTGTCTGCGGCGGGCAGGCTCAGTATAACGACCCATTTGGGCTTTTGCACCACCGGTAACGGTTATTGATAAATAACTTTTTATATTGTGCCTTATGAAAAAATGGTTATTTGTCCTGCTGCTAACCTCACCCGCTTATGCTACTGCACAAAGCGGCCTTGACGTTCTGCATTACCATTATACTATTGAATTGAACGACGCACATGATACGATCTATGGCAAGGCCGGCATTTCTTTTATCACACATCAGCCATCCGGTGAATTTGTATTTGATCTTACCTCGGCTGATAAAGGGAAGAAAGGCATGTATGTGACAAAAGCCACCCTCCTGCCTTCTCCTTCGGCCCAAAGAGACATTGAAATAAGCTCCTTCTCTCTTTTCAGTGATAAATTAACGATCAAAAGCACGGACAAATTTCGTGCAGGTGATACCGTTAGTGCTATCATTGAATACAAAGGCGTGCCATCCGACGGCCTTATCA
>CAZSGD010000034.1:14632-45177 GCA_964606155.1 uncultured Chitinophaga sp. | reverse complement strand
CAGGCTGGCTGGTTTAATTGTTGGAAAATTCACAGAAACAAAAGATACAGAAAGACCTTTCGGGCAAACGGCTTACGAGATCATCCGGGATATCATTCAGGGTTATGATTACCCGGTTTGCTTTGATTTCCCTGTTAGTCACAGCGATGCCAACTATGCCCTGAAAGTGGGGGTGGGGTATAAGCTAAAGGTTGGAAAATCAAAGATAACGATGGAGGAATAGGCTTAACGATTTGGTAATATAAAGGTCATATTGAACCATAGTATCTTTGATAAAGTTTTTTGAATGATAAAACAAGAACATAAGGATCTGTGGAAACGGATTGAAGAATTCAGCATTGACGACCTGCATGCTGAGGTCAGGTTTTCAGACAAACTGGCCCGGGAGAATAATTGGTCAAAAGAATACACTCAAAGGGTCATTTCCGAATACAAAAAGTTTATCTTTCTCTGCTGCGTGTTGCCTAACGGAGCCTCTCCTTCGGATGTTGTTGACCAGGCATGGCATATACACCTTACTTACACGATCAATTACTGGAAAGAGTTTTGCCAGAAAACACTTGGCAAAGAAATTCATCATCATCCTTCTAAGGGGGGTATTGCAGAAAAGAAAAAACATACCGGCTGGTATGCGGATACACTGTCGCAATACAAGTATTATTTTGACACCGCAGCACCAGCAGATATCTGGCCTCCCTTACAGGATAATGAAATCTCATCAAGCAGGGAATCAGGAGGGCAGATCAGTGGAATAAAATACTTCCTGTACTTTCTCCCCGCTTTTTTTGTTCCTTTATTTTATGGAAAACTGCATATCTACGTGCTTACCGGCCCGCAATTTCTAATATTCTTCGGAATATTATTAGCTGGATTGGCTCTTGCACTCACGAAGCGTTACCAACACAAGAAAAAAATTCTTGAAGATATTATTAGCCAGTACGATACCAGTCAAAGTAATATTTTCCAGGTTACCAGGTTTGTTCATGGCCAGATCCGTTCATTACAAACAGCAATTGTTGATCTTGCATACAGGGGATTACTGGTGCCGGGGAATAAGAAACACTTTCTTGTAAATACGGATACCTATGTTGAGAATATTGCCGAAGCAAACCCGTTACTTCCGGGACTTGTCCGGAACTATCATCACGGCGAGGCCATTACGGTTTCTCAACTTGAAAAGATATGTGATACATACAAGACGTATGATCTGAACCTTTACAACCTGTACCATGAAGTAAGGAAAAGGGATCAACTAAGTATTGCTTTACTTATTTTTCCTTTGCTGATTGCGGTGTTACGTTTTCTACAGGGCATCAGTAATGAAAGGCCGGTAGCCTATCTCTTCATGTTATCGCTGGCATGCCTGGCAATAGGGCTCATGATCATCTGGCGTATATCCTACCCTGTAATGCTGCAACGGTATTTCAAAAATAAGTACGAACAGAAAGGCTGGGTTACCCATGACGGTAATACAGCAATTCCCGCAATTGGCTTTGCTTTTTTAGGTATTGTTGCGATCAGCGGTATGGGTGGCGGGGAAAACATACAGAACACATTCCGTGATTACAAATGGAATAACTCATCTTCCACTTCCGGATGTGGAAGCTCCGGTTGCGGGAGTGGCTGCGGAAGCGGCTGTAGCGGCGGCGGGGGCTGTGGTGGTTGCGGGGGAGGAGATTGACCTAATGACTTAGCAACGAATCCAGCTTACCCACTATTTGCGGGTATTCATACAGGTTATTATGTCCCCCACCTTCGATTGTTACTATTTCGTCTCCCGGCTTTAATACTTTTTTTAACCGTTTCGTGTTTTTATAAGGCACGGTCCAGTCGCTCGTACCATGAAAAATGGTAATGGGGACATTTACATTTGATAAATACCGGTGTGTGGGCATCTGGTATTTCAGCATCCATCCCACCGGGTAAATGGGCAGGTAGTGCCTCATCACAGACGGGAAATCATAATAAGGCGTTTCCAGGATCAACTGTTTGCAATCGCGTTTGGAGGCAAGGTAAGCAGCAATGCCGGTACCCATGCTTTTACCATAAATAATAATGCTGTCTGCCGCAAACCGCCTGATGGCGATCCGGTACACATGCAGGGCCCATTCATACAGTTTTTTTTCTGTGAGCTTGCCGGTACTTTTCCCATAACCCGGGTAATCGATCATCAACACCTGGTAACCATGACGGGTGAAATACGGAATATACTTTGCATACCAGGAGATATTTCTTTTATTGCCATGAAAATATAAAACCACCCCTCTTGTTACTGAATCGGTACTGGCACAGTCCACCAGGTTAATAGTGTCTCTGTCATTCACAGCAATACTGATATCCTGGTGTGGTACAGGTACATTAAATCGATGGTCACGTTTCAGGGTTACCGGATGAAATAAAATAAAGTCCTGTAAAAAATACAAGGCAATTCCTCCCAGCACATAGATGAGAACGGTAATTTTCAACCATTTCAGTATTCTTTTCTTATTCATTCTGATATCATGTTTATCCCAGTGATTGTGATATTGAGTTTACCGAAACAGACAATCGCTGATGAACAATTCTGTCAATATTTCGACAGGCTAAATAGGACAGAATGGTGGTGCCCGGCAAAGATCAAAATAAAAAGGACATGAAGATCATTCATGCCCTTTATAAACGGGGGTGTGGTGATTAAAGACGGGCGAAATAATTGCGGATGCGGTATAATGCGTTATTATTGATCTCGTCCAGCATACATTTTACAATATCGTTTTCAGAAGGGGCCATTTCATGAAAGCGGTCCACCATTTGTTTGTCGGCAGCACTCAGGGCACGGCTATCGCCTTTATAAGTTGAGAATTCGGTATTCCAGTCGTGATCAGCCGCAAAATCATCCCTCCACAACCTTCTGCCATCCTCATCACGAACATCTACCGTTAAAACAGCATCTGAATACATACTTCTTTTAGTCGTGGTGATATCTGCATATACTTTTCCGTACTCCCTCACAATCGAGTCAGGTCTGTAAACGGTTTCTTTGATGACCACTTCTTTAGAAACACGACGGGTGCTCCGGATATCCTGGAATCCACCGATATTCACTCTGGCCAGGCGCATGTCCAGTACCTGGTCGGTCCTGATCTTCCTGCTGCGGGCATCCCAGGCAGAATAGAATTTTACAAATTCGCTTCCTGAATAATTTTGCAGGCTGCGTATCATCTGGTCGTCGAGGTTTTGCTGCCCAACAATATAATTACTGTACACATAGCCGCCATCCTGTTGCAGAGGCAGTACCACCACATTAGTCACCGCATAATCATAGGCTTCTTCCATTTTCAGCATGGCATCACGGTCGCCGGGAATAAAGCGAAGCGCTGCCTGAAACTCGCGGTAAGCGTTACGGTAACTTTGTTTGTCATAATGCTGCATAAAAGCAATACCCCTTTCATAACGTATCTCGCCGGCTTTTTCACGAAAAGTGATCAGGTTACCGGAATAGTCCACCGGTTTAACGATCTCTAATACACTGGGCACTTTATAGATCGCATCATACATTTTCTGTAATGACACATATTCATAATAAATGGATTCCCACTTTAATTCATTACTGCTTTGTTCCAGGTTGCGGATCCTGCTTTCATGATCATTCAGGGCATAGTCGTAAGCATGGCGGATTATACCCAGCAATTTGGGATCGTCCGGGTCCTTCTGTAATTTTTTAGCGGCCAATTCAACGGCTTCGTCGTAATTACCTTTTTCATACATTTTGCTGGCCGTTTTACAGGAAACAACCAGCGCACTGAACCCGATAAGAATAAAAGAGTAGAGTTTTAGTTTCATATACACCTCCGTTTAGTCATTCGACGGTCAAAAGATATTCCGGTTAACAGCTTTTGTGCTGAATTAGATAATGATTAACAGAGATGTTAGGATTCCCTTAATATTTAAGGATATCCCTTACAAAATTGTGGTATTCATCAAAACCGGGAAGGTTGTTATGGCCGCCGCCATTGATGCGTATGAGGGTAATCTTATGCGGGTTTATTTTTTGCAGGGCCACGCTGTGCCGGATAGGGATCAGCCAATCACGGGTGCCGTGGATAATGTAGGTATGACATTTTACTTTGGGCAGCCATTTATCGGTGCGAAGATGGTAACGCAGCACAATTCTTAAAGGAAGCATAGGGAGAAATCTTTCGATCACCCGCAGGAAATTAAAATAAGGTGCATCCAGGATCAGGTAACGGGGATTATTATCCGAAGCCAGCTTGGCTGCAAACCCGCTGCCCATACTCCTTCCATATACGATCAGGTGATCCTCCTGGTATTGATCCTTCAATTTGTTATATACAAACTGCATATCATCCAGCATTTCTTTTTCACTTCTCTTGCCGGTGCTTTTACCAAACCCCCGGTAATCCAGCAGCACCACATCATAATCATACCGGTAAAAATCCTTGGCGTATCGGGCCCAGCCTTTAATACTCCGGGTGTTGCCATGAAAATAGAGGATCAGTCCTTTGGGTTTATCCCGGAAAAAATGAAGACCATTGATGCGTACGCCGGGGGCTATATCAAAAAAGTATTCCTTAAACGGGGCATCGTACCTGAACTCAAAATCCTGTTTTAATTTCTCCGGTTTGAAAATGAGTTTATCCTGCAGGAAGTAAGCGAGCAGGGAAAGAAAAACAATACTACCCAGGATATACCAGGCGAATACAGGAATGATTCGAAGCAGGTCTGGGATCATCGGTTTTGGTTGCCATACCAATATAGTTCATTATCGACTTTGGAACAAGGTGAAGCTGTCAGTTGCGGGCCACGGGCAAATTTCCCAATTCCAAAATCCATATCTTATTCTTCCACCCGTTTCAGTTTAAGATTGGTAACAGGTGCCACAATAAGCGGGAACTTCTCCACGGTTACATTGGAAACGTCCAGACCAAACCCTTTTTCTTCTGAAAGACTGTGTTCCTTCAGCCAGAAATGCAGTTTCATGATCACCCTTTCGAAGAAAGGCAGTTCATTATCCTGGCTCAGGTATTTCTCCATCACCATGAACTGGAAGTCGCCCACTGTATTGCTGCTGGCCAGGCTTTCATAGCGGCTGATAATATTCACTTCTTTGTTGGCCACCAGGTCTTCCACCACTTTGCGGAACATGAGATTGATACGGGGCTCCATGCGGAACCCTAAACGGAAATCGACACGGATGATATCATTGGGGATGATATGTTCCACTTTGTATTCGCAGGTATAGGGATCATCCATAGTGTCCACATGCACGAACCAATAAATATCCGCACGTTTGGGTTTTTTATTCAGGATGGAGTAGATGATCTTATGCTCGATCTCTTTGGGGTTGTTGGCGCTGGTCAGGTACACCAGGTGTGTGGCATATTTGGGAACGGATTTGTCATTGCTCAGTTCCTGTATCTTGGGTACATAATGCTCCATGCGCACAAATTCCACGTAGCGGTTCTTGATTTTGCGGGCCCGGTACCAGATATACATGACTAGAAAAAGTACACCCCCCACAACCAGGGTTACATAACCACCATGAGGAAATTTTTCGAGGTTGGCAAAAAGAAAACTGATTTCAATGGAGAAGTACACAAAAAGGTACAGGTATATCCAATGTGATTTTACACGGTGTAATACAAGATAGTTGGCAAAAAGTATGGATGTGGCAATCATACAAAGTGTAATCGCCAATCCATAGGCCGCTTCCATATTTGTTGATTTCTGGAAATACACTGTGATTCCCACACAACCCAGGAATAGCAGGAAGTTGACACCTGGGATATATAACTGTCCCCGTTCTTCAGTGGGATAACTGATCCGCATTTTAGGCCAAAGATTAAGCCGCATCGCCTCACTCACAAGGGTAAAGGAGCCGCTGATCAGGGCCTGGCTGGCAATGATAGCTGCAGCAGTGGCCACAATAATGCCAAATAAGCGGAACCAATCGGGCATGATGCCATAAAATGGATTTCCAGTTGAAACATCGAACACCTGCCCATTGTAATTTGCCAAAAGCCATGCTCCCTGGCCAAGGTAATTTAGTATCAGGCAAGTTTTTACAAATATCCAGGAATAGCGGATATTCCATTTGCCACAATGGCCCAGATCGCTGTACAAAGCTTCTGCACCTGTTGTACAAAGAAAAACAGCGCCGAGAATCCAGAACCCTTTGGGGTATTGGGTCAGCAGATTGACGGCATAATGCGGACTAAAAGCCTTAAATATTTCAATATCATCCATCAAGTGGGAACAACCCAGAATAGCGAGCATCAGGAACCAGATGGTCATAATTGGCCCGAATAATTTTCCTATAGAAGCGGTGCCGAATTGCTGAAGGAAGAATAACACAGTTAGAATTCCTAAAACAATATATACAATTGTCCAGTTACTGATGTTACTTAAACTGGGGATCTGCCGGAGACCTTCCACTGCGGAGGTTACTGAAATGGGTGGTGTAATCATACCGTCGGCTATCAGGGCAGCGCCGCCAAGCATGGCAGCAATAACCAGCCATTTTCTTCTGCGCCTTACCAGTGCAAAGAGTGAGAAAATCCCACCTTCTCCCCGGTTATCTGCCTTTAAGGTAAGTATAACGTATTTTATGGTGGTTTGCAGTGTAAGCGTCCAAATGATACAGGAAAGCCCCCCCAGGATCAGGTTCTCCTCGATAACCTTACCATTAATGATCGCATTTAATACATAAAGGGGGGATGTGCCAATATCACCGTAAATAATTCCAAGGGCAATTAGTAATCCCGCAGCGGTGACTTTGTTGGTCGGTATTTTCACTTTTTTTCTCTGTGTTGTGGTTTGTTCCTGGCTGCCCGCCAACGTCCCGTTATAAACGGGGCTTCTGCGGGTACAGATTTCAATTTTTTCAGGGACTGCCTGCAAAGGTACACGCAAATTTGAATTTGAAAGCAAAACCTGTTAAATCTTTACCGGCCATCCGCGTTCCAGGCAGCTTAAATAGTTTAGTATGCAGCATCCGGTATTTTTTTTGCGTCGTTCATGTAAATGGCGGATGTATTGCATCGGCCATAAAATAACAGGAACGGTTTTGGCAGCCAACCTGTAACTTTAATACGCAAAAACCCCAGATTCTTATGTTATTCCGCAGGTGGATGATAGCCGTACTAATATTAGTTATTGCATTGCCGGCCACTAGTCAGAGGATCGTTTACTCTGAACCCGATAAAGAAGACTCCCGCAGGCTGGAGTTTGATATTGTCGGTAAGATCAAAGGCAATTTCCTCATTTATAAGCAGATCAGGAACCGTAACTGGATCGTGGTACTCGACAATGATATGCTGCAAATAGGCAAAGAAGAACAGGATTATGTGCCGGCCAACGACCGGATGATCAATGTGGACTTCTTTCCCTATGGCGATTTTGCTTACATGATCTACCAGTTCCAGAAAAAGAATATCGTTTATTGTATGATGTCCCGGATCGGGGCCGATGGTAAAAAAATTGGGGATGTGATGGAGCTCGATACCACCCATATCGGGTTTGCCGCAGATAACAATATTTATACTGTGCTGGGCAGTGAAGACAAGAGCAAGATCGGGATCTTCAAGATCAACAGCCGCAATCGCAGGATGTATTATATGACCACCATGCTCTATGACGACAAACTGCAATTGATCAAAAAAAGCAGGCTGCCGGTACCCATGGAAGAAAGAAATGATTTTCTCACCGACTTCAACCTGGATAATGATGGAGATATCGTGTTCAGTAAGTTTGTCAGAACCGGCAATGATAATATCACCAGCGCCTCCTTTGTAGTCAAACATGCCCTGGCCGATACCCTCACCTACCGGGAGCTGAAACTGGAAAAGACCTTCCTGGATGAGATCCATATCAAAGTCGACAATTTCAACAAGCGGTACATCCTTACTTCCTTCTATTATGCAGAAAGAAGGGGCAATATAGACGGTCTTTATTTCTATGTATGGGATAAAAAAACAGAAAAACCGGTATTAGAGGATGTGGCCATTTTCTCCGATGAGCTGAAGAAAGAAGCCCGTGGGGATGCCAGCCAGAAGATGGCTTTCAACGATTATTTTATCCGGGATGTCATTACACGCCGGGATGGCGGTTTCATCATTGGCGGTGAAGCTTATTATACCACTTCCCGTTTCAACAGCTTCAGTCGCTGGGACTACCTGTATGGATCACCCTATATGTCCCCTTATTATAACAACTATTACTACTATTCACCATACTATAGCCGTTTTTGGTGGAGGTCACGCTCCACCAACCAGGCGGTCCGTTACCATGCTGATAATATCGCTATACTTTCTTATAGCCCTGATGGAAAGCTGGAATGGAGTAATGTCATCGGTAAATCCCAGTTTGATGATGAATCGGATGACCTGATCTCTTACCAGCTGATGAACACCGGTGGCGAGATCCGGTTTCTCTTTAACCAGCCGGAAAGGAGGAATAACCTGCTGACGGACTTCAGTATTACCCCAAAGGGAGAAATGACAAGGAATCCTACGTTGAAAAACCTGGATAAAGGCTATGAATTCATGCCAAAATACGGTAAACAGGTAAGTGCGAGGCAAATGATCATTCCGTGTGCATATCGTAACTATATTTGCTTTGCCAAAATCGATTATAACTAAACCAACAATCCTGTCCTTTATCCGTGATCGCCATATTCAGACAAAAAAATCCGGCGAATATCATTCTGTTGCTGGTTTTCGGTATCCTCATCAAATTACCGATGTTCCTGCACCCCCATGTGCCCGTCATTGAGCCAGACGACAGCCCTTTTTTTGCCTCAATACTTAGCTTTCTGTCGGCAAATATTAAAGGGAATGCCGCGCTTTATCCTGTCCTTGCCTTTGGGTTGTTGTTCCTGCAGGCCATACAGCTAACACAGTTCATGAACAACCAACGGATGATGAGCCGCTCCAGTTATTTTCCCGGGATGGCCTATATGCTGGTAACCTCCCTGTTCCCGGAGTGGAATTATTTTTCTGCCCCACTTATCATTAATACGATCCTGCTCCTTATTTTATCGGGGTTATTCAGGGTATATAACCAGGAAAGGGCCAGGGGTGCCATCTTTAATATTGGACTGGCACTGGGTATCGCTGCCTTCCTGTTTTTCCCCGCCCTTACCTTCCTCGTTTGGATATTGCTGGCCCTGATGGTCATGCGGCCTTTCAGACTGAATGAATGGGTGCTTTGTATCGTAGGGGTTACCACACCCTTTTATTTTTATGCCATCTACCTCTTTATTGCAGGGCAATGGAACTGGCAAAACCTGTTGCCGCATTTTGTGATCAGTTTACCCACCTTAAAACAATCAGCCTGGCTGGCCGGCAGTGTATTCTTATTGACCATCCCTTTCCTGATGGGAGGTTATTATGTGCAGGACAGCCTCCGTCGTATGCTGATACAGGTGAGAAAGGGCTGGAGCCTGATCCTGATCTACCTTTTAGGCGCCATTTTCATTCCTTTCGTGAATAATAGTGACACATTTGAGAACTGGGTGATGGCAGCCATACCCTTCGCAGCTTTCCATGCCTGTACCTACCTTTATTCTAATTTACGGATACTGATCCTGATCATTTTCTGGCTGACCACAGCCTTTATCCTTGCCTATCAGTATAAAGGGCCTGGCTGGTAGTGAGCAGTCACTGTGTTTCAATGATTCAGTGGCTGTATTTATCATTTGTGTTTTCTGGCCACTACCCGTTGGTAATTGGTGGAAAGCAGTTGGCCGACTTTTTTTATCTTCGTTGCTTCTTACCAAGCAATATTCTACTATGAAATTTGGCGTAGTTGTTTTTCCCGGTTCTAATTGTGACAGAGATATGTATGATGCCCTGACCCACGACCTGGGCCAGGATGTTACCATGCTTTGGCATAAGGACAGGGACCTCAGTAAATTCAATACTGAGGACTGTATCATTTTACCCGGGGGTTTTTCTTATGGCGACTACCTGCGTTGCGGCGCTATTGCCCGGTTCAGTCCCATGATGCAAAGTGTGATCGAGTTTGCCCAGGCCGGCGGAAAAGTATTTGGCGTATGTAATGGCTTCCAGATCCTCTGTGAATCTCATTTGCTGCCGGGTGCTTTATTGCGCAACGGGCATCAGCAGTTTGTTTGCAAAAATGTCTTTATCACCCCTGATTCAGAAAGGATCTATAAGATCCCGGTGGCACATGGTGAAGGAAGATATTATGCGGATGAAAAAACACTGAATGAACTGGAAGCAAACGGCCAGGTAATTTTTTACTATTGCGATGAAAGAGGGAAGATAAATACAGCGGCCAATCCAAATGGCGCTATCCGCAATATAGCCGGAATCTGTAATGCCGGCAGAAACGTATTTGGTATGATGCCGCACCCCGAAAGGGCCTGTTCAGAAGTGCTGGGCAATACCGATGGCAGGGAGATCATCAAGAACCTGCTGATGAGCGAAGTGCTGGTATAAAACCCCTGGGGCGGTGCTTTTTTCCTGAAAGATTACCTTTTATATAAAAGACAGGCAACCAGGGCTGTTCAAACAGCATCTTAACAATAATTATGGAACATTCGTCATTTTCATTACAAATAAATCATTTTTGGAAAGCTAATTTTGCCTATCGATTTTAACAGTTGGAAAGGCCAAAAAGCCGGAAATTTGCAACGATATTTAATTCAGGAATATGAAGAAACTATTACTACTGACCATTGTTTTAACCGGGACTATGATGTCCTATGCACAACTGAATCCTGTAAGCTGGGCATTCAGTGCCAAAAAAATTGATGATAAGACCTTTGAGATCACGATGACCGCCACTTTACAGAACAAATGGCATATTTATTCCCAAACACAGCCGGAGGACGTGGATGTGATACCCACCACTTTCACCATTAATGCCAACCCGCTTTTTACCCTTGAGGGAAAAGTGAAAGAAGTAGGGTCCCTGGAAAAATATAAGGACAAGGAGCTGGGTGTTACGCTTCACCAGTATTCCAAAACAGTGAGCTTTGTTCAAAAAGTAAAGCTGAAGTCAAAAGTAAAGACCAACTTTACCGGTACCGTTGAATACCAGACCTGTGATGATCACCAGTGCCTGCCCCCGAAAACGGTTAATATCAGCGTGCCAATAAAATAAAGTGAAACAAACCGATCTTATATATAACGAGTTCTCCCGCAGAACTCGTTTGTTTTTTCAAACTGAAATGTAATGCGCCCGACATATCTTTTTTTTACTTCATTACTATTATTATTTTTTTTCATCGCCCCCGTTCATGCACAGGATACTACCGGTGTACTGGATAACTGGAAAGCAGAGAGCAAAAAAATCGGGGAAGGGAAATACGAGCTCACTTTTTCCGGCACTGTCAAAAATGGCTGGCAGGTGTATGCACCTAACCAGGTGTTGCTCGACATCAGGACCACGGAATTAAAATTCGCAGATTCGGGTGTGGTACAGGAAGGAGATTTTGTTTTGGAAGAAGCACCGATGGAAGTGGTCAGTGACGTATTCACCGGTACAAAAGTAAAAGTATATGAAGCCGGCATTCAATGGAAAGCCATTATACAAATTAAAGGAACTGTGCCGGCCAAATTGCCCGGCACCTTATATTACTCCTATGGGAAAAACGATGAGTTTTATCCCTCCACCATGGCTTCTTTTGTTTTAAACCTGGAAGGTGGGGTGCAGGCGGCCAGGATTAAGATACCTTCCATTGATATTAATAAACCTGTTTCTCCCTGCGGCGATGAGGGAACAAAAAATAAAAGCCTGTTGACGATCTTTTTGCTGGGATTATTGGGCGGTCTCATTGCTTTGCTCACACCCTGTGTGTTTCCGATGATCCCGGTTACGGTTACTTTTTTTACCAAACGTTCAGGCGAGAAGAAGCAGGGGGTGCAGAATGCCGTTTTATATGGCTTGTTCATCTTCCTGATCTATGTAGGTATCACCATTCCTTTTCATGTGGCCGGCAAAGCCATCAGCCCGGAGATCTTCAATAATATTTCCACCAATGTGGTCCTGAACATTTTCTTCTTTGCCATCTTTGTATTCTTTGCCCTTTCTTTTTTTGGTCTTTTCGAGATCGGCCTGCCATCGGGGCTGGCCAATAAAATGGATTCAAAGTCGGGGTTGGGTAACCTGGGGGGTATTTTCTTTATGTCGTCCACGCTGGCCATTGTGTCTTTCTCTTGCACAGGCCCGATACTAGGTACTTTGCTGGTGGGTGTGGCCAACCAGGGCGCCTGGCCGCTTACGGTGGGCGCAGCGGGTTTTGGGCTGGCCCTGGGCCTTCCTTTTGCCCTGTTTGCCATGTTCCCCCATTGGCTGCAATCATTGCCCAAATCGGGCGGCTGGATGACAGACGTGAAAGTGATTCTTGGGTTTTTAGAGCTGGCCCTGGCCGTTAAATTCCTGTCTAATGCCGACCTGGTAAAGCAATGGGGCTTGCTCAAAAGAGAGTTGTTCCTCGGCCTCTGGATTTTGATCGGGGTGCTGATGGTATTATACCTGCTGGGTGTGCTGAAATTAAAGCACAGTTCACCGGTAAAGAAATTTTCATTCACCAGGATCGCTTTTATCATTCTTTTTGGTTCCTTCACTATTTATCTGGCCCAGGGCCTTCTCTATCCCAGGTCTTCCCGACTCGACCTGATCAGCGGATTCCCGCCGCCAAAGACCTATAGCTATTTTTATTCGGGCAAGGGCAAGGATAAAATATTTGAGCCGATACATAACGATTATGCGAAAGCCCTGCAACTGGCAAAGGAACAGAACAAACCTGTGCTGATCGATTTTACCGGCTGGGCCTGTGTGAACTGCCGGAGAATGGAAGAAAAAGTCTGGCCTGATCCGGTGGTGGACAGCCTGATGCGGCATGAGTTCATCGTAGTGTCGTTGTACGTGGATGAGAAAAATAAATTACCTCTTGCCGAACAGACCGTGGAGAAGCTATCCAGCGGCATTGATAAATCCATTATTTCGGTGGGAGACAAATGGTCTACTTTCCAGATCGAGAATTTTGATGCCACTTCACAACCGCAGTATGCCATCCTGAGCCCGGACCAGGTGGCATTGACTAAAACAAAATATTATACTCCTGATGTGGATGAATTTGTGCAATGGCTGGAATGCGGGTTGGAAACATACCGGAAAAAGAAGAAGTAACTATAAAAAGAAACCCCGTCCCGAAGCTTCGGAAGGGGGTTTCTTCAATTTGGTGTCATTCTGCATCAGCCTATGGGAATGGTCAACTGAAGCATTAACGAAGATATTTTCATCTATCCCGGTTGCTGTTTCAGCGTGCTGGCAAGCAAGCAAGGATCCTGTATAATGAATCCTGTTCTCCAGTCGGAGATACAGAATGACAAATTCTTAAAGAGCAATTTGCTTTTGGGTCATCAGCTTACGCAAATTAATCAATCCATAGCGCATACGTCCCAAAGCCGTGTTAATACTGCAATTGGTGGCAGCGGCGATTTCCTTAAAGCTCATGTCAGCATAATGACGTAAGATGATCACTTCACGCTGATCTTCGGGAAGACGCTGCAGCATATCGCGTACACGATCGTGGCTTTGTCTTTTCATCATCGAAGTTTCAGCGCTGTCTTCTGAAAAATTAAGTACTTCAAAAATATCTTTATCCTCCCCGTTACGGATCGTGGGGGTGCGTTTTACTTTCCGGAAATGGTCCACGCAGAGGTTATGGGCAATACGCATGGCCCAGGGAAGGAATTTACCCTCCTCGGTGTAGCGGCCGCCCCGCATCGTATCAATAATGCGTATAAAAACATCCTGGAAGATGTCCTCGGCGAGGTATTTGTCTTTTACCAGGAATAGGATTGACGTGTAGAGTTTGTCCTTGTGGCGGAGCACCAGGGTTTCCAGGGCGTCAAGGTTTCCATCCGTAAACAGATGGATCAGTTCGTGATCGGTTTTTTTTGATAAAGCTTTCATAAACTCCTACAGTTAAGGTTTAGTTGCTGATGTATGCACAACAGCAGATTCAAATGGATATTGGTTGCGTGATTCAGATCGGGTTAAAACAAAGTAGAAGTTTGTGCGATAGGCTGGGTCAATTTTTGGTTTTTCATTTTTTCGGATATTGGAATTTAAAAATAGCCCTTTTCACGAAATTGCCAAACATTTGTAAAAGTAAAATGTATAGTTAGACGCTAAAGAAATGTTAAGAGTTTCCCCGGAATATTAAGCCACACAAGGCTTTACATTTGCAGACACAATAATGGAAAAAATAATAAAAGAGAAGAAGTCCGCTAAAGCGGCGACCGTAATTTCCGCAGAAAACATCCTGATCAGGGGTGCCCGGGTGCATAACCTGAAAAATATTACGGTGGAGATACCCCGGAATAAGCTCGTGGTGGTCACCGGCGTATCAGGTTCCGGCAAATCATCACTGACCATTGACACCCTTTATGCCGAAGGACAACGCCGATACGCAGAAAGTCTGAGCGCTTATGCCCGCCAGTTTCTGAACCGGATGAATAAGCCGGATGTGGATGTGATCAAAGGATTGTGCCCCGCCATTGCTATCGAACAAAAAGTGATAACCCGCACCCCCCGGAGTACCGTGGGCAGCATGACAGAGATCTATGATTATCTCCGGCTGCTCTTTGCCCGCGTTGGAAAGACGATTTCACCTGTTTCCGGCAGGGAAGTAAAGAAGGATGATGTGGCAGATGTAATGGATGCGATCTGCAAACTGGAAGCAGGAACGAGGGTGTTTATCCTGGCCACTTTTAAGCAGCATAAGAACCGAGATATTAAAGAGGAATTGAATGTATTGGTGCAAAAAGGTTTTTCGAGGGTTTATAGCCGGGAGTCAGAAGCCGGGAGCCCTGAGCCGGGAGTAACCCACAGGATTGAAGAATTAATGGAATTGTCCGATAAAGAACTCAAGTCGAAATTTAAAGCCAAAGACAGCTCTCTTTTTATTTTGGTCGACAGGATTGTTGTAAAAGAATTTGATGAAGATGATAAGCACCGCATTGCTGATTCAATAGGTACTGCGTTTTATGAAGGAGAGGGGGATGTGTATTTGGATATACAGACGGCAGTTGGTGATCAGCAGTCAGCAGTTGGCAGTCAGCAGTCGGCAGCCGGCAGTTCAAAGAAGAAAGGTACACCATTGCCCATTACCCCTTCACTACTTCATTTCAACAACCGGTTTGAGCTGGATGGGATGACTTTTGAGGAGCCTGCGCCCAATCTTTTTTCTTTCAATAATCCATTTGGTGCTTGTCCCACCTGCGAAGGATTTTCACAGGTGCTCGGTATTGATGCCGACCTGGTGATCCCCGACAGGCGCCTGAGTGTGTATGATGGGGCGGTGGCACCCTGGAAAGGAGAGAAGCTGGACTGGTGGAGACAGAATTTTGTAAAAGGCGCCCGGAAATTTGATTTCCCTGTTCATAAGGCCATTGCAGATCTTACCGATAAACAATACAAACAATTATGGGAAGGTAGTAACGGCGTGTATGGTATCAACGACTTCTTTAAAGATGTGGAGTCACAATTATATAAAGTGCAGTACAGGGTGCTGCTGAGCCGCTACCGGGGCAGAACAGCCTGTCCCGATTGCCATGGTTATCGTTTGCGAAAAGAAGCCTTGTATGTAAAAGTAAACGGAAAGCATATTGGTGAGTTAAGCGATTTGCCATCAAGAGATCTCAAAAAATGGTTTGACGAATTGCCGGCAAAGATCAGTGAGCATGATAAGCAGGTGGCGAAGCGGATACTGCTGGAAATAAATAATCGCCTGGATACTTTATTAAAAGTGGGATTGGGCTACCTCACGATGAGCCGGCTGGCCAACTCGCTGAGCGGCGGTGAAAGCCAGCGTATACAACTTACACGCAGCCTGGGAAGCAATCTCACCAGCTCTTTATATATTCTTGATGAGCCTTCTATTGGTCTTCATTCCAGGGATACAGCTAATCTTATTAAAGTATTAAAGGAACTCAGGGACCTGGGTAATACCGTGGTGGTGGTGGAGCATGATGAAATGATGATGCGGGAAGCAGATCATATTATCGACATGGGGCCTCTGGCATCGCACCTGGGTGGTGAAGTGGTGGCAGAAGGGGACTATGACCATATCATTTCAAACCCTATGAGCCTTACAGGTAAATACCTGGATGGGGTGTTGAAGATCGAGCCGCCCAAAAATGTGCGTAAATGGAACCGGTCGCTGAAAGTGGAAGGCGCCCGGCAACATAACCTGAAAAATATTACAGTTGAATTTCCGCTGAATGTGCTTTGCGTGGTTTGTGGTGTAAGTGGCAGCGGGAAAACAACACTCGTTAAACAGATATTATATCCTGCCATGCGTAAACTCAAAGGTGAGTTTGGTGATAAGATAGGCTATCATAAAACGATCAGTGGTGATATTGAAGGTGTTTCACAAATTGAACTGGTGGACCAGAACCCTATTGGTAAATCTTCCAGAAGCAACCCGGTTACCTATATCAAAGCGTATGATGAGATCCGCGACCTGTTTGCCAAGCAGCCCTTAAGTAAGATGAGGGGTTTTTTGCCCAAACATTTCTCCTTTAATGTGGATGGAGGCCGTTGTGATACCTGTAAAGGGGAAGGGGAACAGGTGGTGGAGATGCAGTTCCTGGCCGATGTGCACCTGACCTGTGAAGTGTGTGGCGGAAAAAAATTCAAGGAAGAAGTGCTGGAAGTGCAGTATAAAGAAAAGAGTATTTATGATGTACTGGAGATGAGTGTGGATGAAGCCATTCAATTTTTTTACGAGGAAAAGAATATTGCTAAAGCCATACAGCCATTGAGTGATGTGGGCCTGGGGTATGTAAAACTGGGGCAGTCATCAGATACCTTGTCTGGCGGGGAGGCACAGCGTGTAAAACTGGCCTCCTTCCTGGGCAAAGGAAGGTCAGCTGGTAAAATACTCTTCATTTTTGATGAGCCGACCACGGGCCTGCATTTTCATGATATTAATAAATTATTGACTTCGTTCCATGCTTTGATCGAGCAGGGACACTCCATTATTGTGATTGAGCATAATATGGATGTGATCCGTTCTGCCGACTGGGTGATCGATTTGGGCCCCGAGGCCGGTGATGAGGGCGGAAACCTGGTATTTGCCGGTAAGCCTGCCGATCTGAAGAAAAACAAACAGAGCCATACTGCGGCGTTTATATGACCATTTTCAGGGGGTTTACAGACCTCATTTTGTCTCGGAAATTTCGTAGAATTACGAGACGGGTAGAGGCTCAAAAAAATTACTGACAAAACTTGCAAAAGCTCTGTTATCGTAATATCTTTGATTCTCTATCGTATTTTTTCTATTATCCATCCTCTGCAAATCCGTGCCTTTTATCCTCTATTAGAAATTCCACAAACGGACCAGATTTCATAACAGTTTTGAACTGTTCAAAATACTCTTTTTCCAATCCCTGCTGAATGCCGTGCATATCCCCCATGTGAAGCCAAATCAATTTGGAACCTTTTAAACATTTTAAAAATTCTTGAGCATGAAAAAGAGTTTACGTTTATTCAATTCAGCCATGCTGGTGCTGATGATGATGCTGATCGCATCTCATGTGGGGGCACAAAAAACTGCTTCAGTTAGCGGCCCCTGGAATGTGAACGCAACATGGGGAGGAGCCACACCACCTACTGCTGCTGATGATGTAATTATCAACAATGGTGTTACCGTAACAGTTCCTGTAGCTGCCAGCTGTGCCAGTCTTACTATCAATGGAGGAGCCACTGCAACGGGTATTACTGTTAACACAGGTTTTTCGTTGAATGTTACCACCGCTTCCGGTGGTTCCGGTGCCGTAGTGGTGAATGCCGGTACAGACGGAACAAGTGCCCGGACCATTACTTTAACTACAACAGGTACCCTTACTTGTGTATCACTGACTATGGCAGATGTGGCTCCCGGTAATAGTGCATCTACTTTAGCAATTGGTGCGGGTGGTTCAGCCACTGTATCCAGCAGCATTGCCTTAAATGGAGCTGCAGGTGCTGAGAACTTTATTACAATCGCAGCGAACGGTTCATTAAATATTGGCGGAACAGTGAGTGCTACAGGTGGTGCGATTAACCCAGCTATTGATGGCTATGTAAATTATAACGGTGCAGCACAAACAATCCGTTCTCAAACGTATGATAGATTGACCCTGTCTGGCAGCGGAGTGAAAACACTTCCTGCCACACTTACTATCAATGATGATCTTAATCTTGATGGGTCTGCTTCAGTTACCACAGCCAATACGCTGACAGTTGGCAATGATCTTAATTTAAGCGGCACAGCCAGTCTGACTACTGGTGCAAACTTTACAGTAACTGATGTGACAACTGTAGGAGCCGGTACTTCTTTGACCATCGGAGCTTTTAATTTTACAAATAATGGCGATGTTGATTTATCGGGCACTTTAACTATTAATGGCGGTACTTCTGGTACCAAGACTTTCAATGGCCTGGTATCCATTCTTTCCGGCGGTGTTTGGGATAATACTGTGAATGAAGGTGTAACTTTTAATGGTGGCCTTGATCATGATGGGGCCACTTTCAATGCAGGTACCGGTGTTCAGTTGTTTGATGCAGATCAGACTATCAGTGGAGCCACTGCTATTACAATCCCTAATCTTACTGTTAACAGTGGTACCGACGATTTGACTAATACAGCTGACCTTACCATTACAGCCAGCCTTGCAGGTTCGGGAGAATTAATTAATGCAGCCGCAGGTAATCTGAAAATAAACTTTGGTGGTGCTATAGGTATTACCACATTAACGGCCACTGCGGCAGGCAATATTGTTAACTATATGTTTGCCGGCGCACAAACCATTAGAGCTACCACGTACAGCACCCTGATCCTGTCAGGAAGCGGAGATAAGACATTTTCTGCCGTTACAGCAACAACGATCAACGCTTTATTATCTATGCAGGGAACTGCTATTGCTTTAGGTGGAACTCCAACTTATAACGCTGCTGCTATACTGGAATATAAAGGCTCCGCCGCTCAAAACACTTCCGATGTTGAGTTTGGCGGAACTGGAGCGAATCCTTCCCGCTTAAGAATTGATAATGCAAATGGTGTTACGTTGAATGCTACTAAAACCATCAATACTGCTTTGACTTTAACAACGGGTAATTTAATAACCACTACCACAAACTTGTTGATTCTGGCAGATAATGCAACATCTTCTGCTGGTACTAACTCTAGCTATGTTAGTGGTCCGCTGAGAAAAGTGGGTAACGATGCCTTTACTTTTCCTGTAGGAAAGGGAGGTTTGTATTCTCCTGTTACCATCTCTGCTCCTAATAATACTGGTGATATTTTCCAGGCCGAGTACAGAAGGGAAAGCGCTACTGCACTGGGCCCTATCAATGCAGCTATTTCCAGTTCTATCTACCATGTAAGCAATTGTGAATACTGGGACCTGGATGAAATTGCTGATGCTGGTACAGCCAATTCTATTAATATCACCATGGGCTGGTTCAGCGGCAGCGGCTGCGGCCCTGTGGCTTACGTTACAGATTATACACAATTAAGACTTGTTCATTTTGATGATGTGACTACGAATACCTGGAACTCATTCGGTGGTACGCCCACGGGTAGCAATACAACGGGTACCATTACTATGAATGCTGTAACTGTATTCAGTCCTTTTGCACTCGGTTCTGCTGTGCTGACAGGTAACCCGCTTCCTGTTAAATTCTCTGATGTAAAGGCTTTTGAAAAAGGAACAGGTGTGCAGATCGAGTGGACCAACCAAACAGAAGAGAATATTGCTAACTATATCGTGGAGCGTTCTTCTAATGGTGTTGACTTTAGCGTAGTGGTAAGCACTGTAGCGGCCCGTAGCAATATGAGCGACAAACAAAGCTATGTGGCTTATGATGCTGCTCCGCTGAACGGTGCTAATTTCTATCGTGTAAGGGCTATCGAATTTGATGGTAAGCAAGTATACAGCAAATCACTGAAGGTAGAGATCGGCAGAAGCCCGAAAGGCATCACACTTTATCCCAACCCGGTTGTGGGTAACGAAATGTCCATCGGCTTCAGTGGTATGAAAGGACAGTACAACCTGCGGGTGTTCAATGCAGCCGGCCAGGAAGTGTTTGCACAGCGTATCAGCCACCAGGGCGGTAATGTTACGCAGACTGTATCCCTGCCATCATCTGTAAGACCAGGTGTTTACAACCTGCTGATAGCAGGTGATAACTATAAGGAAAGTAAAATGTTTGTACTTCAATAAAGGTTCCAATAGTTGACTAAAAAGCCCCGGCATTTATCGCCGGGGCTTTTCTTTTATTGCTTGATGAATTTTTGCTGTATCACGCCTGTGTCGCTTACAATGGTGATTACATACAAGCCTGCTGAAAGCGTGCTGACCTCCACTGTGAGGCTGTTTCTGCCTGCAGCCAGCGCAACTGTTTGGGTTTTTACGATACTTCCTTTCATATCCGTTATGTTTATTAGGGTTTTAGAGGCATTTCCCTGGTCAAATGACAAACTGATGGTTTGTGTGGCAGGGTTAGGGAACAGCGAAAGAACAGGGCTATTTGGTTTCCTGTCGAATCGCAGAATTTTGCTGTAGTTAAATCTTCCGTCCTGGTCCACCAGTTTAAGGCGGTAATATACCACTTGCTCCAAACGGTTTTTAAGACTATGATCTGTGAATGTATAATCATTTCTCCCGGTTCCTCCTTTACCATAAACCACACCTGATTCAGTAAAGTTGATCCCATCAAAGCTTCGCTGAACAGAAAAATAATTAAAGTCTGTTTCAGTTTCTGTTTGCCACTGCAGGGTAACAATGTCGTTTTTCAGCACACCTGTAAAGGAGAGTAATTTGACAGGCAGGGGCAGGGGGGCGCCGTTGATCTTCCATAGATCATTCAGTGTGCCGGAAGTGGCACCATCATAACCATACCCGCCAAATAACCACAGGTTGCCAATTCCATCTGCCCAGGATACACTTCCTGTTCTGGCCCCGGATTTATTGGAGCTGGAAGCAAGGCCCTGTATACCATAAATACCGGTCTGGTCCACTTCATCATCACCTTTTACCCATATCCATTGGTTGACAGAGGCACTATATTTCCACAGATCATTCAGGTAGCCCTGGTTCACGGCATCATACCCATATCCGCCAAACAACCAGAGTTCGCCGGCTGCATCCACCCAGGAAGAGCTGATATACCTGGCACCGGGTTTATTGGTGGCTGCGGCCACACCCAGGTTGCCATACACTGCATGCTGATCGATAAGATTATCACCATTCAGCCAGGTCCAGTTGCCGGAAGAAATATTGTATTTCCACAGATCATTCAAAACACCTTCGTTATTCTCATCATAGCCATATCCGCCAAATAACCAGAGATCACCATTCTCATCCATCCAGGAAGTGCTCACATACCTGGCGCCGGGTTTATTCGCAGCGTTGGCTACGCCTTTTGTGCCATATACACCGGGCTGGTTGATTATTTTATCTCCTTCCATCCATGTCCATTTGTTGGTAGCGATATTGTATTTCCAGAGATCATTCAGTATACCGGGATCATTCTCGTCATAACCATAACCGCCAAACAGCCAGAGATTGCCTGCTGCATCTGTCCAGGTGCGGCTGCCATATCTTGCGCCGGGTTTATTATTGTTATGTGCATTTCCTTTTGTGCCATACACACCTGTTTGATCAACGGTGCTATCGCCTTTCACCCATGTCCATTGATTCAGGGAGGGATCATATTTCCAGAGGGTGTTTAAGAAACCAGGTTCGTTGTGTGCAATACCAAACCCGCCGAAGAGCCATAAATTATTACTGGCATCGGTCCAGGAAACACCTGAATAGATACCGCCGGGTTTGTTATTGGGATCAGCAATGCCTTTGGTTCCGTACACACTTATTTGCTGGATCAGCGTATCTCCTTTTACCCAGGCCCATTTGTTATTTAAAGGCTCATATTTCCACAGGTCGTTCAGGTAACCGGTGGTGGCATCTGCATAACCAATACCTCCAAATAACCAGAGGTCGCCTGCAGCATCTCTCCAGGTAACAGATGAATTTCGGGAACCGGGTTTATTTAAAGTGGCAGCTATTCCTTGTGTACCATACACGCCGGGTTGGTCAACAACGTTATCGCCTTTCATCCATGTCCATGGCGTAGAAGGATCAATTTGTGCAAAAGATCGGGTAAGAGAAAACGACAATATAATGAAGAACAGGGTGGTCTTCATGAAGGATGGATTGGATTTGAACTAACATATAAAAAACTAAAAGTATAAGCAATTGAAATGGTGGAAGATAATGGAAAATCAGGGATAACACTTACCGGGGACAGGGGAATAAGTATTAGTTTTTTGGAGAAAGAAAAAGTACAGAACAGAGGAAGAATAGAACAGAAGAACAGAGGAACAGAGGAGCAATAGAACAGAGGAACGGATGAACAACTGCCTGTTGTCAGGGTGCCTGCCCCGATGTAAATCGTGGGAGTTCGTCGAAGCCGACATGGAACGGTAAAACAATAGAACAGAAGAACAGAGGAACAGGGGAACAAGAGAACGGGAGAACAGAGGAACAGAGGAAGGATGAAGGGAATGAGCGGAATGAACGGCAGAGGGATACTAATTAACCAATGAACCAACCAACTACCTCAGCTTATCCAATGATTTCACCAGCTTTTCATCTTTACGAACACCACGATAAGCCATGAAATAAGAGATAAATGTGAGTACCGGAAGAACAGCCCATAAAGCCGGGGTGGGTTTGATCAGCTTGTTCATTTCCATGGCAAAGAAAAAAACAATTAAGCCGGAGATCAGTAAACCCAGCAGGCATAACCATTGTTGCTGCTTACGGTTCTTAAAAAGAAAAATGGTGATAAAAGAAATGGCGACAGAAGCAATGGACAACAATACCAGCTGAAAATTACTTCCGGCATCCAGCTCTACAATTTTTTCCATCGAAGTATTTTCAATTTTCGCCGTTCCTGTGGCAAAGGGGAACAAAAAAGACATAACGGTTGCGGCGGTGGCTAACAGAAGCCATAATGTTTGCTGACGCTGGATCATATCGGTGATTTTTTACTGTTCTTATCCTAATTCGGGGTATAGCGGGAATTGCTGCATGAAACCCTTCACTTCTTTTTTTACTTCACCGGTCACGGCCTCATTATCTGCATTCATCAGCACTTTGTCCACCATGTCCACCACTGTTTCCATATGCGTTTCTTTCATGCCCCTTGTGGTAACGGCCGGAACACCAATACGAATACCCGAGGTGACAAATGGGGATTTATCATCAAAAGGCACTGCATTTTTATTGAGGGTAATATGCGCTTTGTCCAGGGTTTCCTGTGCTTTCTTACCCGTCAGGTTCTTATTGCGAAGATCGATCAGCATCAGGTGGTTGTCGGTGCCATGGCTGATGAGCTGGTAACCTTTTGATACAAATGCCTTAGCCATTGCCTGTGCATTGGCGATAACCTGTTTGCCATAGGATTTAAAATCTTCGCTGAGAATTTCTCCAAATGATACGGCTTTGGCCGCGATCACATGTTCCAATGGCCCGCCTTGTGAACCCGGAAATACAGCCAGGTCGAGCAGCGAACTCATCATTCTCAGGTTTCCCTTGGGATCTTTTAATCCCCAGGGATTTTCAAAATCATGCCGCAGCATGATGATGCCCCCTCTGGGCCCGCGTAAGGTTTTATGGGTGGTGGAGGATACAATATGACAATGTTCAAAAGGATCGTTGAGCAAACCTGTGGCGATGAGGCCGGCAGGGTGTGCAATATCAGCAAATACGACAGCTCCTATTTCATCGGCCACGGCACGGATGCGTTTATAATCCCAGTCACGGCTGTAAGCAGAGGCGCCGCAAATGATCATCTTTGGTTTTTCAGTGCGGGCTTTGTTTTCCAGTTGGTCATAATCCACAATACCCTCTTTGGTTACCCCATAATGAAGTGCATGGTAGGTTTTACCGCTGAAATTGGCCGGGCTTCCATGTGTCAGGTGACCACCCATGCTCAGGTCAAGTCCCAGGAATTTTTCACCGGGTTTCATCACAGCCAGAAAAACGGCCCCATTGGCCTGCGCCCCGCTATGTGGCTGCACATTGGCCCAGGAGCAGTTGAATATTTTTTTCAAACGTTCAATGGCCAGGCTTTCTATTTCATCCACCACTTCACAGCCGCCATAATAGCGTTTACCCGGGTAACCTTCTGCATATTTATTGGTGGGAACCGTGCCCATGGCCTGCATCACCTGCAGGGAGGTGAAATTTTCAGAGGCAATGAGTTCAATTCCATGACGCTGGCGGTCGAGTTCTTTCCGGATGAGATCAAATACGGCTGTGTCTTTTTGCATGTTGAAGTTTGAAAATTATAAAGCGGTGCTGATTAAGGATTTGCCTGCTGCAAAAGTAAGCGAGCAGCGAATGTAATGGGTTTTTAAAACGGGATTTTTGTTTGTTCCAAAAGTGTTACTTTCGTTGGCTTTTGATTAGTATTAAACATTAGCTGAATAAATGAAAGCTATTATTCCTGTGGCAGGCGCCGGCACCAAATTGAGGCCCCATAGCTACACACAACCCAAGGCCCTGATCCCACTTGCCGGAAAAACGGTTCTCAGTATCATCATAGATCAGCTAAGAGATGCAGGAATTTCTGAATTCGTGTTTATTGTAGGCTACCTCGGCGATAAGATCCAGGATTATGTAAAGATCAAACATCCCGCTATAACTGCCCATTATGTACACCAGACGGACCGCCAGGGTGTGGGGCATGCTATCCGCCTGACCCGTAACCTGGTGAACAACGATGAAGTATTTGTGGTTTTGGGCGATTCCATTTGCGAATACAATGTTGAGGAGGTGGTGAAAAGCCCTCATTCCATGATTGGTGTGCGCAAAGTGGACGACCCCCGCGATTTTGGAGTGGCAGAAATTGATGACGATGGTTTTATTGAAAGAGTGGTGGAGAAACCGCAGATACCCAAAAGCAATATGGCCCTGGTAGGGGTGTATAAAATAAAAGAAGCCACGGAACTGTTTCAGTGCCTGGAGAATAATATCCGCCAGGGATTGCGCAGCCATGGTGAATACAGCCTTACCGATGCTTTGGAATGTATGATCCAGTCGGGGGTAAAATTCAAATCTTTTAAAGTGGAGAACTGGTTTGATTGTGGAAAGAAAGAAACCCTGCTGGAATCCAATGCCACGTTGCTGAAGAAGTTTGCTGCTCAAAATGATGCGGAATACAATTTTGAGAATACAGTGATCGTAAAGCCTGTTAGTATTGCTCCCGGCTGCAGTATCAAGAATTCCATCATCGGGCCCAATGTGGCGATAGGGGAGAATACCACGATCGATTATTCTATTGTTAAGAACTCCATCATCGGATCTTTTTCCAACCTGTTTGATATTGTGCTGGATGACTCCATTATCGGAAGCGATACCAACCTGCGTGGCGAAACCCGTTCGCTGAATATCGGGGATAATACTAGTATTGACCTGGGATAGATAGTCATTAGCCGGGAGGCGGGAGCCGGGAGCCGTGGGCTCGCATCTATCTATCATCTTTATGACCGCTTCTTCCAATACGATCTTCTTTTGTGATGTGTAAATGCCAGAATGAAAACCGTTTTATTTTTCTGTACTTTGAAGATGATCTTATAAGGAAATCTCTTTAATAAGGCACGGCGGATCTTTAGCGATTTATGGAGGGTAAAATAATGCAAAGGGTTAGTAGTAATCCTTTCATAGCATTGTAATAACTCAGTTTCAAAGTCAATAGCCAGTTTATTGCTGATTTGCTCGTAATAAGTTATTATTTGCTCCAATTCAATCTTAACCTCTGGGTGAAAGACCAACTTATACGGCATTTCTCCTTTGCTTTAACCATTTCAAATGTTCTCCGAGAGATATACCTTTTGTTTTGCCAGATTCCAGGTCGGCCAGGCGATGGGTGATTTTTTTCCACTGATCGGTTGTCAATTCTTTTTTTGCAGCATTATCAGGAGTATACAGATCTTTTTGAAGGGCGTTATAGAGCTTTAGCTTTTGATTATTTGTTAACTTCCTCACTTCTTTCAGTATCTTTTCCATGTTTTTTTATTTAAAATTATAATTATTTTTTTGATTAAAATATCTCTATGAGCATACCCGCTTTTTCAAATAGAATAACGAAACTCTTAAATATCGATTATCCTATCATCCAGGCCGGCATGATCTGGGCCAGCGGATGGCGGTTGGCCAGTGCGGTAAGTAATGCAGGAGGATTGGGCATGATAGGCAGCGGGTCTATGTATCCCGATGTATTAAGGGAACATATTCAAAAATGTAAATCTGCCACCAATCGTCCCTTTGCTGTGAACGTACCTTTATTATACCCGGATATAGACAAACATATCGGGATCATTCTTGAAGAAGGGGTCAAAATCGTTTTCACATCTGCCGGTAACCCCAAAACATGGAGCAGCGTCTTAAAAGAAAAAGGTGTCACCGTGGTGCATGTGGTTAGTTCTTCCAAATTTGCAAAAAAGGCGGAGGAAGCGGGATGCGATGCTGTGGTGGCCGAGGGATTTGAAGCTGGTGGGCATAATGGCAGGGAGGAAACGACTACGATGGTACTGGTGCCGGCGGTGGCAAAGGCCGTAAAAATTCCCGTGATCGCCGCAGGTGGCATTGCAGATGGCCGTCAAATGCTGGCAGCCATGGTGATGGGCGCGGAGGGGGTGCAGATGGGCAGCCGGTTTGTGGCAAGTGAGGAAGCCTCCTCGCATATAAACTTCAAAAACCGGGTGGTAAATACGGAGGAAGGGGATACCCAGCTCACGCTTAAGCAGCTGACACCGGTGAGACTGATCAAAAATGAATTTTTTAAAGAGGTGCAGGCTGCCGAACTAAGGGGGGCAACGGTGGAGGAACTGAAGACGTTATTAGGGAGGGCCAGGGCCAAAAAAGGTATGTTTGAAGGCGACCTGGCAGAGGGTGAACTGGAAATAGGACAAGTAAGCGCCTTGCTGGATCGTATTTTACCGGCCGGGGAAATAGTAAAAAAAGTCTGGAAAGAATTTACAGACGGTTTGGCCGAACCCTTGAAAATGCTTTAATTTTATTGCCTGGTATGTGATGAAGGGTTATTAATCAACCATTCAAAACAAGTAAGATGAAATCTAAATTGATCATGACTGCTGTTTGCCTCCTGGGCTTTGTTGCTGCAAAAGCCAGCGATGATAAGCCGGGGCCAGGAGATGGTAAGAAAGACGAATTGAACGGAGTTGTTATTCATTCTGAAAGCAAGAAGCCATTGAAGGATGTAAGCATTACGGCTTACCTTGTTTCCAAAAAGGAAAAAATAGTGATCACCGATGACCTGGGCAATTTTTCTTTTGATGAGCTGAAGCCAGGCACCTATAAATTTGTTTTTGAAAAAGCCGGCTACAAGAAGATCACCCGGGAAAAAGTGGTGATCAAAACCGATGAGGCTTTCCAGATGAACATTGAGATGATCGAAGCCAGCGATTTTGAGATCATGCCTTCCCCCTTCCATTTTACGGCAGGGATTTAGCGCAACGGTAAAATAATATTATAACAAAAGTCCCCCGCCAGCTGGCGGGGGACTTTTCGTTTTTCATGGCTGGTTCTGGCAAACTTTATCTTAATCCATATCGATATCAAAATCGTCCTCATCTTTATCGATGGTAAATGATTTATGTTTTTCCAGGAAACTGCGGTATTTATTATAGGTCTGGTCAGCTACTTTTTTGCCATTCACTTCCAGTACACCATCCCTGTGTTTTATTTTATAGTTTGATTTTTTGTCGATCAGCCCGTCTTTTTCCAACCCATCCACAAATTCTTTGTATTCTTTCATTTCAGCCCTGGCTTTTTCAATTTCCACTTTGGCCTTTTCCAGGCTTTTTTCCACTTCGGGCCCTATTTTAGCCAGCTCTTCCTGCATCTTTTTCATCTCTTCGTTGAGCCTGCTCATATCGATCTCTTTCACTTTCTGCATTTCATTTTTCATCTTTTCCCAATCTACTTTTGCCATAGAGGCCTGTATTTCCTGCTGAATTTTAGCAGCATCCAGTTCTTTCATCGCTTCGGCCATTTCCTTTTTGATCTTGTCAAAATCCACTTTGGCAATGGAAGCTTCCACTTCACGCTGGATCTTTTCCATATCTACCTCCTTCATGGCTTTTTCTATTTCCAGTTTTATTTTGGCCGCATCAAATTCTTTCATCGATTCTGCGATCTCTTTCCGGATCTTTTCTGCATCCACTTTCAGGTCCACTTCGTTCAATTCTTCGATGACATCATCAAGATCCCGGACCTTTTTTTCACGGGTATCTTTTTGTTTTTTGGGAACAGTATCATATCCGGTTTGCTGGTAGTGGCCGGGGGATGGCTGGTGGCCCCATGATACCAACCCGATAGTGAGGGCAACAACTGCAATAATCAATAATAAACGCCCATGGGCAAAGGTTCCTGGTTTCATAAATGCTGAGTTTTTTAATGATGTAGTTTGTTTTATCACGAAATACTTCGTATCAAATATACGACTGATTTCGTATTTTGTTACAGCACTTGTTCAAAAAAGAAAATTTTAACAAAAAATCCCTTCCGGGATGGGAAGGGATTCATAATAAGGGGTTGACAAATAATTAGTTCTTACGGAATGCCCATTTCAGCATTTCTTTCCAGCTTGGTTTTTTGCCATACATCAGGATGCCCGTGCGATAAATTTTGCCTGCAAACCAGACCGTCATAATAAAGCCTGCTATTAATAATAACATGGACAGTCCCAATTGCCACCAGGGAACCGTTCCGGGCACGCCATAGGGTATCCTGGCCATCATCACAATGGGCGAGCTGAATGGTATAATGCTGGCCCAAACCGCTACCGGGCCATTGGGATTGGCGAAAGTGGTGGTCATGATGCTCAGAGAAAGGATGACCAGCATGGTAATGGGGAAACTGAGTGACTGGGCTTCCCGCATGTCTTCATTGGCAGCACTGCCAATAGCGCCATATAAAGAAGCATAGAAAAAGAAGCCGCCCAGGAAATAAAAAGCAAAACAAAACAGAATCAAAGGCACATCTACGGAGGTGAACAGTTTCTGCATACTTCCCACGATGGCTGTAGCCGCACCGCCCGACGACTTACCTAAATTATATATGATCAGCACGAAGGCGATCCATAATAGAAACTGTGTTAGGGCCACGAGGCCAATGCCGATGATCTTTCCCAGCATCATCTGGAATGGCTTGACGGATGACACAATGATCTCTGCAATTCGGTTGGTTTTTTCTTCCATTACGCCCATCATTACCTGCGAACCATAGATCAGCAATATCATATAAATAAGGATACCGGCCACAAAGGCGATACCCTGCGCTGCCTGCGCATCCGATTTTTCATCCTTTAAATTTACAGGGGTTACGCTGATCCTGCTTTTCGTGAGGATGGCGGTTTTCTCCGCATCAATTCCTAATCCTTCATTTTTTACTTCATCCCAGATGCGGTTCAGCTTTCCGGCCACACCGGCACCTGCTTCTGTTCCGTACGACTTATTCGTCTTCATATACAGGGAATCTGTTTTGGCAGATTGCCAGTGGATAGCAGGGATAATAATAAATCCATCGTAGCCCGCCTTCTTGTGGTCCTCAATGATCTTATTCGCACTATCGGGTATAATATAAGTAAGCGTGGTGCTTTTGTCGATGCTGTTTTGCCTATCCAGCGCGGCTTTATTGAAATAACCACTGGAGTCGATGACAGCAATATTCAGTTGTTGCCTGTTTTTTTCTGCTACATACCCCATTCCAAAGACCAAAGCGAGATATAGTATCGGGAACAGGAGGGTGGCAATGATGAACATTCTTTTTCTTACCCTGGTCAGGTATTCTCTTTTTATGATCAGCCAGATCTTTTGCATGAAAGTATTTTTTTCGGTGTTGGTTATGAGTTGACGGTCTGAAATTGCCTGGCAGATGGGGTTCCTTCCACCAGCCGGATGAAAATATCATTCAAAGAAGGCAGTATCTCATTGAATGAATGAATGGTCACCTGCTGTTGCAGCAGGAATTGCAATACGTCGTTGGGTTTATGGCCCTCACGAATGCGTACAATATGTGAATGGGCGGTGGATCCAACGATCTCAAAAGGCGCATGACCATTAGCACTGGCTGGCATGGAATCAATACCTATACTGAACAGGTTTTCTTTGAATTGCTGCTTGATATTTTTCACGGTACCATCTAATATCTTTTTTCCTTTATTGACCAGCACAATATGATCGCATATTTCTTCCACCTGCTCCATACGGTGCGTACTGAAGATAACCGTACAACCTTTCTGTGCCAGTTTGAAGATCTCGTCTTTAATAAGATTGCTGTTCACCGGGTCCAGGCCACTGAAGGGTTCATCCAGGATAATCAGTTTGGGTTCGTGCAATACGGTGGTAACGAACTGCAGTTTTTGCGACATGCCTTTTGACAGGTCCTCCACTTTCTTATTCCACCAGGTCTCCATTTCAAAGCGAA
>CAZSGD010000034.1:3229-14532 GCA_964606155.1 uncultured Chitinophaga sp. | reverse complement strand
CCTTTTGACAGGTCCTCCACTTTCTTATTCCACCAGGTCTCCATTTCAAAGCGAACGAACCATTCTTTGATCTTTGACAGGGCATCGCTGCGGCTGAGGCCTTTGAGTTGTGCCAGGTAGAGGGTTTGCTCACCGATCTTCATTTTTTTATAAAGACCTCTTTCTTCCGGCATATAACCGATATAGGCCACATCTTTGATGGGGTCAAATATTTTTCCGTCGAAAATGATATGGCCTTCATCCGGGTAAAATATACCGGTGATCATACGGATCAGCGTCGTTTTACCGGCCCCGTTAGGCCCGAGTAAACCGAATATCTGTCCTTTTTCCACCTGGAGGCTGATATCATCCACTGCTTTTTGGGTAGCGAAGTATTTTTTCAGGTTTTGCAGTTCGAGTAGGTGCATAATGGTTTGATTTCGGACGTAAAATTAAACGTCTTGCGGAACTAAGCCGGAAAAATCGGCCAACTTCACCAATGCCGGAGCCAACTGCAAAAAAGCCGGGTCAAACTGTTTGCAGGTAATGGCTGATTTGCCGCGCCACCCGCTCACCATCCATAGCGGCACTTACAATACCACCGGCATAACCGGCCCCTTCACCGCAGGGAAAGAAGTTTTGTAATTGGGGATGCTGCAACGTTTCCGGGTGGCGGGGAATACGAACGGGAGAGGAGGTCCTTGATTCGGTGGCCACCACGATGGCTTCCCGGGTATAATATCCTTTCATTTTTTTGCCCTGCTCTTTAAAAGCCTGTTGCAGGCGCTGATGGATAAAACCAGGTAATACTTCCTGTAAAGATGCGGGACGAACACCGGGACCGTAAGAACAACGGGGAAGGGTAGCCGATATTTTATTGTCGCCAAAATCGGTAAGGCGCAGGGCCGGCGCCACAAATTTTCCGCCACCGGCCCGGAAGGCTTTTTGTTCCACCTGTTGCTGAAAATGCATCAATAATAATGGGCTATGAACAAGGGCAGTTGCTTTTTTTTCTTTTCTCAAAAAATCCAGGGCATCCTTTTCTTCCACCGACACCACAATACCGCTGTTGGCATAGGGGTTATTTCTTTTGGAAGGGCTCCAGCCGTTCACCACCAGCTCGCCGGGTGAGGTGGCAGCAGGAGCGATGATGCCCCCGGGACACATGCAAAACGAGAAAACACCTTTTTCATTCACCTGCTGCACCCAATTATAAGAGGCCGGGGGAAGAAAAGGGTCCCTGAGTTGGCAATGGTACTGGGTGGAGTCGATCAGCGACTGCGGATGCTCCACCCGAACACCCAGGGCAAAGGGTTTGGCTTCGATCTTTATTTGTTTTGCGAGTAACAATTCAAAAATATCCCTGGCCGAATGACCAGTGGCCAGTATAAAAGCATCGGCATTAAACTGGTCGCCATCTGATGTTATAACACCGGTAAGCCTGTCATTTTTGATAATCAGGTCTGTAACTTTTTTTTCAAAAACAAATGCCCCGCCGCAATCCAGGATACACTTACGCATTGCCGTTATGATATGCGGCAGTTTATTGGTACCGATATGCGGATGGGCTTCAAAGAGAATCTTTTCTGCTGCACCAAAATGAACGAAGAGGTGCAGGATCCGGTGAATATCACCCCGCTTACTGCTGCGGGTATATAGTTTGCCATCACTATACGTGCCGGCGCCGCCTTCGCCAAAGCAATAGTTGCTTTCAGGATTTACTTCGCCCTCTTTATTCAGGGTGGCCAGGTCGCGCCGGCGGGCCCTCACATCCTTGCCTCTTTCCAGCACCAGGGGCCGGATACCGCTTTCTATCAATTGCAAAGCGGCAAATAACCCGGCAGGCCCTGCTCCAATAATAATGACCGTTTGTTTTGCCCGGGCCACATTCTTTGGCTGAAAGTGTATCGTTTCACGTTCCCGGAATGGCTCGTGGATATATGCTTTAACGGTAAGGTTGATCCAGGGCTGCCGGCTGCGGGCATCAATAGAATGTTTTAAGATGATATAACCGGTTATGGCCGATGAACTAACTCCTTCATAACGGGCTATATAATTCTTAATACTTGTTTCATCGGCTGCTTCGGAGGGAAGCAGTTTGATGGTGATTGTTTTCTGCATGGTGCCAGGTTTTTATCCTGAAGACCGCACAAAGATGCAAATAAAAAACCGGGATTATTTTTTGGCCGGGGAACTATATCGAACAAATAATTTAATATCTTCAATTACTTCATCATTATGTCCCGAAAGATCCGTTTCATTGCCGCCATTATTTTTTTTTCAGCAATTCATTTTTGCTGTCATACCTCTTACAAAGCACAGTCACTCCAATACCGTAACTATCGTATTTCTGATTCCGTACAGACCGACCCTGCTTTGCTGGCATTGATGAAACCCTATAGCGATAGTGTGAATAAAAGCATGAACGATATCGTCGGTTATGCAGAGAAAAGTTTGGATAAAAAACCAATGGAATGTGAGCTGGGTAATTTCATGACAGATGCATTGCTGGTGATGGCTGCAGAAAAATATGGCACGCAGGTGGATGGGGCGATGGTGAATTATGGAGGTATCCGGCTTACACAATTGCCGGCCGGTAATGTAACAAGAGGAAAAATATTTGAACTGATGCCTTTTGATAACTTGTTAATACTTCAAAAGCTGAAGGGTAGTGTGTTGCAGCAACTACTGGACCTGACTGCCGGAAAAGGTGGTTGGCCATTGGCAGGTATTACGCTGCAGATAAAAGACAGGAAAGCGGTGAATATACAGGTGGGTGGTAAACCATTGGACCCGGATGCGGTATACACGATTGCTAATTCAGATTTTATTGCCAATGGTGGCGATAATGCGGATATGCTGCGGCAGGTGCCACAAATTTCCAATGGTTACCTGATGCGTGATGCTTTCTTTGATTATATTAAGAAAGAAAAAGCCATGGGCAGGAATATTACTGCCCGGATTGAAAACCGTGTTACAAATGCTCAGTAGAAAAAGGTTTATAAAGCAAGCGTCTTTATCTGCCGGGGCTATCCTGGCAGGCCCTTCTGTTTTGGAGGCAGCGGAGTATTTCAGTCCCTTGAAACTGACCATTTTACACACCAATGATGTTCACAGCCGTATAGAGCCCTTTCCCATGGATGGCGGCCGGAACCAGGGCCTGGGTGGGGTGGCCATCCGATCGGCCTTAATAAAGCAAATAAGGGCCGCTGAGGAGCATGTATTGTTGCTGGATGCAGGGGACATTTTCCAGGGCACACCTTTCTTTAACCTGTATAAAGGTGAGCCGGAAATAAAAGCCATGGCCGCCATGAACTATGATGCTTGTACGATAGGTAACCATGATTTTGATTTGGGAATGGAAAACCTGGCTACACAATTAACAAGGCATGCCAGCTTCCCGATGCTGGTGGCGAATTATGATTTTACAGGAACACCCATGGAATACAAAACACAGCCCTATAAAATTTTTAAAAAAGGGAAACTAAAGATCGGTGTGTTTGGTGTAAGTATTGAAGGCCGTGGTTTGATACCGGATAATTTATTTGGTGCAACAAAATACCTGGACCCTGTTCAAAAAGCAAATGAAACAGCCGCGCTGTTAAAAGAAAAAGAAAGCTGTGACATGATCATTTGTTTATCACACCTGGGATACCAGTATAAGAACAGTAATAAGGTAAGTGATGAAGTGCTGGCAAAAGAATCCGATAATATTGACCTTATTATCGGCGGTCACACCCATACTTTTTTGAATGAGCCTATGGTGTATAAGAACAAAAAAAGTAACGATGTTATTGTCAATCAGGTGGGATGGGCAGGCCTGGTTTTAGGCAGACTTGATTTTGAATTTTCCAAATTTTCGGGCCAAAAAATGGTGAAATCTGAACCTATTTCTGTTTCACAAAAAACAAGGGGATAAAAAATTTTTTTTTAGAAAAAAATGGTGATATTCGCCGTCCTGTGCAACTTTTTTATACGGTTATGGCGGAAAGATTTTTTTGGACGTTAGCACGATAACAACTATAGATAACACGACATAAACTGCTTACTAATCTGATGGAGAAGAATGCTGAAAAAATCTGGGCCAACTGTTTAAAGATCATCAAGGACATTGTTGAGTGGCAGCATTTCAAAACATGGTTTGAACCCATCAAACCGGTATCCATTAAAAATAATATTCTTGTTATTCAGGTACCCAGTCAATTCTTTTTCGAATATCTCGAAGAACATTATGTAAATTTATTGGCAAAGACTTTGAAGAGAGAGTTGGGAAAAGAGGCCCGGCTGGAATATCGTATCATGGTGGACAGTGGCAATAGCAAGAACAAGCCTGTTACCATGGACGTAAGCGGCCAGGGTTTTAAAACCTTTTCAAATAACGAAATGGATTTTCCACTGGTCATCAATAACCCTGTTAAGAACCCCTTTGTCATTCCGGGGTTGAAAAAGATGCAGATCGATCCGCAGCTGAATCATATATATACATTCGAGGCTTTTATTGAAGGAGATTGTAACCGGGTGGCCCGCCGTGCCGGTAAAACAGTGGCAGAAAAACCCGGCGCTAATTCATTTAACCCGCTGGTTATCTATGGGGGTGTGGGGCTGGGAAAAACTCACCTGGCGCAAGCAATTGGTAATGAGGTAAAAAGACTTCATCCTAATAAAGTGGTATTGTATGTGAGCTCTGAAAAGTTCATTAACCAGTTCATGGACCATAGCCGCAACAATGCCATAAATGACTTTATACATTTTTATCAACTGATCGATGTGCTGATCATTGATGACGTTCAATTCTTTGCAAAGGCAGAAAAATCGCAGGATGCCTTTTTTGCCATATTCAACCACTTGCATCAGTCGCATAAACAATTAATTCTCACATCCGATAAATCTCCCAAGGACCTCGATGGTGTGCAGGAGCGTTTGCTGAGCCGTTTCCGCTGGGGCCTCAGTGCAGATTTGCAGGTGCCTGAGTATGAGACCAGGATAGAGATACTGGAAAAGAAGATGAAAAATGACGGCCTGGAGATGCCGAAGGAAGTGGTGAAATATATCGCTTATAATATCAGCAATAATGTCAGGGAGCTGGAAGGAGCTTTAATATCACTGTTGGCACAATCTTCGCTTAACAGGAGAGAAATAGACCTAGACCTGGCTAAGAAAGTGTTACGAAATTTTGTAAAATCATCCAGTAAAGAAATAACGATCGAAACCATTCAGAAAATGGTTTGTGAATATTTCGATGTGCCATACGATAAGTTGTTGCAAAAGACCAGAAAAAGAGAGATCGTACAGGCAAGGCAGATCACTATGTACCTGGCCAAAGCATTTACCAAGAACTCATTAAAAACGATTGGGGAGCATTTTGGGGGAAGGGACCATACCACGGTTATTCACTCTTGTCAAACAGTAAAGGACCTGATGGATACAGATGGTGTGTTCAGGGAGAATGTGCTGGAATTGCAGCAAAAAGTGCAATTGGCTGCTATGTAATGATAAAAGCCCAAATAATTTGATCCCAGGTTCCAGACGGAATTTGGGATTTGTTTTTTAGGATGTATAGGGTCTAATGTTTATTTTTGCAGCCCTTCAAATTTGGTCCGGAGAGGTGCCTGAGTGGCCGAAAGGGCCGGTTTGCTAAACCGTTGTACGAGCTTAAACTTGTACCGAGGGTTCGAATCCCTCCCTCTCCGCAAAAAAGAAAACAACTGATTGCCCGCAATAGCGGGCATTTTGTTTTTGGGGGCCGTGCAATGCTGGCTTTGCAAAGGGTAGCAAAAAACAATATGCGAAAGCAATCAGTTGTTATTCTTTGAAGCTATTATGATTAGACAAATCTAAAGTCCGAGTCTCTCGCAGAGGACTCAGCATGTTTTCTTTAACGGGGTACTGCCAAATGACGCTGGGCCAGCCTCGTCCCCCGCGAGACATCGGCTCAAAAATTGTAAATTGTATACACGGCTGGGGACAAAAAATAGTTGTTATGAGAGTATGCATATTGTTTCGTGTATTAGCAATAAGTTTACTTTTTATCATGTTAACGAGTTGCATCTCTAAAAGGATTTCGGTGACTGGACTAGCCCAAAACGACAAAGGCATTGCGACCTTAATTAGTAAGAAAGGACAGTATTTTTTGAAAGGGGTACATCATTGGGATGAAAAATATTTGAATAAACGGGTAAAAGTAACTGGCATAGTACAAGTCGTTAAATACCAAAAAGACACTGTACACGAACAAGGATATAGCCAAACCAGAGGTATAGACATGAACTACTTGCTGAAGCCAAAATGGAAGCTTGCCGAATAGTTTTGAACTTAGTTTCTTTACTATAGCCTTTGCCAAATGACGCCGGGTCCGCCTCGCCCCCCAGTCGAGACATCGGTTGGGAAATCGTAAATTAGACAAACAGCTGAGAAGCAAAGACAGGTTGTCCCACACCAGCAAAAAATACCCTCCTATGGGTAGTTCAATCGTCCTGTTCTATCACTATTTTTAGATTATGCGACTGGTATCCCTGATAGCAATATTGTATGTGTTGCAACCGCAATTTCTGTCAGCACAAAATAAAATGGCACTGATCGTGGCCGTGGGCCAATACCCACAGGTAGCCAAAGTAAAGCCTATCGCACCCGTTAACGATATCAAGTACATTAAATCAGCCCTTCGCAAGAATGGATTTTTGGATAAGAATATAGATACACTTGTCAATGCAAAAGCCACCAAGGCCGCTATACTGAAGGGGCTTACCAGCCTGGCGAAAAAAGCAAAACGCAATGATATTATCGTCATCAGTTTTGGTTGCCACGGACAGCAGATACGTGACCAGCGCACTGTGGAACTGGGTAAGGATGAAGACGACGGTTATGATGAAGCCTTATTACCGTATGATGCGAGAGGGAGTTATAGCCCCACCGCCTACCGGGGTGAAAAACATTTGCGGGATGACGAGCTGCAGCCCTTATTAACGGAAATCCGTAAGCAAATTGGACCGGATGGCAGCCTGCTGGTATTGATCGATGCCTGTCATTCGGGTACCGGCACACGGGCCGATGATTTTCCCGCTTCCCGGGGAGAGCCTGTTCCATTTCCTGATCCGGAGAACCCATTTGATCCTTCCGATATTTCAGATATCAATGATAAAGGCTCCTTTTTTGAAAAAGCCAGCGACAGTGCTTCCAATATGGTGGTGATCAGCGGGTCGGGCCCCCACCAGGAAAACAAGCAGCTGGTGATCAATGGGGAGGAGCTGGGCTCGCTCTCGTATGCATTTTACAAAGCCATCAATGAAATGCCGGCCGGTAATGATTATGCCGTGTTATTTCAAAAAATAAAAGCGACGATTCAAGCTGTGGTGCCGGACCAGGTGCCGATGATCGAAGGGAATACCAACCAGGTTGTTTTCAGTGGTAAATATTTACCGAAAGAAGAAAGAAATTATGTGCGGGTGGGATTGAAAGAAGCGATAAGAACAGGAAAAGACAGCATTTTCTTTTTTAATAAGGGGTTAATGGATAATATTTTCCCCGGGCAGACCGGGAAGTTATACCCTGCAGGTAAAGAAGAGCCGTATGCAGAAATAGTGATCCGTAAATCAGAACATTTTACCAGTATCGGCGTAGCCAATAAAATGTTGAACAGGGGCGAATCCTACGAGATCCGGATGGAAGAAGAGGGTCATGGCAATTTATTGGCAGCTGTGAAATTCAGTAAAGAGGCGGTCCCGGCACCCATATTGGAAAAGCAGGTTAAACAATTCTTATCACCTTATAAATTCATCCGTTTTGATAACAATGCCGATTTTCAATTTGAAATGGGGCCGGTTGGGGAAGGAAAAAAAGCACAGCTGCGTGACAGAAACAATAAACTGTTATGGTCGGCCAGTATGAATGGTGATACCTTGCTCACGGAGGATAAAAGGCAACTGGTTGCCGGCATTAAGAATGCCTTGCGTGTAAGATACTTGCGCACCCTTCCGGACGGGGGAGACCTGGCATCGTTGATCACGGCGAAGATCATACCTGAAAGCGGCGAAACACAACCGGAGGGTGTCGTATTGAAAGAGGGTGATAAGTATTCCTTAAAGATCACGAATAACAGTGAGCTGAAATTATTTTATACTGTGCTGGATATTTATCCGGATAACAAAGTGGAAGTATTGTATCCTTTTGCGGGCAAAGAACCGGCGGATTACACAATAGAAAAAAATAATTTCGTGGAAAGGAAGCTGGCCGTGAGTAAGAACACCCCGTTGGGTGTTGAATTTTTGAAGATCATTGTTTCCAAAGAGCCGATGGACCTGCGGGCTGTGTTCGGACACGCTGCACAGCGTGATGAGATGCGTTCTTTCCAGGCCCTGCTGGATGATCTCTTTAACGACAAAGACGGGGAGACCTCCACCCGGGCCGACGTTTCCAGTATCAAAGCGGAAGAAGTGGGTATTGTGACCGTTCAGTTTACTATACAAAAAAATGATCCATAACACACAATTATATGGCAGGATAGCTGTTACGCTTTTCTTGTTCCTGCTGGGGCGGGGTGTGGTGCCGGCACAAACATCTGCCAGGGAAGAAGTAAAGGATGTTTACTTTAACCTGATCTATACCTATAAATCCGGAGACACCATTGTAGGGATATTGGATAATGCCCGGAACCTGGGTATCACCAACGGAACTTTTGTAAAAGCCTGGCAGTCTGAAAGACCGGAAATTCCCGGGTACAGTGCTAAAAAAGAATTTGAAGAAAAAGGAGTGGGCCGGATCATTCTGCATGATACGCTGGTATCCTGCTATATTAAATTGTACCATGCGGAAGATACACTGGAGGCGGGGGATATGGTATCTGTTCGGGTGAGTATACCCTTGCTGCCGCAACGCAGTGTGTTCTCTGACCTGGTTTATTACAATGTGTTTTACACCAATGCGGATAAAGAGCCGTTATATCATATCGGTGATATTCTGCTGCGGGATAATAGGCAACTGGAAGATTCGATTTATAATGTGATCATTACAGACCTGAAAGCAACGTATGAACGGGTGAAGGACCGCACCGACCTGCCCGCTTCCTTACTTGCAAAAAATACAGCGGGCAGATTCAAAGGCCGGATACCGCTGGAAGTGATACGTGATGTGACGAGGGCAGACCTGGAGGCATTTTTCCTGTATGTAAAAACATACTGGTTGGGATATATCGGGAAACAATACAGGGCCAGTGAGAGTTTTGCAGGGTGGCTGGTAAGCAACAGTCCATATAGTTATCCTGAAGTGAAGAACGCATTGATGCCCATTTACAGGAATAAAGCATCGTTTGCCAAACTGCTTCCCCAATACAAAGACGATATTATCAAGGAAGGTAGTGTAAAGAGCCTTATCAACGATGTGATAGACCTGAACAATGTACTGCGACATGACGAAGCCCATGAAGTGGCTGACTTTGCGATTGCACTGGGAGAGGCGGTGAAGGATACGGCCGGGCTTCCCTGGGCCTATATGGCAAAGGCGCAGACGTTGCAGCATCAGAACAGGTTCGCAGAGGCATTGACAGTATGTGAAAAAGTGATAAAAGCGGCAGTGCTCGCAAAGGATAAGGATATTGAACTGCAGGCCATAAATAAAAAGGCCTTTTGCCAGTACAAAATATCAAAATACAAGGAATCGTGGGCCACACTGGATATTGCGGCAGTTAAACTGAAGGCATACCGTTCACAAATTACTGATGCTATTTACGACCGTACTGCATTGAAAATATATGAGTATCGGTCGGGTATTTATTATAAGACCGGTGAATATGAAAAAGCGTTAGTGTACCTGGATACATCCATTGCCATTAATAACAAGGTAAACACCTACGAAGCCCAGATCGCCAATGCGGAGCATTATAAGTTCAAGGGTGATGTATATAATGACCAGGGCAAACCCGCCAAGGCCCTGGAAGCATTCCGGAAAGCAGAGGAAATATACCGGGGTAACAAGGACCAGTTGAACCGGGGGTTGATCGCAAATGATATTGCTTACAGCTATCATTTAAGCGGAGAGTATGAGAAGAGTACGGAGATAGCCGTGGCGGCCTCGGACCTGTTGCTTGAACTGGGTGATTATAATGATGCGGGTTACTCGTACACAGTAGTGGGGGGTAATTTCTGGGAGCTGGGTATGTATGATTCTGCCGTGGCGGCACATAAAAAGGCGATCGGGCTAAGACAAAAAGCGGGTAATGATATAGGCCAGGGCTATTCCTGGAAAAAGATCGGCAACCTGTATTTGCTGAGCGGACAAAAGCCTGCTGCGCTAAATGCGTTTGATTCTTCTGCTTATTATTATCAATTAGCCAGGGACCAATCCGGATTAGGAGACGTATACAACGAGAAGGGGCAGGTTTACCTGAATGACGAGAGTTATAAAAAAGCAACAGAATTTTTTGAAAAGGCAAGGGGTATCAACAGTAAGACCACGGTGGAAGCTTTGTTCAACCTGGGAACGGCCTGGTGGGGTATCGATGCGGCTAAGGCTGAGAAATATTATGAGGAGTCGAGAGAGAAAAGTGTGGTTGCGGGGAACACAGCTTACCAGTTCGCTTCGGCCCAATCACTGGCCCAGCTGGCCTGGGGCCGGGGGGATACGGTTAAGGGTGACCGTTATTTCGGGGAATGCCTGGAACTGAACAGGCAGATCAATACCGAGGAGAATAATGCCAGTTGCTTAGCTATGAAAGCCTACCGTTTCAGAACGGTTATGCAAATGGATAGTGCGCTGGCCCTGTATGATGCTGCATCGAAGATCAACGAGCGGGTGAATAAAAGCCATGCCGTCAGTAATTATTCTGATCAGGCGGATATTTTTCTTTCCACCGGTGATTTTCGGTTGTCGGAAGCCGCTTATACCAAAGCCATTGAAATGGCCAGGGATGCCTCTAATGCCATCGCATTAGGGAATGGCCTGAATGCGATCACCTTCCTGTATGGAAGAACGGGGGAATATGAAAAAGGTATGGTGAGCAGCGACAGTGCGCTGGCTATTTTTCACCGGTCCGGTAATATCATCAGGCAGGCCAATACTTATTCTTCACTGGCCAGCCTGCTGAACAGTAAAGGGGAGTATCACAAAGCCATTGTTATGTACCTGCTGGCAGATAGTATATACAAAGCGGAGGGATTGAATGACAGCCGGTCGGTGATCCAGAATAATATCGGTGTGGTGTACCTGGGCCAGAAGGATTATGTAAAAGCATTGAAATATTTTGAACTATCTGCAGCGATGATACCGAAAGGGGTGGTGAGTGAAAGTTATTTACTCACACAGGGTAATATCGCTGATTGCTACACCAACCTGAA
>CAZSGD010000034.1:0-3129 GCA_964606155.1 uncultured Chitinophaga sp. | reverse complement strand
CAGATCTCTATAATAAGATCACTTTTGCTTATTTCAGTTTGGGTAATGTGAGTGAGGCATGGAGCTTTGCCAACCGGGGCAATATTGCGGGAATAAAGGAATTATCCGGTTCCTTATCGCTGAACAGCAATGACCATGAAAAGAATGAAGCGCTGAAGAAACTGCTGAACCTGCAACAGTCCAAAAAAGCATTGGAGAACACGGCACAAAAGCAGGAAGGGGAGAACAAGAAAGAAACACTGAAAAAGATCGAGATACTGGAAGCGGACTATAATAACTTCTTACAGGATGTGCTGGCAAAATATGAGGAATTGGGTATTTATTTCAGCCGCACCAATGCCGACGAGTTCAATAGTTATAAAACAAAAATACCGGCCGACCTTGCGGTTATTCTCTATGTGCTGAATGATAAGACCCTGATGATCTTCTCACTTACCAATGAGAAGCTGGCCGTGGATACCATGACAGCCGATGCCGGGCCGCTGGTGCTTTCATTCATTGAGTCCATTAAGAACACTAAAAAGCAAACGGGCACCGGGCCCTTGTCCTTACGTTCTGATCCGCAGGATGAGGACAATGTGAAGTCGGGAGTGGAATTTAAAGATGCGTCAGGCCAGTTGTATGATATACTGATTGCACCTGTTTATGATAAGATAAAAAACAAGAAACGGTTTTGTATCATCCCTACGGGTGTGTTCAGCAATATGCCTTTCCAGTGTTTGGGACAGAATGTGAGTGCTGCAGAATTTCATTTTCTCATAGAGAACCACAGCATCTTTTACACCAATAAGATGTCGATGTTCAATACCCCGCATCCGGCCCGGGTCAATAGGGATTTTTCCTCCTTTGCGGCTTTTGGTGTGCCAGACCCCACGTTGAAATTCAATATTGACGAGGTTAAAGCGATCGGGAAGATCATTGGCGTGGATTCCACCATCTATACAGATGGGCGGGCTACGGAAAGCCTGGCGAAGCAAACCCTGCGAAATAAAAAGATTATCCATTTTGCCACTCATGGTGTGCTGAGTTATTCTTCCGATTTCTCCCAGTCTTACCTGAAATTATTACCGGATAAGGATACTTCTGACGGGAACAACGGGAAACTGACGATGCGGGAGGTACAACGGTTAGGGATAACCGATTGCGACATGGTGATCCTTTCGGCCTGCCAGACAGCTGTGAGCAAGGAACTGGTCAGGGGCTGGAATATGTCGCCGGCTAATTCATTCCTGATCAGCAATGTAAAAACCGTGCTGGCGGGGTTGTGGAAGGTGGCGGATGAGCCTACCAGCCTGTTGCTCGAGTATTTTTACGAAAACCTCTCCGGAATGGATAAATCAGAAGCACTTCGCCAGGCGCAGATCCGGCTGAGTAAGGACCCACGGTTCACCCATCCCAATTATTGGGGGGCTTTTGTGCTGTATGGCGACTGGAACTAAAATACCGTGCGCAAGGTATATGGGCGGAGGAGCATTGATTGTACATTTAACCTGCAAAACACCAGACTCAATATGAAAAAGACAATCCTTGTAAGCCTGTTCATCATCATTGGATTGAATGGCTTTTCGCAATTAACGAAACTAGCAGATAAGAAGCCCGCAAAAAACCCCTGCACCACGATGCTGGGAGACCTGATGTTCCAGGGAGTGGATACCACACCGGGCCGGAATGTGGCGGATAATTACAAAGCCTGGGAAAATGGAGAGGTGATCCTGGTTAAGTTCATGAACAATATCGGGAGTACTTCCATCCGGAACAGGGTGATGCAGTATGCTAAGGAATGGGAGAAATACGGCAATATCACTTTAAAATTTGTACCGGATAATACACCCACCACTAATATCCGGGTCCGGTTAGGGAGCAGCCTGGATTCGCTGGGGCACAACTCCGCTGTAGGTACGGATTGTAATAAAGCCTCCCAGTTCAAGCAGACCATGAACCTGGATACCAGCGACTTTTTTGATTATGCTTATTACGAGAATGATCTTAAAACGGGAGGTGCATTTTACCAGCACTTATTGAAAAGCGGCGTTGACCTTAAGAACTATACCTGGCCGCAATTTTACCGCGATATCTTGTTTTACCCGGCGCCTATCCGGTATATTGAAAAACCTTTTCGGGGCACCACTTTGCATGAGTTTGGGCATGCGTTGGGTTTGATGCATGAGCAAAGCTATCCGGGCGCTATCAAGTGGAACAGGGACACGATCTATAAGTATTATGCACGGTATGGATGGGACAAGGGGAAAGTGGACCATAATGTGTTGCGGGTGAATGACCAGTTCTTTACCAATGGCACGGCTTATGATCCCAAATCCATCATGCACTATGCTGTATATTCCTGGCAAACACTGGATGGATCTTATGTGGAAGAGCTGAATGAATTATCAGCAGGCGATAAGGCGATTATGGCAGCTTTATATCCAAAGGATAAAAAAATATCCCAGTTGGCTGTCCCTAAGGTAACGATCAGCAATTTTACCAAACTGGATGTAGTGAATGATAAGACAAGGAAGGCGTTGGTAATATATCCCTATTTTGATGTGAAAACTGGTGCGAAACTGGCGAATGCGTTTTATGTAGCCCGATTAACCACAGAAGATGGGTCTTATTATATTCCCACCACCAACAAAAGTTTCCATTGGGGAGGAAATGCGGGTGTATTCCTGAAAATGAACCTGCTCCCCAATTTGAAGAAGAGTTATAACAAGCTCCCTAAAAAAGATCTGCAGCTGATATTTCCTTATGACCAGATGCCTGACCTGCAGGGTAAAAAATTCAAGGTGGAATTTACCGTGTACCAGGATGATGCCGCCACAGGCAAATTAAACAGGCTGGTATATTATTCTTATTCTGCTCCGTTGAGCATTGTAAAATAATATTGATAAATAAAAGTGTAAAGCAGGTACAGAGTGCCTGCTTTTTTATTTCCGGGTGGGTCCCAAAAAGGGTAAAATAATAGCTGAAAATAGGGAGGAAGCCTGTATATTTGCACCCCGTTTAAGAACGGGTTTATCCATCCAGGCTGAAGTTATTGCGGATTATCCGCCTTCACTAAAGCTTCGACGGATGAGCGGGAGGTAGTTCAGCCCGGTAGAATACCTGGTTTGGGACCAGGGGGTCGCAGGT
>CAZSGD010000033.1:0-46504 GCA_964606155.1 uncultured Chitinophaga sp. | reverse complement strand
GCGGACAAAGCACCTCAACAAAATAACGCTACGGCTTTAGTACGCAGCGTCCCCTGCGGGAGACGCTGCTGCGAAGCAAAAGGGGCTTTCCAAAGAAGTGATCCGGAAGCTGGCCAGTCATTTCAAACTTTCACAAGAGGCATTTAACCGCCCTTATAAATTATCGTCAAGTGTGAGTCCTGGCTTCAGAAATACAAGATTAGCAGGTAAAAAGAAGGAATTAACTGCTTCTTATAGAAAGTAACACTCACCACCGCGCCGACCTGCTTTTCTTTTATGAGTTTACGGGTATGATGATGGAGGCAGTCAGGTGTTTACAGGGAGAAAGTCCGGCAATATAATAGCATCGCGTTTATTAATACGCAGATCCCCTGCGGGAGACGCTGCTGCGAAGCAAATTCAATATTACCAACAAGATCATTCCCTTGCAAATTCAATCAGTCCTTTCATGTTTCCCTTATCGGCTTCTTTTAGCGCTTCCAGGTATCGTTTACGCGGATCTCCACGTTTCACTAAATTCTCACTTGCGCCCCAGCTAAAAACTTCCCGTCCGAATATATGACCGACCAATACATCGGCCATTAATCGTGAATGCCGGCCGTTGCCATTAGGAAAACAATGGATCGAAACGATCCTGTGTTTAAAACGTACCGCTATTTCATCTTCCGAAAACGTTTTGTGATTGATCCAGAATTTGCAATCGTCTAACAGCGCACGAAGTGAGGTGGATATTTGAAACCAGGCAATACCTATGCTTTTATCCGACTTGCGGAATTCACCCGCCCATCGCCAAACATCACCATACATCCTCCTGTGAAGCTCACGGATGAACTCCTCCGTTAGTATTAAATCAGCAGCAAACTTTCGGCTAAGCGTCCACTGCACTGCCTCGCCGATATTGATCTGTTCCGCTTCATTCAGTTCGCTATGGATGGTGATTGTCTTTATATGCAGCCCCTCTGCTTCATCAGGATCCAAAGGAGTTTGCCCCTCTTCATATTCGATATCTAGTCCCATATAAATTTCGGCATTTCATTTTTGAGCTCTTCTTTCTTCTCCATAATAATCCCCATTAGTTTTTCCTTTTTCAGTTGCTGATTTTCCAGGGTCATGCTGGCATGGGTCCGCTTCACAATCTCCTTTGCCTTTTCTTCTGCTTTTTCATCGACCATTTGTTTCAAAGTCCCTTTTTTGGGAACAATCGCATACACAAGCTGCATATTCAGAGCGTCAGCAACTTCCTGGAGAGATTGTAGTGTAATAGTTTTTGCTTTTTCCCTTTGTTCCAGCGCTTTGATTCCCTGTGCCGTCATTCCCATTCTCTTACCCAGTTGGTTTAACGACATACCAATGGCTGTCCGGATAGCATTCACCCAGCCAAATGGTTGATTTTTAATAAGTAAGACTGGTTGTAAACTCTTTAGCTTGTCGCTGACTTGCTCAAGGACCTGTCGCCTTTGTCTGTTTTTCATAAACGTATATATTTAAAATCCATGCTAAAAATAAACATATATATTTAATATTCAAAATTATATTAAACATATATATTGAAAATTATTTTGAGCAGCGTACGATTATTCGAATACAACCCGGCCGCCACAGTGCCAACCTGCTTTTCTTTTTTTCGAGTTTACGGAATGATGTTGGAAGCGGTTTACTGTTTACATGCAGAAAGTCCGGAAACAAAATAGTATTACGTTTATTACCACGCAGCGTCCCCTGCGGAAGACGCTGCTTCGAAGCAATAAAAAAGCCACTCCCAAAAGGAGTGGCCAAATGTTTATGCAACATTTATTTAGTTCCCCGAACAGGATGCCGGGGGACATTTGGTTTCTGCTGTTCCGGAAGTATAATTGCAATTCTTAGGATCGCAATTTTTGGGATCACAATTTTTGGGATCGCAGTTCTTCGGATCACAATCTTCCACTTTACATTCGGACTTTGCCTTTTTCCTGGCTTTCTTTTTACCACCACCATCATTTGCCGCTAATGCAAACCCGGAGACCAGGGCAATAGCCATCAAGCCTAAAAATATTTTTTTCATTTTTAAGAATTAAAATTTGACTGAATAATGTTACTAATGCTTATACGTGGAACAGGTCAGGCCTCCGGGGGGTGCCAGCATTCACTCCTGTTCTTCAATATCCTGTTATCATCTGTCACCACAGCTTTTTGCTTTTGCGAAAACCAGGATAATATAGAAATTTCACTATAATGATGTACATAAAAATTACCGGATGAACAGCCCAGGCTGGGATTACACCCTCCTGTTCTGCAATCGCGGTTGTCCTGAGGATTTGAAGATGTATTGCATTTACCCCTGGTGCAAACAGGCCTGGCTTCCTTCTTCTTTGAGCAACTGTCTTCAGCCGGTTTCGTTTTCGCACAAACAGGCTTCGCATGGGCCGCCTCCCTGCATTTTCCATATGCCGATTTGCCCCCGAAAAAGGCAAAAGCAGGCTGCACCATTACAAAGGTCCAGATCAACAGTAGTATGCGTGCTATTATTTTCAACTGGCTAAAGATAATATTTTAGCTCTTTTTATTCACCTGTTTTTACCAGGTGATGATTCATTTATCTGAATGGTAAAAAAACAAGATACCCGGTGAAAAAATAGCTTTTATAACTATTTTCTTTTTCCACCATTAAGTCTTTGGCCAACCTCACTTACCATGAATTTAATAGCACCCGGAGGAAATGGCGACACACAACTTACATTGATCTCGCAAAGCGTATATTTTCCGGCAGAACCCGCCCCGGTAACTGAATTAATAAAAAAGTCCGCATCCCAGATAATGGGCATCCTGCTTTCTTCGATGCACAGTTTTGCCTGCAACGCAGGTATCCATTGTGTTTCCATCCTTTCTTTCAGATCACTAAAAAGACCGCAGTTCTCCGTATAATAATACCTTTTGCCCGGAGGTATATAACCTTGCTGTCCTTTTAGTTCATACAAGGCATTTATTTCCTGGTAGCCAAACCCTCCCACTTTTGTTCCCACCACGTAACATCTTACCATGCCATTGACCGAGTTTTTATTCCACTCCTGGTCGATCAGTAATCCCTTGTTGGAAAAAAAAGGCCTGAACCCATCAAAGAGCTTAGCAAGGGCCATTGTTTTGGGCTGGCCGGCCTCTATGGCGTGCGTCACCGTTACCGTACCATCCGCATTAGCGCTGATCTTAAATACGCCATTGCCCCCGTTGCCACGGTATTGTTTCAGCACCCTTATCTTACCTTTTTCCAGCGATGCAGGGAATGATGCAGCGAAAGACTCAAAACCGGTATACATTTCCGTATCACTGCCCCAATCCATATCCCTGGTTTTATATAGAATATCCTTGGTCCCCATTTTCAGGATCACTTCAGGGTGCGTGGAAACAAAACAACCTTTGGCAGCTACTTCGGTAAGCAAGGCATCCAACGTATTCCTGTTATGCCCCTGCTCCACGGGGTTTACCCAAACCAGGATGGCATCAAAAGAAACCAGGTACCCCGCCAATGCAGCAGCCTGATCATCGCTGTATGTAACAGATTGAACAGTATATCCGGCGGCAAGAAAAGCAGAGGCAAGGTCTTTATATTTTTCTTCAGCCAGTGCATCCCTGCCGCAATCCCTGCTCCCGTAAACCAGTATGGCTATTGAATGCTTCTTTTCCATGATGGCACTAATAGAAAGTTAATGCAATTTTCATTGAATGCTTTACCATTCATCCTGTCTCTTACTAAAAAATCATGCGAATAGAAATGCAGGTTGCCGATGATTACCACCGCACATTTTCCAGCGAGATCCCCTTCCTCAACACCGGCCGGAAAAGGTCGCCTTTCTTTTCCACTCTTTTCAGGGCATTCTGAATAGTAAAACTGGCAGGGTCTAATGAATGTTTCACCTCCTTCCATTCCAGTGGGGTGGACACAGTTGCCCCGGGCCGGGGCCGTACACTGTACACAGAGGCAAGGGTTTGTCCCCGGCTGTTTTGCAGGTAATCTATATAGATACAGTTCCCCCGCTTGGCCAAAGATCGTTCCAGTGTGGTAAATGTTGGTAACTGCTCATGCACCCGTGCGGCAATCGCTTTTGCAAAATTCTTTACCTGGTCATAGCCATATTTATTATGCATGGGGACATAAACATGCAAACCGGTGGCGCCTGAAGTTTTGCAATAAGCTTCCACTTTTATCCGGTCCAATACTTCCTTTGTAGCCAGTGCCACATCCACCACTTCTGAAAAACTGTTTTTATCAGAAGGGTCAATATCAATCACCATCCAGGTGGGATGTGTGATCCTTTTCGTTGTACTGTTCCAGGGGTTCATATCGATGCAACCGAGATTGGCCAGGTATAACAGCGTTGAAGTATTATTACAAACAATATAATCAATGATCTTGTTACTGCTTTCGCTCTTTATTTTGAACACATCCACAAAGGAAGGAACGTTCTCACCCGCATCTTTATGAAAGAATCCCGGTTGGCCGATACCGTTTGGAAAACGGTTCAGTGACATGGGGCGCCCTTTAAGATGGGGAAGAATAAATGATGCCATCTTTTTATAGTAACTCACGAGGTCGCCCTTGGTATAACCTTCTTTGGGCCAAAATACCTTTTGTGCATGGGTCAGCACAAGCGTATCTTTTCTTTCTTTCTTAACGCTGGCAGGCATACCTGTAATTTCTTCGTTATTATTATTGTTAACATCAAAAACTGTGCTCCACTCAATACGGCTGCAAATCAGCTGCACACCGAAGCCTATAATGCTGACAGGCAGGTTTTCAAACTTTCCTTCCAATTCTTTAACTGCAGAGGATAGGTGTTCCTGATCTTTGTGGTGTCCAGTACCGAATATGCCGGTCTCTTAGCAGGAGTAGGGAATTGTGCAGTGGGTATGGGATGCAGGGTACAGTTACTTCCTGTTTGTTGCCGGATCTCCTTGGCAAAATCATACCAGCTGATCACGCCATCATTACAGTAATGATAAATACCCGGGGCCCATTTGCCCGATGCAATGATCTGCAGGATAGCATCCGCGAGGTCATATGCATAAGTGGGTGACCCCACCTGGTCATTTACCACGCTGACAGATCCTTTCTCACCCATTAGCCTGATCATTGTCTTCACAAAATTCTTTCCGTACTCCGAATACACCCAGGAAGTGCGGATGATCAAACTATCCGGATTGAATTGCAAAGCTTCCTGCTCACCCTTTAATTTGGAAGCACCATACACATTCTGTGGGTTGGTAATATCTTCTTCTTTGTAAGGCTGATGTGCAGTACCGTCAAAAACATAATCTGTAGAAATATGAATGAAACGGATACCTCTTTCTTTACAAATAGCCGCCATCACCCCCACTGCTTCCGCGTTTACCTGGAATGCCAGGTCTTTTTCAGTCTCGGCCCTGTCCACAGCGGTATAAGCTGCACAGTTAATGATATATTGAGGCTTGTAAATATGAATGGTGTTGCGGAGCAGATCAAAATGGTGGATGGGCAGGTCTTCCCTCGAAAGAAAGATGAATTCAAATCCGGGAAATGAATCTTCCAGCTTCTTTATTTCTTTTCCCAATTGCCCGTTTGACCCTGTGACCAGTATTTTATCCATGTAAAACTGGTTTACTGGTAGATAAAAGTATTTTTACAATGCTCCAGCAAAGGAAGCTGCTGGTCTTTTTCAGAAATGATCGCATCCCCTTCCGGGATACGCCAATCAATATTTAATGCGGGGTCATTATAAATGATGCCGCCCTCGCTTTCCTTATTGTAAAAGCCATCACACTTATACAATACCTCTGCCTTTTTACTCAGCACCGAGAACCCGTGGGCAAAACCGCGGGAAACCAATAATTGTTTTCTATTTTTTGCAGATAATATTTCCGCATATACCTGGCCGTAAGTAGGCGACCCTTTGCGGATATCCACCACCACATCCAGGATCTTGCCGCGCAGCACCCTTACAAGTTTGGTTTGCGCATAAGGTGGCAGCTGGTAATGGAGACCCCGGATCACTCCATATTGAGAAGAAGATTGATTATCCTGCACCCAGCGTATATCCATACCCTGCTCCCGGAACACATTTTCATTGTATGACTCAAAAAAATAACCGCGACTGTCTTCAAACACATTCGGTTCAAACACCCATAACCCGGCTATTCCAGTAGTATGAAACGGCATAATTATAAACTCCAGTAAGTTCTGTTGCTGATCTTTCCCCGGTAGATACCTTTCAGATCGGCCACCAGTCCATGTGATTTAGTGATACCTGCAAAATAGTTATCGTCATGCCTGGTGTACTCGGCATGCGGCACCGTAATGATCACCGCATCATAATCCTTTGCCACGTTCTTTACAAGTGTAAATCCATATTCATGCTCCAGCTCGGCCGAATCTGCATACGGATCTTCCACGTCCACATTTACATAATATTCTTTCAGCGCTTTTACCACATCACTCACTTTTGAATTACGTATATCGCTAACATTTTCCTTAAACGTTGCTCCCTTGATCAGTACTTTCGATGCTTTTACATCACCGCTGTTGCGGATGATATGCTGGATCACTTTCTTCGCCACATATTTCCCCATATTATCATTGATATTTCGACCGGAGAGGATCACTTCTGAATGATAACCCAGCTCTTTTGCTTTATGCGTGAGATAATAGGGATCCACGCCAATACAGTGCCCGCCTACCAGGCCCGGCTGGAATTTCAAAAAATTCCATTTGGTACCTGCTGCTTCCAGTACTTCGTACGTATTGATATCCATTTTATCGAAGATGAGCGATAGCTCATTCATCAGGGCAATATTCAGGTCACGCTGTGTATTTTCAATGATCTTGGCTGCTTCCGCCACTTTAATGGAAGAAGCCCTGTGCACACCGGCTTTCACCACCAGCTCATATACTTTCGCAATGGTATCCAGCGATTCGGCATCACAACCGGAAACAACCTTGATGATCGTTGTCAGCGTATGGTTCTTATCTCCCGGGTTGATACGCTCCGGTGAATAACCCAGTTTAAAATCAGTAATATTTTTCAACCCTGATAATTTCTCCATTACGGGCAAACAATCCTCTTCTGTACAGCCGGGGTAAACGGTAGACTCAAATACCACGTAATCGCCTTTCTTGATCACTTTGCCAATTGTTTCAGAGGCTTTCACCACCGGCACCAGGTCGGGCACGTTATGCTCATCCACGGGTGTGGGTACGGCCACGATGAAGAATCTTGCTTCCCGCAGCACATCAAGTGAGTTGGTAAAAGTGATATCACAGCCTTCAAATGCTTCTTTTTCCAGTTCATTGCTGGGGTCAATACCCTGTTTCATCATATCGATCCGCTTCTGGTTGATATCAAAACCAATCACGGAGATCTTTTTAGCAAATTCAAGGGCAATGGGTAATCCAACATAGCCTAATCCTATTACAGCCAGTTTAGCTTTGCGGTCAATCAGTTCTTGGTACATTTTCAGGGAAGGTTTTATTTGTTACTAATGAATTCTTTCGCTTGTTTATATAACTCCTCTTCAGGTAATGATTTAAAATAATCGTATGTCTTCTTTAGCCCTTCGCTCCTGCTTATTTTGGGCTCCCAGTCCAGCAGGGCCTTTGCCTTGGTGATATCCGGCTGCCGTTGTTTGGGATCATCCACGGGAAGGGGTTTGTGTACGATCTTCACTTTATTACCCGTCAGCTTCAGTACTTCTTCCGCAAACTCGAGGAGGGATATTTCATCCGGGTTACCAATATTCACCGGCATAACATAATCGCTTAATAGTAACCGGTAGATACCTTCCACAAGATCATCCACAAAACAAAAACTCCGGGTTTGTGAACCATCTCCAAAAACAGTAAGGTCCTCACCCCTCAGGGCCTGCCCGATAAATGCCGGCAGCGCCCTTCCATCATTCAGACGCATCCGGGGTCCATAGGTGTTAAATATGCGTACGATCCTTGTTTCCACACCATGAAAAGTGTGATAGGCCATGGTAATGGATTCCATATATCTCTTGGCCTCATCATACACCCCTCTCGGGCCCACAGGGTTCACATTACCCCAATACTCTTCTTTTTGAGGATGGACCAACGGATCACCATACACTTCACTGGTACTGGCCACCAGTATCCTTGCACCTTTTGATTTTGCGAGGCCCAGGCAATTATGTGTGCCCATGGCGCCCACTTTCAGGGTTTGTATGGGTATTTTCAGGTAATCGATAGGACTGGCCGGTGAAGCGAAATGTAGAATATAATCCAGCGGACCGGAAACATGGATGAATTTGGTTACATCATGATGATAGAATTCAAACTGCTCCAGCTTGAACAGGTGTTCAATATTCCTGAGGTCGCCGGTGATCAGGTTATCCATACCCACCACATGATAACCCTCTTTAATGAAGCGGTCACTCAGGTGGGATCCTAAAAAGCCGGCTGCCCCGGTGATCAATACTCTTTTTCTTTTCATACCTGGTTTAATTAACTACTTCACGCCCCACGCTTACATAATGAAAACCTAATTCACGTAAAGCAGTAAGATCAAAAAGATTTCTTCCGTCGAAGATAGCTTTGTTTTTTAAGCCTGCTGCGATTTTTGCAAAGTCCGGCGTTCTGAATTCGCTCCACTCGGTGGCTATGATCAATGCATCTGCACCCTTCAATGCACCGTACTGGTTCTCGGCGTATTCCACTTTATCACCAATCTGTGCTTTCACATTCTTCATGGCTTCAGGATCAAACACGGATAAAGTGGCTCCCCTCTTCACCAGTTCATCGATCATATACAGGGCCGGCGCCTCGCGTATATCATCTGTATTAGGCTTAAATGCCAATCCCCATAAAGCAAAATGCTTCCCCTTTACGTCATTATTAAAATATTTCAGGATGCCGGGCACCAGGTGTAATTTCTGTGCCTCATTTACCTGCATCACTGCTTCCAATATCTTAAAATCATAATTCACTTCATGGGATGACTTCACCAATGCTTTCACATCTTTGGGGAAACAGCTGCCACCATACCCGATACCCGGGAACAGAAATCTTTTCCCGATCCTGTCATCACTGCCAATGCCGCGGCGCACCATGTCCACATCTGCACCGAGGTATTCGCAGAGGCGTGCAATCTCATTCATGAAAGATATTTTGGTAGCCAGGAATGAATTGGCTGCATATTTAGTCAGCTCGGCTGAACGTTCATCCATATAAATAAGCGGGTTGCCCTGTCGTACAAAGGGCGCATACATATCACTGATGATCTTCCTGGCCCTTTCAGAACTGGTGCCGATCACCACCCTGTCTGGTTTCATAAAATCTTCCACCGCCAATCCCTCACGAAGAAATTCAGGATTGGATACCACATCAAATGAATCTTTTAATGCAGCACCCCCGCTGGCAAGAATGGTATCCCTCACTTTTTCTGCCGTACCCACAGGAACAGTGCTTTTATCTACGATCACTTTATAATCTCCGGGTTTCAGCAATTTGCCCAGGTCCTGCGCCACACCTAAAATATATTTCAGATCAGCCGAACCATCTTCTCCGGGAGGAGTGGGCAATGCCAGTAATATCAATAAAGCATCTTTAACTGCTTCTGCAAGATCAGTAGTGAAGCGAAGGCGCTCTTCTTTCAGATTGCGGAGAAATAATTTTTCCAGCCCCGGTTCATAGATCGTGATCTCACCGCTTTTTAGTTTATTGACTTTATTGACATCAATATCCACGCAGATCACATCATTGCCTGTTTCAGCAAAACAAGTTCCTGTTACCAATCCTACATATCCTGTTCCAACAACTGCAATTTTCATAGTTCTAGTTTATTTATTGACGTACTCCAGCACTTTGGTGGTGATATAATTCAGTTGATCGTTATCCAGCTCAGTATGAATAGGCAATGAGATCACTCTTTCCGTGAGCCAGTCTGTGATGGGCATATTCAGCGATGATACATTGAAATGGCTGAACATTTTTTGCTTATGGCCCGGTACAGGGTAGTAAATCATCGAAGGAATATTATGATCAGCAAGGAACTGAAACAGCCCATCGCGGTTCACGCCTTCCAATGTGAGTGTATACTGGTGAAAAACATGTTTACACCAGGGCGCCCTGTATGGGGTTTTTATTTTAGGGTGATTGGCAAATGCCTTATCATAAAAATCGGCGGCCTGTATCCTCGCACTGATATATTCATCCAGGTGGTTAAGTTTAATATCCAGGATCACGGCCTGCATGGTATCCAGGCGGCTGTTGCAGCCCACGATGTCATGATAATATTTTTTGCTCTGCCCGTGGTTAGCTGTCATTTTCAATTTCACGGCCAGTTCATCATCGTTGGTAAATATCGCTCCCCCGTCACCGTAAGCTCCCAGGTTTTTGGAGGGATAAAAAGAAGTGGTGCCGATATGCCCGATAGAACCTGTTTTTTTTGAAGTACCGTCGGAGAATTTGTAATCACATCCGATGGCCTGTGCATTGTCTTCGATCACATACAGGTTATGCTTTTTGGCAATAGCCATAATTTCTTCCATGGGGGCTGCATGTCCGTACAAATGCACCGGAACGATGGCCTTTGTTTTAGGTGTAATGGCTTTTTCAATAGCTGCCGGGTCGATGCAGAATGTCCGGGGGTCCACTTCCACAAAAACAGGTACCAGTTTCAGCAAAGCGATCACTTCTGTGGTGGCGATATAGGTAAAAGAAGGGGTAATCACTTCGTCCCCGGGCTGCAGGTTCAGTGCCATCATGGCAATTTGCAGGGCATCCGTACCGTTGGCACAGGGGATTGTATGCTTCACCTTTTGGTAAGCGGAGAGATGTTGTGCAAAATCCTGGACCGGCTTTCCATTGATGAAAGCAGAACTCTCCATTACATCGATCACCGCTTTATCTACCTGGGGTTTTATTTTATGATACTGGGTCTTGGTATCGACCATCTGGATGGGCCGCATAGGGGTTGTTTTAAGGTTAAGTGGCTCCCGCCGGTCTGGTTTTAGGCCGACCGGCTGTTCGGGCGTGCAAAAATAGTAAAATAAGCATAGTTTACACGATTGCTTTTACATTTGTTTATTATTTAAAACCAACAGGTTGGCCGTATTTTTTTACAATATTTTCCTCCTTCTCTTCCGGGTGTCCATCCGGGTGGCATCCCTGTTTAATCCTAAAGCCAAAAAGTGGGTACAGGGACGAAAAGGGATTTTTGAAAAACTGGAAGCTGCCATAAGCCCGGATGATAAGATCGTATGGATGCACTGCGCCTCCCTGGGTGAGTTTGAACAGGGCCGGCCGGTATTGGAAAAAATGAGGGCCGATTACCCCGGATATAAATTCCTGCTGACTTTTTTTTCCCCCTCGGGCTATGAGATACAAAAAAATTATACCGGCGCCGACTGGATATTTTACCTGCCGATGGATGGCCCTGCCAATGCCCGCCGCTTCCTGGAGATCGCTCATCCCTCCCTCGTTATTTTTGTGAAATATGAATTCTGGTATTACTATCTCAAGAAAATAAAATACCGGAACATTCCGCTGCTGCTGATCTCAGCCCTGTTCCGCAAAGACATGTCCTTTTTTAAATGGTATGGAGGGCTGCAGCGAAAAATGTTGTCGCGCTTTGAACAGATCTTTGTGCAAAACCAGGATTCCCGGGCACTGGTGGAGGGGATCGGACTTTCGGCTATATGCACCGTTAGTGGCGACACCCGTTTTGACCGGGTAATAGAAATTGCAGAAAAAGCCGGTCCCGTGCCTGCTGTGGAAAGGTTTACAGCCCATCATCCTGTGATCGTGGCCGGAAGCACCTGGCCGGAGGATGAAGAAGTGTTGCAAAAAGCACTGGCCTATGTCAATGACCCTAAGCTGAAACTGGTGCTGGCCCCCCATGAGATCAGTGAAAAACATATCAGTGAAATTGAAAGACTATTTCCTGCATCTATCCGCTTTTCAAAATTGCAGGAAACGGTTTCTCCCATTCCGAATACCCGGGTTTTGATCATGGATAATATCGGGCTTCTTTCAAAAATATACAGGTATGCCACGATCACCTATGTAGGTGGCGGATTGAAAACAAATGGCGTGCACAATGTGCTGGAGGCGGCCGTGTATGATAAAGTAGTTTTATTCGGCCCCTATTATCATAAATACACGGAAGCCGTGGAACTGGTAAAATCAGGTGGCGGACTTTCTTTCATAGACGAAAAGAAAGATGGTATACTATTGGGAAAATTCATTGAAGCATTATTGCAGGATGAACAGGACTGCCGGTACCGCAACCGTGCAGCAGGGGATTATGTACGTTCCAATAAAGGCGCAGCACAAAAGATCATTCAGTTCATTCAGGAAAAACGCCTTCTCACCAATTGATCGAAATGGAGTACAGCATTGTTGTCCCTGTCCCAACCCAGTTTTAATTTGAGCTCCCGGGTGATCCAGTACTCCGCTTCTGCGTATATATTGAAATTATTGATGGTCTTGATACTTCTCTCGTACATGATCTCATCGCCCCGGAACAGGTCGTTGATGAACAGGAACCGATCGTTGATACCAATGGCTTTACGCAGATCTTTTACAGGAGTTTCTTTCAACACTTCCAGTAACTCTGTTTTTCCCTGTTTCAGCTTATCGTTCAGCGATTCTGCCTGGTCACTGGAATCATTTACTTCTTTTGCCCTCGGCTGATGTGACAGAGTTGGTATTTCCGTCATCGGATCGAAGACCATATCCAACTGCCCGTTTTTCTGTACCACCGACAGGGACCCCTCGTCCACTAATACGGTTTCTTTTACTTCCCTGACCGGCGGAATATCTTTTTCCACGGGGCGGGGTGCATACTTATTGTATTCCTGTGAAACGGCTTCTGTGATGGTGGTGGAGGCATGAGGGAGTATAACCGCTACTTTGGCTGTACCCAGGCTCTGTGATGCAGATGACTTGAGCCGGGTCAATTCAAATTGTAATAACTGTACGGTTCCCAGCAGGATAGTTGGATCAGCATTTTGCTGAAATTGTTCTTTTAATTTGTTTATCAGGGACTCGATTCGTTCCATTATGGTATTTTTGAGCGTTGATGAATGGGCAAAATCGCCGGTTCTTCATGGTCAACGTAACAAGTGTTCTAAAATTACAAACAGTTTGCCAATAAAGGCAAACCCAAGGCCTGATAAATAAATCTTAACAATGTTTATTGAACCCAATACCAGCGGTCAGCGCCGGGGAAGTATTGAAGTGATCTGCGGATCTATGTTCAGCGGAAAAACGGAGGAGCTGATCCGCCGTCTCAAACGGGTCAAAATTGCCAACCTGAAAGTGGAGATATTTAAACCGGCTATTGATATCCGTTACGATGAAGTAAAGATCGTTTCGCACGATTCCAGCGCCATACTTTCCACCCCGGTCGACAATTCGCAAAAGATTTTATTGCTGGCTCAAGGGGTGGATGTGGTGGGTGTGGATGAGGCCCAGTTCTTTGATGAAGAGATCGCCAATGTATGTGATGAACTGGCTTTTCGGGGTATCCGGGTCATCGTGGCGGGATTGGATATGGATTATACCGGCAAGCCTTTTGGACAAATGCCTTATATCATGGCTAAAGCGGATTATGTAACGAAACTCCACGCCATCTGCATGCAATGCGGGAATATTGCAAATTATTCCTACCGTAAGATCCCTAATGAAGACCAGGTGATGCTCGGCGCCACCGATGCGTATGAGCCCAGGTGCAGGAATTGTTATAATAAATAAGATACAAGGTTCAAGGCTCAAGACTCAAGGTTCAAGGCTCAGGGTTCAAGGCACAAGGCTCAAGACTCAAGGCTCAAGGCTCCTGACTAACGACTCATTCCTCACCTCGCTTTTCCCTTCACTTTTGTTTTCCCTTTCATCACAACAGTCTTGCCTTCATGTGTAGTGGTCATAGACATATCCTGGTCGGCATTTACCACCAGCCCGGTTTTACTATCCACCACCAGTTCACCTTCAATTTCTCCCTCCACTTTCAAATCTGCTTTATTGGAGCTGATCTTTGTTTTCTCTTCCAGTGTCACCATATCGCCTTCTATTTCTTTAACGGCGTAAGTAGAATTATAAGCACCAGGCATGGGGCCAGCACCTGAACTTGTTTTTTGCCAACTATCCCCCACTTTCACTTCTTTATTGGGAAAAATATATAAGAAACGTTCAAACTGGCTTTTTACCTTATCATCACTGAACTGTTCATTAAAAACAGTTATCATCTGGGTACGGTCTTTCTCGCTTAAATGAAAGGAATCAGCTATTGCTGTTGCCATTTCCTTAAAACCAAATACTTCCGTAACCTTTCCTTCGGAGTTTACCCTCATGGAAAATTTTCTCCCTTTCACCGCTCCCAGCAATCCATTCACCATTTTAAGTGCATCCTTCACTTCACTCATTCCCAGGTCTGGCAAAGGTTTATCTGTATCGATCTCCAGGTTAAAACCCATTATGCTTGTACTGGTTTTAAACCGCTCAAATGTTGTGGCAATGGTTTTGGTGTCTCCATCATCCTCCGTTACATCCATGGAATAATAGCTGGTCATATCCAGGGGTATTGTTTGACCCTCCACTTGCTGGTCTGTATTGATGATCATTTCGTAATCATATCCCTTTCCCTTTTCAAAACCAAACTTCAGCATTTTGGAGGCAGTGCCAGATTTGGTCGTTTGACAGGAACCCACGGCCACGAGTAAAAAAGCTGAGAGCAGGACCCATGACAAGCTAAATTTCTTCATAGTAAAATTTTCGGCAAATTAGCCCAATAAATGCACCGGCAAACAATTGCGTATGCAGTATTTTTGCCAAAATTCATTTATCAGCTCCTTTCGCCATATCGCCACGCTTTTTAAGAAAGACCTGTTGCTGGAAGTAAGGCAGCAGTACAGTTTTTATGGGATACTGCTCTATGTGGGTTCCACCATTTTTGTACTGTATAATGCCCTGGAAAAACCGGAAAGTCAGGTTTGGAACGGGCTTTTCTGGGTGATACAACTTTTTATATGTATCAATGCAGTGGCAAAAAGTTTCTTGCAGGAAAGCAAGGGCCGGATGCTTTATTTCTACTCTATTGCCAGCCCGGGCGATGTGGTACTGGCCAAGATCATCTTTAATTCCCTGCTGATGCTGGTGATGAGCCTGCTCAGCCTGCTTTTATTCAGCCTTTTTCTCGGTTTCCCCATCGAAAAAACCGGCCCTTTTATCGGACTGGTGCTATTGGGTGGCTGGAGCTTGAGCCTGGTATTCACTTTTTTGGCCGCCATTGCTGCCAAAGCACAACAGAACGCAGCGATCATGGCTGTATTGGGATTTCCCATCATCATTCCGCAATTACTGCTGCTGATGAGATTGTCACAGGCAGCATTTGCTCCCCTGCTCAGCATCCCGCTTACGTCGGTATTATTATTGATCGCCCTCGATATCATGGTCATTTTACTGGCTGTCATACTTTTCCCCTTTCTCTGGAAAGACTAAAATGAAAGAAGTGTACTTTGTACATCGTCTCCTCCCGCCTTCTTCATTCTTCCTTCCCCTGTTCCCCTGTTCGTCTGTTCGTCTGTTCTTCTGCTCTTCTGTTCCTCTGTTCTATTGTTCCTCTGTTCTATTATTCATCTGTTCTATTGTTCTTCTGTTCATTATTCCTATTCCATATTCCGTTTTCCCCTTATTTTTGCCCCACGTTTTAACTGGCCATAGCTTCTGTGGCCTTCCTGATGAACGACAATAAAAACTATATGTATAAGTCCTGGTGGAAGGTGGCAAGTGTCATCTTGCTGATTTACACCTTCGTAGCCGGGTTCTTGTTCAAAGTGCCGGTACTCCCGGCCTTGCAGGAAACCATCCGCAACCTTTATTTCCATGTATGTATGTGGTTTTGCATGATGATACTTTTTACAGTGTCTGTGATAAATGCGATCCGGTATCTGCGGACCTTTAATCTGAAATACGATATCTATTCACGGCAGTATGCAGCCGTGGGGATCGTTTTTGGTATACTTGGTTATATCACCGGCGCTATCTGGATGACATATACCTGGGCTGACCCCAATAATCCGGCCTTTCAATCCTTCAGTGCGCTTGCAAGGGAACCCAAGCTGATCGGTGCGGCCATTGCACTTCTTATTTATTTTGCTTATATGGTGCTGAGAGATTCGGTGAACGACATGGATAAAAAAGCAAGGGTAAGCGCCGTCTACAACATCTTTGCTTATGCCATGCTCTTTCCTTCCATTTGGATATTGCCCCGGTTATTACCCAGCCTTCATCCCGGAAGAGAAGGAAATCCGGCCCTTAATACCAGCGATATAGACAGCAGTATGCGCATCGTATTCTATCCTGCAGTATTGGGATGGACCCTGCTCGGCGTATGGATCACCACTTTAAAGATCCGGCTGAATTTGCTCAAAGAAAAAAAGATGCTACAATGAAAGGACTAAAAAAATATTGTTGCTTTCTCCTGTTATCCGTTTTTTCGCTGGCCCTGCAGGCACAGGATAACCCACCCGTTGAAATGGCTGACCGGATGCGCAGCAACGGACGTATTTACGTAGTGGTGGCAGTGGCACTGACCATCCTGGCCGGCCTTATTCTTTATATTGTACGGCTGGAAAAGAAGATCAACAAACTGGAAAAAGAGAATTAATACTAATAAAACAAAAGGTGCGGAACTTAACCCTATCCGCCCCTTACTTTTAATAACGATTGCTCATCTAAAAAAAGAACCATGTCAGACAGTAATTACAGTTTTTTTGGGGCTGTTGAACGAAGTTTTGATAAAGCCGCCAGGTACACCAAATGGGATAAAGGTATCCTCGACCAGATCAAAGCCTGTAACGCCGTTTACAGGATGCGATTCCCCGTTAAAAGAGATGATGGAAGTATTGAAGTTATAGAAGCCTACCGCGTACAGCATTCGCATCACAAAACTCCCTGTAAAGGAGGTATCCGGTTTGCGGCAGAAGTGAATCAGGATGAAGTAATGGCCCTGGCTGCATTAATGACCTATAAATGTGCCATTGTAAACGTTCCTTTCGGGGGTGGCAAAGGTGGTCTTAAGATCAACCCTAAAAAATATTCTGCTTACGAACTGGAAAAGATCACCCGCCGCTATACAGCAGAGCTGATCAAGAAAAATTTTATCGGTCCCGGCATTGATGTTCCCGCTCCCGACTATGGTACCGGTGAAAGAGAAATGGCCTGGATCCTTGACACGTATACGGCTATGCATCCCAGTGAGATCGATGCGGCCGGTTGCGTGACCGGTAAACCCGTTACCCAGGGCGGGGTCCGTGGCCGTCGTGAAGCAACAGGACTGGGTGTTTTCTTTGGCCTTCGCGAAGTATGTAATATGCCCGATGTGATGAAAAAACTGGGACTGCCTGTGGGCGTGGAAGGAAAAAGAGTGGTGGTACAGGGTTTGGGAAATGTGGGTTATCACAGTGCAAAATTCTTCCAGGACGCCGGTGCAAAAGTGATCGGCCTGGCCGAATATGAAGGGGCTATCTGGAACCAGGATGGCCTGGATATCGATGATGTGTTCAATCACCGTAAAAAAACAGGCTCTATTCTTAATTTCTCCGGCGCCACCAATTTTGAAAAGAATGGCGATGCCCTGGAAATGGAATGCGATATTCTGATCCCTGCTGCCCTGGAAAATGTGATCGATGCCGATAATGCACCCCGTGTAAAAGCTAAACTCATCGGCGAAGCAGCCAATGGCCCGCTGACGCCTGATGCGGATGAGATCTTTGTAAAGAAGGGTATCATAGTGGTACCTGATATGTACCTGAACGCCGGCGGTGTTACTGTTTCTTATTTTGAATGGCTGAAAAACCTCAGTCACGTTCGGTATGGCCGTTTGGAAAAACGTTTTACCGAGAATATGAATGCACATATCATTGGCCAGATGGAAGAGCTCAGTGGTAAAAAAGTAAGGAGCACTGAAAGAGAATTCATTATGCACGGACCGGATGAAGTGGACCTGGTTTACAGCGGCCTGGAAGAGACCATGATCACCGCCACACACGAGATCATGAATACCTGGAGAGATAATCCTGATATTCCCGATATGCGTACTGCTGCTTATGTGGTGGCCATTAATAAAGTGGCCAACAGTTATGCTGAACTGGGCATCTTCCCATAATGCATTACCATGCCTGAAACCAATTGCTTATATCCCCCATCTGAAATATGATGGGGGTTTTTAATCCCGGTGTAGTGTACAACCTGCAACATCAAATGATCGTCTTCCGAATTACTTCAATTAATCTTTTAAAAAAATACAAATGAAAAAAATCCTGATCGCATTCATGTCGTTTGCTTTTTTATCCGCAGGCGCACAAACTGCTGATGAAATTATTCAAAAATACAGCGCCGCGATAGGCGGACTTGACGCCTTCACTAAAACCAAAAGTGCTAAGATGACCGGCACAGTTACCGTGCAGGGAATGGACCTTTCGCTTACCAGCCAGATATTGAATGGCAAGGGTATGAGAACGGAAGTGGAAGTGCAGGGCCAGTCTGTGGTCAATGCATGGGCCGATGGAAAAGGCTGGAAGATCAATCCGTTTACCGGCTCCGATGCACCCACAGAAGTTTCCGGTGCAGAGCTTATCGCATATAAATCGCAAGCCAGCCTCGCCAATAACCTGATGGATTATAAAAACCGCGGCCACCAGGTAGAATTTGCCGGCACAGAAGAAGCAGGCGGCGTAAAAGTGTATAAAATTAAACTGACCAACAAGGAAGACGGAAAAGATGTGCTTTATTATATTAATGCAACAGACTACCTGATCATCAAAACAGTTGGGAAAAGAGAAATACAGGGCCAGGAAATGGAGGTGGAAACGGCTTATTCATCCTATAAAGATTTTGGCGGCCTGAAATTCCCCATGAGTATTTCCCAACAGTCAAATGGCACTGTTTTCCAGGAGATCAGCTGGAGCAATATTGAACTGGATGTGCCAATTGATGAAAAAATATTCAAAATGTAATTCCCGGTCATTATCTTCTTAAAGCAGCCTTTGGCTGCTTTTTTTGTGCCTTTATTTTATGTATGGTCCGGCAATTCATTCAAGGCCAGAAGCTGCCCATTGTCATTCACGCATACATAACAGTAATGCCCGTTCGTAATGGCCATATAACGGACCGGTGTACTGAGATTATACCGTAACACCTGCTGCAGTACTGCCCCGGTCAGCTCTACATCAGCCGCCTTGCATTCGATCATCATCCACGGCTGAAGTTGTGTGTCATACACCAGCACATCAAATCTTTTCTTCAGCTCGCCCAGTTTAATTTCCTTTTCTATCGCTATCAGGGAAACGGGATAGCGCTTTACCTGCAACAGAAATTGAAGAAAGTTTTGCCGCACCCATTCTTCCGGGGTTAGCACCACCCACTTTTTACGAAGCGGATCAAAAATCATCTCCCTTCCCATTTCTTTTTTAATACGAAAACGGGGTTCAGGATAATTGATCTTCACCATGGCTCAAAAATAAGCCGGAAAGGCCTGAAGCCGGAAAAATTGGGATACCGGTAAGAATTTTTTTTAGACCCCATCTTCTTTCTGATTGATGGAGTTTCGGGCTTCTTAACATTATTTGATTAAATTCGCTTATAAGTATGAAAACAAAAGAAGAAATAGTACAAAACTGGCTGCCGCGGTATACCGGGCAACAATTGGAAAATTTTGGTGAGTATATTCTGCTGACTAATTTCAGTAATTATGTAACCCTTTTTGCCCAATGGAATAAGGTAACGGTAACGGGTGAGGGAAAACCGATGCAGAGTGCCACTGCAGATAATATCAGTATCATCAATTTTGGTATGGGCAGCCCTACGGCTGCCACGGTGATGGACCTGCTTTCTGCCATTCAACCCAAAGCGGTATTATTTCTCGGCAAATGCGGGGGCCTTAAAAAAAGAAATAAGATCGGTGACCTGATACTGCCTATCGCTGCCATCCGGGGCGAGGGTACGTCCAATGATTATTTCCCCGCCGAAGTTCCTGCATTACCGGCATTCGCCCTGCAGAAAGCGGTATCCACCACCATCCGGGATTATGCGGTGGATTACTGGACCGGCACCGTGTACACCACCAACCGCCGTGTATGGGAGCATGATGAACCTTTCAAAGAGTATCTTCAAAAAATAAGGGCTTATGCAATAGATATGGAAACGGCCACCATCTTTACTGTTGGTTTTTATAATAAGATACCCACCGGCGCTTTATTACTGGTGAGCGACCAGCCCATGATACCGGAAGGGGTGAAGACAGAAGAGAGTGATAAAAGCGTAACCGTACAATATGTGGAAACCCATCTCAGGATCGGCATCGATTCATTAAAACAACTGATCAATGACGGGATGACAGTGAGACATTTGAAGTTTTAAACCTTTCATTATGAAAATCCTGCTTTTTGTATGCGCCTTATCCACCCTGCTGCTGTCCAATAGCGATTGTTCACCCAAAAAGAAAAATACTACCTACAAAGGAAAACTGGAAATAAAAGCCCTTTGCATGAACTATACCATCAGCGTCATCGAAGGGGCTATCGATCCTTCCCTGGTGGAGCAAAACTGGACTGACGAAACCACCGGAAAATCATATAAGAATGTTTTCAAACTGGGATCACCCTGTACATTTCCACCCGACATCAACCAGGGAGATGAATTCCATTTTTCCATCGATACCAGCTCCGCACAGGAGTGTGCCGTTTGTATGGCTTATTATCCCACTCCTTCTAAAAAACTGGCCATAAAAGTGGAAAAGAAATAATGCCTGCTCTTTTAAGCATACAAAACCTGTCCGTTGATTTTATTACGGAATCAGGTGTCACACATGCATTAAAAAATGTCTCTTTCACAGCCAACCGGGGTGAAGTGGTGGCGCTGGTGGGAGAATCCGGTTCCGGGAAATCTGTCACTTCATTATCCATTCTTCAATTATTACCTGCTCCCCCGGCCAAATATACCGAAGGAGAGATATTATTTTCCGAAAACGGAGCGGACATGACTGACCTGCTGAAAAGGGACCGGTACCAGATGCAGGATATACGCGGCAACAAGATCGCCATGATCTTCCAGGAGCCCATGACCTCCCTGAACCCGGTGCTCACTTGTGGTGAACAGGTGGCAGAAGCGATCCGGCTGCATAAAAAGCTTTCGAAAACGGAAGCCCGCCGTAAAGTGCAGGAGTGGTTTGAAAAAGTAAAACTGCCAGATCCTTCGTCTATACTTAACCGTTACCCACACCAGCTGAGTGGCGGGCAAAAACAAAGGGTAATGATCGCCATCGCCATGTGCTGCGAACCCTCCCTGCTGATCTGCGATGAACCCACCACGGCGCTGGATGTAACCGTACAGAAAACCATTTTACAACTGATCCGGGAATTACAGCAGCAATCGGGCATGGGCGTTATTTTCATTACACATGATCTGGGTGTGGTGGCGGAAGTAGCCGACCGTGCCATTGTAATGTACCGGGGTGAGATCGTTGAACAAAACAGTGTGAAGCAACTATTCAATAATCCGCAACACCCCTATACGCGGGCCTTACTGGCCTGCAGGCCCGTGCATCATAAAAAAGGAGAAAGATTACCGGTGGTCAGCGATTTCCTGTACCCGGAACAGTCAACCACCAGGCTGAGTGGTAACGCTAATGCCCGACCGATCATCCCTTCATCACTCCCTGATGATCTCTTAACAGTAAAAAATTTGTCGGTATGGTTTCCTTCCAAAAAAACTTTCTTTGGCAAACCCCTGCAATACATAAAAGCAGTAGATGATGTAAGTTTTACTGTTCAGAAAGGAGAAACCCTGGGACTTGTGGGCGAGAGCGGTTGTGGCAAGACAACCCTGGGCAGAGCAATCCTGAGATTGATTGAACCCACTTCCGGCACCATCAGGTATAATGGAACGGACCTGACCTCTCAAAACAGGGATGCATTACAAAAACTCAGAAAAGAGATACAAATTGTTTTCCAGGACCCCTACTCTTCCTTAAACCCAAGGATCACCATCGGCTCGGCCATCGCAGAACCTTTGAAAGTGCATCACCTGGGTTCGGCTTCTTCAAGAAAGGACAAGGTGGTGGAGTTGCTGGAAAAAGTAAACCTGAAGGCGGAGCATTTCAACCGTTATCCGCATGAATTCTCTGGCGGACAGCGGCAACGTATTGTTATAGCAAGGGCCTTATCGCTGAACCCTTCCTTTATCGTTTGTGATGAATCCGTTTCCGCCCTGGATGTAAGCGTGCAGGCACAGGTGCTGAACCTGCTCAATGACCTGAAAGAAGAGTTTGATTTCACCGTCATTTTCATCTCGCACGATCTCTCTGTGGTACGTTATATCAGCGACCGCATTATGGTAATGAATAAAGGCAGGATAGAGGAAAGCGGGCGGGCAGATGATATATACTTTAACCCGCAATCAGCATATACACAAAAACTGATAGCTTCCATTCCTGCAGGCACCCCTGCTTAGTCTTCGTAGGTATACCCACCGGGCCTTTCCACCCCTTCGTCATAAAATGCTTTTCCACTTTTACGTCGTGAATAGAGCATTTTCTTCAATTCCTTTTTCAATTGTCCTTCTGTTACTTCCCCGGTATTCAATTTGGTATTGGTAAAACTGGTAAAGTCATACCGGTTGTACCTATCGTACCGGAAATAAGAGAATGAAGGCAGCGAATAATTGAGCATGGTGCTATCCACAAAGCTGAACTCTTTCGGATCAGCCGGGGTTAGTCCAACAGTAGCCAGCTTCCAGGTCAGGTCATCCTTCTTGGTCTTGTATTTAAAGAAATAGATATACCCTTCTTTTCCCAGGTAGGTTGTTGGCAGCCGGTCAACATAGATCACAGAATCTGGTTTGTCATACTCCTTCTGGTCCAGCAATGCACTTTTGCCCAGGTCCAGGTGATTGTTAAAGACAGCCGGAAACTTATCCTTTTTTTTGATATCCTTCAGGTCATTATATAATTCATACCGGTACTCATCCATGCCGCCAAAAAATTTCAGCATTGTATCCGGGTAAGGTTTGTTATGCTTCATCAGCAGCAGCAGGGTGTTATACTTCAGTCTTTTATCGGCAGAAGCCAGCATTTGCTGCACCACCGGCTTCACGGCAGGGTATTGGTCCCAGAAAGGCAGCAGGAGTTTGGCATACAAACTGAGTTCACTATTACCATTGTCTTTTTCGCCAGTCATATCCAGGTAAGAAGGCTGTTTTTTATCTTTTTTACTTTCCTCGGCTTTCTCAATGGCTTTCTTCTTTTCCGCAATGGATTGCTTTTTCAATTCCTGTTTTGCCTCGATCAGGAACTTGCTGAAATACATTTCATAATCCTTTGGCTGTACCACGCTGCTATCGATCATTTCTCCCAGCAGGTTCATGATACCCTGTTTATAATCCTCCAGATTGAGCAGCGGAAGCAGGTCGGGTAAAATATTTTTTGTGAGCTTTAGCGAGTCCGACAATTCATCCATGAATTTTCCATCACTATAAGAAAAATCCGGGCGGTAGGAGCTATAGCTATCGTACGAATAATCGCTGCTGATACTAAAATCCAGTACAGGCGGATCTGTGTTAATGATATCCCTGAATATTTTATAAGCATAGATCGTTTTCAGCTGCAAAAGGTTTTCCAATACGGGGTACTGCAGCTGCACTGTATCTTCCAAAGAATAATACAATTCTTTAAGATAGTCAGCAGAGGCTTGTATTTTAATGCCGGCCAGTTTATTGATCAATGAGCGTTTGGTATCCAGGTAGTCTTTCTCCCGCCAGTTCAGCCCCGTGATCAGTTTTTTCAACTGGGGCAGATCGGTGGAATCCAGGTCAATTTCATCAATATGCTTCACTGCCCGTTTATGCAAAACAGTGTCTGCGCTCAGGAAATCCTCAAAAAAGACCTTCGATTTCTTTACAAAGGGATTTACTCCTTTTAAAGTATCAGCGGGTGTAAAGGTTTCAAAGAAGTTCTTAATAAAAGGGCTCGGGGTTGTCAGTGTGTCGAGCTGGGTGGTAATAGAGAAACCTATACCTTCCTTATAGAAAGATTTGGACCATAAGGCACGGCTGCTGCCGGTGTCTGTGATGATCGTTTCCCAAACTTTCATCTTATTCGGCAGCTCACTCTTTTTTCGAAGCTTTACGATCCATGTTGTATCACCCATAAAGGAAATATCCTTGTCTTTTTCCAGGTGACTGCTATCATCAGAGTAATAATACCGGGGAGAGCGGTAAAAAGTGATATAGATCTTCTCTCCGGTTGTGTCATTGCTGATGGTTTTATTACGGAACGCACCAGCTTCCAGCAGGTCGTTCTCTGTTTCTTCTTCCTCCTCATCACCTGCCCGCAGGTAATTATAGGATGGAATATCCAGCTTTATCTTTTTATTCTCCGGTTGCACAGGTGTGGTAACCGAATAATACAGTGATGTATCCGTATAGCGGACAGCAGGTTTATAAACAAAGGGCTGAATAGCAAATGAATTCAGGAAATTATTCATCACCGGCAGTTCTTGCTTTCCATGGGCCACCAGGGTATAATAGTGCGGCCCCTGTATAATAAACCGGGTTAAATAAATATTTCCAAACTTATCCCTGAACTTACCATCCATTGCAGGATATCCTTTGAAAACTGTTTGCTTGCGGCTCAATTGTGTATCGATGAATTCAGAAGCCATAAAACTTTCATTCATCAACGCCAGGTCAAAAGTATCTTCTTCTGCAAAATGGAAATTATTGATGTCGGAGCGAATGATCCTGTATCGTGTACCTGTACTTTTATCTTCGGAGTCATAGATCCAGCTGCCATCATTTCCAATAAAGGGGTCGTGTGGCAGGTCCACCGCAAAGCCTCCGTAAGGCGGAGAATATTTTTTCCAGCCGGCGGTTGATTCAGACGGGCTTTTGTATTCTTTCAAAACAATACTGCCAAAAAATCGTTTGGCTTCTTCGCCATCTTTTACATAATCACCATTACCACTCATTTTAAAGAAGATGATCTCAAAAGGTGTGATGAAGATGTTATAACGCTGCATATCGCCGCGGCGGGTGCGGTTCACGATATCAAAACCTTTGTACCCGTTCTTAGCAATATTCGTTTTGCTGATGATCTTTCCCGGAACATTTTCATACAAAAGGCTGTCGATCTTTTTGAATATGGTCCCGGCAGAATCTCCCCACATCCAGGCATGTGTCATTATGCGGGTAACCATATAATAACTGCCATTGGCCATGTCGGCATATTGTTGCTGCTCCAGGGAAGGATCATCCCCGAATTTGTAGAACTTACCCGGAATATCCACTTTATATAATCCGTCCTCAGCAGTTTCAGAGCGAAAGGTTACCGGTACCCGAATCTTATCCACCAGGTCTTTTTGGCGGCTGGCCCTTTCACCCATTTTCACGGGGCGAAGTTTGTACCCTTTTTCACGGAGCATCTCGATCACTCCTCTTTCACCCGGAAGATGGGCTGCACCCACTCCTACAAAAAGGGTGGAACCCGAGCGGAGGATCGAGTCGATAGAATTGGCTTGTATCTCATTCCTTTTATACAGGAATTTCTCATCAAAAGCCGCTGAAAAACTATTGTACTTATTAATCGAATCCAGTAAATCGAGGTTACCGCTTCGATAGGCTTCCTGTAATTTATCGGAAGAATACTTATTGTCCATATCACCATAGCTTCTCTCCTTCCTGTCTTTTTCTTTGGAAGCATCATTGTAAGCTTCCACCATCAGGCGCATACTTTCGCCATAATTTTCCACCCCGGCCACTTTCTTTCCCCATTTTTTCCCGCACTGGTAAATGTACATATCCAGGTATGTGTCCTCTTCAAAATCACTGGATTCATTTCCATAGGTCCTGTACAACAAGTTATTGATCGTGGAAGGGTTGCTGTACAGGGCCCTTTCTATTTTCTCGTCGTACTTATAAAACTTCAGCGTATTGATCCGCAAATACTCATTGGGCATGGAAGAATAATTGCCATACAGCGAAGAGGAATAATCGTTTCCGCCACTGAAATCATACTTGCTCATATCTTCCTGCCAGGTTTCGGGATTGGTTTCCAGCGCCACCACCTGTGCGTTTCGTACAGCTATATAAAAGGAGTCGGGGAGGTTAAATGCCAGTTTGCTGCTCACATGCATGGTACCGATCAGGTAAGATGGCTTTGTCATTCCCTTACCGGTTATTTCCCATAAAAGGCTCGGATACTTTTTTCCCTTGCTGTTCACCTGGGCATGGCACATCAAAAAGGAAAAAAGGAGAAAAAAAGAGAATAAGGTTCGCTTCATAAAGGTTGGTACCAGGCTATGGCTGGCGTTATTATTTTAAATAGACAAAATTAAGATGCTATGAGGAGCAAAAAAGCATAAAATTAATTTGAGAACCAATGAATTGTCTCCGATCAAGCGCTCCACCTTGCCTGAGGGAAAGAATGTGAAAAATAAAACGTCTTTTTGCCCTTGAATAGTGTACTTTTGCACGCCCGCCGGAAGAATTTTTCTCCCGGGCGGACCTTATAAGCAGTCATTTTGACCCATCCCGGCGCCGTAAGGCCGGAATAGTCTGCCGAAGCACTGCATATCGCCCTCATAGCGAAGGCGGCCTCGGCCTACCCCGTCTACCAGCCTGGTTGCGTCATGAGACTTTTGATAAAAACCCATAATTACTCATGAAGCTTTCACAATTCCGATTCGACCTTCCCCTAAACCTTATTGCCCAAAATCCGGCCAAACGCAGAGAAGACGCCCGTATGATGGTGGTACACCGCCACACCGGAGAAATCGAGAATAAACATTTCCGGGACATCATTGACTATTTCAACGACAAGGATTGCTTTGTGGTGAACAACACCAAGGTTTTCCCTGCCCGTATGTATGGCCGCAAAGAAAAAACAGGTGCCAAGATCGAAGTATTCCTGCTACGTGAACTGAACAAGCCCAACCGCCTTTGGGATGTGATCGTTGATCCCGCAAGAAAGATCCGCGTGGGCAATAAACTGTATTTCGGCGACCAGGAAGACCTGGTGGCCGAAGTGATCGACAATACCACCAGCCGTGGCCGTACTATCCGTTTCTTATGGGAAGGCAGTGAGGAAGAATTTCGTGCCCAACTGGAGAAATTAGGTGAAACTCCTTTGCCCAAATATATCAAGCGTAAACCCGACGAAGAAGATAAAGAACGTTACCAGACGGTTTATGCCAAACACGAAGGAGCTGTGGCGGCCCCTACTGCCGGTCTGCATTTTAGCCGGGAACTGATCAAGCGTTTGGAGATCAAAGGTGTTCGTTTTTCTGAGGTAACGCTGCATACGGGCCTCGGCACTTTTCGCCCCATTGAAGTGGAAGACCTGAGCAAACATAAAATGGATGCGGAGTATTACCGTATTGAGGAGAATGCCTGCAAGATCGTGAACAGGGCCAAAGAATATGGTCACCGCATCTGCTCTATCGGCACCACCACCATGAGGGCGCTGGAATCATCTTTTACAGCACAAAAATTATTGAAACCATCTGAAGGCTGGACCAATATGTTCATTCACCCGCCTTATGAGTTCAATATTGCAGATTCCCTGGTCACCAATTTCCATTTGCCCAAAACCAGTTTGCTGATCATGACCTGTGCTTTTGCCGGTTATGAGCTGGCCATGGAAGCTTATAAAAAAGCGATCAAGGATAAATACAGGTTCTTCAGCTATGGCGATGCCCTGCTGATCATCTAACCTGCTCACAGACATACAAGATCTTAAAGCCTCACGAATGTGGGGCTTTTCTATTTTCCTGCAATGCAACACAACCTTAACTATCATGTAACAGTAGAATTTCGTATATTACATACAGGAGGGACAGGTTATGAAAACCTTATTTATTATTCTTACCACCTCACTGCTTTCTCTTACCGCTGCGGCCCAGCCTGGTAAAAAATATACCCCGTATATCTCACCCGAGCAAAAGCTGAATGATATGTATTGCTCCGGTTTGTTTCAATCAACAGACGGTACCATACTCGATGTGGCTTCGCAGGTAAACATCAGTGCGTATATGAACATCCTTGACTGGCTGCAGGGACGGGTGGCCGGGCTCCAGGTGTATCCTTCAAGAAACGGTGTATCCATCCCCGTTATACGTGGCGCTGTTCCCGCCATCTTTGTGGATGAGATGCAGGTGCCGGCCAGTTTCCTGAACACTCTAAATGTAAATGATATCGCCATTGTAAAAGTGATCAAGACGCCTTTCTTCGGTGGTTTTAATGGAGGCAATGGGGCCATTGCGATCTATACATTAGGCGGCGAAGAAGAGGAAGAAGAATAGATCACTGTCTTACAGGTTCGTAATCCAATGGCAACAGGTCGGCCACTTTTTCACTCCAGCCCCAATAACCACTGGTGAAAAAATCTTTGGGATTGTAATAATTCCCTTTTTTATCAATGGAAAGAATATTCTCTGTCATGATAAAGGCCAGTGAACGCTGTGGCCCCGGTTTACGGTCTTCCAGGGTGAGCCGCACATATTTTTTTGACTCCAGTTCATTTTTATAAGTAACATGCAAAAAATGATCAAAATAAATGGCCTTGTATTCCCCATCTGTCTTCACAATAAGGCTATCCCCGGTTAAAAGGCTGTCTCCATACACATCAATAATATCCGGCTGAGCTACAATTTTCTGGTAATACTTCACAGAATCTTTTGGATAATCCTTCAGGCCTTCCGACAGGTTCATCACTGTTTCACCGGTAGCACGATTCGTTTTGTAAATAACCCCGGACCCATGGTAAAAGCTTCTGATCCTTGCTTTTTCTTCATTGGGTTTTTGCACCATTCTTCTCACTTCAAAACCCTCTTCCCGCAGCCGGTTATGATACACGGCATACATAAAATGGGTGATGGAACCATAATAGGCCTCACGTCTTTCATTGATCCAGTTTTGATTACGCTGTTTTTTTGCCATCTCCATGTCCTCAAAAAAAGGATAACCTGTATAAACGGTGGTCCGGTTGCTGAAATCCACTTCAAAACTTTCTAACTGGTACCTTATCTTATACCCCAGCGCATTGTTCTCTATCTGCACCGGTTTATCCGAATAAGCAATGACCCGGTTGCTTCTTTTAAAATAACGGAACCGGATATCTTCTTTATTGACAATTTTACAATCGCCGGCATTGTTGGCAATACCAATGAAATTATCCGTGAAGAGTTTACCCCATTTGTCCCAGCCTTCTTCCACAGATGATTCCAGTGTCACATTATCCATCACCTGGGCTTTGATCTTCATCTCCACCTTCAATTGCAGGGGCAGTTTATCCGTACTGAAAGAATATACATAGGTTTCATACCCAACAGAAGAAATAACCAGGTCGTGTTTACCGGGCGGAATATCACTTAGTTCAAACCAACCATCATTGCTGGTCACCGTACCTTTTGAAGAATTATTAATGAATACGCTGCTGCCCGCAACCGGGCTGCCGGTGGCCTCAGTCACCACTTTTCCCTTAATAGTATTCTGTGCCACAGAAAAAAACGGCATCAATAACAAAATGACTAATACACGCATAACACCAATTTACACAGCAATTCCTAAACCATCAAATGCAGCGATTGCATTAATTATGCAAAACCTGTCTTTTCGTCCTTTGTTATCTGTAAATAGTCGTTTCGGCTGATGAGCGTGTAATAAAGGATGTAAGCCAGCGAAGGTAGGGCCACAGCAATCAATAAATAATTGAACCAGGCAGGTTTTGGAGTTCCGGAGAATGAAAAATATAAATTGAGCCCTATCAAAACGAAGAGTGGAAGAACAATTTGCATGTAATATTTCATTCCGTTCTTTACCAGCAGGTAGGCATTCTCCCCTTCTTTCAGGTCCACTTCAAATGCCCGGCTCCCGCACCAGTCAACTTTGCATTGCACCAAATGCTTCCCCGGTGAAAGCCTGAAATCGCTGGTGGCGCCATTGGCAATTGATCCAAGCTGCTGCCCATCAATGATAACCTTGAAACTTCTGAGCCTGTTTATCCATTCAGATGACCTTCTGAGAACGATCCTGGATTGCGCTTCCATATTCAATTGATTTAGTTTTTACTCCAGCCCAAACATACCCCTGTTTAATTGCTGAAGTATTTGTGTTTTATAAGCTGCCGGCACCAGCAGTGAGATATTATGGGGGCTGCCGCCATAGCTCACCATCCGGACAGGGATATTCATGATGGAACCAAAGAGTTTTTTGACCATATCCTCTGTCTGTGCAATCTCATTACCCACCACGGAAATGATCACTTCATTCCGGTCCACTTCCACTGCTCCAAAGGGTTCCAGTTCTTTCAGAATATCTTTCAGGTGGGTATCATTATCAATGGTCAGCGATACGGCCACTTCAGAAGTGGTGATCATATCGATGGGCGTTCTGTATTTTTCAAATACCTCAAATATCTTTCTCAGGAAACCATAGGCCAGCAACATGCGGCTGCTCTTGATACGGATGGCAATGATATTATCTTTTGCCGCCACTGCTTTTACACCCACGCTACCTGCTTTTTCGGTAATGATCGTGCCTTTTGCATCGGGCTGCATCGTGTTCAGCAATTTTACCGCGATATTATACTGCTGTGCCGGCCAGATAGATGCCGGATGCAATATTTTAGCGCCGAAATAAGCCAGCTCCGCTGCTTCATCAAAACTCATTTGCTCCACCGGTATGGTTTTTTTAACTACCCGGGGATCATTATTATGCATCCCATCTATATCTGTCCATATTTCACATACCGATGCATTGATGGCTGCGGCGATCAGGGATGCTGAATAATCACTGCCTCCCCTTTTCAGGTTATCCACTTCCCCCCTTGCATTCTTGCAAATGTATCCCTGTGTTACAAACAATTTTTTGCCGGGGTGCTGCTGCAATATTTGCGATAACCTGATCTTGATACTGCCGATCTGTGGCTCATCGTAGGTATCGATGGTCATAAATTCCAAAGCCGGTAATAAAGCATGATCAATACCCTGCTCTTCGAGGTAACAACAAAATAGTTTGGTTGATAATAACTCCCCCTGGGCAAGGATATCCTTGCTCAATGCCTCACTGAAAGATATGCGCAGGATGATATTGAGGAATTCAAAGTGTTCTGCAATAATAGCTTTGGCCTTTGCCAGTGCTTCCGGTTTATTCACCAGTTTGGAGATAAAATCCTGGTAATGTGCTTCCAGTTTATCAATGGATTGCTTGGCCGACACCCTGTCGCCTTTGGCAATATGGTCACCGATCTCCACCAGCGCATTAGTGGTACCTGATAATGCTGATAATACGACAATAGCAGGTTCTGTTTCTTTCGTTACCAGCGACACAATGTGATGCATTCTTTCCGGTTTGCCCACACTGGTGCCCCCAAACTTCATTACTTTCATTGGTTCCCCCCTTCCATAATTTTAAAGGATGAATAATAGCTAAGCAAGCAAGGGTGCAAAGATAAGGCCCTGAACGAATACCCGGCTTTATCCGGATGGAACATCCGGGTCCGGGTGAAAAGGGATACCGGGTTTATAACATGGTCTTATACTTATAGAAACCTTTACGTTCGTCTGTCATCCGGGATATGACAGGAAGCCCGTCAGCATTGTAGGTATAATTCCATGACCGTCTCGGTGAAGAGTTTTCGGTATACAATACCGGGTTATTTACGCCGGGATACGCGAGTTCGTAAAAAAGATAATAAAAATCAAGGCCCCGTTGATTAAAAGGGACTTTATACGGAAGTAAGATCCTGTTAAAAGGATTGTACCCTGCATCATACAGCAGAAAACTTTCAAATGTGCGATAGAAAGCTATATTGTTTATCACGAAATAAAGTGAATCCACCTCCCATTGCAGGTTACCGTATTTCCATTCCACCCGGCTATAGGTGGTATCCATCCTGATGGGCTTAACATGTGCAAGGCGAAAAGAGGATTCGGCTAATTTTTCGTATTTGGTGGTCCTTTTATTACCATTATACATGATCACCGAATCTTTAACAATAATACCTCCTTCATACCAGAGAAAGACTATTTCTGTCCAGGTGTCGGCAGGGTTCACGATACTTTTATAGGTATCTGTTACTTTGGATGGAAAAGAATCGGTATCGTTTTGATAGGTATAAACAAAATCGTGAGTATAGAGTGGTGATGATTGAAGACCTGAGTTGGGCTGGTAATAAGTAGAGAAGGCCCTGCTGATACGTTTTTTGTGATCGTATGTAAAATGGTTGTCTATCGCCGTATCCCTGCCGGCCACCCAGTTGGTATCCAGCACGGTATACTGTGTGAGGTATTGATATTGTGCCACCACGCCCGGGGGCAAATAACCATCCACTTCCTGCTGACAGGAAGTGTACAAAACTGTGATCAGTGAGAGTGCAATAAAACCGGGAATTATCCTCATGAAAAAGGCATTAAAACTTCTAAGATATTAAATAAATTGAGAGATCAAGTAAGGATATCGCCTGCTGCTCATATCATGATAATTTTATATTTCTTCGCCTGCTTTATTTGTGAGAGATATACTTTCTGCCCGGTTTTCGGAAGATTATCCCTAAAATTTTAATGCTGTATTGATCAATAATCTTAAAGGGCTGATATAGCGGTGGCAGCAGTGCAACAAAATGGACACCTAATACAGATAAGTTATAATTTGACTGGTAAAGTCAGTTTCCCGGCCAAATTGTTTAAATCATCGATTACCACCTTCAAAAGAGGCACACCATTTCTCATTCTTTCTGCCTCAAATTCTCTTTCAGGATCACCAGGCACCAGCACTTTTTGTTCTCCCGGTATGGGTTTACAGGCCCGGAACCCCTGTATCCAGTGGTCCATATCCTTCTTGAAATCATTGGCCGGGCGGAATGCATCGATTCGCATAGCCCCTAAAAAGTGCCCGATCCCTTTTCCGGGTTGCTGCGCCGGCATGGGTACATAGGCCGGGAAGGGCGGTACCCAGGGTGCGTAATTTGCACCGCTCAGCAGGCCCGAAAAAATATCCACTATAGCACCCAATGCATACCCTTTATGAGACCCATGCTCCCTGTCGCCACCCAATGGCAGCAAAGCCCCTCCTTTTTTTAAGATATTCGGGTCGTTGGTGGCATTGCCATCTTTATCCTGCACCCAGCCATCCGGGGTTTCCTTATTCTTTCGTTGCAATATTTCCAGTTTGCCATTGGCAGCCGTAGTGGTGGCAAGATCTGCCACAAAAGCCGGCTCATTACCTGCCGGCGCAGCCACACAAATGGGATTTGTTCCCAGCATTTTGTCAATAGAAAATGTAGGCGCTACGAGCGGGCTTGCATTGGTCATGGCCATCCCGATCATATCATGCTCCAGCGCCATCATGGCGTGGTAAGCTGCAATACCAAAATGATTACTGTTTTGTACGCTTACCCAACCTGTTCCTGCCTGTTTTGCTTTTTCAATAGCTATTTGCATGGCAAAGGGTGCTATCACCAGGCCTAAACCACTGTCGCCATCCACTACCGCAGTTGAAGGAGTTTCATGGATCACCCTGATCTCCGGTGTGGCGTTTATCCTTTTGGCTTCCCATAACCGTACATAACCGCTTAACCGGGCCACGCCATGCGAATCGATGCCACGCAGGTCTGCCGACAATAAAGCTTTAGTGGCTGTTTCAGCATGTTCTTTACTGCAACCGATCTTTTCAAAAACGGAACGGGTAAGATCTGCTAATTGTATATAAGGAAATAATTGTTCAGGCATGCGCAAAGAAACAAATAAAAATGCCCCGAAAAATATCGGGGCATTTTCAATACAACAATTTTAATTAAAATGGCAGGTCATCCACCGGCTCTGTAATATCACTTGCTGAAGGGACATTCGTTCCAGATAATGCAGATGATGCGTTACTGGCTGGTTGCTGGAAAGAACCACCGCTGTCGCCACGGCCACCCAATAACTGTACTTCTCTTACACGAAGGGAAAGTGAGGCGCCGGGTGTACCATCGTTCCGCTGAAAAGACCTTGCTTCGGGCTGACCCTCCACAAAAACCTGCTTACCTTTTGTAAGGTATTGTGCAATGGCTGTACGGTCTGTCCAGTAGGCACAATCCACCCACGTTGTTTTTTCCTGCTGGTTGCCCTGGCTGTCTTTGTACTTTTCTGTGTGTGCCACGGTAAAGTTGATCACGTTTTTTCCATTCACAGTGTTTACCACACAATCTTTACCCAGGTTTCCAATGATTTGCATTTTGATCATAGTGCTCAAATTTAAAGTTCGTAAATAGTTGAACGGGCAAGTTAAGAATATTTGAGAAGAACAAATTGACCAATAATGCACAAAAAAATAACCAGGCTTCGACGAGCTCAGCCTGGCATATCGGGCCCAGAAATATATGGGGATGTCAGGCTGTCCCAAAACTTCAGGAATGTCGGAGCAGGCATTCAATTTTAACTATTATTCTTCCGTTCTTCCGCTTGCTGCATCGATGATCCTTCCAAAGAAGATCGCATTCATAAATAATTTAGTGCCTCCCAGCCAGAAGGCCCTGAAATTGGGGTTATCGGCAATATTGATCACTCTTCCTGCACCCACTGTATTCACCAGCACAGCGGCGGAGTTCTGAATTGCATCCCCGTTTTCTTTACTCACCCAACCGCTTTGTAATGGTTTACTTCCGTAATAAAATGGAGTGGCGTAAGGGTTCTTACTTTTTTCCATGAATATCCTGTTGCCTTTAAATAAACTCACCGTTTTTTGATGATACCCGTAAGCCAGGGGATGTGTGAGGTCGGCTTCTGCCCCGAATATGGCCCCCTGTATTTGTTGCGCACCATCTATTTGCTCCCGGTTGGTGTAGGTTAATTTTTGCACACTATCTACCGGCGATTTTGCTTTTTTAAATTTCACTTCGCTGATCCCGTTTTGAGCAGCCCAACTCACGGCTTCTTCTGTTAATATCAATACACCGCCTCCCTGCACCCAGGTCCTGAGTTTATCTTTATTCAGCTCATTGTAGTTGCCTCCCACCAGTATCAGCGTATTGTACTTTGCCAGGTCCACCCTGTTGAAAACAACGGGTTCTAAATGCGTGGCAGGAATATTCATCCGCTGATCGAGCAGGTGCCATACTTCGCCGGCATCAGTGGGATTGACACCGGGGCCTGTGATCATGGCAACAGAAGGTTTTGACAAGACGGCAAAGCGGCTGCTGCCCAGGTCGATCCCATTACTGGCAGATCCCGAAGACAATGCATGCATCCTCAACCGGTATTTTTCTGCCAGGGCATTCACGATCATGGCCAATTCCCCGCTGTTCCTGTTCTGCATTTTCACCGGGATAAGTATGGTACCGTAATCAAATTTTTTGCTGACACCATTTACAGATATTTCAAATTTTTGGGTGGCCACCTTCAGGATCAGCCCCGCCTGCTGCATTTCAAATACGGCAGCGGGAGCATACAGTTCCTCCCACTCTAACAGGTAGGCATAGTCGCTTTTTTGTCCGGCCACTTCTCCCCGGGGCAAGGACAGTGTTTCCACTTTTTCTCCCGTCGCAGGTGCAGTAGTAATTTCGGAATAGGGCAACCCAAATGCAAGAGGCATGGTCCAGGAAGTGATGTCGTAGAATAAACTGTCCCTGTAATCCAATGTTTTTTCGAAGATGGCCCTGACGAGGCTATGCTGCGGCTGATCGAGCGGTACGATATAAGCTGATCCCTTTTCAAAGCCAGGTGAATTAGGATCCGTGTCCCTCCAGCCGGAAGGTAACTGGTACAATGCGATCTGCTGGCGTTGCAGCATCTCTGCAAAATGAAAGGTCCTGGCTTTGTCGTTCTTATCGCCAAACACGTAACCCTTAATGGGATAAGCAGCAGCACGGGCCGATGACTGTTTATAAAAATCACGCTGGTATTCGAGGAATTCTGTTCGTAATACTCTTGCCCCTTCCAGTGTGGAAAGCGCCGTTACAAATTGATTGCGTATTGTAAAAGGAAAACTCAACAACCCGTTACTGGTTTGCTGCAAATGCCCCCTGGAAGAAGCTTGCTCGAATAGTATACCGATACAACCCTGTACGTCGGGGAAAGTGGAGCCTTTACCATAATAAAAATCATCATAGTTCTCCTTAGTAAAATATAAAGACCCGATACGGTCCAGGAAAGCCGCATGGAATTTGGCCAGCTTGCCGGTGAGTTCCTGGTTCTTTGCCGGCGTTAAGGGATTTACTCTTGATGGCACACCGGGTTGAAAAAAGAAAGTGGCATTGCTGCCCTGCTCATGATGGTCTGTCAGAATATTGGGCTTCCATTGGTGGAACCATTTCAACCGGTTCTGGCTCTCCACATGTACAGCAGGCAACCAGTCGCGGTTGAGATCAAACCAATAATGATTGAATCGCCCGCCCGGCCACACTTCATTGAACTCTCTTGAATTGGGGTCGCTGACCAGGTTCTTGCTTTTATGCTGGTTGGCCCAGGTGGAAAAACGTTGTAATCCATCCGGGTTGAAAGAAGGATCGAATAAGATGACCACATTGTCCAGCAATTCTTCTATTTGTTTTCCCTGCGCTGCAGCAAGATAGTATGCCGTGAGCAGGGAAGCATTGGAGCCGCTGGATTCATTGCCGTGAATCGAGTGCCCGATCCATACCACGACAGGCATCCTATCAATATTCAGGGAAGCTGATTTAGAAGGATCGGTAAGTTGCACATGTGAAAGACGGATCTCCTCCAGCCGCTGGTGATTTTTGGGAGAAGTGATAATCAGTAAAATCTGTGGTCTTCCTTCATAACTCAAACCCATTGTTTCCAGTTTAACCCTGCCTGGCGCTGCTGCCGCAATAGCTTTCATATAATTCACCAGCCGGTCATGCGTAACATGCCATTCGCCCACTTCATGATAGATAATGTCTTTAGGTTTGGGAATGGACGGATCGTAGTTAATGGAATCGGGCAGGTAGTATTTTAAATCCTGGGATAAAAGTGAATAATGAATAGATAATAGCGAAAGGAACAGGAGAAGCTGCTTCTTCATAACAGGAGTTTGATTTATGGGGGAAGGTAAATAAAAAAGTGCAGGGTGGATTCATTGAACAGGGATGGTAATTTTGATTACTCACAAACCAGCTTATCGACAGGCAGGATTACGGATATTAGCTTCCTGTCAGTACCCAACTGAAAATGCGGGTAACGAATTATATTATTTTTTTAGATGTACCCTCAACTGCATTAACTTTATTCAGCCCGGTTCCGGGCAGGCGTGGTTCAATTTTTACCTCATACCCCACTCAATTAAAATATAACTCTTTAAGAATGGAAAGAAAGATATTTAAAGATCTTGACCTTACTGATTTTTGGGATGATAGTGAATATGCTTTACAGAAGTATGTTGCAGAAACCCCATCCGATGATCTTGTCCTGTCAGTAGAAGAAGAACTCGGGTATAAACTTCCTGCCTCTTATATTGAATTGATGAAATTACATAACGGAGGCATACCTAAGAACAATTGCTTCCCCACCCAGGAAAGTACATCCTGGGCAGATGATCATATTGCTATAGCCGGGATTATGGGCATTGACCGCAATAAAACCTATTCTTTATGCGGCGAACTTGGAAGTAAATTCATGATTGAGGAGTGGGGTTATCCGGCTACCGGGATATTTATTTGTAACTGCCCTTCTGCAGGGCATGATATGATCATGTTAGATTATTCAAATTGCGGCAGAAACGGAGAACCGGAAATTGTTCACGTTGACCAGGAGCTCGACTATAAAAAAACTTTTTTAGCTAAGGATTTCGAAACCTTCATAATGGGGCTTGTAAATGAAGCGGTTTACGACACTTCAGCACAAGATCTGACTGATACACTACAAAGGATCAGAACAGGAAGATTTTCTGATGTACTACAGGAATACTTCAGGAACGAAAAGGAAATAAATTTTGAAACTGTTTTGAGAAACCTGTTTTTTGCTTTAACCACAGAGAAAGGATACTTTGCCTTACACGGAGACCCACTTTCCTATCTGGCCTACGATATTCAGTTCTATTTGTTAACGCTGAGCAAGAAGATAAGAACGAAAGAAGAATTTGTAAGAGAATACCTGCCCATGGTTGCGATGAGCAACAACGAGATCTCTACTGGCGGTTATGCAAATTTTTTTGAAGATTGGTTTGACGAGAGAGTGAAGGCAAAAAATATCACCAAAGGACTATTTAGCAGTTATAAGTTTACAGACAGCTACAAGAAAGACTTATTACAACAAATTAATAAATACGAATAAAAAATATCATCAACATCGGTTTTATACTGCTGTTAACTCTGATGGAAACTAATTCGCAAAGCTGACAAAACTGTCCGCCCGCAGACAGGTGAGGTCCAACAGCCATTCATACCTTTACCGTTAAAAAAACTCATGAAAAAAATAGGACTGGTGGGAGGTATCAGTTGGGTTTCCACCATGGATTACTATAAATACATTAATGAAGGAGTTAATGCCAGATCAGGAGGGCTCCATTCAGCCGAATGTATTATTTACTCCCTCAATTTTGGTGAACTGCAGGCAAAGGGCTGGAACGATGCATTTGACCTGCTGCACCATGCCTGTGAAAGCCTGAAAAGAAGCGGGGCAGATAGCATTGCGTTGTGTGCGAATACAGCACACCGTTATGCCGTCAGGCTCCAGGAAAGCATCCAACTGCCCATTATTCATATTGGGGATGAAACCGCCAAAGCCATCAATAAAGAAGGCTTTAAAAAAGTGGGCTTATTGGGAACAAAGTTTACCATGGAGCAGGATTTTTACAGAAAGAAACTGGAAGAGTATGGACTGGAAGTGCTGATACCTGAAAAACAAGAAACCAGGGATTTTATACAACATACAGTTAAAGAAGAACTAGGGATCGGCTTTATCAATCCCGATACAAAAGCCCGGTATATTTCCATAGTAAAGGAATTGGTGGACAGCGGGGCCGAATGTATTATTTTAGGCTGTACCGAAATACCTTTGCTCATCAGCCAGGAGGATTTCACCATACCCGTTTTTGACACCACCAAAATACACTCCCGGGCCATCGTGGACTATATAACCTCCTCCTGATCGTATTAACTAAAATGAAAAACAAAACCTACCTGATTTTCGGGGTCAGCAAAGGGCTGGGAAAAGCCCTGGCACAAGCCATTCCAACCGGCAAGGATATCGTTTATGGCATTTCAAGAAGCAAACCTGGCTACCTGGATAAATACAAAAATGTGGAGTGGATTTCATGCGACTTATCCAATCCTTCCCAATCTTCCGAAGAATTAAAAAGACATATCGGGAAAAACAAGATCGATTGTTTGATCTATAATGTTGGTATCTGGGAGCACAATGGTTTTTCTGAAGACTATAACTTCGCCAATAATTCAAAAGAAGAAATTTTAAACCTGGTAAATACCAATATTTCCTCCTGCATCCTGGCGGTGCAGGTATTTTTGGAAAACCTGGAGAAATCTGAAAATGGCAAGATAATTTTGATAGGCTCCACCTGGGCCCTCGATAATCATAATGGGAAAGAGGTAACTTTTTCGGCAACAAAATTTGCTTTAAGAGGGATCACGCACGCATTGAGAGAAAATCTGCGGGACCGTAATATAGGAGTTTCCATACTAAATATTGGCACACTGGCAACAGAACATAATTGGAAAGAAAGCACAGAAAGCATAATTGAAAAGACGAAAGGGGAATTAATCCCATTACAAGATGTTATTGAAGCCATAAAATTCATACTATCCACTTCGCATGCCAGCTGTGTGAAAGAGATCAATATGCCTGCCATGAAGGATAGGAACATATAAAAAATCCCTTTATTTCAAAACGGGCTTACGACTTTCTATGTGAATAACACCATCTTGCTTTTGTCAGAAGCAAAAGTTTATTAAATTAGCCCTCCTGCAAAAACAGGCTGGCTTTCATAACCAAAAACTAATTTATGAGAGAATTCATGTTAATCCTGCACTTTATCGGTCTTACCATGGGCCTGGGCACCGGGTTTGCTCATGCCTTTTTAGGGTCCGTAGCCGCCAAAATGTCTAATGAAGAAGCCACAAAATTCCGTATGCATGCCCTGGTACTTAGCACCATGGGCCATATTGGCATCGGACTGCTGCTTATTTCGGGTTTTTATTTAATTACCCCGTACTGGAAAATTCTATCCGATATGCCTTTGTTGATGATCAAACTGGCATTGGTATTGGTACTGATCGTACTCATTGCACTCATCAATATTGCTGCGAAGAAAGCTAAACAGGGTGATGCCGAAAATCAATTCAAAAAACTGCAGGTGCTGGGCAAACTGACTTTGATAACGGGTTTAGCCATTCTTATTGTTGCCGTCAATGTTTTTCATTAAACAGGAAATGATAATGTTGCAGAAACAAATATGATCTCCATCATCAAAGCAACAATCCATGACGCCCCGCTTCTTGCCGATATCGGCAAGCAAACCTTTCTTGAATCGCATGGCAAAAGCGCACCACCAAAAGATATTGATGCCTATGCAACTGCAAAGTACACTTTGGCTGCCCTGCAGGCTGAATTGGAAGATCCAAAAAATATTTACCATATTCTTTATTATGCAAATCGGCCGGCAGGTTTTTCCAAGATCATTTTTGATTGTCCACACCCCGATATAGCATCAAAGAATATCACCAAACTGGACAGGATCTATTTGCTCGAAAGTTTTTATGGATTAAATATTGGAACGGCCCTTTTTGATTTTAACCTGAATTTATCCAGAGAGCATCAGCAGTCCGGCATGTGGCTATATACCTGGATAGAGAACCAACGTGCAATAAAATTTTACCTCAAACATGGTTTTAAAATTATTGGCCGTTATGATTTCAAAGTATCTGATACACATTCCAACCCTAATCATCATATGTTTTTGGAGTATTAACCCGGTATCCTGAAAGCCAAACAGGGCAGACGCTGTTTCGAGCTCTTTGCCTATCTTTCAACTCACTGATTATGAGCCCCCTCTTCCCATTTTTACCAATTCCGCAAACTCCGGCACCTTATTCTGTTGTATATTTGCAGCTTGCAATTTTTCAAGTATGAGCCAAAAAGGAAAAGTGCTGGTAGCTATGAGCGGCGGTATCGACAGTACCGTGACCGCCCTGATGCTGCATGACCAGGGTTATGAAGTGGTGGGCATCACCATGAAAACCTGGGACTATGCCGCCAGTGGTGGCAGCAAAAAAGAGACAGGCTGTTGTAATCTCGATTCTTTCAATGATGCAAGACAGGCCGCTGTGGAGCATGGTTTTGCCCATTATATTTTAGATATACGAGAAGAGTTCGGTGATTTCGTTATTGAGAATTTCGTGGATGAATACCTCGCCGGGCGTACTCCCAATCCCTGTGTGCTTTGTAACACACATATCAAATGGAGGGCCTTGTTGAAAAGGGCTGATGCCCTGGGTTGTGATTTTATTGCCACCGGTCATTATGCCAAAATACGGCAACATGATAATGGAAGGTTTGTGGTAAGCAAAGCTATCGACGATACTAAAGACCAGAGCTATGTGTTGTGGGGATTGCAACAGGACCTGCTGAGCAGAACATTATTGCCACTCGCTCCCTATAGAAAAACAGAGATCCGGCAAATGGCATTGGATTATGGCTATCCTGAACTCGCTAAGAAAAGTGAGAGCTACGAGATCTGTTTTGTACCGGATAATGATTACCGCGGTTTCTTAAAAAGAAAAGTGGAAGGACTGGAAGAAAGAGTGGCCGGCGGAAATTTCATTGATAAACACGGAAAGATATTAGGCCAGCATAAAGGCTATCCTTTTTATACCATCGGGCAAAGAAAAGGACTGGATATCGCTTTCGGCAAACCGGTGTTTGTTACCAGGATCGACCCGGATAATAACACGGTGATGCTGGGTGACGAGGACGATCTGGACCAAAATGAAATGCTGGTGGGCAAACTGAATATGATCAAATATGACTCGGTTACTCCTGGCATGGAAGCCGTGACCAGGATCCGTTATAAGGATAAGGGAAGCCTCTCCAATATTTATCCCGAAGGGAATACCATGAAGGTCAGGTTTTATGAGAACGCCAAAGGCATTGCGCCGGGCCAGAGTGCTGTGTTTTATGAGGGCGATGATGTGATCGGCGGGGGCATCATCCAACGCGGGGAACTCGTTTAAAATCAAGCAATAAAAGCTATTTCAACACGTTTTAAAGCGGGGAGTTATGACTCCTCGCTTTTTGTTTGTAATTTTAACTGTGGTAACTCCTTGAAAATGTGTTGCCACCGTAATCCGGTTACCCTGACAAACAATATTTTGTAATAACTATGTTATCCTTGAACCCAGAAAAACCTCTTATGAGATTCCTTTCTACCCCCCGTATCAGCCTGCTGGCTTTATTATCCATCGCCCTTTTTTCCTGCAACGAAAAAGAAGATTTTAGTTCCGAGGCACTGGAAGATTATATGCCATTGGCAGAAGGGAAATATATCACTTACCGGCTCGACTCCACCGTATTCACCAATTTCGGTACGGTAACGGAAGTACATTCCTACCAGGAAAAGCATGAAATCGATACGCTGATCACTGATAACCTGGGAAGGCCCAGTTATCGTGTTTATATCTATCAAAGAGATTCAGCCGGCACACAACCCTGGCAGCCTACCACCAGCACTTATTATATCACACCCGTGACGGACCAGATCGAGACGGTGGATGAAAGCAATTTCCGTCTCATCAAATTGCATTTGCCTTTTCGGGATGGTTATAGCTGGAAAGGAAATAAATACCTGACCACCAGCCAGGGCGGACCGTATGGTACCGTTTATAATTTCAGTAATGACGATAATATGGCCGACTGGGATTATTATTATGATGGTATGCCCACCACTTTCAGTTATCGTAATCAAAACTATAACGATGTGTACACCATCGAACAGGCCGATGAATCATATAATGTACCTATCACAGATGTAAATGCTTATGCAGCCCGGTCAAGGGCCGTTGAAAGATATTCTAAAACAATCGGGCTGGTGTATAAAGAGCTGGAGTTGTGGGAATACCAGCCCAACCCGGGCGGCAGCACTTATAAAACAGGCTTCGGCATAAAGATGTGGATGATCGATCACAATTGATCGATTCTGGTTAAATTTGAAGGATAGTTTAAAAGCCTGTCTCATGAAAAAACATTTACTCCTTCTTACCCTTTTCAGTGCAGTTGTTTTTGCAGATGCTGCTGCACAATTTAGCCGGTATGTGGTGAAACTGAAGAACAAAGGAGGCTCTCCTTTTTCCTTTTCCAATCCCATCGCTTATTTATCACAACGTGCCATCGACAGAAGAACAAAATATGGCATTGCCATTGACAGCACAGACCTGCCGGTTACGCCCTCGTATCTCTCACAGATCGCTGCTGTTCCCAATGTAACCGTGCTGAATGCATCCCGCTGGCTCAATTCCGTTTCGATACAAACCTCAGATCCGGCGGCTATCACCACCATCGGTAATTTTCCCTTTGTACAAACTGTATCCGGCATTGCAGCCAGGATGGCTACCGATGACCCCGGCACTCCTGTCCGTAATAAATTTGAACTGGAAGAGATCATCGGGCCTGAACCGCAAACCGGAGGTACATCACGCATTGCCGCCGACTATTTCAATTATGGCACCAGTTCTTATAATGAGATCCACCTGCACAATGGCGAATTCCTGCATAATATCGGTCTTCGCGGGCAGGGTATACAGATAGCCGTACTGGATGGCGGATTTCAGAACTATACGGCCTTAAGGGCATTTGACAGCATTGTACAAAACAACCAGGTATTGAGCACCTGGGATTTTGTTTCCAGGAATGCCACTGTAACAGACGATCACCCGCACGGCATGCAATGTTTATCCACCATTGCTGCCAATATTCCCGGGCAATTCATTGGTAAAGCACCTAAAGCAAGTTTTCACCTCTATCGTTCAGAGGACGTGAATTCTGAGTACCCCATTGAAGAACATAACTGGGTATGTGCAGCCGAAAGAGCAGACAGCATTGGCGCGGAGATCATCAGTTCTTCTTTAGGCTATTATGACTTCGATAATGCCACCTTTAATTATGTATATGCCGATATGAATGGCAATACCACCATGGCTGCTATCGGTGCAGACCAGGCTGCAAAAAAAGGAATACTCGTTTTTAACTCGGTAGGTAATGAAGGATCAGGCCCCTGGCATTTCCTGGCCACACCTTCCGATGGTGATAGTGTGGTGGCTGTTGGTGCTGTTAGCGCTGCGGGCGCCGTAGGCGGTTTTTCCAGCTATGGCCCTTCTTCTGACGGACAGATCAAACCTGATATGGCGGCCGTGGGGGTGAGCGCCATGATACAGACAACCGCTAATACAGTTGGTACCGGTAACGGAACCTCATTTGCCTGCCCCAATATGGCGGGCCTCGGTGCTTGTTTATGGCAGGGTTTCCCGGAGTATAATAATATGACCATCATCAAAGCATTGCAGTTATCAGGAAGCAAAGCCAGTACCCCGGATGACCGGGTCGGTTATGGTATTCCCAATGTAAAGAATGCTTTTGCGGGGCTATTGATTTTTTTCTCAACAGCTAATTCTTCCGTGAATGGCTGTAACGTAACCATCAACTGGACCAGTAAGGATGTGGCGGCAATGAAATATGAAATAGAAAGAAAAGCCCCGGGCGAAACCAGTTATACCAAAGTGGGTGAAATGAATCCACAGGCCGGGGATGTCCTGGCCAACCACAGCTATCAGTTCATCAATACATTATCTGGCGTTAATGCAGGTACGGTATCCTATCGTATCCGCCAGATCATTGATACGGCTACGGCAAGTTTTATGGCAATACATACTGACACAACAGACATAACAATTGGCTCTGGCTGTTTTACTACCGGAACGGGCAACCCTGATCCCAATAAAGTTGCTGTTAGCCTTGGCCCAAATCCTGTAACGGGCAGCACGGTTACCCTGATCGTGGAAACCCCTTATGCTGTTAATAATATGCCTTTAGCTGTATATGACAGCAAGGGTAACCTGGTAATGCAATTATCCTCTTCTAAAGGAACAGGTAAAAAGACGATTGAAATACCTGTAGGTAAGTTATCATCCGGGAAATATTATATCCGGGTATTGAATGGAGATAAAACGATTGGCACTGCCGAACTGCTAAAATTATAAAGGCAGCTGCAATAATGCAGCAAACATAGTATCCGCTTTTTTATCATAACCTTTTAAAACCTCCATTTTCACGAGTTGGAAATGGAGGTTTTGCTTTATCAGTTCCACCATCTTTTCGTTCTCTTCTCTGAACACAGAACAGGTGATATACAACAAGAAACCACCGGGGGCGATGGCAGGGGTAATATTCTTTATGATAGTTTGCTGCAGGGTGGCATACCCGGTGATCTTTCCGGGATCAAACGTAAATAACTGTTCCGGTGTGCGGCCCCAGGTACCGCTGCCGGTACAGGGAACATCGGCAATAAGGAGATCGAACGAATGATGCAGGGATGTATCAACAGGTTTGCTGAGATCAGCCACAAAGCTTTTATAGTTCTTTATCCCCGCTTCTGCAAATCTTTTCCGCAGGTTGATGAGGATAGATTCCCGGTTATCCGAAACCGTTAGTTTTGGCTGGTGCAGGAGGTCGGTTGCCATGATCGATTTGCCGCCACTGGCAGCACAGCAATCCCAAACGTTTACATTCGGTTTATTTAACAGGGAGGAGAGCTGAAGCAGTGTACCGGTTTGCTGTGAATTAAGATCTTGTACCACGGCATCACGATCCGGATCGAGTATATCGTCAATCTTTGTGGCATTGGATAAAGCGATACAATTCTCCTTAATTTCTTCAAACCCAATAGCTGCAGCTTCGAGCTTTTTCTTTACAACCGCCAGCCTTCCCGGCCGGACACGAAGAAAAAGATCCGGTTGCCGTAAGTAAGAATGGCATAAAAATTCATGGTCGATACCATCACTTAGCAAATCCTTCCAGGGGAAAATGCCGGTTACAGAAAAAGGAGTCTCTAGCCTGTTGATCTTTTCCTCTGTATTCATGGAAACAACGGCATTCCATTCAGGTCTTAGCTGTTCCAACAATTCATCCCGTTTATCGGAACAAAGAAATAAGGCACTGATAATTTTCTCTTGCATGGATACGTCCCGGGCCGCTTTGCCCAGGCGGAAATAACAATAGCAAAGATGACTGATGTATTTCCGGTCTTTGGAACCATATTTCTTATAAGCGGCAAAGTATTTTTTAATGAATGATGCAAATGGTTCTTCACCATGATATGCCCTGAGAATAGCTTCGGCAGTGTTCAGATAGGAATGATAACGGCTCATTAAAATAAAAAAGCGATTGCGGTATGCACAATCGCTGCAATATTACTTAAAACAGGATTATAGCTCCAGCAGTGTCTTCACAGGGTCTTTCCCGATCAGTAATTGTTCCGGGTTCTCCAGCAATTCTTTTACCCGCA
>CAZSGD010000032.1:0-48410 GCA_964606155.1 uncultured Chitinophaga sp. | reverse complement strand
GGTGAGGTTTATGGCGTGCAGATGCCGGGTATCAGCGGTTCATTTGAAGTGCTGGACAAACATGCTCCGCTGGTAAGCGCTTTGAAAGCCGGGAAAGTGAAAGTGCTGAAAGACAAACAAAATAATTTTGCATACTTCGAAATACAGGGCGGCTTTGTGGAAGTACTGAATAATAAAGTAACCGTGCTGGTAGAAGGTGCCACAGCAATAGATTGATCCCATTTGTAACCAGGGATGAAAAACCCCGCACACAGTTGTCCGGATTTTGAAAACAACTTTAGCCCCCTTTGAAAGAAGGGGGTTTTTCTTTTTGCCATTGGGCAGGCTGAATTTTAACAACCCACTCCCTTTTTTCTTCAACTCACTCTTTTTTGATTGCCCGCTGTGCTATTGATGAGTAGCATTGTCAGGTTAATCAATCATTCTCATTCTAAAACCACTGACATGAAAATTTCCATGACTCTTGCTGTTACCGTCCTCAGCCTTTTTGTTTTACAGGCACACGGGCAAACCGAACCTCCTAAGGGGTATGAAAAAGGCAGTGTCCTGCTGGCCGATGGATCGGCTATAAACGGGTACATCAAAGACAATATCAGCAAAAATGCTTCTGTTTCGTTTATAGCTGCTGATGAAAAAAAGAAAAACTATGACGGTGCCGCTCTCAAAGGTGTTGAGATCAGCGGTACAAAGTATGTCTGCATCAATAATGACTTTTTTAAACTGCTTTGTGATGGTGAGCTGCAGTTCCTGCAAAAATCCAGCGACGCATCCGGTAAACTGGTGTATAACGGATCAGAAGGTTCTTTCTCCAGTGGTACAGAAGGAAAACCCGGTGATTATTTTATTTACAATAATAAAGCCGGTGAGTTGAAATGGGTGTCAAAGAAAAATATAAAAGAAGTGGCCGAGAGCAGCTTTGCCGGATATACAGCTGCGATTGATAAAGCCAAGGCCGTAACTGGTGACCTGGCACAACTAAAAGAGGCCGTGGAAATATTTAATAGCCGGAATAAATAAACGACATACTGTCAAATTATCGTATAGCCGTAACGGTAAGTAGATCCGCACACTGAACCCTAAGCAGGGGGACAAAGGCGGGGATCAGCGAGAATGGCTTTCCCCAATATAAACTACCCGGCAACATTTTAATTGCTGTAACTTTATTGCATGCGCAAACAAAACTGTGCAATAGGATTTAATGACGGCTTGCTGATGGCGATCGGCATACCCTTTCTCAGTTTTATCGTGCCCATCGTGTTTTTTCAATGTCGGTTCAACAGGCCTCCTTATCTCACCTGGGATAAATATTTTATGACCCTGATCATTACGACAGTGATATGGATCGGCAACCGTTATATCATGATCTATAGCCGCCGGCGATACCCTTCTTTTAATGATGTGCGCAAAAGACTCGTTTTTCAGTCGGTCTTCATTCTTATTTATACAGTGGTATCTGATATAGCCCTGGGTCAGCTTACGGCCCCCATTTTTGATAAAGACAGGGCCAATATGAGTAATACAGACGTGCTCATACACTCCAACTCGGCCGCCATATTCTGCACTATCATGGTCATTGCTGTTTATGAAAGTATTTTCTTTATGCACCAGTTGCGGCGTTCCGTGGAAGAAACAGAGCAACTGAAAAGAGAAAGCCTGAAAGCAGAACTCAATGCCCTTCGTACACAGGTAAATCCTCATTTCCTTTTTAATAACCTGAACACACTTTGCTCGATCATTCCTGAAAACCCCAAAAAAGCGACAGAGTTTGTACAGCAATTATCCAGGGTTTACAGGCATATACTGGATGTAAGGGATGAAAAAAGTATTCCACTCAAAGAGGAGCTGGATGTATTGAAAGCCTATGCTTTTTTGCTGAAAACACGATTTGGACAGAATCTTGATGTGAGCATCCAGGTGCCAGATGAAAAGCTGAACAGGCGGGTGGTGCCGCTTTCATTACAGATATTGATGGAGAATGCGATCAAGCATAATATTGTTTCTTCCGACAAGCCATTGAGGATTGACGTGATAGCATTAAACGGCAAACTTGTGGTGAGCAATAATCTTCAAAAGAAGAACCAGGTAAATGAATCCACAGGTATCGGGCTGGATAATATCCGCAACCGGTATAAATTACTGGGAAATGACCAGGTGGAAGTGAGGGAAAGCGGATCTGATTTTATTGTTTCCATTCCTTTAATAGAGAACTGATATGAGGGTAGTTATCATTGAGGACGAATTGCCGGCCGCCAACAGGTTGGTGAAAATGCTGCAGAACATAGGCGATGAAATGGACGTGGTGAAGCGCCTCGATAGTGTGGAAGGTGCTGTAAAATATATTCAAACAACTGAAACGATCGACCTGATCTTCATGGATATTCAGCTGGCAGACGGGCTCAGTTTCGATATATTTCAGCAAACAGAAGTAAGGACACCGGTGATATTTACCACGGCCTTTGATCAATACACGTTGAAAGCTTTTAAAGTAAACAGCGTGGATTACCTGCTGAAGCCCATTGATGAAAAGGAGCTGGAACAGGCCGTGGATAAATACAGGAAACTGTACCAGGATAAAGGGAACGGATTTTCGGAAAAGATCCTGAAGATGATTCAGCAGATGAATACGGGCCAGCACAAAGAACGTTTGCTGATCAAAAGGGGGCAGCAACTCAGTTACCTGAAAACAGATTCCACCGCTTATTGCTATGCCGATGGTAAATTGTGTTATGCCGTGGATTTCAGTAATAATAAATACCTGCTGGAGAATAATTTATCTATTTTGGAAGAACAATTAGAGCCCAATAGATTTTACCGCATCAACAGGAGATTGCTGGTGAACATCGATGCCGTATCCAAAGTACATACCTGGCTGGGAGGAAGGTTGAAACTGGAACTGATACCTTCCACAAAAGTCGATACGATAGTAAGCCGGGAACGGGTGAATGGGTTTAAAGACTGGCTGGGGCAATGATCATTTCCCGGGAAACTTCTTTTTTATTTCCTGCTCTGCATAAGTGAACACTTTTTTCATCAGGTCCGTTTTTCTCCATTCATACCTGGAGCGGATCTGTTCCTCTTCATTGGCCACCACCAGGAACATCAGGTCAATGGCCCGGGCAGAAACAAAATCAGTCAAATTATTTTCCAGTGGCTTATTGATAAAAGGGATGCTGTTATACGTTTTAGTAATAGTGCCCCATTCTTTATCTGCGCCTTCCACCCTGATCGTGCTGTCAACAATAGGTCTGAAACCGTTCATGAGTGCGGGCCTCATGGCTTCTTTGAAGTAATCAGTGGCTGCATGCGTATTGTTGGTGACCAGGATCTTTGCGGCGTCCTTTATTGTCATGTTTTTCAGGGCATCGAAGAAAGCAGGTTTGGCCACAGCCACCGCCGAAGACATGGCACGGGTGAATTTTCCGGTTACCTGGTTAATGGCCTTGTCAAAACCGAGATCCCTTAAAGTCTTTTCTATTTTTTCAGCTTCGCCAGGAAAAGCAAAGCGAACCATGGGATTCCCTTCGGTATTGGTAAACGCATCAAAATATTTGAACAAGCCCTGGGATAAGGCTTCTTTTAAACCCATGGCCATTTCGGGTTCGGAGGGAATAAGGCCTAGTTTTTTTAATGAACCGCATTGAATGCCCGATAGTACAATGAACAATACCGGTAGGAGGAGTATTTTTCTCATTTTGTGCTGGATAAATGCAGACGGTGACGAAAAATGAATCAGTTAAGTTGCGGATCAATGGGAAAATTGACCATGATCTCATAGTCTCCCCCCAGGTGTTTCAGGGAATCCTTCCATATTTCCTGGTGGTTGCTGTGGAAGATCAGTGTACGGGTGGCCTTGACCGTCAGCCATGTTTTCTCACTCATTTCAGTAGACAGCTGACCTTCACTCCAGCCGGAATAGCCAATAAAAAAGCGGATCTTTTTGATATCTATTTCCTCATTTCGGATCATATTGACGGCGGCATCAAAATCACCTCCCCAGTACACACCTTTCATCACCTCCTGTCCGCCAGGGATAAGGTCGGGATACTGGTGCAGAAAATGGATGGAATCCAGTTGCACCGGTCCCCCATAGTATAAGGGTATATCATGTCCTTCCAGTTCAGGCACCAGTTCGCCTAATGTATTCTCGTATTGACGGTTCAGCACAAAGCCAAAACTTCCTTCGTCTTTATGCTCGCACAAGAATACCACGGTCCGAAGAAAGTTAGGATCTCTGAGGAATGGATCAGCGATCAGTAATATGCCGGGCCCCGGGTCTATCATACTTCAATTTAGGATGAAAAATCATCCTTTTAAAATTCCTGATCAAAAAAATAGGTGGCAGGAATACGATCCTGTGGCATCAAAAAGTGTCGTTAAATTAAGAATTATACCCTCCCGGGGGTATGCCGGGAAGTGAATGGGGTGTATTTTTGTGGGTTCGTGGAAAGGTCCGGGTGGATGGAAAAACCTGCCGGAATAAGGCCCTTTCCTGACAAGTAGTATATTACGATGCAATTAAGATACTGGTGAAACGCATTTTTACAGTCATTACCGTCCTCATAACTCTTTCTGTGATTGGGTTAATTGTGCTGCAGTTGTCCTGGCTGCAGAACATGGTGCTGCTGCGCCAGGAACAGATAAAAGAAAAAGTGAATAAGGCTGTTGACAAAGTGGGCGGTGAATTGACCAAGTATAAGGAAAGTATTACTTCGCCTAACCGCTCGCTGGCATCAGGCGGTTTCAGCCTTTTATCCGATCAGTTCTCCCTCGATTTTTTGCGGCCTCAAACCGTCGGCAAGCGATTTACGGCAGAAGAGTTGTATGGAAAGCTCCGGACCTCTTTCAAAGAAGAGGGGCTGGAAAAAATGGAGTTTGAATTTGCGGTGGAAACCACAAACCCGCAGGTGATCGAAAGACAATCGGGCAATTATTCCGCAGCATTGCTGGATACGATCAATAATTATATGCGGGGTGCCGCGCTGGTTACCCCCAGCGGGTCTGCAGCTGAAAACATTGCCTTTAACGAAACGCTGACCGTGGTGGCATTGAATTATAAGAGTTATGCCATCCAGTCACTCAAATGGCGATTTGCCATAGCCATTCTTTTCAGCATCATCATCATTGCGGCTTTTGCGCTCACGGTAAGGACCATGTTACGGCAAAAGAAACTGAGTGAGATCAAGAATGATTTTATCAACAACATGACGCATGAGTTTAAAACACCCATCGCCACCATTTCACTGGCCGTGGATGCCATGCGCAATGAAAAAGTGATACAGGACAGGGATAAACTGGGTTATTTCAGCGGTATCATCAAAGAAGAAAACCAGCGGATGAACCGCCAGGTGGAAACTATTTTAAAAGCATCACAGCTGGAAAAACAGGAAGTGGACCTGAACCTGAAACCCCTGCATGTGCATGAAGTGATCAGGGATGTGGTTGACAATTTCACACTCCAGCTGGAGGATAAAAAAGGAAAAGTGGAAATGCAGTTGAATGCGCAGAATGACCTGATCAATGCCGATGAAGTACATTTCTCCAACCTTGTAAATAACCTGGTGGATAATGCAGTAAAATACTCCAAAGAGAATGTACCTCCTGTGATCAAACTCACCACCCAATCTGATGGCAGGAATTTTATCATGCGTATCGAAGATAATGGTATCGGTATGAACCGCGATAGTTTAAAACGGATCTTTGAGCGATTCTACAGGGCGCATACCGGCAATGTACATAACGTGAAAGGGTTTGGGTTGGGCCTCAGTTATGTAAAGACCATGGTGGAAGCCCATGACGGAGATATCAAAGCAGAGAGCACTTTAGGAAAGGGGAGTACATTCATCGTGGATATTCCGCTGAGTAAATCTTAGATCTTCTTTCCCCACAATAAACATCCATCACCATAGCTTAAAAAGCGATAATTATGCTGCAGGGCATGTTCGTAAATATTTTTCCATGCGGCTCCCACCAACGCTGCCACCAGCAATAACAAGGTAGATTGAGGCTGATGAAAATTGGTGATGAGCCCGTTTACGATCCTGAATTGATAACCCGGTGCGATGAGTATCTGTGTTTTAGCGATCAGTCTTTCGAGTTTATTTTTTTCCATCCCATCCAGTAACCGGGTGAGGGATTCTATAGCAGAAGTATTTATTAGGTTTGAATGGAGTTCAGGCAGCCGGTAAGGTTCCCATTGTGTAACCATGGGGATTTTGTTATTTATTAGGTCTGAACTGAGTTCAGACGACCGACCAATCCAGTACAAACTCTCCAAAGTCCGTAATGATGTAGTTCCAACGGCAATAATATTTTTCTCCAAATGAGATAGGATATGTTCAATTGTTTTTTTAGATACGTCGATAAACTCCGCATGCATATCATGTTCTTCCATCGTTGCCGCTTTTACCGGTTTAAAAGTGCCGGCACCCACATGCAGGGTGACAAAATCTGTTTGGATATTTTTCTCCTTTAAACTTTTAAAAACAGCATCTGTAAAATGCAGGCCGGCCGTGGGAGCAGCCACGGAGCCGTCTGTTTGGGCATATACTGTTTGGTATCTTTCTATATCGCTTTCTTCTGGTTTTCTTTTAATGTAGGGGGGTAACGGTATCGCTCCTGCTACATGAAGCAGTTCGGCAAAACTGAGTGTAGCCGGCGACCAGGATAATTCAATGATAAAAAATCCGCTTTTCTTTTCGATATATTTTGCCTGCAAACTAATGGGTGTACCTGTTGTTGTTATTAATTTCTCTAATACCTGCCCGGGTTTCCATTTAGAAGCGCCGCCGACAAGGCAGTGCCATAACACTTTCCCGGATTGCAACATGGCCGTGGTAATGTCGGGGTATTGCGGGTGTGGTTCCAGGCAAAAAATTTCAATGATGCCGCCGGTCGGTTTTTGGAACAGCAATCTTGCTTCCACCACTTTGGTATTATTGAAAACCAGTAATGAGCCGGCAGGGAGATGATCCGCTATGTGACGATAAATATCTTCGGAGGTATTTCCCTGGTCATAGATGAGCAGTTTGGAACTATCTCTTTCCGGTAAGGGATATGCAGCGATCTTTTCTTCGGGGAGAGAATAGGTATAATCCCTAATAGATATTTTTTTCGGATCGATCATAACACAACCAACTGTTGTATTGGGCTGACAAAGATACTGATCCCGGGCAGGGGAGGATCATTTTTTTGAAAGCGAATCGGTTTTGGATATAATCTTTTCGAATTCCCGTAACAGGGAACGAACTGGCGAGGAAGAAGGGAGCTTATCTTTTTGATATTTTTCCATGATATCCAATGATCGAACCAGTTTGAGAAGGATATGCATATCCTGTAACTGAAGCTCTTTCAATTCGATCTGTTGTATAAGCGTTGTAGTGGGAGAAATTTTGTTTGCATATTGCGCCTCGCTGCCGGAAAGGATCGATCTTATTCTGTTTTTTAAGAGCGAATCCCGGATTCGCTCTGTATATGTATTGGCGGATTTATAATATTCGTCATTTTTTGAAGCGAACTCTTCAAATGCCTGCAAAGAATCTTCTTTTTGGTTATCAAACCGGCCTATTTGTGATTCAAGCTCGTGCAGTTCGGGGGTTTTATCAACTAATTCGTTATATAAGCTTTCCACCAGATCAGTATCGGCCCGTCTTTTTTTTAATGAATATTCAGATGACTTATTTTCTTGTAAGGCTTTTGGTGTTTCTGTTGTTTCCGTGTGATCTTGTTCTTGTTTGCGTTCCGTTTTACAGGAGTATATTAAAGACAAATACACGAATAGTGTTAAGATAACAATTGGTTTCATGACTTTATTTTGTAAATAAATAAAGAGAGATGGGCTTTTATCTTTTCGCAACCGGCACCACTAATTTCAAACCACTCCAAATATCACTTATGGCGCACACTTTTACGTCTACCAGGTCATTCTTTAACGCATAATTACGAATCACATCTTCCGTAATGTCTGTTGGTATCCTGGCTGACTTCTTATACCACGAAACCCAAAGGATCATAGAGGTATTCTTTTTGTACATGGGTTTCAAAACTTTCATCGTTGCTTCAAATTCTTTGCTGCTTTTTACAAAGAGATGTATGAAGTCAGGAATTCCATATTTCTTCACCAGCTGATTTTTAATATTTACCTCCAGCAAGTCATAATAATCAGGCGGCGCGTTGATCAGCGAAATTTTCATACTGGGTTTAATGCCCAGTTTGCTAATAAGTGGAGTTCCTGAATACCCTGCTGTTGCCATGCTGGATGAATATTCTGCTAAGTAAACTTTTCTTTTATTCATTGGGAAATGATGCCGGTTTTTGCCTTATTAACAGGTTATCCACCGTAATTCACAGGTATCTCACGCACTTTTTGCCCGTTTTGGATCAACATTCTCTGAAACCATTTACCAGAGGTGATTTCACTGATTTTCAGGCTGTGGAAAAAAGAAAATTGGAAAAATTTGGAAGTTAAGTGGGAAAAAGTGTTATTTTGTGTCAATTAATTCAAAATTGATCCAATTCACTGATAATGACAGACTTTCTCGGAGAATTCGAGGCTACCTTGGACGCCAAGGGTCGGTTCCTCCTCCCGGCGGGCTTCAAAAAGCAATTACCGGAAGAGGATACCCACAAGTTTGTTATTAACAGGGGTTTTGAAAAATGCCTGACGCTCTACACCCTGAAGGAATGGGAGCCGCTCTTTGCAAGGATCAAAAGCCTGAACGAATTCGACCCCAAACAGCGGGAGTTCAGGCGGGCCTTTTTAAATGGCGCCACTTACGTGGAGCCGGATACGGCGGGCCGGATTTTATTGCCGCCCAACCTGAAGGTGTATGCGGAACTCGATAAGGATATCGTGATCACATCGGCAGGCAACAAAATGGAAATCTGGGATAGTAAGAAATATAAACAGCTCTTTGATTCATTTTCTTCGGATGCATTCAGTGACCTGGGCCAGCAAGTGATGGGAGGGAAGCAGGATGGTTAATTTTTAATAGCTAATTGGCACATGAAAAACAGGAAAAGTAAACATAAGCATGATACAAAACCTGGTGAGCCGCTTAGCCAATTAGAAACTAACTACCATATACCTGTACTGCTTAATGAAGTCATTGACAACCTTAATATCCGCCCCGATGGTGTATATGTGGATTGCACTTTCGGTGGCGGCGGACATTCAAAAGCCATCCTGCAGCATTTAGGACCAAACGGAAAGCTGCTGGCCTTTGACCAGGACGATGATGCAAGGAAAAACCTGCCGGATGATGAGAGGGTGGTCTTTATACCTCACAATTTTCGTCACTTGCAGCGTTTTTTACGGTTACACCAGGTCAGTGCCGTTGACGGTATCCTGGCAGACCTGGGCGTTAGCAGTCACCAGTTTGATGAAGCCGGCCGTGGTTTTTCCACCCGTTTCAATGCTGAACTGGATATGCGTATGGACCGCCGTCAAACGCTCACCGCATTTGATGTGGTGAATACCTATGACGAGCAGCGCCTGCATAAACTGTTTGAGCAGTACGGTGAAGTAACCAATGCAAAAACGCTTGCTAAAACCATTGTCCGGGTCAGGAACTCCAGTTCGCTAAAGACCATTGACAGTTTTAAGAATGCACTCCGGGAAATTGTAAAAGGAAATCCCAATAAGTACTTCGCCCAGGTTTTCCAGGCACTGAGAATTGAAGTGAACGATGAATTAGGTGCATTAAAGGAAATGTTGCAGCAGAGCCCCACCCTGTTAAAAGCCGGAGGCCGGGTAGCCATCATTACATTTCATTCCCTTGAGGACAGATTGGTAAAGAATTTTTTCCGCCGTGGTTCATTTGATGAGCCGGAACAGAATCCTTTTATCAATACCGAAACAGTGAACGAGTTGAAAGCGGTCACCAAAAAACCGGTGCTGCCTTCAGAAAAAGAGATGAAACAAAACCCGCGATCCCGAAGTGCCAAACTGCGTGTGGCCGAAAAAGTGATGATGGTATAATTAAAAAATTATGCGAGTTCTTACAACATAACAATAAAGGGTATGAAAATGCTATATCCCTTGAAATCCTTTCCGCCCTGCGGAAAAACGAAAAACCATTAACGATTGAAAATTTATGGAGGAACAACAAAACCCTAACGAACGAAACCTGAAAATGCCGGTCAAACAGGCGGGTTGGAAACGATGGTTGAATTATCAATCGATCGTGAAACAGCTTCCGTTCTTCCTGTTCCTCGCATTGCTCGCTGTGATCTATATCTACAACGGGCATTACGCTGATAAAACAATACGCAACATTAATCGTACGGCCAAAGAAGTGAAAGAGTTGCAGTATGAATATATCAGTGTGAAAGGCGAAGTGATCTTCCGCAGCAAGCAAAGTGAGATGGTAAAGGCTGTAGAGCCCATGGGGCTGAAAGAGCTGACTTCCTCGCCGGTGGTATTAAAGGACAGTGTGGCGGTGAATTAACATGTTTCTGACGACGGTTTTATCATACGAACGAACAACTAAAAACAACCAGCCACGGGGCGGGGTGTGTAACAACGACATTGGAAGTTAAACGTGACATATTATGGAGAGTTTACCTTAGCTTTCTCGGTATCATCGTACTGAGTTTGCTGGTACTCGGAAGAGCCTTTTATATACAAAGATTCCAGGGCAGTTACTGGCGCGGCATGAGCGACAGCCTGCACCAGCGGGTACAATCACTGGATGCAGAAAGAGGTACTATCTACAGTGCCGACGGACAAATGCTGAGCGCTTCCATCCCCACTTTTGATATCCACATCGATTTCCAGGCAGATGGCCTGGTGGAGAAGAAAGGAAAAGTATTCAAAGAGAATATAGATTCATTTGCTTCGGCACTGGCGCAATACTTCAATGATAAGCCGGCTTCGCAATATAAGAGTGAGCTGAAAGCGGCTTTTAAAAAAGGCGACCGTTATTTCCTCCTCAAAAAGAAACTCAGCTTCGAACAGTACAAAGATTTTCGTCAATTCCCGCTGGTGCGCCTGGGAAGAAATAAAAGCGGGGTGATCGTGGAAACGGACAGCAAGCGCATGGTACCCTTTGGCCTGCTGGCTAACCGGACCATTGGCCTCTCACGGGAATATGTTGCCGATAATAAGAAAGTAAAGAAGCAGAATGTGGGGCTGGAGAAAAGTTTTGATACAGTATTAAGCGGCCATCCCGGCCAGCGGCTCGTACGCCGTATCTCCGGTGGCGGACTGGTCCCCATCGAGGGTTCCCAGACGGATCCCATCCAGGGCAAAGACATCATCACCAATATTGATGTGAATATCCAGGACATTACCGAGATGGCCCTGATGAAAATGATGCAGCAATGCGAAGGGCCTTACGGTACGGCTATCGTCATGGAAACACAGACCGGTAAGATCAAAGCCATCGCTAACCTGGGCCGCCAGGAAGATGGCAGCTATTATGAAGATGATAATTATGCGTTGAAAAATACAGAGCCGGGTTCCACCATCAAGCTGGTTACCTTGTTATCCGTTCTTGAAAAAGGCACCAGTACCCCCGAAGAGATCGTGGAAGTGGGTGGAGCAGGACGCATGCAAGTAGGCAAGAAAATGGTGACCGATGCAGAAAGATCACCCAAAGCTTTATTAACCGCAAAAGAATGTTTTGCGCATAGCTCCAATGTAGGTATGAGCAAACTGGCATATAAGGCATTTGCCAAAAAGCCTGTGGAATTAAAAGAGTACATGCACAGGTTCCACATGGATATGCGCTCACCTATTGATCTTACAGATCTGTCCCGCCCTCTCATGGCACCGCTGGACCAGAAAGGAAGCGCTGAAGGAAATATGCTGTGGATGAGTTTTGGTTATGGCATCAGCCTGAGCCCCATCCATACACTTACTTTATATAACGCGATCGCCAATGATGGCAGGATGGTGAAACCTTACCTGGTAAACAGCATCCAGTCCAATGGTATTGTAATTAAAGATTTTGAACCGGTGGTACTCGAAGAAAAGCTATGCAAATCTTCCGTGGTACAGGCTGCACAGGAATCCATGCGTATGGTGGTTACCGAAGGAACGGCCCGCCGGGCATTTGCCGGTTTGCCTTTTGCCGTGGCAGGTAAAACAGGCACAGCCCATGTTTCTGATGGAAAAATAAAATACGATGATGGTGTGTACCAGGCATCCTTTGTGGGTTATTTCCCGGCAGACAAACCCCAGTATACCTGTATTGTGGTGATACGCACCCGGCCACATGCCGCCTCACATTTTGGCGGTACGCTCGCCGCGCCGGTATTCCGCGAGATAGCGACAAGATTGTACTCCATGTATGTGCAGCAAAAAGATCCTACACCTTATGCAGCGGTAAAAGACAGCAGTGCTTATTTCTATGCAGGATATTCCGGGGATATTAAAAAAGTGTATGGCCGGATGAATATGACATACACCGATTCATCGGCACAGGGCAAATGGACAAGTATGTACGCAAGCCCCGGAAGCTACGGAAGCCCGGTAATGAAATCAACAATAGTACGGGCACAGGTGATGCCCAATGTGAAAGGAATGGGGTTGAAAGATGCGATCTATCTCCTGGAAAACATGGGAGTGAAAGTAAGTGTAAAGGGAAAAGGAAAGATCGCGGCCCAGTCACTGGCACCGGGAACAACATTGACAAAAGGAGTAACGGTAATACTTGAATTGAGTTAAAAGAAATGCGGTGCTGTTAAGCGATGTATTATATAAAGTGCGGGTACGGTCATTGGCGGGGAGCACAGCTGTGGAGGTGAATGATGTTCAGATCGATTCGAGAAAGATAAGACCAGGGGCCGTATTTGTGGCCATGAAAGGAGGAGCGGCAGATGGTCACCAGTTCATTGAGAAAGCCATTGAGAACGGAGCCATAGCAGTGGTATGCGAAACGATTCCTGCGGTGAAAAAGGAGAGTGTGGTATATGTGGAAGCGGAGAACAGTGCAGCAGCCGCAGCCTATATAGCGAATAATTTTTATGGCCGCCCTTCGGAGAAAGTAAAACTGGTAGGGGTGACGGGGACCAATGGGAAAACGACAATAGCAACATTATTATATAAGCTCTTTACAAGATTGGGATATACCTGTGGATTGCTGAGCACGGTGGAGAACCATATTGGTGATAAAGTAGTGCCGGCAACGCATACCACGCCGGATGCCATCAGCCTGAATCATTTGCTGAACCAAATGGTGGAGGCCGGGTGCAGTCATGTGTTCATGGAAACCAGTTCACATGCCATTCACCAGCATCGCATCACGGGGCTCGAATATACGGGCGGCATCTTCAGCAATATCACCCATGATCACCTGGACTATCATCAAACATTTGATGAATATATCCGGGTGAAGAAGTCCTTCTTCGATTCATTATCCTCATCTGCATTTGCGATCACTAATGCGGATGAAAAAAGGGGGATGGTGATGCTGCAGAACACACAGGCCAGGAAGTATACGTATAGCCTGAAGACAGTGGCTGATTTCAAAGGAAAGATCCTGGATAACAGCCTGAGTGGATTGCTGATGACGGTAAATGATACTGAAGTTCATTTTCGGCTGATCGGTGAGTTCAATGCGTATAACCTGCTGGCGGTTTTTGGAGCGGCCATTTGCCTGGGCGAAGAAAAGCAGGAAGTATTGACGGCATTAAGCGAGCTGACCGGGGCTGAGGGAAGATTTGATTATATGGTATCGGCAAAGGACAGGGTCATTGCCATCGTGGATTATGCGCACACACCGGATGCTTTGCTGAATGTGCTGGCCACGATCAAAAAACTGAGAAAAGGGATTGAGCAGGTGATCACAGTGGTGGGCTGTGGGGGCGACAGGGACAAAACAAAAAGACCGGTGATGGCGGAAGTGGCCTGTGAGCATAGCGACCGGGTGATTCTGACCAGTGATAACCCGAGAAGTGAAGACCCGGTGCAGATCATCAAAGACATGGAAGAAGGACTACCGGTATCGTATAAACGAAAATATATCTCGATCACAGACAGGCGGGAAGCGATCAAAACCGCGATCAGCCTGGCGAAACCGGAAGATATCATTTTGATCGCCGGAAAAGGACATGAGAAATACCAGGAGATAAAGGGAGTGAAACATCATTTTGACGATAAGGAAGTAGTGAGAGAGGTTTTTAAAATGTTAGAGAAGTAGATAGTAGACAGTAGAAAGTAGACAGTAGATAGTATACAGTATACAGTAGTTAGTAGAAAGCAGGCTCAAAGCTCATAGCTCGCAGCTGTGAATGGAATGGAGGAACAGAAGAACAATAGAACGGAGGAATAAAGGAACAGAGGAACAATAGAACAATAGAACGGAGGAACAGAGGAACAGTAGAACAAGTAAACCAGAACCCAGTAACCAACATGCTATATCACTTATTTGAATGGTTCGATAAACAAGGTATCAACTTCCCCGGAAGTGAGCTATACCGGTTTATCACATTCCGGGTATTGCTGGGCATGGTGTTATCCCTGGTGATCATAACCGTGTATGGTAAAAAACTGATCAAATTCCTCAGAAAACGCCAGATCGGTGAAAGCATTCGTGATGAAGGATTAGCAGGACAAGCCAGCAAAAGCGGTACGCCTACGATGGGAGGTATCATCATCATCCTGGCGATCATCATTCCCACATTACTGCTGGCAGATCTGACCAAAGTGTATGTACAGGTGATGCTGATCAGCACGGTATGGCTGGGTATCATCGGTTTTATTGATGATTACCTGAAACTGAGAGGAAAAAGACTGGCACAGGAAAAAGGTGAAGTATATAAGAAAACAGGGAAAGACGGACTGGCGGGTTGGTTTAAAATATTAGGGCAAGTGGGAATTGGCATATTGGTGGGGGCCACCCTGTATTTCAACAGCCATGTGAAGATTTGGAGAGAGTACGTAGGCCCCATACCCACTACAGATACCACCGTATTCTCCAAGCAGGTAAACGGGAAGACAAAATATTTCGTGGAAACCAAGACACCTGTAACCACCATACCCTTTGTGAAGAACCATGAGTTCAATTATTCAAAACTGTTACCGGCATCCTGGAGAGATTATACATGGGTTCTTTTCATATTGATCGTGATATTCATTATCACTGCCGTATCGAACGGTTCTAATCTCACGGATGGATTGGATGGGCTGGCCACGGGCACTTCAGCGATCATCGGCATGCTGCTGGGCATTTTCGCCTATGCCAGTGGTAACCTGGTGCTGGCCGATTATCTCAATATCATGTATATCCCCAACCTCGGCGAGTTATCCATATTCATTGCAGCCATGGTGGGGGCCTGTGTGGGCTTTCTCTGGTACAATTCCTATCCCGCCCAGATATTCATGGGTGATACAGGAAGTTTAACACTGGGTGGCATTATTGCCTCGCTGGCAATAATTGTACATAAGGAGTTGCTGATCCCGATATTCTGCGGAATATTCTTCGTGGAAACGATCAGTGTGATGCTGCAGGTGAGTTATTTCAAATACACGAAAAGGAAGTATGGTGTGGGGAGAAGGATTTTCCTGAAGGCGCCGATCCATCACCATTACCAGGTAAAGGGATATCATGAAGTGAAAATTGTAACGAGATTTTGGATAGTGACAGTATTGCTTGTATTGTTCAGTATTGCGACACTTAAGATGAGATAAGCATAAGAACGGCAAAGTTATTACTGAAAAACCCATCAAAGCTGATCCGAACCCCCTTGAGAACTGAGGCCTGACCCAACGAATTGTGGTGCAGTTGTTTTAAGAAACTAATGCTTGTGAAGAACCAATCTCCGTACACTATCCAGACTATGCGTAAAAGGTTTGTCATATTGGGAGGTGGAGAGAGCGGCGTCGGTGCCGCCCTGCTCGCCAAAAAACAGGGATATGACGTATTCCTTTCCGACGGAAGTTCTTTGAGAGATGATTATCGTAGCGAATTGCACCAGGCGGGTATTGAGTTTGAAGAAGGGGAGCATACGGAATCTAAAATCCTGGAAGCGGATGAAGTGATGAAGAGCCCGGGTATCCCTGAGAAGGCAGAGATGGTAAAGAAGATCAGGGCAGCCGGTATTGAGATCATCAGTGAGATCGAACTGGCCTACCGTTTCAAAGGTGATAGCCGAATCATCGGTATCACCGGCAGCAACGGAAAAACCACTACCACGGCGCTGACTTATCATATCTGCAAAATGGGAGGACTGGATGCAGCACTGGTGGGTAATATCGGTTATTCTTTTGCCAAACAGGTGGCCCTGGGCCCTAAACCGCTGTATGTCGCAGAGATCAGCAGCTTCCAGCTGGATGATATCAAAACATTCAGACCAGACATTGCCATACTGACCAATATCACAGAAGATCACCTGGACCGCTACGATTATCGTTTTGAAAATTATATCCGAAGCAAATTCCGTATCGCTATGAACCAGCAGCAAGATGATCATTTTATCTACTGCGCCGACGATGAAGTAACTATGAAATATCTGCATTCATTCAATATTCGATCTAACCAACAGCCGATTAGTATGAAAAAAGAATTACCCAATGGAGCCTTTATCAAAGACGGGGACATGTACGTTAGGACAGGACAAGACTTTACAACTATGAGTGTATTTGACTTTGCATTAAAAGGAAAACATAACCAGTATAACACTATGGCAGCCTGTGTAGCCGCTTCTATCCTGGATATCCGTAAGGATAAGATCAGGGATGCCGTGCAGAATTTCCAGAGCCTGGAGCACCGCATGGAGCATGTAGCCACTATTCGTGGCGTGGAATTTATCAATGACAGTAAAGCGACCAATGTGAACTCCACCTGGTATGCACTGGAAAGCATGACCAAGCCCACCATTTTGATACTAGGGGGTGTGGATAAGGGGAATGATTATTCACTGATCACTGATCTGGTGAAAGAAAAAGTAAAAGCTATCATCTGTCTTGGTACCGATAACCGGAAGATACACGAGGCTTTTGCAAAAGATATTAACCCTATTGTAAACACGGGCAGCGCCCTGGAAGCCGTACATGCTGCCTTTCATTTTTCAACAAAAGGCGACGTGGTGTTATTAAGCCCTGCCTGCGCCAGCTTTGACCTGTTTAAAAATTATGAAGACAGGGGCAACCAGTTCAAAAAAGCAGTGAAAGAATTATAAGGAAATGGATGCAGTAAAGGACATACGATTTAATGAACTGAGGAATAACTTCAGCACGAGTAACCTGCTGAAGAATACCAAAGGGGATAAAGTGATCTGGGCACTGGTGGTATTGCTGACGCTGGTATCCTTGCTGGCCGTTTACAGTGCCACCGGTTCATTAGCTTATAAGAATTATAAAGGCAATACAGAGATCTATCTCTTCAAACAGATTGCCTTTATCCTGGCCGGCATCATGGTCATCTATTTTGCCCACCTGGTCAATTATACATTTTATTCAAAAGTGGCGCAGATCGCCTTTTTGATCTCTATACCCTTGCTTGCCTATACTTTATTCTTTGGTGTGAAAATGAACGAGGGAAGCCGCTGGATCCGCCTGCCGATCATTAATATGACCATGCAGACCTCCGACCTGGCCCGTTTGGCCTTGTTCATGTATCTCGCCCGGTTACTGAGCAAAAAGCAGGATGTGATCAAAGATTTTAAGAAAGGGTTTTTGCCGGTGGTGGCCCCGGTTGCCGTGACCTGTATGCTGATTGCACCAGCCAATCTTTCCACCGCATTGTTGCTGGGCGCCAGCTGTATGCTGCTCCTGTTCATCGGGCGAATAAGTGTCAGACACCTGCTGATCACGATCGGCATTGCATTAATACCTATTCTTTTCCTGGTCAGCGCTGCTGTTCTCCGTCACGGAAAAGAAAATAAGGAAGAAATAAATCCGGCGATAAAAGCATCTTCATCCACTTTGTTTGGAAGGGTGGATACCTGGATCGGCCGTATGGAGAGCTTTATTTACGGGAGCAGGGATACAGAGAACGATGCGTACCAGGTGAACCAGGCTAAGATCGCCATTTCAAAAGGTGGTGTGGTGGGAGTGGGCCCCGGTAACAGTACTACCCGCGATTACCTGCCACAGGCCTATAACGATTTCATCTATGCGATCATTATCGAGGAATATGGATTACTGGGAGGTGCCTTCATTATGTTCATCTACCTCGTTTTCCTGTACCGGTGTATACGCATATTCAAAAAATGTCCCTTTGCCTTCGGGGCATTCCTGGCATTGGGATTAAGTTTTACACTGGCTATACAGGCAGTGGCCAATATGGCGGTAACGGTGAATTTATTTCCGGTAACAGGTGTTACACTCCCGTTGGTTAGCATGGGTGGCACCAGTTTCATTTTTACCTGCCTGGCGATCGGTATCATTTTAAGTGTGGCGAGAAATGTGGAGCAACTGGAGGGTCAAACAACAAGAGAATTTGAAAAATAAAAGGGTGCATGGGTAAGAAAGTGATAATAGCAGGAGGAGGGACAGGTGGACATATTTTTCCGGCTATTGCCATTGCCAATGCATTGAAAAGGATAGATGGAAGTATTGAGATATTATTTGTAGGGGCCAAAGGAAGGATGGAGATGGAAAAAGTGCCGCAGGCCGGCTACAATATCGAAGGGTTGGACATAGCAGGATTTAACAGGAGTTCTTTGATAAAAAATGTCGGGCTGCCATTTAAACTGGTTAAAAGTTTTTTCCAGGTGCGTTCGATCATCCAGCGATTCAGGCCGGATGCCGTCATTGGAGTGGGGGGGTATTCAAGTTTTCCTGTGCTAAAAGTGGCACAACAGAAAGGGATACCTTCTTTTATCCATGAATCCAACTCCTTTGCCGGTAAATCGAATATGATGCTGGGGAAGAGGGCGACGAAGATCTTTACCGGTACCGAAGGAATGGATAAGTTCTTTCCGAAAGAAAAGATCAGGGTAACAGGAAACCCTGTTCGTACGGCCATTTCGCAGGCTGCCATTACAAGAAGTGAAGGAGTAAAATTCTTTTCACTGGATGAAACAAAGAAAACAGTGCTTATCGTTGGCGGAAGCCTGGGGGCCAAAGCTATCAATGAAGCGATCGATAAAGGCCTGGATACATTATTGAATGCGGGACTGCAGGTGATCTGGCAAACCGGGAAACCTTATGCAGTGACCGCCAAAGAGAGGGCCATTGGTAAGCCATCTGTTTGGGTCAATGATTTTATCATGCAGATGGAGTATGCATATGCAGCTGCCGATGTGGTGGTTTCACGCTCGGGTGCTATGGCCCTTGCAGAATTATGTGTGGCAAAAAAGCCCGTTTTGTTCGTACCCTTTCCTTTTGCTGCGGAAGATCACCAAACGGCCAATGCCATGCAACTGGTTAAAAAGAATGCAGCCCTGATGGTGAAAGACAGTGAAGCAATGGAAAAGCTGGTGTTTATGACCATTGAATTGTCAAAAGACACTGGAAAGCAGGAAGAATTGAAGACAAATATTGCCCGTTTCGGAATAACGAATGCGGATGAGGTGATAGCAGATGAAATTATAAAGACTATTGAAAGAAGCAGGAGGTAGCGTCCCTCTCTTTTGGAGAGGGAGTGAGGGTGAGGCCGAATGCGGATGAGGTGATAGCAGATGAAATTATAAAGACTATTGAAAGAAGCAGGAGGTAGCGTCCCTCTCTTTTGGAGAGGGAGTGAGGGTGAGGCCGAATGCTGAGGAAGTGATAGCGGAAGAAGTTTTGAAAGTGACCGGATCACGATAAACGTACAAGCCAATACTGTCCTTATGAATACCCCCTTTGGGGGGAGTTGAAAAACGGAAGCGGAATGCCCAATATGAGTAAGATAAATGAACAATTCACTTTCCAACTGGGGAAAGGCAGTGAAGGGGTGGTATACTTTATTGGGATCGGAGGGATTGGTATGAGTGCTATTGCCAGGTTCTTTCATTCGAGAGGAATAAAAGTGAGCGGGTATGATAAAACACCAACGCCACTAACAAAAGAACTGGAGGCAAGCGGTATCGCCATTCATTACGAAGAAAATGTGGCGATGATACCGAAACAAGCAGACCTGGTGGTATACACACCTGCTGTTCCGGCGGATCATAAAGAGTTGCTGTACTACAGGGCGAACGGAAGTAAAGTGGTGAAGAGAAGCGATGTTCTGCAGATCATAACAGAGAGTTCTTTTAATATATGTATTGCCGGAACGCATGGCAAAACGACAATCACCACCATGGTGGCGCATTTGCTTCGGGACAGCGGGTTTGGATGCAATGCATTTTTAGGCGGGATATCGGTGAATTATGAAACCAATTTCTGGAGCAGTGATAGAAATGTTTGCGTGGTGGAAGCCGACGAGTATGACCGTAGTTTTTTGAAATTAAGCCCTGATATCGCTGTTATCACCGCTATTGATGCTGATCACCTTGATATATATGGTACAGCGGAGGCAGTGGAGCAGGCTTTCGTGGATTTTGCGGGGAAGGTGAAGAACGAAGGGTTGGTGATCGGCAAGTTTGGGCTGAAAAGATCAGCCGATTTGAAAACACAGCATTATTTGTCGTATAGCCTGCAAAATGATAGCGCAGATATCTATGCCGCAAATATCAGGATGAAAGATGGCAGTTATGAATTTGATGTGATGATGAAAGATAAGATGATGGATAATGTGGTACTGAATATGGGAGGGATGCATAATGTGGAGAATGCAGTAGCGGCAATAGGTGTCGCCAGTTCTTTGGGAATAGAAAATGGAAAAATTAAAAAGGCAGTAGAAAGTTTCAGGGGTGTAAAGCGAAGATTTGAGTATATCATCAAAAATAAAAAGATCGTGTTCATTGATGATTATGCACATCATCCCGAGGAGCTGAGGGCATTGATCACAGGGGCAAAGACCCTGTTCAAAGGGAGAAAATGCACCGTGATCTTTCAACCTCACCTGTATAGCAGAACAAGGGACCTTGCCGATGGATTTGCAGAAGTGCTGAGCCTGGCAGATGAAACGATTTTACTGCCCATTTATCCGGCCCGGGAATTACCGATGGCGGGTGTGAGCAGCGAAATGATCCTGGATAAAATGAACAGCGAATACAGATCCGTGAAGTCAAAAGAACAATTGATGAGCTGGGTGAAAGATGAATATGCAAAGAGGATAGATCAGGAACAGGGAGAAGTGATCGTAACGGCTGGTGCAGGAGATATTGATACGTTAATTGAACCGATCAACAACTTATTAAAAGATATATAGTGAACGCAAAGACAACGATACGGAAGATCATGTTTATCGCACTATGGGTGTGTATCGGGGGTGGTATGTTCACCCTGCTGCTGGCTGCCATCGGCAAAAAGAACAGGGGGGAGTGCAGGGATTATAAGATCACCCTGAAATCGGCGGGCAATAATCATTTCATTGATCAGAAAGATGTGGAGAAGATACTGTTTAAAGCGGCCAATGGTTCCATCAAAGGCCAACCGGTATCGGCTATCAACCTGCATCAATTGGAAGCTACGCTGGAGGGGAGTAATTGGGTCAGCGACGCTGAATTATATTTCGATAGTCGTGAAGTATTGCATGTGACAGTATTGGAGAAAGAGCCTGTTGGAAGAATATTCACTACGGAGGGCCATACATTTTATATTGATGATGCCGGTAAGAAAATACCCCTGTCCGACAAACTAAGCGCTAAAGTACCTGTCTTTACCGGATTCCCGGAAATGAAAAAGATGACCGGAAGGGACAGTGTGTTATTGAAGAATGTAACAGCTGCAGCCAACTTCATCTGCAGGGATTCTTTCTGGATGGCCCAGGTGGCACAAATTGATATTGCAGAGAATGGAAACTTTGAAATGGTGCCGGTGGTAGGTAGCCACACGGTGCGACTGGGTAATGGTAATAATATGGAAGAGAAATTCCGCCGGCTTTATATTTTTTACGACCAGGTGTTAAGCAAAACCGGTTTTAATAAGTATAAGATGATCGATGTGCAGTATAAAGGACAGGTGATTGCATCCAAACAGGCGGGCGATGTGAAGATCAATGCAGCCGAGTACAGGAAGAACGTGGAGAAGCTGATCAAGGAGTCTACTGAGATACCGGATGTGATCGATATCAGGATGCCAGAAGTGAGGGGCAGATATGATCTGCATGCTGATTCTGCAGATACACCCATGCCGGAGCTGAAGGAAATAGAAAACACCATTAAGCCTGTAAAACAGGTGAGTAATAATGCTTCCAATCCCAACTCTGTGAAATCTTTATCTGTGCCGAAGAAGGATGAAAAGAAAGAGGAGAAAAAGAATGCGGTAACGAAACCAAAAGACGATAAGAAGGTGACACCCAGGGCGGTGATGCCAAAAAAAGAGCCGGAAGCTGAAGAGAATGGCGGGTATAACTAGGCAAACAACTATTTCGATCATACAACAACTAAAAACAACATCTATGAACAACGAACAACCCATTATTGTCGGTCTGGACATTGGAACCACCAAGATCGCAGTAATAGCCGGACGTAAGAATGAATTCGGCAAACTGGAGATACTGGGCTTTGGTAAAGCCAACTCCAACGGTGTGAAGCATGGACAGGTGCTGAACATTGACGAAACGATCAAAGCGATCAAAACTGCGCTGGAAAATTGTTTTGCTTCCAATCCCAACCTGGAGGTAAATGAAGTATATGTGGGTATTGCCGGTCATCATATCAAAAGCCTGCAAACACGTGGCGATATTGTAAGACAACGAACTGATGAAGAGATCACGCACCGGGAGATCGATCAACTGATAGAAGACCAATATAAGACCTATATTCCGGCCGGTGACCAGATCATCGATGTGATCCCCCAGGAATTTACAGTCGATAATTTCCAGAACATACCCAACCCCATCGGGTACGGCGGGGTGAAGATCGGTGCCAATTTCCATATCATCACCGGTGATAAGAATGCTATCAAAAATATTAACCGCAGCGTGGAAAAAGCCGGGTTGCACACCAAAGACCTCGTGTTACAGCCACTGGCATCTTCTTCAGCAGTAATGGGGCAAGAAGATATGGAAGCTGGAGTGGCTATCGTGGATATTGGCGGTGGTACAACCGACCTGGCTGTATTCTATGAAGGGATTTTGAAGCATACCGCTGTTATTCCTTTTGCCGGCGAAAATATTACCAACGATATCAAAACCGGGTTAGGGGTATTGAAAACGCAGGCGGAACAGATGAAAGTACAGTTCGGAAGTGCGCTGGCTAACGAGGCAAAGGCCAATGCCTATATCACTATTCCGGGACTGAGAGGCATGCCCGCTAAAGAGATCAGCGTAAAAAACCTGGCCAATATCATACAAGCCCGTATGAGCGAGATCATGGACTTTGTTACCTACCATCTCAAGCAAGTGGGATTGGATAACCGCATGCTAAATGGCGGTATCATTCTTACAGGTGGTGGTTCACAATTAAAACACCTGATCCAGCTGACGGAGTATGTAACAGGACTGCCTGCAAGAATTGGATTCCCTAATGAGCATCTCGCCGGAGGACATATCGAAGAACTGGCCAAGCCCACTTATTCCACCTGTATCGGTCTTATCCTGAAAGGATATGATGATTATGAGCACAACCGTAAACAATTTGAAATGGAGTATAAGAAAGTGGAAGTGCCCGATGGATTAAGACGGACAAAAGAAGAAGAAGTGCCGGTGGAAGAAGATGTGATCAGCGAAAAGGAAATGAAGAAAAGAAAAAATCTCACCGGTTTCTGGGGAAAATTCAAGGACAGGATCATTGACCTGTTTAAGGAAGAAGAAGATAAACATTTATAAAAACTCTTTGAAAACTGACTAACCAAATTTTCAACGGCTTTTTGGAAGCCAAAAAAAACGATATACTATGATACATTTTGATCTGCCCAAAGAAAAGTCATCCATCCTGAAGGTGATAGGTGTAGGTGGTGGCGGTGGTAATGCAGTGAACTTTATGTTCAGCCAGCAGATAGATGGTGTGAATTTTATTATCTGTAATACAGATGCGCAGGCATTGGCCAGTAGTGGCATACCCAATCGTGTACAGTTGGGGCCCCACCTGACACAGGGTTTGGGAGCAGGCGCCAACCCGGATATTGGTCGCCAGGCCACGGAAGAATCACTGGAAGAGATCAAGCGCATACTGGAAGTGAATACCAAGATGGCATTCATTACAGCAGGTATGGGCGGAGGAACCGGAACAGGCGGTGCGCCGATCATTGCCAAGATCTGTAAAGACCTGGGCATCCTGACCGTGGGAATTGTGACCACACCATTTGCTTATGAAGGAAAGAAACGGCAGCAACAGGCAGAAGAGGGAATAAAAACCCTGAAACAATATGTAGACACTTTACTGGTGATCAGTAATGATAAACTCCGTCATCAGTATGGTAACCTGAAGATGCGGGAAGCGTTTGCGAAAGCAGATAATGTGCTGGCCACAGCGGCTAAATGTATCACAGACGTGATCAACAGCACCGGGCAGATCAATGTTGACTTTGCGGATGTATGTACCGTTATGCGTAACGGTGGTGTGGCTATTTTAGGTAATGCTGAAGCATCTGGGGAAGACAGGGCACAAAGGGCTATTGAAGAAGCGATGAATTCTCCTTTGCTGAATGATAATGATATCAGGGGGGCAAAATGGATACTCATCAATATCAATTCTGCTACCGGTGAAAATGAATTTACAATGGATGAAGTGGAAGTGATCCAGAATTACCTGTTGAGCCAGGCAGGAGAGAATACCGATGTGATCCTGGGTATGGGATATGATAGTACGCTGGGTGATAAGATCGGTATCACTCTTATTGCAACAGGGTTTGAGCATAAGGACCCCTTTGCTAAACCTGTTCCCAAAAAAGAAGAACCCAAGCCGGAAGAAAAGATCGTAATGGTGTTACGCAAGCCGGAAGAGGATAAAACAACGGAACCGGCAAAAGGAACAATGGCAGAGGCGTCACCGTTAGTAAAGGAAGATCCATTAGCACCAAAATTGGTGGAGAGCCCAATGAATATGGACCTTCCGGTGATGCTGGCACCCGTTATTGATTTTTCAGATATGAGGGAAAAGGAAGAACCAGCTATCGTTCATTATGAATTGCAAACCCCCGTAAAAGAGGTAGTTGAGGCGGTGATGGAAAAAACACCTGGTAAAACTACGGATACCAATGCTGGTAATTCTACTGTTGGCAAATTGTCAATAGTGGTAAAAGATGAAAGTATAAATTCGGCTGCGAAAAATGAACCAGAACCAAAAACGATCAAAGAAACAGATGCTGAATTAATTCTCAGCATAAAAGATAGTACTAGTAGTACAACCCCGGTGTCTGCAGCATCGGGAGGTTACCTGGCCAGACCGTCCAATATTTACGCAGAATCAAAAGCAGAGGTATCTACCTCAACGCCTTCTGCCGAAAAACCGGTCCCTTCTAAAAAGGAGGTTGCCAGTGAAGAAGAGGAGGAACTCCTCGATCTGCAAATGCAACTCGTGGAAAGGGACGACATTCCAGCGGCGGATATGCCGTTGGCCCATCAAACTCTGCCACCTTTGTCCACCGAAGTTGAGGATCCCGCGTTGCGGGACGAAACCGAAGAACAAAAACGTAGGGCAGCTGAACGACTGCACAAGTTGAGAAACTTGTCATTCAATGTTAATGCAGCTGACCCCAATAATGAGTTTGAGACTGTGCCGGCCTATATCCGCCGCAATATGGAATTGCATAACAGCAAATCCCAGGTGGAGAACTTCTATAGTAATTACGAGGTCAAATCCGACCAGAATAATCAAGCACAGATAAGCACGATCAATACCTTCTTAGATGGTAAGAAGCCTGATTAATATTATTTGTCAGGGGCTCAGGCCCATGACAAATAATAAACCGTCAACGCCTGCAAATTTTTACAATCCGCCACCCTCGTTCGTTCCAATGAAGCCACTGAGCATTTTTTAGCTAGTGTTTTTTAGTTGTTCCCTCCCGATTCTTCGGGAGGGTTTTTTGTTTACTTCAAGGCCTCACCGGAGGCGCATGGCTGCAGCAAATGTTAAGTAGTATTATCCATTGCTCCACGTTTAAACCTGGTGCAAACCGATTTTTTAGCAAATCATAAAGTAACTTTCTTTTATTTTCACATACGATGCGCCACCTTTTATCCATACTATTTTTCTTATTGCTGGCCTTGCGAGTGCCTGCACAATCCCCTTCGATCGATGATTCTATCAACCGCGATTTTATTTATAACACGCTATCCTTCCTGGCAGATGATAAACTAAAAGGCCGGGTCAATTATTCAAAAGAGCAATTGATCGCTGCTGAATTCAGCAATAACGAATTTAAAAGTTATGGATTAACACCCTATATCGAAGGAAGTGATTTTTTTATTCCCTTTCGAACATTAATGGGAAAAAGACATGATGAAGAAATATTGAGTTGGAACGACAGGATACTGGAAAAGTCTTCGTACCAGTTCTTCCCTTCAGGGCTGGTGACTTCCGCAAAAAGGTTGAATGATTTTACGGTCCATGAAATAGCCCCACCATTTAATGATTCAATTCTGTTTCATCATTGGGCGGTTAAAGACAGGAACCTGCTCTTGTGGGTTAAAGCGGTCAGCGGCTCTGTCCTTGCCGATTCCATCAAAAAAATTCCTGTGCCTGACGGGGTACCCGGTTCAAATATATTGTTGGTAGCCGCTCCCGATCTTCCGGTCAGTATGTTTGTGTCAGGAAACAAAGAATACCTGTCTACTGTCCTGTTTAATGTGGTCGGTGTGTTGCCCGGCCGCAGCCTGCAGCATGAAGCCATTTTATTTTCTGCGCATTATGATCATGTAAGTACAGGATTGATGGGAGAGTTGGGGGATATATACAATGGTGCTAATGACAATGCTTCCGGAACAACAGCTGTTTTGTCACTGGCAAAATATTTTGCTATGAGAAATGATAATGAAAGAACGCTGATCTTTTGCCTTTTTGCGGGAGAAGAACTGGGGCTGCTGGGTTCAAGGGCTTTTGTTGAATACGTAGTCCCTGAGAATATTAAAGCGATGATCAATGTGGAAATGATCGGGATGACCAATGCAACCGGTAAAAATGCATTTATGGTAACTGGCCCTGAGTATTCCAATCTCACAGGGATAATTTCTCAGAACCTGAAAGGAGAAAAGATCAAAGTGTCAGGATTATATAATGATGACAAACTGTTATTTAAACGGTCGGATAATTATCCTTTTGCAGAAAAGGGAGTTCCTGCACATACGATCATGTGCAGCAACGATAATGAACGATGCTATCACAAACCCTGTGATGAAGCACACAGAATCGATATAGATAACATGACAACCATTATCCGGGCTATTGCAAAAGGATGCCGGTCGCTGATCAGCGGTGAAGACACTCCTTCCAGGATCCGATCGCTGGATTGATCACTTCAGGTCCCGTTTATTATTGATACGATAACAAATAATCCAGATAACAGCGGTAAGCAGGATTGTTAGCCCAATATGCATGGGTATCTCATCCAGCGATTTGTTGTAAGCGGCCGGATCCAATTTTCCCCAAAAAGCAGGCCTGGGAATGATGCGATCAGAAATTTCAAGTGGGAGAAAATGGCCCGCCTTACTTTTTTGCCATTCAGATAAACCAACCAGGATATTTTCCACCACTATAAAGTAGAACAGAAATACACCCAGTGCAAGAAAGGCTTTGCGGATCAGAAACCCCATTAAAAAGGCGATGGATAGTTGAGCAAAAGTTTGCAGGCAAAACAGGCCAATATATTTTGACTGACTCCATACATCCATCATTAATCTTTCCTGGTTGGAGAAACCGGTAACCAGCGAAACAGTGCAATAGAGTAGTGTGATCAGTATCGAGATGATCAGCACATCCAGGAGTTTGCTGGTAATGAACTGGCTCCGGCTCCACCCGTCAATGATATTTTGCCGGTGTGTACGGAAAGAGTATTCATTGCAGATTAACATGATCACTACAACGGCGGGAATAAATACAAAACAGGATGAAAAGAAAGCAACTGTATGCCAGGCTTCAGGAAAACTAAAAGGATTGCCGATGGCCATCTTGGCATATTGGCTGGCCGCACTTTCCTGCCCTGTAAGTTCTTTATATGCCTGGTAGGTGATATAGTTAACGCCCGGATAGGTAAGGGCTGTGATCCCAATAATCCACCAGAAAGCATTATACTTTCTCATCTTCAGCCATTCTGTTCTGATCAGTGTCCTCATATTATTAATTTTCTTCTTTAATTGTTGGTTAATTCAAAGAACCTGGCTTCCAGCCTTTTCTTTCTTAATACTAACTGTGTCAGCGTGATACCATTGGTAAAACAAAACCGGTTGATATCTTCCATCTTCGCCTCCCCTTTTGGAAAAACAAGCTGGATGGTATTGGCTTTTTCATCAACCAATAAAGTGTCATTCAACTGGCGGAGCACAGCAGCCAATGCTTTAATATCGGCAGCGCTTACTTCCACAATATCTTCATCCATCATGATCTCTTCCACAGGCCCTGTGGTGATTAGGTTACCCGTTTTGAGTATGGCCGCATGGGTACAAACTTTTTCCACTTCATCCAGCAGGTGACTGGCCATGATGATGGTATGTCCCTGGTCATTCAGTTCTACGATCAGCTTCCGGATCTCGGCGATACCTACAGGGTCCAAACCGTTGGTGGGCTCATCCAAAACCAGCACTTTAGGGTCGCCCAGCAAAGCGGCACCGATGGCCAGGCGTTGTTTCATACCAAGGCTGTAAGATTTGAAAGGGCTTCTCCTCCGGTCATAAAGATTTACTTTTTTTAATACATCATCTATGTCCTTCTTGCTGCCCCGGCCACTAATAGCCTGTGTTATTCTGAGGTTATCTATACCGGACAGGTAACTGTAAAAATTAGGGGTTTCAAGCAACGACCCGATCTTTTTACGCTGATCTGGGGAGCCCCCTGTCTTATCAAACCACAGGTAGTCTCCTTTATTGGCCCGTAATACATCCATTACAATTCCCAGCAGGGTGGTCTTGCCGCTGCCATTGGGCCCCAATATGCCAAACACACTACCTTTCGGCACATCAAATGTGACACCGTTCAATGCCCGTACCACACCATATGACTTGGCCAGGTTCCTGATCGAAAGAACAACACTCATAAAAAGAGTTTTATTTTGGTGCCCAAGATAGAGGTTTCTTCAGAATGATGAAAACATTAGGGATGACCGGGTGTTATTTGTTCGTCAAAAAGTCAATTTATACATGTCAACTATCCTTATTACCGGGGGAACAGGTTTGATCGGAAGGGCACTGACAAAAGCCCTGATGGAAAAAGGGGATGAAGTGATCATACTGACCCGTGAACCACATACTATCGCCGGAAAATGGCCCGGTACGAAGCAGCCGGGTTTTGCCACCTGGAATATCGGGCAACAAAGCATCGACCAGGATGCCATAAGTAAGGCCGATCATATTATTCACCTGGCCGGAGCAGCAGTAGCGGAAAAAAGATGGACCACTAAAAGGAAGCAGGAGATCGTGGATAGCCGGGTTTTGGGTGGGCGACTGATCGTGGAAAGTCTGCAAAAGATCCCTAACAAGGTAAAAACAGTAATAAGTTCGTCAGGCATTGGCTGGTATGGACCTGATGTGATACACGGTACTGTAAATCCATTTACAGAAAATGATCCCGTGTATGAGGATTTTCTAGCCATCACTTGCCGGCAATGGGAAGAAAGCGTTCAATTCGCTGAAGGATTAAAAAAACGGGTGGTTATTTTCAGGACCGGGATGGTGCTCAGTAAAGAGGGCGGGGCTGAAAAGGAGTTAATTAAACCGATGAGGTTTGGAATAGCAACTGTTTTGGGAACTGGTCGGCAAATAGTAAGCTGGATACATATCAGTGACCTGGTTAATATCTATATTAAAGCTATTGAAGACACAGCAATAAGCGGAGTGTATAATGCAGTGGCCCCGCAGCCTGTTTCTAACAAAGAACTGATATATCAATTGGCCAGGAGCCGAATGAAATTCTTTATCCCTGTCCGGGTTCCATCTTTTGTACTTAAAACGATACTGGGTGAATTGAGTATCGAATTATTAAAAAGCGCCACCGTAAGTGCAAAAAAAATCCAGGAAACCGGTTTTACATTTATGTATCCTTCTATTGATGTGGCGTTACCCGCCAAATAGCAAAAAATCCGTTGGATCTATCTGTGAATGGTCGGGATGCCAGATATTCGTGAACTCCCCGATCACAGATCTTCCATTTTCAAAATCCAGTTTATGAAGAGATAAATTATCAATATCTGCCGGTAATACTTTCCGGTATATAGGGTGCATGGTGCCACCGGGAACACCCGGAGGTTTGGATGGATCGTATTGAAATTCCGGGTTCACTAATGTGCCCCGCGGATACATGATACCGGGAACCCCTTTACCACGAATATCGAGATCTTCAGGGTGTACCAACCCTAATGTATGACCGTATTCATGTGCTGCAGTGGTGGAACCTTTGTATAGATTTTCCAGTTTAAAATAACCGCTGTTGCAGCCCAGCCCATCTACAAAAGAAATATTTCCGTGGGCAAACTCTTCTATACGAAAATAATTATTGCGGTTGTCGAGGTTCTGGTAGATCTCGATGTCGGTAATGGAAGGCTGACAGGTGGCGGTGATCCTGAAGTTAACGATAAAGAATGAACCATCGATCCTGGTACGGCACCGGGGTTCATTCCATAAGGTTTCAATTTCCTCCCGGATCAGTTCCGTAAGGGAAGGATCGGCTGCTTTTCCATACGTGATGATATGAGACAGAATAATTAGCTGGTCGTTATATATTTCTACTGCGCCCATGGTTCTTAAGGAGAAATTTTAATGGCTGCTTTTTTAACCCATCCATATACAAATTTCCCTGAGGGGGTGATAAACTCAGTGTAAATAGACTTCGCCGTTTCAGCGATCGCCAATATGATGTCCCCTTTCACGAAATATTGTTTTTTGGAGCGGTAGCAGTCCTCATCTTCGTAAATATCAGCTTTATCTGTAATGACTGTGGCGGAAGGGGATTGGTTGTATTGTTCTTTCAGCCATTTGTTGTCCAGGGTGGGTTGTTTTTCCAGTTTTGGATAATCGCCCTCTGCAGTAACGGCATTGCCAAATCCGCAGTCAGCCGAATGAGAAGTAGCTTTGATAGTGATGGAATTGCCTTTGATGGTGAAATGGAATTTGCAATCCCGACTGGAAGTTTCGTAAGTATTATCAAACGATGCAGTATCGTTTTTAAAGGTGATGGTCCCATCTGCGGCCCCGCTATTATAAGAAGGCCAGCCCCTGTTGACATCAAGCCAGAAACGATATTTGTTCCCATCCATTTGAATGAGCGTGAGATTGCCATAAGCACCGGAGGTTTTTTCATCTTTAGGTGCTTCAGTGGGTGTTTTCATGGAATAACCGTACACGCCGGAGTAATTTGTTTGAGCGAAAGCAGATGTCAGTGAGAAGTAAAAAATTAATACAGTTGCCAAATATTTCATTTGCCTGAGTTTGATGATAAGTTAAGAAAATTCACGCATTCTTTGTCTGACCGTCCCGGTCTGACAAAGAATGCTAGTAACGGTCCCGGTCTGACAAATATTATAGAAAAAACCGCTCCATCTTTTCTTCAACCATTTTATATGACTCCGAAATAAAAAGGTCAGGTTGATAATTACAATGAATGCTGGCTAGCTCCTTTTCACAAAGTGTACCTTGTCGTAAGCCTGCATACTCTCTGAAAGAGGAGAATTCCCATTCTTCAAACCGGTCCACCAGCTTTGCTACAACGGGGTTTTGATGGATATAATGGAAGCAATTCACATAGTAATCCCGGATGAGGTATTGGCTATTGGGCTGGATTGCAACATCTGTCAGGCACTTAGATTTGGTTTTTTGCCTGAAAACAGAACCCGTTTGATGATAGTTGTTGTTAAAGATCCTTGCATATCCACTAAGCAATTTTCTTATACAGTTGGTTACAGGGTCGATATAAATACCCCCTTGTTTTATTTGCATATTGCATCTGTCATCTGTATGGATCATGAAATGAAAATGATTGGGCATCAGGCACCATGCAATGGTTGAGCAATAACCAGGAAATAATTTTTTATAGAGCGTTAAAAATGTGAGATAATCTCTCCTGTTAAGAAAAATTCTTTGTTTATTATTACCCTGATTATAAACATGATAAATGTATCCGGGTTGGAAAGGCATACGGCATTTCTAAGAAGTAGTTTTGATCAGGGAGGGGTTAAAAAATGAAATTAATATCCATCAGACGGTCCCCGTCCGATGGATATTAATTCCTGATCGGTCTTCCACTCTTCAGCACACTTTGAATGCGCTCCAGCGTTTTCTTTTCACCGCATAATGAAAGAAATGCTTCTCGTTCCAGGTCGAGGAGATATTGCTCGGAAACCAGGGTAGGCTCACTGAGGTCACCTCCGCACATTACATACGCCAATTTTTTTGCCACTACGGCATCATGCTCAGTAGCATAATTAGCAGTTTTCATGGCATGAATACCGGAGTATAATGCACCGAGGGCCGTTTGCCCCAGTACTTTAATATCTTTTCGCTGAACAGGAGCTGTATAACCGCTATCGAAAAATTCAATGACCGATCTTTTTGCTTCGGCAATACGTCGTCCCTGGTTCATCACTACTTCGTCCAGCCCCTTCCGGTAAACGCCAATGCCATACCCTTCGTGGGCAGATGTTGCTACTTTGGCTGTGGCGATAGTCAAAAAGCGATTTTTAAGAGTAATGGTTTCCGGTTCATCTTCATGCATTTCATCAGATGCTCTCAGCACAAATTCTTTGGTGCCACCACCGCCTGGTATCAACCCAACGCCGAGTTCCACCAAACCGGTATAAGTTTCGGCAGCAGGGCAACATTTATCCGCATGTAAACTTAATTCACAGGCACCGCCCAGGGCCAGCCCATGCGGGGCCGCCACTACAGGCACAGAGGAATAACGGGCACGCATCATCGTATTCTGGAACATACGGATAGCCATGTCCAGCTCATCATATTCCTGGTCGATGGCCAGCATAAAGATCATACCTACGTTGGCGCCCGCCGAAAAGTTAGCGCCCTCATTGGCGATCACCAATCCTTTATATCCTTTTTCCGCTTTATCAATCGCTGTTTGAATTCCACTTAATACATCACCACCGATGCTTCCCATCTTGGTGAACCATTGCAATCCCAATACCTCATCACCCAGGTCATATAGGCGGCAACTGCCATTCTTCCATATTTGTTTGTCGGTGTAGTTACTCATTACAATGAAAGCTTCTCCACCTGGCAGGGTTTTGTAAGTTTTGGATGCGGGGTCATAAGAATATCTTTTACCAGCTTCTACTTTATAAAACGATTTATTGCCTGCTGCGATCATTTCATCCACCCAGGCCGCCACTTTGTATCCTGCAGTTTTCATGGCTTCCACTGTCTTAGCTACCCCCAATACATCCCAGCTTTCAAAGGCGCCGATCTCCCAGCCAAAACCAGCCATCATGGCATCATCCACCCGGTAGAGCTCATCACTAATTTCAGGAATACGGTGTGAGATATAAGAGAATAACCCATAGTGGAAATGACGATAAAATTCACCAGCCTTATCGGTGCCGGCACAAAGCATTTTTAATCTCGTGTACAGGTCGTCGATAGGTTTGGCGGCTTCGAGAGTGCCAAATTTGGGTTTTACCCTCGGCCCGTATTCAGCTGTTTTGAGGTTCAGGGTGAGTATTTCTTTTTCTCCACCGCTTCCTTTGGTTTTTTTGAAGAAGCCCTGGCCTGTTTTATCTCCCAGCCAGTTATTTTCCACCATTTTATTCAGCCAGGCGGGGATGATAAATGTATCTCTTGCTTCATCTGAAGGGCAGTTATCATATACACCTTTCGCCACTTTCACTAATGTATCAATGCCCACCACATCTGCCGTACGGAACGTAGCTGATTTGGGACGGCCAATGATCGGGCCGGTCAGCGCATCTACCTCATCAATGGTGAGCCCCATTTTGTCGATCAGGCCAAAAATGGCCATGATACCATATACACCAATACGATTGGCAATGAAAGCCGGTGTATCCTTGCAAAGAACAGTGGTCTTTCCAAGATAAAGATCTCCGTATTGCATCAGGAAATCCGTAACGGTCGGGTCAGTATACGGTGTGGGTATGATCTCGAGTAAACGTAAATAACGGGGGGGGTTGAAGAAATGGGTGCCACAAAAATGCTTTTTGAAATCATCACTTCTTCCTTCGCTCAGCATGTGAATGGGAATACCGGAAGTATTGGAAGTGATCAGGGTGCCGGGTTTGCGGAACTGCTCCACTTTTTCATACACGATCTTTTTAATATCCAGCCGTTCCACCACCACTTCAATGATCCAGTCGCAGGAGGTAATATCCTTCATGTTATCCTCAAAATTTCCTGTGCTGATCTTTTTCACCACATCCTTATGAAAAACAGGGGAGGGATTGGATTTGAGTGCCGCAGCCAGGGCATCATTCACGATCTTATTTCTTTCAGCTGGTTTGGCATCGGCTGCCACATCTTTCGGTACAATATCTAATAATAACACCTGGACACCGATCCCCGCAAAATGACAAGCGATCCTGGAACCCATGACACCGCTACCGAGTACCGCCACTTTCTTAATTGTTCTTTTTGACATACCCCAAAATTAGTTAGTTATGCAACTATTTTAAGTTCGAAGATAAGAGTTTTTGATGGAGGCAGGAAGTCTTGTCTTCCTAAGTAGTGGTCAGGCTCGACTTATTATTTCACGCCAAGCCGCTAAGGACCGCAAAGACACAAAAGGAAATAAGTTGGTAAAGAGCACCTTTGCGACTTTTGAACATAACTTTGTGCCTTTGCGGGAAACCACAGTTAACCTTTACCTCTTTCTAAGCTTGCTTATAAACTTATATACTTATTTATCTATATACCTTTCACTCCCCCATTAATACAAAAGCCCCCCAGAAATAGGGATGTTTGTATTTTTCTTTTATAGCTTGCTGGGCAGAACGGAAAGCAGCCAGTTTATTCCTTGTCTTTAAATATTGCTGGTAAAAATGGATCATAAAATCCCTGGTGGCATTGTCATCCACTTTCCAGAGACTGGTCATAATACTGGCAGCACCCGCGGCACGAAAAGCCCGTTGCAATCCATATACACCTTCACCGGCATCCAAATAACCGAGATTGGTCTCACAGGCCGATAAGATCACCAGCGAAGTGTGTTCGAGGTCCATATTCTGCGCTTCATAAGCGGTGAGGATTCCATCATAAGTATCAGGATATTTATCAGAGCTGTAATAATTCACCACACCGGCCAGCAATAAACCCGAATTCACCATGGCATTAAAAGTACGGTAACCCTCCGTGGCATCATCCCCGGCAGGCGACCAATAGCCATGCGTGGCAATATGCAAAATAGCAGGGCTGTGCAGGGTGTACATCAGGTCTTCGGTGGCCTGTTCTTTCAGGTAAGATTTTGTATTCACTTTATACTGCTCCATTTCATTTTTGATAGCAAGCACTTCTGCTTCCGTGCCCGGGAGATCAGGAATATTATTATCACGGAAATTGCGTACAAATGACCGGGTGCTGCCATCAGCAGGGGCTGCCGTGGGGGCGGTATTGGTTTTATAAGAAGGCCGGCCCACCAGTACAGCAGTTCGTATATCGTTTTCCGTTAGTGGAAGCTCCTTTGTGTCAGTTCCGGAACTGGTGTAATGGATCTCCATCTCATCCAGCAGGTACTGGCCGGTTTGCGGGTTCCTGAGCGTGGAGATATTGACCAGGTGATAAATGCCGTCGGGTGAGAAATGAACTTTTTTGATCCCGGTTAGCTTTTCAGCGATCGGCCTCCAGTAATGCAGGTAAGACTGATTGTCGTCGGTCCTGAGCCGGATATTATTTTTATACGCCTTATAATATTTATCATCCAGGTCTTTGGCAGCATCCGGCAGGTAAATGACATCAGGGGAAGAACTGTTTTTGGTTATGATATAGGCAGCATAATAGGCAGTATCCGAATAGTATACTTTATCCCTCCATTGAAAACGGATCATTTCAATGGCCGCTTCTCCTTCCTTCAGGTTTTTCTGCACCTCTTTCCAGTCAGGGGGTGTGATTTGCAGGAATTGTTTAAACCCCTTTGCTTTTTGAGTCAGCTCATTCTCCAGGCCGCTCACTTCGTCCTGCATTTTTTTTAATTGCTCCTGGGTCAGCTTTGTATTAGCGGTGTCGGTGTTTGAAGGATCGTCTGCCTTCATATACAGCCGGATCAATTGCTGTTTTTTGTCGATCCATTGATCATAAAGCTGGCTGATAGATTTATCGTTGGAAGAAAGAAAAGCTTCCTTTCTTTTTTTGGTGCCCTGCAGGGAAATGGACTTGGTAAAAAGCAGGTTATTATAAGCCTGGGCTGCTGCTGCAGCAAAGAGAGCAGGCTTTTTTTCCTTCACGATCTTCACAAAACTGTGATAGTTCTGGTATCCCTCTTTGAGTTTGGCGTTGTAATAGGTTACAAATGCTTTTTCACCAAAAGTGAAAATGATATCATTGATCCAGCCGGCATTCAAATGGAAAAGCTCCGTATAGGTTCTGTTTGACTCCTCCAGCTTCCTGTCACGCATGGTGAAATAAGCGTAGTTGGAAAACGGACTGGTCGACTCCCGGAAATCATGCATTTTCTTTACTTTTTCCATGATGGCCCTGAAGAGCTCTTCATATACAGGGCTTCCTAAAAATGCCAGCTGCGTGGCCCGGGCCACGTGGGCACTGAGGTCAGCATATCGCTGGTAGCTGTTGTAGTGATCTTCCGTTTCCTTAATAAAAAAGGAAGCCGGTTTGGGCAGGGAACTAAACTTTCCTCTCTTGATGAGGTAAACAGGATATTGCGAAACTGGGTAGTAACGGGAGTTAGGATAGGTCTTGTTATAACAATTCACCCAGATATAATTCACCGAATCGCGGCTTTTCCAGAGTTTTTCTGCAGCTGCATAATCTTTCATCATTTCTTTTCCAAAAGCAGCATTGGTAAAACGAATACCCGGGTAGGGGTCACAATCTGTTTTATTGCTTTGATGCCAAAGGGCTGAAAAATAATCATAATTCTTATCAGACGCTTTAACATAGGCATCGTAATCACCCACATTCAGATAATATACTACCCTGGCCGACATCGCTTCTGATTTATAACCCATTTTGAAATACTCATTGGCCCGTTCAGAAAGTGATTCCATTTTTCGGATATAGTCATCTGCTTTCAGGTAATCACCCGTGCGGGTGAGGAAATTGGTATAAAATAAATAACTGTGGTAAACCTCTGTTTCATTGGCAGCATAGCCCAGCGCCTTTTCATAGTTCTCCTTCGCCTGCTGAAAATCATTGACCCTTTCAAATGCATAACCGATATACGTGTAGTTGGTAAATGATCTCAGGTCGGGGTTTTTTTCCACGAATCGCAGGGCTTTGGTGGCAATATCAGGATCGTCATTCTTGAATAATGAGGGGAAATAATATGTGCTCCAGGCCATAGTGGGGTTTGAACTGTCCACCTTCATTTCGTTTTGCAGGCCCACCATGGCATTCATGATCTTCTCTGCTTTTTTCTCACAGATCTTAGCCATGGAAGTGTCTCCCACCGGGTTTTCATAAAAGGTCTTTAGCAAATAATAGTTCGAATAGGTTTGCAGGTCCTTTTTCTTTTCCACCCAGTCATACAACTGTTTTACAATAGTGGCGGCTTTCTTTTTATCCTCCCCGGCCAGGTAGATTTCACCCATCTTGTTATTGAATTCTTCCTGGGTTTGGGCAACCATGCATAAGGGAAATAGCAGCAACAGGAGGGAAAGAACAGATGTTTGCCGAAAGGTGAATTTCATAATCGCCGTCAATAAGGTTGAAGAAGAATAAAAGTTACAGAAATTCCTACTCACGGCAATGATTATCCGAAAATCAGCCGTATTATTTTTACCATAAACGCCTCTGTGATCACTATGTTTTTTCTAAGAAATCAATTATCATTCCAGGTCAATAGGCGGGAGATGCCTCATATCGATCTCATGCTGGTAGTTCCGGACCAGTTTACGGCTGTTTTTAACCCCCACACTGCTGGACATACCGCTCATGGCCATACGCAGCAGGTAATTAATGGCAGATCGGTCACGTTCACGAACATAGAAAATTGTACCGGTACGTGATGTGTTCTTATCTTTTACAATAAAAGCATTGGCTATGAAATTGAGCAGGAAGAACCTTTTCTTTTTTTCATTACCACTTTTCAGCACCTGTATTTTCAGGTCATGATAGAACATACTCATTTCGCCAAAGGAGATATATTCCCGGCCCACGGCCCGCATATGCATGGTGTCGATATAGCCCGACTTAATTTTAACCGAAGCAGCAGGGACCAATACGGGGTTCAGTATAAGCATATCTGTGGGCCCCATCCGGAGCGTCATCAGGAACCCTGCCAGCGTATCAGTGTAGGATTCCACCACCCTTAACCGCAGCCCGATCGTATCCAGCAAATAAGCAGAGGCATGGATCCGTAAACTGTCGCCGGGTTGAAGATCAAAATTTCGAACAGGGAACACTTTCGCATTCAGATGGGTTACGGGTACCACACTGGTGGTATTTGTTTTGGGATTGGTCTCTGAATATTCAATATGGGCACGCTGAATGATCAAAGTGTCGAGTGAAATTTTAAGTGGAAGTTGTTTCAGCATCGTAACCGGAAGAGGCTTTACGGCCCCTGCAGCCCGGGGCAAACGTTTGTCTTTATAATCTGTCATCTGGGCATCATTGATCTCAACACGGCCAATGGAAAATATGCTGTCAGTAATATATCTATCCAGGTCAAAAGGACCTGCTACCACTTTCCCGGCCTTTGCCTCCAAATAATCTTTCTGTGTTGTTTGTTGCGCCATAAAAGAGTCCCGGCTCATAACGGGCTGATAGGAGATCGAGTCCAATGAGAACTCCTTACTCACCCTGTTAAAACCCGCATTATGCCAGTGAATTTTCTTTTGGGCATCGGAATAATAACCATTAAAATTCTGCAAATTGAAAGAAGTATTGCTTTGTACCAATGACGCCATTTTTTTGATCGTGGAAGAATGGAGACGCAGTTCAGATAAAGAACCATTTTGTATAAAAAGGGTCCCCTTCTTTTTTCCAAGACTATCGAAGGTGAAGTCGTCTGCCTCCAGTTTAGATACAATGGCTTTCCAATCCCAGGTCTTGTCGTCCATTTCGTGAACATTCATATCCTTTACCTGGGTGCGGATAGTTCCTTTACCGGTATTGAATGATTTGCCATCGGCAGAAGTGAAATGAAATCCTTTCACGGAGGCAGCGAGTTGATCCAGGGATATATCTGTTGCGGAATGACGCTTTAGTTTCAGGCCTTTCAACTGTAATTGGTTAAATGGGTCCGGGGTTTTGTTCCATTGAAGGGTACTCGTTCCATTCAGGGAAGAAAGCTGAACGTCAACCACCGGCTGCGAAAGCTGGATCGTATTAATATTAATATCGAAGGAAAAACCTTTTGGTACGGCGCCACCATTTTCTTTTTTCTCTGACCGGAGATATAGTACCGGTTTTTCCACCTTCAGGTCTTTCAGATCATACGAATGATTCAGGATCTGGTTCAGGTCGGGAATAAAGCTCAGGGAGGCAGCCTGAAAGGAAATGCTGTCCTTGCCCTTTGTGCTGGTATAGCTCGCCGCTTTTATCCAGGAGGAGGACTGATCAGTCATATCTAAAGCGTCAATACTAATGCTGGAATGATCATCCTTGCTTTTTACAGATCTTGCTTTTACAGACAGGTTAATGATATCCGGCAGATCATTCGAATTCGTTTTGAACATATCGGCCCTGAAATTTTCAAGATAGGCCGACAAGGAATGATTTCCGATCACCGTCTCCAGCTTCGTGTCATGTGTATTTATTTTTTCCAGGATGATCGAATAGGGTTCTTCCTTGTCTTCATTCCTGGAGGCGGACACTGGTACCTGTATTTTCAGATCAGCTTCTCTCCAGTTGATGCCCGTGATATGTACGCTTCTGGCACTATCGTCGATAATAAACTGGTTCAGGGCCACATCGTTTGCATAGCCGGCAACAGTATTGTTTTTGCCGGAGAAAATAACCCCTTTGGCGTTCAGACTTTCTGTATTTCCATCATAGTTCACGTCATTGAGTTCGGCCGTAATATCCTTTACCCGGATAAAGCCCTTTGCAAACGTTAAAAAACTAACCGATCTTTTTATTTCGTTGATCTTCGTGGAACTAAGCAGCGACTGGCTCTCGATGAATAAAGTGGCATGTTCCAGCTCCAGGTTCGCACCGCTGGATGTGGTGAGATCGATTTTACCATCCAGCACATTGAAACTTTCCAGGTTCATGAGGTTATTGATACCAGCCAGCGATTGAAACAGGTCCTGCCGTTTCCCCGGTTGTGCCTTACCGTAATTGGAAGAAGTGTAATGTATAACAGGATTATACAGGATAGCATCACGGGCAGTAAGCCTTTCATCAAAAATGAGATCATCCCAGGAAAGACCGGTGAGCTCAAACCGGGGTATCTCAAAACTATTAGTCACCTTACCGTTCTTCAACTGGTAGAACGAGTAATTACTTAATATGATCTTATCATTGATCAGGTGTACGGAATCGAATTGCATCTGGTAGGAACTGTCCTTTAAAAAATTCTCATAATTCCGGATAGCCATCCGGAACGTGGCGATCTTCACAGGTTTGGCGGCATCCTGGTCAATACCCAGGCCACCCATTTCAAAATTATTTTTGGTGAACGTAAACGTATTGGGCTTGCCATCCCGGTTGATCCTTATATTAAAGTCGGCATTCTGCACCACCACATGATTGATCAGCAGGTCACCGGTCAGCTGTTTGATAATATCATCCAGTTTAGGCCGTTGTTTATCATTGTCTTTTCTTTTCGATGATTCTACCTGCAGATCAAAACGGGAATTGATACAATACACGGAATCGGCTTTGATCACCTCGTGGCGGTATAAAGTATCAAAATCGATACTCGTCAGCAATAATTTATCAAAGAAAACATTAAAGGAGGAAGCTGTGCTGTCTGACCGGGTGGCAGCAATGGTGCAACTGTCAAACTCCACCAGCTGGTTTTTTAAATTGATAGAAAACTTGCTAAAGCTAAGACGGTGCCTTCCATCCGGGAAGAGGATGCTTTGATCATGACTTCGCAATACTATATTATCACTGAACAATAAACGATCGTCCTGATCAGGCCCTGTTGTATCCACCCGCAAATTATCTATATGAAAATGCAGGTTGGTAATATGAACAGGTACCTGCAAGGGTTCCATTTTATTGACCAGTGTAAAGTCCCCGTTGTCGATCTGGAAACGTTTTACCTGCAATACCTGCAGGGCATCTTGTATGGACCGGTATATCTTGCCCATCTCTTCCGGTATAGATACTTCTTTGCTGCTGTCAGGTTTATCAGCAGCCCGTAAACGTGTCACTTCAATATGCGGGCCGAAGAGATGGAGCGAGTCGATCAGCAATTGCTTTTTGAAGACGATCGGGAGAATAGCTTTGGCCTGCACTTTCATTTTATCAACGCTAAAGCGGTAAGCAGTATTGGCTGTGGCAGTATCTGTGTTATAGAATACGGCCTTTTCTAATTCAAATTTCCTGCTGAAATAATTAAAGTGAAGTTTCCCTATTTTCAACCTGAGCTTACCATTAGACCTCGATTCCACCAGGTCTTCTATGATCTCTTTTGCATGGGCTTTGAACCACAAATGAAAACCGATGAGCAGCACCAACAGTACCCCCAACGAAATGCCCATGATCTTCAGGATCCTTTTACCAGGTCGCTTTGCGGTCAAGGTGCGGAAAGATTTAAGTATGAATTTAATAAAATATGCCCGCACCTGAAATGAAAAACCCCGATTTACGATTGCAAAACGGGGTTTTCTGTATTTTTTATAGGTTAACTAACATTTGAACCCGGGGAAACAGGATTTTCCGGCTTTAATAACTGCAGTTTTCCATCCTTATCTTCTGCTGTTAATATCATGCCCTGGCTTTCGATCCCCTTCATTTTGCGGGGGGCCAGGTTAGTGACCACGATCACTTGTTTGCCCACCATTTCTTCAGCTTTGTAATGCATGGCAATGCCCGAAACGATGGTCCTTTTTTCTGTGCCGAGGTCCACTTCCAGTTTCAGGAGCTTATCAGCTTTCTCCACTTTTTCACAGGCCATCACGGTACCGGTTTTCAATTCCAGTTTGGCAAAATCATCATACTGGATCTCAGCTTTTGCTGCAGGTTTCGATTCATCCATCTTCGTTGTTTTATTTTTTTCAGCGGCAGGTTTTATCAAACCGCTTTTTAATTTTTCAATTTGCGCATTGATTTCTTCGTCTTCGATCTTGCGGAATAATAATTGTGGTTCCCTTAAACTATAACCCACACTCAGCAATTTCAGTTTGCCCGCATTTTCCCAATCCAGCATTTTGTCCACCACTTTCATCATGTGCAACATTGTTTTGGCCGTGTTGGGCAAAAAGGGGTTGATGTAAATAGCCAGGTTGGCGGTCAATTGCAGGCAAAGATGCATGGTGTTGTCAATGCTCTTTTGCGCACCTGGATCTTGTGCCAGTTTTTTAGCCACTATCCACGGCTCTTTTTTCTGCATGTATTGGTTTCCTTTGCGGCTCAGGTCGATCACTTCATATAATGCTTCCCTGAATTTGAATTGCTCCAGCAAGGCTTCCATTTTTGCCCGGGAGGCTGTAATCTCACTCATCAATGTTCTGTCATTTTCATCCAGTGCATCCTCCTGCAGTTTGGGTACTTTACCGCCGCAGAGTTTGTGCATTAACACGAATGTGCGGTTCACGAAGTTGCCAAATATATCGGAGAGCTCACTCCGGTAAGCAGTCTGAAAACCTTTCCAGGTAAATTCGCTGTCTTTTGTTTCCGGGGCAATAGTGGTGAGATAATAACGAAGGGCATCCACCATTTGTCCACCGCCATTTTCTTTTTTCACAAAATCATTGATATAATCTCTCATGTCCAGCTTCCAGTTGCGGCTGGTGCTCATCTTATCACCTTCCAGGTTCAGGAATTCATTGGCAGGAACATTGGCAGGGAGGATATTACCATGCAGTTTCAGCATCACCGGGAAGATGATACAGTGGAAAACGATATTATCCTTGCCTACAAAATGCACCAGTTTGGTATCCTTATCATACCAGTAAGGTTTCCAGTCTTTTTTATGATCAATAGCCCATTGTTTCGTTGCGCTGATATATCCTATCGGCGCATCAAACCATACGTATAATACTTTTCCATCAGCGCCTTTCACGGGTACCTGTATGCCCCAGTCAAGGTCACGGGTAACGGCCCTGGATTGCAAACCGCCATCGATCCAGCTTCTGCATTGCCCCACCACCGTTGGGCGCCAGTCATGCTGATGGCCTTCGAGTATCCATTCCCGTAAGAACTCTTCATGTTTGCCCAGCGGCAGGTACCAGTGCGAAGTTTTTTTCTTCACGGGTGTTTTACCACTTAGCGTGCTCACAGGGTTGATCAGTTCATCCGGGCTTAAAGTGCGGCCGCAATTTTCACACTGGTCACCAAAAGCACGGTCGCTGCCGCAATTAGGACAGATGCCTTTGATATAACGATCGGCCAAAAAGGTCCTGGCCTCCTCATCATAATACTGTTCACTTTCTTTGATCTCCAGGTCGCCCCTGTCATTCAGGTAAGTGAAGAACTCCTGTGCTGTTTCATGATGCAGGGGTTCGCTGGTACGGTGATAAATATCGAAACTCATGGACAGGTCTTCAAAATCCTGTTTCATGGCTTCATGGTATTTATCAATGATGGCCCTGGGAGTAGTACCTTCTTTGGCAGCCTGGATAGGGATGGCCGTGCCATGTTCATCGCTGCCACACACAAACACCACATCCCTTTTTTGCGCCCGCAGGTAACGGGCATAAATATCTGCAGGAATATAAGCGCCTGCCAGGTGGCCTACGTGTTTTAATCCATTGGCATAGGGAAGGGCAGAAGTGATCAAATATCGTTTTGGATCAGTCATGTATAACTCCGGTCTTAATTAGTCTGCAAAAATACCGGTTTATAGGCTTTATCCCAAGAAGTTATGGAGGGTGTATTTACTTCCTGCGCTTCTTCGAAAACATCCAGCTAAGAAACGTGGGTTCTGCAAAAGCATTATCCCAGCTGTTGTGCCCAACACCAGGATATTCAGTATAGGTAACATCTGCTCTCAGTGCTTTTAACCGGACCAGCATTTTTCTTGATTCTTCCACATCCACCGACTTGTCATTATCGCCATGAAATATCCAAAAAGATATTCGCCTCACTCTTTTGTCATAATGAACACTGTCGCCGCCACCGCAAATAGGCAGGGCTGCAGCAAATAATTTCGGGAAGCGGTAGGCCATTTCAAAAGTACCATGCCCGCCCATCGACAGACCGGATATATAACATCTCTTCTTGTCAATAGCTTCCTCTTTCAGCAACTGTTGTACCAATTGACGCACTGCATCCAGTGGCCAGGAAATGGTATTACCAGGATAGTTAAATCTTGTGCCGGGCTGTGCTGACCGGTTTTGGAAGGAATGCCAGCTGATATTTACCGGACATTGGGGAAATACCACGATGGCGGGGAAATTCCTGCGGTTGCTATCTGCTAAAAAAAGTTTGGAGCCATGTATGAGTTGTTTCTCATTATCATTTCCCCGTTCGCCGGAGCCATGCAGGAAGACGACCAGGGGATATTTCCTGCCCTTGTCATACTGCTCAGGGTAAAGAATACGATAAGGCAATATTTTACCTGTATCGTACTGGTATTCTTTTTTTTGATAAAGACGAAGGTCTTGCGAATAGGCATCCGGGGATAAGACAAGAAGAATTATGGCCAGCCATTTTTTCATTTCCGCCAGGTTTATTAAAGGCTGCTAATGTACAATAAACCGGCTCATGAAATTATTTAGCCTGCTTCTTCTCTACTTCACTGATTGCTTTTACCGTTTTGACCAGTGAATCCGGTGTAACGGAGATGCTATCGATGCCCAGGTCCACGAGGAACTGTGCGAAATCAGGGAAATCGGAAGGGCCTTGTCCGCAGATACCCACTTTTACATTATGTTTTTTCGCTGTGGTGATCAGCATGCTTATCGTTCGCTTAACGGCTTCATTTCTTTCATCGTAAATATGGGCCACCAGTGAAGAATCCCGGTCAAGCCCCAGCGTTAGCTGGGTCAGGTCGTTGGAGCCAATTGAGAAACCATCAATATGTTGGGCAAATTCATCTGCCATCAGCACATTGGAAGGCAATTCCGCCATCAGGAACAATTCCAGCCCGGCTTCACCTCTTTTCAGTCCATATTCCTGCATCACTTCATGCACTTTTTTCAGCTCTGTTACGGTACGGCAGAAAGGGATCATCACCACCACATTTTTCAATCCCATTTCTTCCCTCACTTTTTTAATGGCCTTACATTCCAGCCCGAATGCTTCCTTATATTCCGGTGAGTAATACCGGCTGGCGCCCCGCCACCCGATCATTGGGTTTTCCTCTTCCGGCTCAAAATGGTTGCCTCCCAAAAGGTTGAAATATTCATTGCTCTTGAAATCGGAGAAACGAACGATCACTTTATTCGGATAAAAGGCCGCCGCAATTTTGGCAATGCCATACGATAATTTTTTAATAAAGAAATCTTCTTCATTCTCAAACCCCCTGATACGTTTTTCAATGATCGCTGTCAGGGCTTCATCATTCATTTTTTTATGCCGCAGCAGGGCTAAAGGATGGATCTGTATATAATTGTTGATGATAAATTCTTCCCGGGCCAGTCCCACGCCTTTATTGGGAAGGTGAGAGAAATTGAATGCCATGGATGGAGAAGCCACGTTCAGCATCAGCGGTGTTTTCACCACAGGCAGGTCGTCCAGGTTATATTCTTCCCTTCGGAAGGGGATATCTCCTTTGTACACAATGCCTTCATCGCCTTCACCGCAGGAAACCGTTACCAGTTGACCGCTGTTCAATTCTTCTGTACCATGGAGGGTGCCCACGATAGCCGGAACGCCCAACTCACGGGCAACAATAGCCGCATGGCAGGTACGTCCTCCTTTATTGGTAATGATGGCGGAAGCTTTTTTCATAATGGGCTCCCAGTCGGGGTCTGTCATATCGGTAACCAGCACATCACCGTCGTTGAACACATGACCTTCGGTGACCCGTTTATCCAGTGAAAACAAAATATTGACTTTGCCGGAAGCAATTTTATCGCCCACGGCTATTCCTTTCAGGATGATCTTATCGGCCCGGTTGGCATCGTCGATTTTATACTCGGTGATGATCCGGTGATTTTTTTGCGAATGGATGGTTTCCGGTCTTGCCTGTACTATGAACAACTCTTTGCTCAATCCGTCAATAGCCCATTCCACATCCATCGGTGTCCATTTCTGTTTTTTGGTGGTATAATATTCTTCTATCTGCTGCACCCACCGTGAAAGCTTTATGATCGTTTCATCTGTCAGGCAAAAACGGTCACGCAAGGCCCTTTCCGTAGGAATGATCTTTACCCGTTCATCCGGGTCATCCCCATACACCATCATTTTATCTTTTACTCCTAATTTTTTTTCAATGATGGGCATATAGTTTTCTTTCAATGCCGGTTTGAACACGATATACTCATCCGGCGATACAGATCCCTGCACGATCATTTCTCCCAGGCCAAAGGAAGCATTGATCACCACCACATCTTTAAAACCGCTCTCGGTATCCAATGAAAAAGCAACACCGGAAGCGCCCAGGTCACTGCGTACCATTTTTTGTATACAAACCGAGAGACCGATACTGAAATGATCATAACCAAAACTCTGCCGGTAACTGATAGCTCTATCGGTAAAAATGGATGCAAAACAGTTCCGGACCGCATTCATTAAAGGGGCGGGGCCTCTTACATTCAAATAAGTTTCCTGTTGTCCTGCAAAAGAAGCATCGGGCAGGTCTTCTGCCGTGGCGGATGAGCGAACAGCCACATCGGTCATATCCTGTCCGTAGAGCTTGCTCAGGTCGTAATACTTTTGAATGATAGACTCACTCAGATCTTTGGGAAACTTGGCATTTTTCAGCAATTGCCTGGCTTGCAAACCACCTCTGCGCAGGGATTCAATATCATCAAAGTTGATACCATTGATAATGCTGTGAATGGCCTCATCCAGTTGATTATAGCGAAGGAATTCACGGTAAGCAGCCACTGTAATTATAAAACCGGAAGGGATCTGGATGCCAAGCCTGGATAAGTTCTGGAGCATTTCGCCCAAAGAGGCATTCTTGCCTCCTACATGGTCAATATCTTCCAGGCCCACTTTATCCAGGTCGGCGAGATAAATAGATGCTGACATAATTTTCAGGATTTGCAGTTTGGTAATGGTTTATACAAGTTAGTACTTATGATTTCAATATTATAGTAATCAGTAAGAAATAATCGTTGGCTAATTTCCATTTTAATTTCAATCGGTTTAAATGCAGAATTTTTTTCGATTAATGTGTGACCGATACATCTTATAGCGTAGATTTACGAAACATTATTTCCAATAATTTTAGAATTATTCAACAGTATGATAAAGGTTCCACCCTATTTGCAAAGAGGCGATACCATCGGTATAGTATGCCCGGCCGGGTATATGGCTGCTGAAAGAGCACAAACCTGTATTCAGACATTGGAGGAATGGGGTTATAAAGTGAAAGTGGGGAATACGCTGGGGGGGAACTCTGCTACTTATTTTTCGGGAACAGATGAAGAAAGGCTGAATGATTTTCAGCAAATGCTGGATGATGATGAAGTAAAAGCCGTGTTATGCGGCAGGGGCGGATATGGCATGAGCCGGATCATTGATGATATCAGTTTTAAAAAATTCAGGAAACAACCGAAGTGGATCATCGGGTACAGCGATATTACGGTATTACATTCCCATATTTATTCAAACTATTACATCTCCACATTACATTCACCCATGGCCGGCGCATTTAACGGGGAAGGGTATAAGAATGAGTATGTATTGTCATTAAAGAATGTTTTGGAAGGGAAAAAAATAAAATATCAATGTGCGCCACATGAATTCAACCGCAAAGGGGAAGCGATCGGGGAATTGGTGGGAGGCAACCTGGCCCTGCTTTCTCATTTGGTAGGGTCAGATTCAGATATAAAAACCAGGGGCAGGCTATTATTCATTGAAGATGTGGGAGAGTACCTCTATAATATTGACCGGATGATGCACCAGTTGAAACGGGCCGGCAAACTGTCCAGGCTGGCTGGTTTAATTGTTGGAAAATTCACAGAAACAAAAGATACAGAAAGA